>JBDNHK010000056.1:0-13694 GCA_041688815.1 Acidimicrobiales bacterium | reverse complement strand
GGCGTCGACGCTGATCATCTTCAGCATCGTGTTCGGCGTCATCTTCGGTGCCGAAGCACCGCGGGCCGGGAACGGGAGCACCAACAGCTTCGCGCTCTACCTGTTCTGCGGTCTCGTGGTCTGGAACTTCTTCAGCGGCACTGTGAACGGGTCCATGGCGGCGTTGCAGAGCGCAGGCGCGCTCCTCAACAAGGTGTACTTCCCGCCGGCGTGTCCGGCCATCGCCAACATGTTCACCGTCATGCTCCAGGCCGTGATCGAGGGCGGCATCCTCGTCGCCATCATGCTCGTCGTCGGGAACGTGGGCCTGACCTACTTGCTGTTCCCGTTCTTGCTGGTCCTCGTCGGCTTGTTCGGCCTCGGCGTCGGCCTCGTCGCCTCGGTGTACAACGTGTACCTCCGCGACGTGGGTTACCTCGTCGGCGTCGGCATGAACATGCTTTTCTACGCCACCCCTATCGTGTATCCGATCTCGCAGGTCGAGGCCAAGATCCCCGCGTGGGCGTTCCGCATCTACGAGCTCAACCCGCTCACCCAGTTCGTGGCCTGGGCTCGTGACGCCTTCTACCTGCTCGTCTGGCCGAGTGCGCTCTCCTTCCTCGTCGTGATCGCGGTATCGCTCGTGACGTTCGCCGTCGGTTCGTTGCTGTTCACCCGCAAGGCCCGCAACGTCATCGAGGAACTGTGATGGGCGAGACCCCGGCCATCGCCGTCGACGACGTCGCCAAGCACTTCCGGCTGTACAAGGAACGCGCCGGTTCGGTGAAAGAGCTGTTCACGAAGCGCCGCGGCAAGCGCTACGAGGAATTCTGGGCGCTCAAGGGGGTGTCCCTGGAGGTCCCCCATGGCTCGGTGTACGGCCTGGTCGGCCACAACGGGTCCGGCAAGTCCACGTTGTTGAAGATGATGGCCGGCATCCTCAAGCCCACCCGCGGGGAGATCCACACCGATGGCCGCATCTCGGCCCTGCTCGAGCTCGGCGCAGGCTTCCATCCCGAGCTGAGTGGTCGCGAGAACATCTACCTGAACGCGGCCATCCTCGGGCTGAGTCGACATGAGGTCGACGACATCTTCGATGACATCGTCGAGTTCTCGGGCCTCGACGGGTTCGTCGACTCGCCGGTGAAGCACTACTCGAGCGGCATGTTCGTCCGGCTCGGGTTCTCGGTGGCCGTCCACGTCAACCCTCGCATCCTCATCATCGACGAGGTCATCGCCGTTGGCGACGAGGAGTTCCAGCGCCGCTGCTTCGAGCATCTGTACAAGTTGCGTCGACAAGGGGTCACGATCGTGATGGTCACCCACAGTCTCGACCTCGTGCGCACCCTGTGCGATCGGGCCGCGTGGCTCGACCACGGCAATATCCTGGCCGAGGGCAAGGCCGTCGACGTGGTCCACGAGTACCTGGCCAAGGTCAACGCCGCCGAGGGCCTACGCCTCGAGGAAGAGGAGCGGCTGCGTTCCGAGTTCGAGGCGTCCCAGACGGAGGCGGCCCGACCGGTGGGTGCCCCCGAGGCCCGGAACATCCGGCTGGGCGAGATCGAGGCCCTCGATGCCGACCTGCGCTCCACGAGACTGTTCCGCAGCCGCCACCCCATGACGGTTCGGATGCACTACGAGTGCCGAGCGCCGGTGGAGTCCCCCCGCTTCTCGTTCACCCTCGAGAGTCAGGCGGGCGTGCTGGTGGCCCATCCGTTCCAGTTCCCCGACTTCGAGCGCGGCCCGATACCGGTGGGCCGGGGCTACGTCGACTACACGATTCGCTCGTTGGCGTTGGGACCGGGTGAGTACACGATCACCGCGGCCGTCCACGACGCCCAGGGCACCATGGTGGTCGACAAGAAGGAGCGGGTCATCACGTTCCGGATCGAGGCCGACGAGCCGTTGCTGGGCCTGGTCGACCTCGGCGGCGAGTGGGGTGGTCTCCAATCGGGGCCCGGTGGCGACGTTGACCGCTGACCCTTTCCGACCGAGCGCCCGGAGGCGAGCGAAGCAACTGGCCGAGCGCGTTGCGCCTCCTTCATCGACTGCTCGTGCCACCATGCGCTTCGGCCGTCAGCTGGTACTCGACGGCATGGGGTACCTCCCCCGCGCCAGCGCGCTGTGGCGCCTGGCCTCTCAGGCCACAGCGGGGGAACCGAGCTACGCCGCGTGGTTGGCACGCGCTCGTGTCGGGCCGGGTCGAATCGCCGATCAGATCGAGGCTTCGGTCGATCGGAAGCTCCGGGTGCCGGTGGAGATACTGATCTTGGCGTCCGGCGCGACCGGATCGGACCCCGTCCCGTCGGCGGCGGCCACGAGCGTCACCCTCGACTCGCTGCACGCTCAGACCGATGCGCGATGGGCGGCAACGGTCATCGAGGTCAACAGCTCGGGCCATGCGTCCGCTGATCGGAGGGTCACGACCGCTTCCACCGGTGGCGTCTCGTCGCTGGTCGAAGCGGCGCGATTGGCCGGTGAGGGCGACCCGTCCGCCCTCGTCGTGGTCGTCGAGGCCGGCGACCGTCTCGAGCCCGACTTCGTGTTCGAGATCCGGGCTCGCGCCTGGGACGATCCCGCGGCCGTGGTGGTGCACTGGGACGACGACGTGCTCGCGAACACCGGCACCCTCGCCACACCCCGGTTCCGCCCGTCGTGGTCGCCGGACATGCTCCTCGGTGCCAACTACCTGGGCCGGTCGTTCGCGGTGCGGCGTCGAGCGCTGGTCGATGCGGGTGGGCTCGATGCCGAACTCGGTGAGGCCTGCTGGTGGGATCTGTTGTTCCGGCTCGGTCTCGCCGACGACACCGTCGTCCGGGTGCCGCGGGTGCTGGCTCACCTCGGGCGACGACCGGAGGTGCTCGACGACCAGGCCGTGGCCGTCGTGGCCGCCCACCTCGAGCGAACCGGTCGTCCCGGTGTCGTCACCGCGGCCACGGAAGGGGTGAAGGTCAGCTGGACCCTGGAACGATCTCCGTCGGTCACCATCGTGATCCCGACCCGGTTCAACGTGGAGATGCTCGAGGGCTGCCTGCCCAGCCTGGCCGAAACCGACTACCCCGACTTCGACGTGGTGATCATCGACAACAGCGGACGGCGAACCGAGGTCGAGCCCTGGTACGAGGAGCATTCAGCCGGCCTCGACCTCCGTGTGCGGTGGTGGGACGAACCGTTCAACTACTCGCGGGTCAACAACGTGGCCGCGGCCGAGGCCCGTGGTGAGGTCCTGGTCTTTCTGAACGACGACACGATCCTGCTCGACGCCGGATGGTTGCGCGAGCTGGTGGGTTGGGTCGTCCAGCCCGACATCGGGCTGGTCGGCCTGCAGTTGCTCGACGCCGATGGTCGGATCCAGCACGGGGGGGTGGTCATCGGGGTCGATGGTTTCGCCGGCCACCTCTTCGCCGGGATGGCGCCCCACACCGACACCCTCGTGGGTCCGACCGACTGGTACCGCAATGTGCTGAGCGTCACCGCCGCGTGTGTCGCCGTGCGGGCCGACCTGTTCGTCGAGGTCGGTGGGTTCGACGAGCGGTTCGAGCTCTGCGGAAGCGACGTCGTCCTCGGCCTCGACATGCGGTTCCTCGGCTACCGCAACGTGGTCTCACCGTTCGCCGAGGTGCGTCACCTCGAATCGGTGACCCGCGGTCGCACTGTCCCGGTGTGTGATTTCCACGCCAGCTACTGGCGGTACCAGAAGTACCTGCGCGGCGGAGATCCGTACTTCTCCCCGAACCTCTCCACCCACACTGGGGCGCCGGCCTTTCGGGACCCCCACGATCACGGGCCCATGGCTCAGGTCGGGGCGGTCCTGGGTCGCGACTTCACCGTCTTTCGCCAGAGCAGCGACGCGGCCGAGTCGACCTGGCTGGCCGACATCTGCCGGGCCGACGACGACGTGGTCGATGCGGTCCGCCACCTCCACGGTCGGACCGTTGGTCGAACTGAGGTCGACACCATCAACTGGTTCTTCCCGGACATCGACAGCCCCTTCTACGGCGGCATCAACACGGCGCTACGCCTGGCCGATCACCTGCAACGCACGCACGGTGTTCGCCACCGTTTCGTGATGATGGCCAACGAGAACGAGGCCTTCTTCCGGTCGGCGTTGGCGGCCGCGTTCCCCGCGCTGGCCGACGTGCCCATGACGTTCGTGACCGGGCCCACCGATCCTGCCCTCGACCTGGTGCCCTACGCCGACGTGTCGATCGCCACCCTCTGGGTCACTGCGTACAGCGTGGCCCGATTCCGCCACACGCGACGCAAGTTCTACCTGATCCAGGACTTCGAGCCGCAGTTCTACCCCGCCGGTACGAACTACGCGCTGGCCGAGGAAGGGTACCGGCTCGGGCTCTACGGCCTGTGCAACACCGACCGGCTGCACCGGCTGTACCAGCGTGACTATGCCGGGGTGGGTGGGGCTTTCATGCCCGCGGTCGACGACAGCGTGTTCCACGCTCGGGAGAGGCGCCCCCTCGACCACGTCGGTCCGGTCACGGTGTTCGTGTACGCCCGTCCGGGTCACTGGCGCAACTGCTGGGAGCTGGCCTCCCTCGCCCTGAGCCAGCTCAAGGAGCGTCACGGCGACGGCGTCCGGATCGTTACGGCCGGGTCGTGGGCCCGCCCCGACGATCTGGGCCACGGCATCGAGCACCTGGGTCTGCTCGACTACCGCGACACCGGGGAGCTCTATCGTCGCTGCGACGTGGGTGTGGCCCTCACCGTCTCGGCTCACCCGTCGTACCTCCCGCTCGAGCTCATGGCCTGCGGCGTGCCCGTGGTCGCCTTCGACAACCCGGCCGGCGACTGGATCCTGGCCGATGACGAGAACTCGTCACGGTGCCGGCGCACGGTCGACGGTCTCGCCGGTGCCCTCGACCAGTTGATCGGTGACGCCGACCTTCGCACCCGGATGGGGGCTGTCGCGCTGAGCACCATCGCCGACCATTTCTCGAACTGGGAGCAGGCCTTCGGCGGGGTCTACGAGATCCTGGCCGACCCGGATTCCTGGACCGGCCCCACCGCCACGGCCGCGGAGGCACCGTGAAGCACTACCCCCGTGTCTTTGACGATGCCACGTCCTACGGTGCCGCCCTCCGACTGGTCGAACGGGCGGGGCTCGAGCGGGGAGTGGTCCTCGATCTGGGTTGTGGCCGCAGCCCCCTTGCCGAGCCGCTGACCGAACGGGGCTTCACCTACGTGGGCTGCGACATCGACGCCGACGCGCTCGCCGACATGGACGAGCGGGGATTCGAGACGCACCACCAGACCCTGGCTCTCGCCCAGACCACCCTCGTCACCAAGTTACGCGCCATCGTTGCCGGGCGGCCTCTGGCCGCGGTGCTGGCCCTCGACGTGTTGGAGCACCTGGTCGACCCCGTGGCGGCGCTGCGGGCCATCCGTTCGGTGGCCCGGGCCGATGCAGTGCCGCTCATCGTGAGCATTCCCAACATCACCCACGTCGACATCGGTTCGAAGCTGCTCCTCGGGCGTTGGGACCTCAGCGACACCGGGTTGCTCGACGACACCCACCTCCGCTTCTTCTCGATCTCCGAGCTGGGTCGTCTTCTCGCCGCCGGCGGATGGGTCGACTCGGATGCCGAAGACGTGGTGCTCCCGCTCTCCGATCAGGCGTTCCCCACCGACTCTCCGGTGGTACGTCCTGGGGCCCCGCTTCGCGAGTTGCTCCACGCCACACGCCGCCGGGCCGACGGCGCGTCCGAGATCTACCAGTTCGTCCGTCTCCTCACCGTCGCCGACATCGTCGAACCTCCCTACGTCCACGAGATCGACGAACGAAAGCCCCTCGTCGACGCCGTCGTCGACGCCGTCGTCGTCGTTCGTCCCGGCGTCGATCCCTCGTCGGCCGAGCCCTTGCTCGCCGACCTGGGCGCCCAGGCTCCCCCGATCACCGACGTGGCGGTCGTGGCCCCCGCGGGGCTCGGTGAGGCCGTCGGAGCCGGCACCGGGCGGTGGGTCGTCGTACTCGACAGCCGCACCCGACTCGGTCGGGACTGGTCGGCCACGATCCAGGCCGGCGAAGTCCGAAACGCGGGGCGCGTGGTCCGACTCGGCGTCATTGCCGCATCGGACGCCGAGCGGCGGGGCCTCGGCCACGAGCCTCCGGCGGTGGAAGCCTTCGCTGCGGATGCCCTGCGGCTACACCCCCTCGATCCCCTGCATGCCGATCTCCCCGGCCCCGTGGTCTCCGACGCCTTCCTCGTACCCGCCGAGGTCGTGCTCAGCGCCGGTGTGCGCCCCGACCCGGATCTTCCCCTCGACACCGCTCTGGGCCTTTGGCTCCAGCGGGCGGTGATGCTCGCGGGCCTCGAGACACTCGACACTCCCGTCGGCATCGTGGCCCACGAGGCCGTTCCCGATGCGGTCGACACCGACCGTGAGGTCGCCGGTGCCCTCGATCTCGAGCCCATGATCCTGCCCGTGGGCTCTGCCACCCGTCTCGCCACGCTACGTCGTCGACTGATCGGCGCCGAAGCGCTGACCGACCGGCTCGGGGCCGAGACGTTCAAGGCCGCTCAGCTGGCCGCCCAGCTGCGTCGCCTCGAACACGATCACGCGGCCGAGCGCGCCGAGCTCGAGAAGCTGCGGGCCGAACACGCCCGACGTCCGTCGCGACGTCTCGTCCGGCTCCTCCGTCGCCTCGGCTGACCTGGGGGCATCCGGTGCGACGCGCGTTTGCGCCCGTTCCTCGGCCCTGTTCAGCGTTCGGTGAAGGCGTCGAGCAGCCGGGTGGCCGCCATGGTGGGAGTGATCTGACCTGACGAGACCCGGCTCTCCATGTCGGAGAGCCGGCCGATGACCGTGGGGTCGGCACGGAACCGTTCGAGCAGCGTGTCGCCGATCTCGCTCCACAACCAGGCCGTGGCCTGCCGGGAGCGGGCCGCATCGAGCTCACCGGACGGGCCGACCTGGGCGGTGAAGCGTTCGATGGCGTCCCACACCTCGGGCACGCCGTGACCGGTGAGGGCCGAAACGGCCATCACCTCGGTCTCCCACGAGCGCCACTTGGGGCGGAGGAGGTGCACCGCGGCGTTGTAGTCGGCCCGGGTGCGACCAGCGGCGGGGGCCAGGTCGCCATCGGCCTTGTTGACCACCACCAGGTCGGCCAGCTCCATGATCCCGCGCTTGATGCCCTGGAGTTCGTCGCCACCACCCGGGGCGACGAGGAGCAAGAACAGGTCGACCATGTCGGCCACCGCCACCTCGGACTGGCCCACCCCGATGGTCTCGACGATCACCACGTCGAAGCCGAAGGCCTCGCACAGCAACATGGCCTCGCGGGTCCGGCGGGCCACTCCACCGAGCTGTCCCCGTCCGGGCGAGGGTCGGATGAAGGCTTCGGGCCGTCGGGAGAGTTCCTCCATGCGGGTCTTGTCGCCGAGTATCGACCCTCCGGTGCGGCGGCTCGACGGATCGACGGCCAACACCGCCACCCGTCTACCGGTGGCGATGATGTGGTTGCCGAAGGCTTCGATGAAGGTCGACTTGCCCACACCGGGCGGCCCGGAGATGCCGAGGCGAACGGCGTGGCCGGTGGCCGGGAGAAGCGCATCGAGAATGACGTCGGCGTCGGCGCGGTGATCGGTGCGCGTGGACTCGGCGAGGGTGATGGCGCGCGCCAGGGCCCGGCGGTCACCGGTACGGATCCCCTCGATCAGGGACTGGGGATCGGACGGGGCGGTGGTCACGGGCCGGGCTCTAGGCCCCGGTCCGGCGTTCGGCCAGCAGGGCGAGCACCTTGCGGGCCGCGGTGGGGATGTTGGTGCCGGGACCGAAGATGGCGGCCACGCCGGCTTCGGTGAGCATGTCGTAGTCCTGGGGCGGAATGACCCCTCCGCAGACGACGAGCGTGTCGCCGGCCCCGGCCTTGCGCAGTTCCTCGATGAGCTGGGGGACGAGGGTCTTGTGTCCCGCCGCCTGGCTCGAGATCCCGACGACGTGGACGTCGTGCTCCACGGCGTCACGGGCGGCCTCGGCCGGGGTCTGGAAGAGGGGGCCCATGTCGACGTCGAAGCCGAGGTCGGCGAAGGCGGTGGCGATGACCTTGGCCCCGCGGTCGTGGCCGTCCTGGCCCATCTTGGCGACGAGCATGCGGGGGCGGCGGCCCTCGGCGGTGGCGAAGGCCTCGATCTCACCTTGCAGCTCTGTGAAGTCGTCGTCGCCCTCGTAGGCGTGTCCGTACACCCCGGCAATGGTACGGACCTCGGCCTTGTGGCGGCCGAACACGGCTTCCATGGCATCGGAGATCTCACCCAGCGTGGCCCGGGCTCGCGCCGCCTCGATGGCCAGGGCCAGCAGGTTGGTGCTGCCGCGTGCCCCTTCGGTGAGGGCGTCGAGGGCGGCCCGGCAGGCGGCGTCGTCGCGCGTGGAGCGGATCTGCGCCAGCTTGGCGATCTGGCCTTCGCGCACGGCGGTGTTGTCGATGTCGAGCACGTCGACCATCTCGACGTGCTCGGGCACGTACTTGTTGACGCCCACCACGACGTTCTGGCCCCGGTCGATCCGGGCCTGGGTGCGCGCCGCCGACTCCTCGATGCGGAGCTTGGGCATGCCCGACTCGACGGCCTTGGTCATGCCCCCGAGCTCCTCCACCTCACCGATCAGCGCCCAGGCGGCGTCCACGAGCTCGGTGGTGAGGGCTTCGATGTAGTAGCTGCCGCCGAGCGGGTCGACCGTGCGGCTGACGCCGGTCTCCTCGGCGATGATGAGCTGGGTGTTGCGGGCGATGCGGGCCGAGAAGTCGGTGGGCAGGCCGAGGGCTTCGTCGAAGGCGTTGGTGTGCAGGCTCTGGGTGCCGCCGAGCACCGCCGCCAACGCCTCGATGGTGGTACGCACCACGTTGTTGTAAGGGTCCTGTTCGGTGAGCGACACCCCCGAGGTCTGGCAGTGGGTGCGCAGCATGAGCGACTGCGGCTTCTTCGGCTCGAAGCCCGACATCACGCGATGCCACAGCACGCGGGCGGCGCGCAGCTTGGCGACCTCCATGAAGAAGTCCATGCCGATGGCGAAGAAGAACGACAGGCGACCGGCGAAGGCGTCGACGTCGAGGCCTTTGGCCAGGGCGGCTCGGACGTACTCTTTGCCGTCGGCGATGGTGAAGGCCAACTCCTGCACGGCCGTGGCTCCGGCTTCTTGCATGTGGTAGCCGGAGATCGAGATGGAGTTGAACTTCGGCATCTCCGTGGCGGTGAACTCGATGATGTCGGCCACGATCCGCATGCTCGGGCCGGGCGGGTAGATGTAGGTGTTGCGCACCATGAACTCTTTGAGGACGTCGTTCTGGATGGTGCCGGCCAGCACCGAGCGGTCGACTCCCTGCTCCTCGCCGGCCACGACGAACATGGCCAGCACCGGTATCACCGCGCCGTTCATGGTCATCGACACACTCATGTCGTCGAGCGGGATGCCGTCGAAGAGCACCTTCATGTCCTCGACGGTGTCGATGGCCACACCGGCCTTGCCGACGTCGCCGACGACCCGGGGGTGGTCGGAGTCGTATCCGCGGTGGGTGGCCAGATCGAAGGCGACCGAGAGACCCTTCTGGCCCGCGGCCAGGTTGCGCCGGTAGAACGCGTTCGACGCCTCGGCGGTGGAGAACCCGGCGTATTGGCGCACGGTCCACGGCCGGCCGGTGTACATCGTGGCCCGCACCCCCCGGGTGAACGGGGCGAAGCCCGGGAGGGTGTCGGTGGCCAGCGCCTCGGTGTCGGCCGCGGTGTAGAGCGGCTTCACCTCGATGCCCTCGGGAGTGGTGGTCACGAGGCCGATGGGGTCGGCTCCCTTGAGGTCCTTGCCGGCGGCGACCGACCAGTCGTCGAGGGTGGGCTGGGGCTCAGGGGTCCGGTCAGTGGCGCTCACGGCTTCGCAGCCTAAACACCGGCACGCGCGGTGTCATGCTGAGTACATGGTCTTGTTTCGGGTGCCGCGCCCCACTCTGTGGGCGAGAAGGCAGCCACCCTGGGCCGCGTCGTGACGACCGTGCTCGAGTACGAGGGCGTGCACGTCACCGCGGCCGATGGCACCGAGTTGCTCCACGGCATCGATCTGACGGTGCCGGACGGCCGACTCACGGTTCTGGCCGGCGCCTCGGGTTCGGGGAAGTCGACGCTCCTACGCCTGGCCAACCGGTTGGAGGTGCCGTCGGCCGGCCGGGTCCTCGTACGCGGTCAGGACGTCTCCGAACTCGACCCCCTGGTGCTGCGCCGTCGGGTCGGGATGGTCTTTCAGCGGCCCACGCCGTTCGCCGGATCCGTACGCGAGAACCTGCGCGTCGCCGAACCGACCGCCGACGAAGCTGCGCTCGGGGACACGCTGGCCCGGGTCGGGCTCGACCCGGAGATGCTCGACCGTGTCGCCGATGATCTGTCGGGTGGAGAGGCCCAGCGCATGTGCCTGGCCCGCACGTTGCTCACCGAGCCGCAGCTGGTGCTGATGGACGAGGTGACGTCGTCGCTCGACCCGCCCGCCCGGCGCGAGATCGAGAGGCTGGCCCAAGACCTGGTGGCCGATGGTCTCACCGTGGTGTGGGTCACCCACGACCTCGCGCAGGCCGAGCGCATCGCCGACGACACGGTGGTGCTCGTCGACGGTCGGTGCGCGTCGGCCGACGAGCGGACTCGGTTTCTCGCCGACCGGTCCGAGGAGGACGGGTAACGGTGAGCACGACCGCCATCGGATGGGGCGGGCTGGTGGCCTCGCTCACCCTCGTGGCCGTGGCCGTGGCCCTGTCCGGTTGGCAGCGGCTGCACCTGACCCGCACCATCCTCTGGTCCTCGGCTCGGGCCGCGGCGCAGCTCCTCGCCGTCGGGGTGGCCCTGGCCCTCGTGCTCGATCCCGATGCCTCCCTGGTGTGGTCGTGGCTGTGGGTCGTCGCCATGGTGGCGTTCGCCGGGATCACCGTGCGCAACCGGGCGCGAGAAGCACCGGGGATCTTCGGTCTGGCGGTCCTGTCCATGGCCACGGTCGTCACGGTGAGCCTGGGGGTGATCTTCGGGCTGGGAATCTTCCCGGTGCAGGGGCGCACGATCATCCCCATGGCCGGGATGATGATCGGCAACTCGATGACCTCGTGCGTGCTGGTCGCCCGCCGCATCGTGGGGGAGCTGTCCGACAAGCGGGACGAGGTCGAGGCGCGGCTGGCGCTCGGGCAGGCCTGGCCGGTGGCGTCGCGACCCTACGTGCGCGCGGCGCTGCGCACTGCTCTCATCCCCCAGATCGAGTCGACGAAGTCGGTGGGGCTCGTGTTCCTGCCTGGGGCCATGACCGGGCTCATCCTCGCCGGCGTGGACGCCCGCGACGCCGTGGTGGTGCAGTTGGCGATCATGTACCTCGTCCTCGGCTCGGTGGCCACGAGCGTCACGGTCATCGGGCTCGGGCTCACCCGGCGGCTGTTCACCCCCGATCACCGGTTGCGCCCGCTCGATCGGGCTCCTGCATGAGCATTCCCGGCGTCCGAGAAGTTTGGTGCGACCACTAGCCTCTCGCCATGGCCAAGCGCTTCGTGATCATCGGTGGAGGACCGGCCGGCAACACCGCCGCCACCCACGCCGCCCGCTTGGGGGCCGAGGTCACGATGATCGAGCGCGACGTCATCGGGGGGGCCGCTCACCTGTGGGACTGCATCCCCTCCAAGGCCATGATCGCCACTGGTGGAGCCTTGGCCCGCATGAGCAAGGCCCAGGGGATGGGCCTGCGCGACGTCGGAGCCCTGCTCGACTTCGACGTGCTGGCCGAGCGCATCCGCGCCATCGAGAACCGCCTCGAGAGATCGACGGTCGAGATCCTCGGCAGCCAAGGGGTGCGCATGCTCCACGGCACCGGACGTCTGATCGGACCGCGCCAGGTGGTGGCCGACACCACCGACGGCACCGTCGAGCTCGAGGCCGACGTGGTGTTGCTCTCCACCGGGAGTCGTCCTCGCGTCCCTGAGTGGGCCACGGTCGACGGCACTCGCGTCCTCACGACCCGCGACGCCTATCCGCCTCCGGAGCTCCCCGAGCATCTCGTGGTCGTCGGTTCGGGGGTGACCGGTGTCGAGTTCGTTCACATGTTCTCGTCGTTCGGGTGCCAGGTCACCCTGATCGTGAGCCGGCAGCAGGTCCTTCCTCAGAAGGACCCCGAGGTCGCGGCGGCGCTCGAAGCCGACTTCATCGGGCGTGGTGTTCGCCTCTACAAAGGGGCCCGGGCCACCGGCATCGAGGTCGGCGAAGGCACGGTCAACGTGGTGTGCGACGACGGTCGGCAGGCGCGCGGCACCCATGCCCTCCTGGCCATCGGCTCGCTCCCCAACTCCGAGGGTCTCGGTCTGACCGAGGCTGGGGTCGAGACCCAGGACGGCTACGTGGTGGTCGACCACAACTGCCTGTCGTCGGTACCCGGCGTGTACGCGGCCGGCGACCTGTCGGGCAAGCTGCCGCTCTCGTCGGTGGCGTCGATGCAGGGCCGCAAGATCGCCGAGCACGCCATGGGCCTGCACGTGGGCGCGCACCGACACCTCGACTACGACAAGGCGGCGTCGGCCATCTTCACTGTGCCCGAGATCGCCGACGTGGGCCTGGCCGAGGCCGACGCCTTCGCCGAGGGCCGCAAGATCCGGGTCACCAAGGTGCCGTTCTCGGCCAACGCCAAGGCCCTCATCGAGAACGACCCGCGCGGTTTCGTCAAGATCGTCTCCGACCCGGCCACCGGCGTGATCCTCGGCGGCTCCATCGTGGGTCGCCGCGCCGCCGAACTCATCTCGGTCATCGCCCTCGCCGTCACCGCCGGCCTCCGCGTGCAGGACATCTACGAGAGCCTCCTGGTCCATCCCACCTTGGCCGAAGCCCTGTCGGATGCGGCCGAGTGAAGTGACCGATCCCGTGCCCGCCGAAGGCGAAGAGCCACGCCGACCAGCGACGACGGCGTCGGCCGAACCACCCCCCAAGCTGCCCGAGGCCAAGGACTTCCCCGCCACGGGAGCCAACAGCCTCGCCGCTCCGGGGCCCCGTTTCGGTGCCCGCGGTGTGGATCTGGCCATCGTCGTGACCCCCGCCCTCGTGGTGGTGGCCCTCTCGGTCACCGCCTCCGCCGAACGCGTCGAGATCGACACACCCACGTGGCTGCCGTGGCTCGTCCTCGGGGTCGGGGTCGTCTACGAGTTCGTGATGCTGGCGCTCTGGGGTCGCACCCTCGGTAAGTGGATGTTCGGTCTACGGGTGGCCCGCTACACCGACGGCAAGAAGCCGGACCCGTCGCAGGCCCTGCTGCGGGCCCTCGTGCCGTGGACACCGATGGCGTTGCCCCTTCCCTTCGGCTTGGCCATCGTGCTCGGTCTGTGGGCCTCCGGGATCCAGGGCTCACTGCACCGCGGCATCCCCGACCGGGCCGGGGGCACCGTCGTCATCGCGACCCGCTGACCGGCCTGGTCACCCGGTCATGGCGTCGCGCCGTGGTGTCGCGACCGGGCGAAGGCGACCGCGGACATCGACGGGAGGGACCTACTCGATCACCACGACGACGTCGCCGGAGCCGACGGAGTCGCCGGCGGCGACCTTGATCTCCTTCACCGTGCCGGCCTTGTCGGCGGTGATGTTGTTCTCCATCTTCATGGCCTCGAGCACACAGACCGTGGCCCCGGCCTCGACCTCTTGGCCCACCTCGACGAGCACCTTCACGATGGTGCCCTGCATCGGCACCTCCACCGCACCCGAGCCTCC
>JBDNHK010000055.1:0-5030 GCA_041688815.1 Acidimicrobiales bacterium | reverse complement strand
CGGGCGGGTGGTGACCTCGTCGGCGGTGGACAGGCCGACATAGGCGAGGTCGCGGTTGTCGAGTCGCAGCACGGCCACGTCGTGGCCCACCGACACCAGTTCCCCGCCCGTCGTCGCCGCCCCTGCGGCCACGATCACCCAGTCGCCGGGTCGGGCGACGGCCAGGGCGAGGCGGCTGAACCGACTGGTCGTCGACGGATCGCTCGCGCCGGCCACCGGCGGGGAGGAGATGGTCCGCAGCACGGCCACGGCGGTGAGGCGGGCCACGAGCCACTGGCGCGTCTCGAGGAACAGCACCACCGCGTCGGGCCCCACCATGCGCACCGAGCCCCGGTGCTGGCGCCCGGATCGCATCACCAGGCCGACCGCTTCGCCGCGCCCGGCCAGACCCACGAGCACACCGGCAAGTGTGGCCTCCTCTTCGGAGCGGGCCCGTTCCTCGGCGGCGACAGCCCGGCCGCGGGCGGCGTCGTCGACGCGGACCTCGGCCAGCCACTGGTCGAAAGCGGCATCGGGCGTGGCTCCGGGGGACCCGGTCGGGGGTTGTGGTTCCTGTGTGGCCATCGCGCACCTCGGGCTGGTTCTCGCCGCTGGGGCAGTCTCCCCCAAGTCGACGGGGTGGGTCGCCCGTGTCGAGGGATGAGGGGCTCCGGTCGAGGTCGGGGAGGGAGTCGGCGGAGCATCCGAGGCCGGGGATCGGGCCGGGCCGCTCTACGCTCACTGGGCAATGGCCGATACGCAGGTGAAGATCAACGTCCCCGGCAATCACCTGATGGTCGGCCTGCTCGGCGAGCGCGACGAGCTGCTACGGCTGGTGGAGGCGGCCTACCCGGGGGCGGTGGTCCACGTGCGGGGCAACGAGATCACCGTCGACGGTGACGGGGCCGAACAGGTCGGCCGACTGTTCGACGAGCTGGTCGTGCTCCTTCAACAGGGTCACGTGCTCGAGGAGGCCGGGGTGCGGCGCAGCATCGACATGGTCAAGGCCGACGAGCGCCCCTCGCAGGTGCTCACCGCCGACGTGATGCGGGGCGCGAAGGGTCGCATCGTTCGCCCCAAGACGAGCGGCCAGAAGCGCTACATCGACGCCATACGCGCCAACATCGTCACCTTCGGCGTCGGTCCCGCCGGCACGGGCAAGAGCTGGCTTGCCGTCGCCATGGCGGTGCAGGCCCTCCAGGCCAAGCAGGTGGATCGCATCATCCTCACCCGCCCCGCGGTCGAGGCCGGTGAGCGATTGGGCTTCCTTCCTGGCGACATCATGGCCAAAGTCGATCCTTACCTACGGCCTCTGTACGACGCCCTGTACGACATGGTCGAGGCCGAGGGCGCCCAGCGCATGCTCGACCGGGGCACCGTCGAGGTCGCGCCGTTGGCCTTCATGAGGGGGCGCACGCTCAACAACAGCTTCATCATTCTCGACGAGGCCCAGAACACCACCCCCGAACAGATGAAGATGTTCCTCACCCGCATCGGGTTCGGGTCGAAGGCCGTGATCACCGGCGACACCACCCAGGTCGACGTGGCCGGAGGGCGCAGCGGGCTCCTCGGCCTCGAACCGATCCTCACCGGCATCGAGGGCCTCGAGTGGGTGCGCCTCGGTGCCGCCGATGTGGTGCGCCACCGCATCGTGCAGGACATCGTGACCGCCTACGAGGACCACACCGCCAAGCTGAACGGTGAGGGCGAGCACGTGCCGGCGGAACCGGCGGCGTTGATCCCCGCCACCGCCGACGCCGACGACGAGCGGTTGTAAATCGCCATCGCTCGCGGGCTCTGGTCACGATCGAGGTGTCCCCGACTGCGACGAGGAGTCGGCTCGGGCGCCGTCGGCCTTCTACGCTGGGGGACCTGATGCTTCCGTCGTGTCCTTCGTGCGTGGCCCCCCGACCCGCTGCCGACTGCGGGAAACGGCGGTGATCGACCGCCCCCCGAGTCGCCGCCGGCGCCGCCGGGGCCCCGACGATGGTGAGGTCACGGTGTTCGTGGCCGACGAGCAACGCGACCATCCCGTCGAGGTCGAACGGTGGCAGCGCCTGGCCGGCGCGGTGCTGGCCGACGAGGCCGTCGAAGGCGAGTGTGAGCTCTCGGTGCTCTTCGTGTCAGAGGAAACGATCGCCTCGCTCAACGGGCGGTTCATGGGCCACGACGGTCCCACCGATGTGCTGTCGTTCCCGATCGACGGTGAGGCCAATCCGCCCGGACGATGGCCCGACAGCGGTGGCCCCGGTCCCGACCGCCACGACGACGAGACCGACGACGTACCGCTGTTGCTGGGCGACGTCGTGATCTGCCCGTCCGTGGCCGCCCGCAACGCCCCGGGCCACGCTGGGAGCTACGACGACGAGGTGGCTCTGCTGGTGGTCCATGGCGTGCTGCACCTTCTGGGTATGGACCACGCCGACGCCGCCGCCACCGTGGTCATGCAGGACCGGGAGCGCCAGCTCCTCGCCGCGCATCACGGTCCGATGGCCGCCGACCCGTGGGCGACCCCGCCGGCCGAGCCCCCGCCCGCCGGCGGGTCAACCGACCCGGCAACCTCGGCCGAGGGCTCACCGTGACGACCGTGGTGCTCGCTCTCACCGGCACCCAGACGGCGATGCTCGTCACGATCGCCGTGATGTTGCTCGTGTCGGTCTTCCTGGCCCTGGCCGAGACCGCCCTCACCCGCATGACCCGGGTCAAGGCGGTGGCACTGGCCGAGGACGGGCGCCGGGGATCGAAGCGCCTCATGGAGTTGGTGGCCCATCCCGAACGTTTCCTCAACGTGGTCCTGCTCGTGGTCCTGGTCTGTCAGCTCGTGCAGGCCACCTTGCTCGGCATCCTCGCTGATCAACTGTTCGGGGGTTGGGGCGTGGCCCTGGCCACGTTCTTCAACGTGGTCGTGGTTTTCGTGCTCGCCGAAGCCGCGCCCAAGACCTGGGCCATCGAGCACCCCGAGCGGGCGGCGCTGCTGGCCGCCCCGCTGGTGTCGGCCCTGGCCCGGTTCGGCCCGCTACGCCTGCTGTCGCGGGGTCTCATCGGTCTCACCAACGTCATCCTGCCGGGCAAGGGCCTCAAGGAAGGGCCCTTCGTGTCGGAGGAGGAACTGCTGGCCATGGTCGACGCGGCCGTCGAGGAGGCGGTGATCGAGCGCGAGGAGCGTCAGCTCATCAGCCAGATCATCGAGTTCGGCGACACCATCGTCCGCGAGGTCATGGTGCCGCGCCCCGACATGGTCACCGTCGACGCCGACTTCCGGGTGGCCGACGTCATGGAGGTCGTGCTGCTCAACGGTCGAAGCCGGATCCCGGTCTGCGGCGAGGGCATCGACGACGTGGTCGGGGTGGTCAACGCCAAGGATCTCATGCGCGCCGAGCGCGACGGACGGGCCGAGGAGCCCGTCCTGGCCTTCGTCCGCCAGGCCGAGTTCGTGCCCGAGACCAAACGGGTGGCCGCGCTGTTGCCCGAGATGCAGGCCCGCACCTTCCATATGGCGATCGTGGTCGACGAGTACGGCGGCACGGCCGGCCTCGTCACGATGGAGGACCTGATCGAGGAACTCGTCGGCGAGATCGTCGACGAGTTCGATCGTGAGGAGCCGATGGTCGAGCCGCTGCCTGACGGCGGAGTGTTGGTGCAGGCCCAGATGGCGGTGGACGAGGTCAACGAGCTCCTCGGCCTCGACCTGCCCGAGGGGGACTGGGACACGCTCGGGGGGCTGGTGTTCCATCTGGCCGGGCACGTGCCCGCCGAGGGAGAGATCGTGGAGTCGGCCGGTCGTCGACTCCACGTCGAACAGGTGAAGGGTCGACGCATCGCCACCATCCGCATCGACAAGGCCCCCGACGCGCCCAGCCGCTCGGACACCGACCGAAGCTCCGCCGGCGACTCCGAACGCAAGGTCGAACGGTGAGAAGCGGCTTCGCCACGCTGGTCGGTCGACCCAACGTGGGCAAGTCCACCCTGCTCAACGCCATCCTCGGCACCAAGGTGGCCATCACCTCCGACAAGCCGCAGACCACCCGGGCGCAGATCCGCGGCGTCCTCGAGCGCCCGGACGTGCAGGTGGTGTTCGTCGACACCCCTGGCATCCACAAGCCCCGCACGCTGCTGGGCGAGCGGCTCAACGCCACCGCCACCAGTGCCGCCGGTGGGGTGGACGTGGTCTGCCTGGTGGTCGACGCCACGGCGCTGATCGGACCCGGGGACCGCTTCGTGGCCGAGCGGGTGCCGGCCGACGCCATCATCGTGGTCAACAAGACCGACATCGCCTCCCCCGACGAGGTGATGGCCCAGTTGGCCCGGGCCGCCGAGCAACTGCATCGGTCCGCCTACTTCCCCGTGTCGGCCCTCACCGGCGTCGGCGTGGCGGCCCTGGTCGACGAGATCGTGGCCCGCCTGCCCGAGGGCCCGGAGTGGTACCCGCCGGGCACGGTCACCGACGTGCCCGAAGCGTTCCATGTGGCCGAGCTGGTACGCGAACAGCTCCTCGCCGTCACCCACGACGAGCTCCCGCACTCGATCGCCACCCGAGTGGTGGAGTGGGAGTGGCCCCGCATTCGCGTGGAGATCCTCGTCGAGCGGGACTCGCAGAAGGGCATCGTCATCGGCCGCAAGGGGGCCGTGCTCAAAGCGGTCGGCACGGCGGTGCGCGAGCAGCTCGCACCCGGTGCGTACCTCGAGCTGTTCGTGAAGGTCGACAAGGACTGGCAGCGTCAATCCCGTTCGCTCGATCGCCTCGGCTTCTGAAGTCGGGCCGCCCGGCTTCGGGCTCGGGTTCAGGCCCTGAGCGCCCGCAGGAACGCCTCGGCCTCGGCCCTGTCCCGGGTGCGACGCATGGGCGGTAGGGCCCGCACGATCTCCCACCGGTAGCTGGCGTTGGTGGCCAGCCGGGGGTCGAGGACGGCGACGACGCCGCGGTCGGTGGTGGAACGGATGAGCCGGCCCGCCCCCTGGGCCAGGAGGGTGGCGGCGCGAGGGAGATCGACCACTCGGAAGGCGTCGGCCCGGGCCCGCTCGCGCCGGGCCTGCAACAGCGGGTTGTCGGG
>JBDNHK010000054.1:0-52818 GCA_041688815.1 Acidimicrobiales bacterium | reverse complement strand
GCGAGGCGGGAGCCCGGGTGCACCTGTCGCGCACCCTCGACGGTCGGGGAGTGCTCGACGCCACCCTCGACCCCGACACCACCACGCTCGCCGAAACGGCGTTGCGGATCGCCGAACGACCCGACACCCCCGGTGAGTCGCGCACCGCGACCGAACGGCGCGGTGAAGCATTCGGGCGGGTCATGCGCTTCTACTGCGATCACGGCGCCGCGGTCGGCGACCGCCCCGGCCGCCAACACCCCCAGGTCGCCCTGGTCATCGACCCGTTCGACCTCGTCGCCGGGTCCCTACGCGGTCTCGGTATCCGCACCACCAGCGACTTCGAACGGTTCCTGGCCGTTCGGGGCATGGGAATCTTCGAAGAAGGCGTCTACCGCGACGCCTTCGCCCGCCCCGACGGGCACACCCTCACCAGCCCCCCACCCCGCCGACACCGACCCCCCCCCTCCCCCTGCACCACCCGAAACGCCACGGCGTCATCGCAACCATCCCCGAACCCGACCAGTCACCCGGCCCAGACCCCAGCGCCAGCCCCGACGTCGGGGCTCACGGCGAACCCGAGCACGACGACAAGGACGAACCGGATCGCCGCACCCCCGACCACGCCGTCGGAAACGCCGACGACCGAACCGAACTGGACCGCCGCACCCGCGACCGCGTCATCGAACTCGTCCGCCACCACCGCCACCACACCGAGCGACACCACCCAGACCCCCCCACCCCCGTGAACGTGGCCCGAAACCGGCTGACCGCGACAGCCCGTCCGCGGGGGTAGGTGCAGTCCAGCGCTGAAGCGGCCGGGTTCTAGCCTGGTGTCACGATGAGCGACGACAACCCGACGGACGCCGACGCCGACGATCTGGTCGAGGCACCGAAGACCGACGACGACCGCGTCGAAAGCCCCACGACGGTGACGGCCGCAGCCCCACCGTCACCCGCAACAGGTGGGCCGCGGCGCTGGTGGGACCGCGGGCTGGTGTGGCTGATCGTGATCGTGGTCGGGGTGGCCGGCGCTCTCGGCGTGGGCTGGTGGGTGGAGCGTGACACCTTCGACACCTCCAGGCCGCCCACCAACGGCTCGCAGTTCTGCAACACCGTGGCGGAGCTGCAGGCCGGCGGCGACATCACCGTCGCCATGGGACAGGGCGCCGGCGGGCTCCAGGAGGTCTCCGACGGCCTGGGCCGGCTGCAGGAGGCGGGTGTGCCCAACCAGATCGACGAGGACCTCCGGGCGCTGCGCGGTGCGCTCGACCCGGTGATCCGGGAGGCGCTGACCTCCGATCCGGCCGACCCACAGGCCATCAACCGCCTGGTGGTGCTGCTCGATGATCGGACCCGCGAGCTCCAACTTCAGTCCGATCGCCTCAACGACTACACGAAGCGCTGGTGCGGTGTCGACCTCAACGGCACCCAGGAGCCCGACGAGGGCCCAGCTCCGGCCGTCGGTCCGCAGCCTCCGGTCGTCCAGCCCCCGTTGCTTCCCCCGGCGGCCCCGCCGGGCTGAGGTCCACGTCGTCAGCCGGGTATCACCGTGACGGGGATGGCGTTGAGTACCGCGTTGCCCGAGAGCGGGTCGAGCACTTCGGGGTCGGTGAGCACGTTGGTGTTCACACCCGGTCGTTCGCCGGCTATCGAGAAGGATGTACCGGGTGCGTCGTGACCCCATCCGTGGGGGAGGCTCACCACTCCTGGGCTGATCGAGTCGGTCACCTCCACTGCGGCCGTCACCTCACCGACCCGGGAGCGCACCACGGCCGCGCCACCATCCAGCAGCCCGAGGCGGGCCGCATCAGAGGGGTGGATCAGCAGCGTGCACCGGAACTTCCCCTTGGCCAGCACGTCGACGTTGTGCATCCAGGAGTTGTTGGACCGCAGGTGCCGTCGCCCGATCAGCAACAGTTCCCCCTCGGCGGCGGCCCCGATGGTGTCGAGTGACGCGTACAGGCGGGGGAGATCGGCCCGCACCGGTGGTGGGGCCAGCTCCACCGTGCCCGACGTGGTGCGCAGTGCCGCCGGCAGCCTCGGGGTGAGGGGGCCGAGGTCGACCCCGTGGGGGCTGGCCGCCAGTCCGTCGAGCGACAGCCCCTCGGGCATCACTCCGAACCAGTCACCGGCATGGCCGGTGCGGATCATCACGTCGACCAGGTGGTCCACCGTGCTTCGATCTGGGTCGGCGGTGACGATCTCCCGCAATTCCTCGACGCTGCGTCCGGCCACCGGGGAGTCGGCCCGGTCGATGGCGGCCTGCAGGGCCCCGTCGAGCAACAGCGTGTCGATGACGGTGGGATCGTCGCCGGCATCGGCTCCGGTCACGGCCAGGATCAGCCGCCCTAGGATCTCGTGCTCCTGGGGACCATCCGTAGGGAACAGCGGTGGTGCCCAGTCGGCGAAGTTGCGCACGGCCAGTGAGTAGAAGGCCAGGTGGTACTCGCTGCGCTCCAGTGCCGACGGCGGCGGCAGGATGACGTTGGCGTGGCGGGTGGTCTCGTTGCGGTAGGGGTCGACGCTGACCATGAAGTCGAGTTGGGCGAAGGCGTCGTCGAGGCGGCCGGCACCCGGCGCCGACAACGACGGGTTGCCGGCCACCGTGATGAGAGCGCGCACCTGGCCGTCGCCGGGAGTGAGGATCTCGTCGGCCAACGTGGCGATCGGGAACTCGCGTCGCACCTCTGGGTAGCCCCGCACCCGGCTCGTATGGCGACCCACGGCGAAGCCCCGCCCCTTGCCGTTTCCCCGTCCCGGGTCATGAGCCGGCAAAGGGAACATGGCTCCACCGGCCCGGTCGAGGTTGCCGGTGAGGGCGTTGAGGACGTCGACGGCCCACGAGGCGATGGTGCCGAAAGCGGCGGTGTGGGTGCCGATGCGTCCGTAGACCGCCGCCGTCGGCGCCGACGCCACCTCGCGCGCCAGGCGACGGATCTCGTCGGCATCGATGCCGCACACCGGGGCCACCCGTTCGGGTGTGAATGCCTCGACGGCCGACCTCAGCTCGTCCTCCCCCGTCACGAACTCGGCGAGCCCACCGAGGTCCACGAGATTCTCGGCGAACAGCACCTGCACCATGGCCACCAGGAGATGGGCGTCGGTGCCCGGGCGTATCGGTACCCACTCGTCGGCGTTGTCGGCCGTCTTCGTGCGCATGGGATCGACCACCACGACCTTGCCCCCCCGGGCGCGGATGTCGCGCATGCGGCCAGGGAAGTCCGGCGCCGTGCACAGGCTGCCGTTGCTCTCGTACGGGTTGGCCCCCAGCATCAGCAGGTGATCGGTGCGATCGAGGTCGGGCACCGGGATCAAGTTCGGATTGCCGAAGAGGTAGCCACTCGACACGTGCTTGGGCATCTGGTCGACCGTCGACGCCGAGTAGATGTTCCTGGAGCCCAGCGCCCGGATGAGGGGGGCGTTGTAGAGCGTGGGGCCGAGGGAGTGCACGCTCGGATTGCCCATGTAGATGGCGACGGCATCACGGCCGTGGGTGTCGATCACCCCGCGCAGGCCGTTGGCGACCACGGCGAAGGCTTCGTCCCATGACACCTCCTCCCACGTGGCGGTGCCCACGTCGTCGCCGTGGCGCACCAGCGGCCGACGCAGGCGGTCGGGGTCGGTGTGCAGGCGCTGGAGGGCCGACCCCTTCGGGCAGATGAACCCCCGGGAGAACACGTTCTGGCGGTCACCCCGGATGCGCACGACCTGTTCGTCGCGCACCGTGAGCTCGAGGCCGCACGAGGCCTCGCACAACGGGCAGGTCCGGTGGTGGAGGGACGTCTCGCTGCTCGAATCGACGGTCGTCTCGATGCTCATGGTCCCCCTCGGCTACGGCCCCCAGCGTAGACCCCGACCTCGAGCGGTGGATCGGCCTACCCTCCGTCAATGGCGGACACCCCTGACCTGCCGCCCAACTACCCGGCGCGATGGGAGTTCGATGCGGTGCTGTCCGACGGCGGCACCGTTCACATCCGGCCTGTGCGCCCCGACGACGCAGAGAGGGTGTCGGACTTCCACGCTCGCCAGTCCCGCGAGAGCATCTACTTCCGCTACTTCAGCCCCATGCCCCAGCTCGGGCCGCGCGAGCTCGATCGCCTGGTGAACGTCGACTATGTGACCCGACTCGGGCTCGTCGGCCTCCTCGGCGACGACATCGTGGGCATGGCCAGCTACGACACCTGGCACGACCGCAACGAGGCCGAGGTGGCCTTCATCGTCGACGACGACCACCAGGGTCGGGGGCTGGCCACCAGCCTGCTCGAGTACCTGCTGGTGGCCGCACGCGAGAACGGGTTCGCCGGGCTCACGGCCCAGGTGCTGCCCACGAACCGCAAGATGCTCGGCGTCTTCCACCAGGTCGGCTTCCAGGTGTCGAGCGCTTTCGAGGAGGGTGTGGTGGAGGTGCACCTCGGCCTCGAACCCACCGAGCACGCTCGCGAGCTGATGGCCCGCCGAGAGCAGCGGGCCGAGGCGGCATCGGTGGCTCGACTGCTCGCTCCCCGCTCCATCGCCGTGATCGGGGCTGGCCGCGATCGCGGCGGGATCGGCCACGAGGTGTTCCGGTCGTTGGTGGGTGGTGGGTTCGACGGCCCCGTCTACCCGGTCAACCCGGCCGGTGGGCACGTGGCCAGCGTGCGGGCCTACACCTCGGTGTTGGCCGTGCCCGACGAGGTCGACCTGGCCATCGTGGCCGTGCCCGCCGCCAATGTCCTCGAGGTGGTGGACGAGTGCGGTACCAAGCGGGTCGGCGGTCTGTTGGTGATCAGCGCCGGCTTCGATCAGCTCCCCGAAGGCACCGAGCGTCAGATCGTCGATCGAGCTCGCGCGGTGGGTATGCGGGTGCTCGGCCCCGAGTCGATGGGGATCATCAACACCGTCGCCGACGTCTCGCTGCACGGCACCTTCGCCTCCGTGCCGGTGCGGCCGGGCCGGGTGGGGTTTCTCACCCAGTCGGGCACGCTCGGCATCGCCGCTCTCGAACACGCCCACGGTCTGGGGGTGGGGATCTCCCAGTTCGTCGACGTGGGCGCCAAGCTCGACGTGTCGGGCAACGACCTGTTGCAGTACTGGGCCGCCGACGAGCAGACGGCGGTGGTGGCCCTGTTCCTCGAGTCGTTCGGCAACCCCCGCAAGTTCACCCGCATCGCCCGCTCCCTCGCCCGGCGTACCCCGATCGTGGCCGTCAAGAGTGGCCTCAGGGGGCCGACCCGCTTCTCGACCGGGCCCGAGGGATTGTCGGCGAGCTGGCCCACCGACGCCACCGTCGCCGCGCTGCTCGCCCAGAGCGGCGTCATCCGGGTGGGGACGGCCACCGAACTGTTCGACGTGGCCCGAGTGCTCGAGGTCCAACCTGTTCCGACGGGGCGCCGGGTGGCCATCGTGTCGAACGCCCACGGAGCGTCGGTGCTCGTCGCCGACGCCTGCCTCGACGCCGGGCTCACCACCCCCGAGTTGGCGCCGTCGTCCATCGGTGTCCTCGCCGGGCGGGTGCCGCCCGGAGCCCGGCTGGGCAACCCTCTCGAGCTCACCTGGGAGGCCGGGCCCGACGCCTACGAGGGGGCGGTGGCCGCGGCCCTCGGCGACCCGGGTATCGATGCGGTGGTGGTGATCTACGCCCCGGCGGTCGACCCGGATCACCGCGCCGTGGCCGCGGCCGTGGCCCGGGCCGTGGCTTCGACCGGTACCGCCACGGGCACGGGCAAGCCGGTGGTCGCTTCGTTCCTCGGTAGCGAACCGGGGGTCGAGGTCGTCGACGGGTTGAGCCTGCCGCTCTTCCGATTCCCGAGCGAAGCGGCCCGGGTCCTCGGTCGGATCGCCGACTACGGCGAGTGGCTGGCTCGCCCGGAGGGAACGGTGGCGGCGCCCGACGAGCTGGGTCTGGACGTCGAGGCGATGCGTTCCGCGGTGGGCGAAGCCCTCCTCGATCACCCCGACGGTCGCTGGCTGCGCCGGTCCGAGGCGTCGGCACTGTTGGCCACCGCCGGCTTGGCGGTGTGTGCCACGGCGATGGTCGAGTCGGCCGAGACAGCCGCGGTCGCGGCGGCCGCCGTCGGGTACCCGGTCGTGCTCAAGGCCACGGGGGTGGGGCGCTACCACCGGGGCGAAAAGGGGGGTGTGGCCCTCGACCTCCGCGATGTCGAGTCGGTGCACGACGCCTACGACCGCATGGCCGTCGCGCTCGGCGGTGCCATGCGCCCCGCCGTGGTGCAGCACATGGCCACGGCCGGCGTCGACGTGCTCGTCGTCGGTCATCAGCACGTCGCCTTCGGCGCAGTCGTGAGCATCGGACTGGGCGGGTCGATGGCCTTCGCCACCACCGACCTGCCCGTGCGGGTCCTGCCCCTGTCGGACACTGATGCCACCGCGGTGGTGGCCGCGTCGGCGGTGCACGCCCTGCTCGAGGGCGAGGACGACGACGGCCGCGCCCTCGCTGCCCTCGAGGGGCTGCTGGTGCGGGTGGCGGCTCTGCTCGAGCACGTCCCCGAGCTGGCCGACGTCATGCTCAACCCCGTGATCGTCGGTCCGACCGGCGCCGTGGTCACCGATGCCTGGATTCGTGTCGCGCCGTACCATCTCGATGCCGACGCCGACGTCCGCCGCCTCAGCTGAGCCCCAGCGACCGAGCCGAACTTGCGGCGGGGCGCGCCGCCATCAACGCGGCAGGGCGAGGATGCGGTCGCCGATGATGTTGCGCAGGATCTCGGTGGTCCCACCCATGATCGTGTACGCGGGGGCGTAGCAGGCGTTGCGTGAGACCCGGTTCCACAGCAGAGCTTCGGCTCCGAGGACACCGGCGCAGAACCCGGCCACCTGCTGCTCGAACTCGGTGCAGATGGTCTTGGTGGCGGCGGAGAAGCCGGCCGGGGCCTGACCGAGCACTTCCCGCAGCACCAGCAGCCGTCCGATGCGGTACATCGACTCGATCCGGGCGATGTCCTGGCGCACGAGGGCGCTCGCGGTGTCGGCCAATGGCCGTACCGACTCGTACAGCGCCTTGTTGCTCACCAACCGGTCGATGCCGCCGCGCTCGTGCTCCATCTGGCGCATCACCTGACGGAAGCTGTCGTTCTCCACCCCGACCAGGTTCTCACCGGGCACCCGCACGTCGTCGAAGCGGACCTCGCAGAAGTGGGCGTTGCCGGTGGCGTCGATGATGGGGCGGATCTCCACACCGACGGCGTGCAGGTCGACCAGTAACTCTGACAGGCCCCGGTGGGCCGGCGCCGCGGGGTCGGTGCGGGCGATCAGGTAGCACCAGTCGGCGTGGGCCGCCCCGCTGTTCCACACCTTGGCCCCGTTGATCACCCAGTCGTTCCCGTCGCGTACGGCCTTGGTGGTGATCGAGGCCACGTCGGAGCCGGCGTCGGGCTCGCTCATCCCGATGCTCCACGCCGAGCGGCCTTCCAGGATGTCGGGGAGGAAGCGCCGGCGTTGCTCGGGGGTGCCGTACTGCAACAGCGTGGGCCCGATCTGGCGGTCGGCGAACCACGACGTGGCGATCGGGGCGCCACCGGCGATGAGGGCCTCGTACACCACGAATCGCTCGAGGACGCTGCGACCGTGGCCCCCCTCTTCGACCGGCCAGGTCATCCCGATCCAGCCCCGTCGGGCCAGCTCCAGCGAGAACGTCCGGGACGACCCGATCAACCACGAGTCCTCGGGTACCTCGAACTCGGTGTGCATCGGGTCGGGCGTGCCGGTGGGGTCGGTGCGCCCGGCCCATGGTGCGGCCACCGCCTCGGCCTCGGCCCGCAGCGCGAGCAGGTCGTCGGGCCAGGCAAAGTCCATGGGCGGATGCTGGCACAGGCCCGACGATGCCTCGCGTTCGGAGGCTCGGCCCGGTGGGTGGGGCCGGCGAGTGGTGCTCTAGAGGGCGGTGTCGACCACGAGCCGCAGGGCCACGCGCTCGGCCAGCACATCACCACCGAACTCCGCCCGCAACACGGTGACGGCCTGCCCGGCCAGCAGCACGCGGTCGTCGGCCACGTTGACCCGCACCACCCCACCTCTCGGTGAGAGCTGGCGGCCCAGGAGGTCGGTCTTGTCGAATCGTGCCGCCCAGAACGGCCCCAGGGTCGTGTGGGCCGCTCCCGTCACCGAGTCCTCGTCGATCCCGATGGCGGGGGCGAAGAAGCGAGACACGAAGTCGTGCAGCCCCTCGCCGACCGACGTGACGATCACGCCTGCGGGCACCTCGGTGTCGCGCAGGGCGAGCAGGGCCCTCATGTCGGGCTCGAGATCGCGCACGACGTCGGCGGCGATGGTCTCGACCAGCCAGTTCGTCCGTCCCCGCGCCGCGGTCACGACCTGCGGGTTCCCCAGCGCATCGATCAGGGCGGATGGGGCGGCGGTCTCCACCGGCACGTCGGCGGGGAGGTCGATCTCGATCCAGCTGTCGCCGCCCACCCTTGCCGTGAGCACGCCGGACAGGGTGACGAAGCGGAGCAGCGGTGCTTCGACGTGCAGGTCGGTGACCAGGTGGTGGGCGGCGGCGAGGGTGGCGTGCCCGCACAGTTCGACCTCGGTGGTCGGGGTGAACCAGCGCAGTCCCCAGGTGGGCACGCCCTCCACGTCGTCGAGTGGGTGCAGGTACGCGGTCTCGGCCTGGTTGAGCTCGGCGGCGATGGCCTGCATCCAGTTCTCGCCCAAGGGCTCGGCGAGCACGCAGATCGCGGCGGGGTTACCGCCGAACGGCCGCTCGGTGAAAGCGTCGACGAAGACGACCGGAAGGGTCATCGCGTCGGCCGAGCGAGGGTGCCATGGGCGCCGATGGGGGTCAGCGGTCGACCACGTCGACGTAGTCGCGCGCCACCGGACCGGCGTACAACTGGCGGGGTCGGGCGATCCGGCTGTCCTGGTCGAGCATCTCCTGCCAGTGCGACAGCCAGCCCGATATCCGGGGGATGGCGAAGAGCACCGTGAACATCTCCAGCGGGAAGTTCATCGCCTGGTAGATCAGCCCCGAGTAGAAGTCGACGTTCGGGTACAGCTTGCGGCTGATGAAGTAGTCGTCGCTGAGCGCCGTCTCCTCGAGCTTCAGGGCGATGTCGAGCAGCGGGCTCTTGCCGGTGACCTCGAACACCTCGTAGGCCACGTCCTTGATGATCTTGGCCCGGGGGTCGTAGTTCTTGTACACCCGGTGGCCGAAGCCCTGAAGGCGGCCCTTGCCCGCCTTCACGTCGGCGACGAACGGCTCGACGTTCTCGATCGAACCGATCTCGGTGAGCATCCGGATGACGGCCTCGTTGGCTCCGCCGTGACGGGGGCCGTAGAGCGCCGCGGCCGCCGCGGCGGTGGCCGAGTACGGGTCGGCGTGCGAGGACCCCACGACCCGCATCGCCGTGGTCGAGCAGTTCTGCTCGTGGTCGGCGTGGAGGATGAACAGCACGTCGAGGGCGTGCGACAGCACGGGGTCGGGCTCGTAGTGCGGCTCGGCCACCTTCCACATCATCGACAGGAAGTTCGAGCAGAAATCGAGGTTGTTGTCGGGGTAGACGAAGGGCATGCCCACGCTGTGCCGATGGGCGCCGGCGGCGATGGTGGGCATCTTGGCGATCAGGCGGATGACCTGCTTGTACCGGCTCCCCGGGTCGAAGATGTCCTTGGCGTCGGGGTAGAACGTGCTCAACGCGGCGAGGGTGGACACGAGGATGCCCATCGGGTGGGCATCGTGGTGGAAGCCCTCCATGAACCGCTTGCGCACGTTCTCGTGGATGAACGTGTGGTAGGTGATGTCGTGTTGCCACACGGCGTACTGCTCGGCGGTGGGCAGATCTCCGTGGATGAGTAGGTAGGCCACCTCGAGGTAGCTCGACTTCTCGGCCAGTTGCTCGATCGGGTAGCCCCGGTAGCGCAGGATGCCGGCCTCCCCGTCGAGCTCGGTGATGGAGCTCTCGGCGGCGGCAGTGGTGGAGAAGGACGGGTCGTAGAACCAGATGCCCGGGAGGAGCTTCGACCACTGAGCGGCGTCGACACCCCCGTTGCTCAGAGGAATTTCGATCGTTTCACCGGTGCGGTTGTCGGTGATGGTCACGCTTTCGGCCACTGCAACTCCATCGTGATCTGCGGAAAAGTACCGTCGGGTACCAGCCCCGATCCTTACGCCGCGGAGCCTATAGGGCGATGGCGGGGGCTGATACCCCGAGAACCTGGTGGCGCCCGTCGTTCACGAACCCGTCACCTCGGCGACGGCGGCGGCGTCACAGCGGGGTGTTGTCGTGGGCCCGGGGCTGGATGCGCTCCCGTTTGGAGGCGAGCACGGAAAGGGCCGCAGCCAGTTCCCGCCGGGTGTCGGCCGGATCGATCACGGCATCGATGAAACCCCGCTCGGCGGCGATGTACGGGTTGAGCAGGCGCTCCTCGTAGGCCGTCTCCAGGGCGAGGCGCTCCTCCGGCGTGGAGCGACGGTGGAGGATTTCGACCGCTCCCTTGGCCCCCATCACGGCGATCTCGGCGGCCGGCCAGGCCAGCGCCAGATCGTTGCCCATGCGCTTGGAGTCCATGACGATGTAGGCCCCGCCGTAGCTCTTGCGGAGGGTGACGTTCACTCTGGGGACCGTGGCCCGGGCGTAGGCGAAGGCCATCTGAGCCCCGTGGCGGATCATTCCCCGCCACTCGAGGTCCTTGCCCGGGTAGAAGCCCGGGGTGTCGACCAGGGTCACCAGCGGCAGGTTGAAGGCATCGCAGAACGCCACGAAGCGGGCACCCTTCTGGGACGCCGGGATGTCGAGCGTGCCGGCCAGCGCGCACGGCTGGTTGGCCACGATGCCCACGGGCTGCCCACCGATGGAACCGAACGCCGTCACCAGGTTGGGGGCCCACGCCGCCCGCAGCTCGAGGATCTCGCCGTCGTCGGTCACGGCCCGCATGACCGCGCGTACGTCGTACGAGCCGGTGGGGGAGGTGGGAATCACGCGGCCTGCTTCGGGCACCGGTCGGTCGACCGGATCATCGGTCGGGATCATGGCGGGGAGCTCGTCGTTGTGCGCGGGCAGGAAGTCGAGCAAGGAGGCCACGGCCGCTCGGCCGGCCTCCAGGTCGGCGACGACCAGCGACGCCACCCCGCTGGAGCGGGCGTGGGCGCCCGAACCACCCAGCGCAGCCGCAGTGATGGGGACCCCGGTGAACTGGCGCACCATGTGCGGTCCGCTGACGAAGGCATAGGCATCGGCGGTCATCACCACCTGGTCGACGAGTCCGAGCAACAGCGCCGGCCCGGAGACCGCGGGTCCGTTGACGATGATGATGGTGGGCACCGAGCCGCTGCACGCGGTGAGGGCGGCCGCGGCCCGACCCCAACCGTGGAGGGCAGCGATGCCCTCGTGCACATCGGCGCCGCTCGACGCCAGTTCGATGACGAGCGGGAGCCGAACCTGTCGGGCGGTGCGGGCTGCCGTCTCGATGGTGAGGCCGGCGGCTTCGGTGAGCGCGCCGGCGCGTTCGCGTCCGTTGACGACAACGGAGATGGTCGGGCGCTCGCCGTGGATCGTGGTGACGCTGGTGCTGGCGGCGCGGGCCACCCCCGCGACCTTGGCGCGCAGCGGGAGGGGCGGCGGCCATTGGCCGGCGTCGGGCCAGGAGGGGCGCTCGGGGGAGAGGGGGGGGATGGCCATCGGAAGGTGCGACCCGGACGGGCCGGGGCTGGTTACCTGCCCTTTTCGTCGGGGTTCACGGGCGGGCGGCGGTCGCCGCCACGCGGTGGCCGCTCGGCGACGTCGGTGATCGTGGGGTGGATACCGGGCTGAGCGGGGCCGGCATCGGCCACGACGTCACGGAGGGCTTCGCTCAGGGCCCGCCCAGGGGAGGACAACAGGCCGCGCCGACGCGTCGCCAGTCCGACGGATCGCCCGGGAATTCCCGAGACCGGGATTTGGTGCCAGGTGCCCCCCAGCCACGTCGGGGTGGCACTGGCGGGGAGGATGGCCGCGCCGAAGCCCTGGAAGGCCAGTGACGCCATCAAGCGGGTGCCGTCGACCTCGGCCTGGGGGACGAGCTGGCAGCCCAAGGGTCGGGCCAGGGCCTCGAGGGTCTCACGGAAGGGGTTGCCGCGTGGTTCGAGCAGCAGCGGGAGGCCGTCGAGGTCGGAGAGGCTCACCTCGGCGCGGTCGGCCAGCGGATGGTCCGGAGGCGTCACGAGCAACCGGTCCTCGTCGAACAGCGGCTCGGAACGCAGGTCGGGATCGGCGACGGGCAGAGCGAGCACTGCGAGATCGATCGTGCCCGACGCCAGCTGCAGCAGCAGCGAGGACGTCGTGGCGTCGTAGACCACGACCTGCACGCGGGGGTGGCGGGCGGCCATCGTCTCCACCAGTTGCGGCACCAGCCAGCGTGCGGTCGTCCCGATCACCCCGACCCGGCCGGTGCCGGCGACGTGGTCGTGGACCGAGGCCACGTCGGCGGCGAGGGCGTCGAGCTCGGCCTGGATCCGTCGGGCCCGGGCCACGACGGCGGCACCCTCATCGGTGAGCCGCCCGGCGCTGCGGTCGATCAGGACGACCCCGAGTTCCCTTTCCAGCCGGGCCACATGGGTGGAGACGTTCGACTGCACGGTGTGCAGGGCCCGGGCGGCGGCCGAGAAGCTGCCGTGATCGGCCACGGCGAGCACCGCGTTGAGCTGGCGCAGATCCATCGCTTCGCATGATGGCACGTATCACGAGTAACTGTTGGACGGATCACGTGCTTTCGTTCACAATTCAAGAGCAAAACCGAGCCACATCAAGTCGGACGCCCCTCCGAAGTGCGCTCGAATGAGGCGCAGGAACCGATCCCCCTCGGTCCGCCCTCTCACGAGACCGGCCCTCCCCCCGGGCCGGTCTCGTTCGTTTTCTCGGGATGGTCCGGGCCCGAGCCGCCCTCGCCCTACGGTCGCAGGAATGGATCTCGACATCGGCCGAACGGTGGTCGCCGGGCTCGCCTTCGCGGAGGGCCCTCGATGGCACGAGGGAGCCCTGTGGTTCAGCGACATGCACGGCGGGGCGGTGCACCGTGTCGACGCCGATGGTGTCGACACGGTGGTGGTCGAGCCCGATGATGCCCCTTCCGGACTCGGATGGCTCCCGGATGGGTCGATGCTGGTCGTGGCCATGGAGACGCAACGCCTACTGCGTGTGTCCCCGGGTGGTTTGGTGACGGGCCACGCCGATGTGTCCCACCTCGCTCGAGGCTCGCTGAACGACATGGTCGTTGCTCGCGACGGCACGGCCTATGTGGGGGATATGGGAGCCCGCATCTTCTCCGACCACCCCGACTACTCGGTGCCCGGGCAGATCATCGCCGTCGACGCTCAGGGAGAGGCCGCGGTGGTCGCCGATGGGCTCAAGGCCCCCAATGGGATGGTGCTTCCTCCTGGTGAGACGGAGTTGATCGTGGCCGAGAGCGGGGGATTCCGGGTGCTGACCTTCGACCGGACCTCCACCGGTGGCCTCGGCGATGCCGGGCTCTTCGCCGACCTCGTGCCCGTCGACACCGACGTGCGGGGTGCCGCGCCGGACGGGATCTGCGGCGACCTAGAGGGCGCAGTCTGGGCGGCCGACCCGCTCGGCGCCCGAGTGATCAGGGTGTGGCGCGGTGGGCAGGTCACCCATTCCGTGCGGTTCACCGAGGACCGACCGTTCGCCTGTGTGCTCGGTGGGACCGACCGACGCACCCTCTTCGTGTGCGCCGCCAAGGATCACGAGCACACCGAGGGTGTCGCGACTCGCTCCGGGCGGGTGGTCGAAGTTCGCGTCGGGGTGCCTGGCGTCGGCACGCCCTGAGCAGTGGCCCTACCGTGGGGGCATGCCCCGGGGCCCGGTCATCATCGAAGTCGCGAGCAACGGGGGTCGGACCAAGGAGTTCAACCCCAACGTCCCGAGGTCGGCCGAGGAGATCACCGCCGACGCGCTGGCCTGCTTCGGCGCCGGCGCCGCGATCGTGCACAGCCACGCCGACCCCGTCGGGGACCCCCGAAGCATCGCTGATTCCTACCTCGCGTCCTGGCGACCGGTGCTCGACGAGCGCCCCGACGCCCTCTGGTACCCGACGGTGGCGTTTCGCGAGGGCCGCATCGACTACACCCACGTGGACCTGCTGGCGGGCGACGGGGTGCTGCGGCTGGGGCTCTGCGACCCCGGCTCGGTGAACCTCGGGGCCATGACCGACGGTGTTCCGGTCGGCGGCTTCGTGTACGCCAACAGCTTCGACGAGGTCAGCTCGCAGTTGGCCCTCAACCGCGAGCACCGTCTCGGCCCGAGCATCGCCCTCTTCGAGCCCGGCTTCCTGCGGGCGGCCCTGGCCTGGTGGCGCGCCGGCGAGCTGCCACCGGGTTCGATGTTCAAGTTCTACCTGGCCACCGACGAGGGGCTGATGGGTGCTCCCTTCGGCCTGCCGCCCACCCGGGAGGCCCTCGACCTGTACCTGTCGATCCTCGGTGACTGTCCGGTGCCGTGGGCGGTCTCCGTGGTGGGTGGCGACGTCGTCGAGTCGGGGTTGGCCGAGTACGCCGTGGAGCGCGACGGCCACATCCATCTCGGGCTCGAGTTCCACTCCGGTGATCGCACGCCGACCAATGTGGAGTTGATCGAGGAGGCCGTCGCCGTGTGCGATCGTCTCGGGGTGGCGGTGGCCACGCCCGACGAGGCCGCGACCATCCTCGGCCTTCCGCGAGCTGCATCCGTGGGGTGAGCCCGACTGGCTCTCGCCCCGCTGAGGCTTCGGGCGACGGCTGCGGGTGGGTGGGTGGAAGTACGGTGCCGGGATGGGCCAGGCCGATGACCGGAGCGCGGTGTTCTTCGATCTGGACCGCACGCTCCTGCGGGGGGCCAGCGGGCCGGTGATCTCTTCGGCCTTGCGCCGGGCTGGTCTCATGCCCGACCGTTCGTTGCCCGGCGAAGGGTTGATCTTCGGGCTGTTCGACCTGATCGGTGAGATCCGTCCGTCGATGATGCTCACCCGCCAGGCGGTCCGGGCGGCCAAGGGCTGGAGCCGCGACGCCACCCGCGAGGCCGGCCGCCACGCCGCCACCGAGCTGGCCGAGGCGGTGCAGCCCTGGGCGCGCGTCATCATCCACGACCACCAGGCGGCCGGTCGCCGGGTGGTGCTGGCCACCACCACCCCGTTCGACCTGGTCGAGCCTCTGGCCCAGCTCGTCGGCTTCGACGACGTCGTCGCCACCCGGTATCGGGTGGGGGCCGACGGGTGCTACGACGGCACTTTCGACGGCGAGTTCGTGTGGGGTAAGGGGAAGCTCGCGGCGGTGCGGGCGTGGGCCGCGGGCAACGACGTCGACGTGGCTCACAGCTGGGCCTACTCCGACAGCTTCTACGACCTGCCGTTGCTGGGCGCCGTCGCCCGTCCTGTCGCCGTGAACCCCGACCCCCGTCTGGCGGCCGTCGCGGTGCTGCGTCGGTGGCCGGTGCAGTTCCTCGACGCTCCTCCCGGGGTTCCCAAGGTCCTCGGGGTCGAGCCTCAGACCGCGGTGTTTCCGTTCCTTCGAAACGAGTTCATGCCCTACGTGCGATTCGAGGTGGAAGGCACCCACCACCTCCCCTCGGAGGGTCCGGTGCTGCTGTGCTCGAACCATCGCAGCTACTTCGACCCCATCGCCGTCGGCTACGCAGCAGCACGGCGGGGCCGACCGATTCGTTTCCTGGGAAAGAAAGAGGTCTTCGACGCGCCGGTGGTGGGCGAACTGGCTCGGGCCATGGGCGGCATCCGGGTGGAACGCGGCTCGGGCTCGGACGAGCCGTTGCTCGAGGCGGCCGACTGCCTCCGGGCCGGCGAGATCGTGGCGATCCTGCCCCAGGGCACCATCCCGCGTGGGCGGGCCTTCTTCGAGCCGGTCCTCGAGGGCCGATGGGGCGCGGCCCGCCTCGCCGCCGAGATGGCCGACGAGGGCCGGAGCATCCCCGTGGTCCCGATGGGCCTGTGGGGGACCGAGAAGGTGTGGCCCCGCAACAGCCGGGTGCCGAACCTGGTGAACGTGTTCGACCCGCCCGCCGTCACGGTTCGCGTCGGGCCACCGGTGGAACTGGGGCTCACCGATGCGGGTGCCGACACCGAGGCCATCATGGAGGCGATCGTCGATCTCCTCCCGGCGAAAGCGCGACGGCGCGACGAACCCACGCCGGAAGAGTTGGCCCGGACCCTGCCTCCCAACGCCTGACCGACCCGGGCGAGGTGGTCAGACCTCCTGGCGCGCCCGGATGATGTTGAGGGCGCCGCCGGCGCGGAACCAGCCGATCTGCTCGTCGTTCATGGTCTGGTTGCCGTCGAAGTCGATGGTGGTGCCGTCGGGCTTCACGATCTGGCATCGAACCGGGGTGTCCGGCGTGAGGTCGACCAGCCCGAGCACGTTGATGCGGTCGTCCTGCTCGATCAGGTCGTAGGTGGCCGGGTCGGCGAAGGTGAGCGGCAGCACCCCTTGCTTCTTCAGGTTCGTCTCGTGGATGCGGGCGAAGCTGCGGGTGAGCACCACCTGCGCCCCCCGGAACCGGGGCTCCATGGCGGCATGCTCGCGTGAGGAGCCCTCGCCGTAGTTCTCGTCGCCGATGGCCACCCACGGCTGACCGGCCTCGTGGTAGTGGCGGGCGATGTCGGGGTAGCTCTTGGTCTCGCCGTCGAGTTGGTCCTTGCCCGTACCCACCTCGCCGGTGAAGGCGTTCACGGCGCCGATGAACAGGTTGCCCGAGATGTTCTCGAGGTGGCCCCGGTACTTCAGCCACGGCCCGGCGGCCGAGATGTGGTCGGTGGTGCACTTGCCCGTGGCCTTCATGAGGATGGGCAGGCCGAGGAAGTCCTGGCCGTCCCATGCCGCGAAGGGCTCGAGCAACTGGAGCCGATCGGACTCGGGCGACACGCGCACGTCGACATCGGAGCGGTGGGCGGGCGGGGCGATGAAGCCGCTCTCCCCGGGAGTGAAGCCCTTGGCCGGCAGTTCCTCACCGACCGGAACCTCGAGGCGCACCTCGTCGCCGTTGCGGTTGGTGAGGGTGTCGGTGACGGGGTCGAAGTCCACCCGCCCGGCCAGGGCCAGCGCCATCACCGTCTCGGGGGAGGTGACGAACGAGAGGGTCGAGGCCAGCCCGTCGTTGCGCCTCGGGAAGTTGCGGTTGTAAGAGTTGACGATCACGTTGACGTCACCCTCCTTCACGTCGCTCCGTGACCACTGACCGATGCACGGCCCGCAGGCGTTGGCCAACACGGTGGCACCGAGTTGCTGGAGGTCGGCCAGCAGGCCGTCGCGCTCGATGGTGGCCCTCACCTGCTCGGAGCCGGGAGTGACCAGCAGGGGCGTCTTGATCTCGAGTCCGTTCTCGACCGCGAAGCGAGCGATGCTGGCGGCGCGGCTGATGTCCTCGTACGACGAGTTGGTGCACGAGCCGACGAGGGCGGCGGAGATCTCCATCGGCCAGCCCTCGGCCACGGCCTCGGCCCCCAGCTCGCTCACGGGTCGGGCCCGGTCCGGGGTGTGCGGGCCGTTGATCAACGGCCGCAGGTCGGAGAGATCGATCTCGATGACCTCGTCGAAGTAGGCGCCGGGATCGGCCAGCACCTCGGCGTCGGCGCGCAGGTCGGCGGCGGCCGCGTCGGCGGCCTCGGCGATGGCCTCGCGGCCCGTGCTCTTCAGGTAGCGCGACATGGCCTCGTCGTAGGCGAACAACGAGGTGGTGGCGCCGATCTCGGCGCCCATGTTGCAGATCGTGGCCTTGCCGGTGCACGAGATGGACTCGGCGCCCGGGCCGAAGTACTCGACGATGGCCCCAGTGCCCCCCTTGACGGTGAGGATCTCGGCCACCTTCAAGATGACGTCCTTCGGCGCCGACCAGCCGCTCAGGGTGCCCGTGAGCTTCACGCCGATGAGTTTCGGCCAGCGCACGTTGAACGGGTAGCCGGTCATCACGTCGACGGCGTCGGCGCCGCCCACCCCGATGGCGATCATGCCCAGGCCGCCGGCGTTCGGGGTGTGGCTGTCGGTGCCGATCATCATCCCGCCGGGGAAGGCGTACTGCTCGAGCACGACCTGGTGGATGATGCCCGAGCCGGGCTTCCAGAAGCCGATCCCGTACTTGGCCGACACCGATTCGAGGAAGTCGTAGACCTCGGCGTTGACGTCGATGGCGACCCGCAGGTCTTGTTTGCCCTCGGTCTTGGCCTGGATCAGGTGGTCGCAGTGCACGGTGGAGGGAACGGCCACCTCGGGCAGGCCGGCGGTCATGAACTGCAACAGGGCCATCTGTGCCGTGGCGTCCTGCATGGCCACGCGGTCGGGGTCGAGGTCGGTGTAGCTGCGGCCCCGCTCGAGTCCGCCGGTCTCGGGGTCGCGGAGGTGGTTCACGAGCACCTTCTCGGCGAAGGTGAGGCCCCGCCCCAGGCGCCGCCGACCGATCCCCACCCGCTCGGGGAGCGTGGCGTAGACGTCGTTGACGAGCTCGATCGGGGTGTGGGCGGCGACGGTCATGGGTCTGTGTCTGCCTCTCGGTGGTTTGGGGCTGGGGGCCCGGCTCAGGTGCTGTTGCCGGTCCCGGGGGTGGTGGTCGTCGTGGTGTTGAGCTGGTTGACGATGTCGTTGAGCAGGTCGGGATTGCGGATCAACACGATGACGTAGACGAGCGAGATGAGCGTGCCGATGACGCCGAGCACGATGGCCGTGGTGGCCAGGCCCTCGCCCTTCACCGCGCCGTTGGCCCGGGCGATGCGCTTGCGGGCCAGCACCCCCAGGGTGATGGCCGTGGGGCCGAGCACGATGCCGAAGATGCCGGCCACGCCGCACAGCGCTGCGAATATGCCCGTGACCAGGCCACCGACGGCCATGCCGTCGTTCTTGGGGGCGGCCCAGGGGTTCGGTTGGCCCCAGCCCTGCGCCGGCATACCGGGGTCCACGGGATAGCCGGCGGGCGGGCCCTGGGCGCTCGGCGGCCAGGCGGGGTTGTACCCGGGGGGTGCGGCCCCGGGGGCACCGAGCTGATCGCCGGGGAACGGCGGCGGGTAGTCGCCCGGGCCGGGATTCACCGGCGGTTGGTCCTCGGGCGGCAAGGGATTGCCCCACGGGTCACGGGGGACGTTGGCGCCGGTGCGGGGGTCGTCGCTCATGCGGGGAGCAGGTTACCGGCTCGGTGGGCCACCACCGGAGGCCGGATGCTCTCAGGCCGTGGCCACCCGGCGGGCCGCCGTGTCGGCCAGGGACTCGGCCCGATCGCGCGGCACGATGTGCCAGAGGTGCGGGGTCTGGTCCTCCCATTCGGCCAGCAGGTCGAGGGCACGCCTCGAACCGCTGAGCTCGTGGTGGCGTTCCACGAGATAGCGCAGCTCGCCCAGCGCATCGTGGTCGGGTCGCACGACCTCGACCAGCCCGGGGTTCACGCGGGCCAGGATCCGCTCGGGTACCGGGTCCCAGACGAACGCCTGCCCACCGGTCATGCCCGCGCCGAGGTTGTAGCCCGTTCGTCCCAGGACCACCACGGTGCCTCCGGTCATGTATTCGCAGCAGTGGTCGCCGACGGCCTCGACCACGGCGAGGGCTCCCGAGTTGCGAACGGCGAAGCGTTCGCCGGCGGCGCCGGCCACGAACAACTCCCCGCCGGTGGCGCCGTACAGACAGGTGTTGCCGGCCAGCACCGTCGACGAACCGGTGTGGCGACGGTCGGCGAGGGTGGCGTCGTCGGCCGGCGGGCGGATGACGATGCGTCCGCCGCCCATGCCCTTGCCGACGTAGTCGTTGGCTTCGCCCACCAGCGTGAGCTCCACGCCGTGGCCGAGGAAGACCCCGAAGCTCTGGCCGGCCGAACCGTCGAGGCGCACCCGGGCCGTGCCCCGTGGCGGGAGACCGCCGTACTCGAGGGCGAGCGCGCCCGAGAGCGCGGCGCCGACGGAGCGGTCGCGGTTGGTGATCGGGTAGCGCAGGTCCACGTCGTCGGCGTCCCAGATGGCCCGGAAGGCGTCGGCCAGGAGTCGGTCGCCGAGGTCGGCCCTCGGGTCCTGCAGGTCGGCGCGTTCGACGAAGCGGCGGTGCTTGCCTTCGTGCTCGGGCGGGTCGAGCAGGAACGACAGGTCGAAGCTGTCGATGCGCCTGTCGCCTGTCGCCCGTTGGGTGAGCAGGTCGCTACGTCCGATCACCTCGTCGAGGCGGCGGGCCCCGAGGGCGGCGAGGTGGTGGCGGACCTCCTCGGCCACGAACAGGAAGTAGGCCGCCACCCCTTCGGGGGTGCCGGTGAAGTTGGCCCGCAGATGGGGGCGCTGGGTCGCCACCCCGGGCTTGCACGTGTCGCGGTGGCAGGCCCGCAGCATGATGCAACCCTCGGCGATCATCGCCGCCGTCCCGAAGCTGTACTCGTCGGCTCCGAGCAGGGCCGCGATGACCACGTGCCGTCCGGTCTTGAAGCCGCCGTCCACCCGCAGCCGGACCCTCCCGCGAAGGCCGTTGTCGACCAGCGCCCGCTGGGTGTCGGCCAGACCGATCTCCCACGGCATGCCGGCGTGCTTGATGGCGGAAAGGGGGCTGGCGCCGGTGCCGCCGTTGCCGCCGGAGATGTGGATCACGTCGGCGAGCGCCTTCACCACACCGGCGGCGATGGTGCCCACGTTGTGGGTCGACACGAGCTTGACCGACACCTGGGCGGCGTTGACCTGTTTGAGGTCGTAGACGAGCTGGGCGAGGTCCTCGATCGAGTAGATGTCGTGGTGCGGGGGCGGGGAGATGAGGCCGACCCCCGGCTGGGTGTGGCGGAGGCGGGCGATCTCGGCCGACACCTTGTGACCGGGCAGTTGGCCGCCCTCACCGGGCTTGGAACCCTGGGCCATCTTGATCTGGAGTTCGTCGGCGTGGGCCAGGTACTCGGGGGTCACCCCGAAGCGGCCCGACGCGATCTGCTTGATGCGCGAGTTCTTGTCGTCGCGGCCCGACCCGCGGGTCTGGAATCGGGCGGGGTCCTCGCCCCCTTCGCCGCAGTTGGAGCGGCCGCCGATCAGGTTCATGGCCTGGGCCAGCGTCTCGTGGGCTTCCTTCGACAGTGAGCCGTGCGACATCGCCCCGGTGGAGAACCGATGGGCGATGTCCCGGATCGGCTCGACCTCGTCCAGCGCGATCGGCGGACCGACCGCTCCCCAGATGAGGAGGTCGTTGAGCTCGGTGGGGGGTCGTTCGGTCACGAGGCGGACGAAGTCCTGGTACCGGTCGTAGCTCTCACCGGCGATGGCCCGTTGTAGGAGGTGGGCGGCGGCCTGGTCGACGGCCTGGGGGTCGCGCTCGGCCAGACGAGGTGTCTCGGCCGAGAGCGTGAGGACGTTCAGTGCCTGCGTGACCTCCTTCGAGTGGGCGTGGTATTCGCCGCCTTTACGCACGCGGTAGTAGCCGGGTGAGTCGAGCGCGGGCTCGTCGGGGGCGAAGGCGTGGGCGTGGCGGGCCCGGCCGTCCTCGTCCAGTTCGAGCCAGCCGATTCCGCCCACGGGACTGGCCGTGCCGGTGAGGCAGGTGTCGACCACCTCGGGGGCCAGCCCGAGGACCTCGAACGTCTGCGCGCCTCGATAGGAGTCGACGGTCGAGATCCCCATCTTCGACATGATCTTGAGGACGCCGGCTTCGACAGCCGCCCGGAACCGTTCCTGGGCATCGGAGCTCACGAGGTCGCCGTCGGTGTCGGCGTCGGCTTCGGAGGCGACGGTCTGGAGGGCGAGGCGAGGGCATATGAGGTCGGCCCCGTAGCCCAACAGCGCCGCCACCGAGTGGGTGTCGCGGGCGTCATCGGCGACGACCACGATGCTGGTGTCGGACCGGCGCCGGGTGGCGATCAGACGATGGTTCACGGCGCCGACGGCGAGGAGCGAGGGAATGGGGGCGTGGCGTTCGTCGATCCCGCCGTTGTCGAGCACCACGACCGCGGCACCTCCGGCCACGGCCTGATCGACCCGGTCGGCCAGGTCGCGCACCGCGGTCTCGAGGGCCCCCGGTGCGTCGTCCACGGCGAAAGTGGCGATGAACCGGGCGGTGGGGAACGGGTGCAGTTCGCGGCGCAGCAGCGTGTCGACGGCCGACGGGTACACGAAGAAGGAGTCGAAGACGAGGAGGCGGGCGACGTCGGCCCGCTCGTCGAGGAGGGGCGCCCGTGGACCGATGAGCGTGCGCAGGCTCATCACGAGGCGTTCCCGGAGGGGATCGATCGGCGGATTGGTGACCTGGGCGAACCGCTGCTTGAGGTAGTGGGCGACCGGGCGTGGTCGTCCCGCCATCGGCGGCAGAGGCGAGTCGTCGCCCATGGCGAAGGTCGGCTCGTAGGCGTCGCTGGCCATGGGCTTGAGCACCATGGCGAGCTCCTCTCGGGTGTAACCCTGCGCCACCTGCTGCACGGTGAGGTCGTCGGGAGGTTCGGTGACGGGCTCGCCCGATGCCATGGCGAAGAAGCCGTCACCCGACCATGTCGCGTAGGGAGCCTGCTTGCCGGCGAGGTGCTCCTTCACGTCGTGATTGCGGACCACCCCGAAGTGGGGGCTCACGACGAGCATGTGGCCTGGTCCCAGCCGACCGCGGGCGATGGCGCCATGGCCGGCCGTCTCGACCGCCCCCATCTCCGAGGCGCACACCACGAGGCCGTCCTCACACGCGGCATACCGCAGTGGTCGTAGGCCGTTGCGGTCGAGCACGGCGCCGACCCGGATGCCGTCGGTGAAGATGACCCCCGCGGGCCCGTCCCACGGTTCCATCAGGGCCGAGTGGTACTCGTAGAAGCCTCGGACCTCCGGGTCGAGGTCACGCGTCTCCTCCCAAGCCTCGGGCACGAGCATGGCCATGGCGTGGCTCAAGCGGCGGCCGCCGCGAACGAGCAGCTCCGCCACCTCGTCGAGCTTGGCGGAGTCGCTGCCGCCGGGGTCGAGCACAGGGCGGAACAACTCCTCGGGGCCGAGCCCGGCCTCGGCGGTGCCCAGGTGACTGCGGGCCCGCATCCGGTTCTCGTTGCCGGCCAGGGTGTTGATCTCGCCGTTGTGGCACAGCATCCGGAACGGTTGAGTTCGTTCCCACGTGGGCAGGGTGTTGGTGCTGAACCGTTGGTGGAAGATGGCCAGGGGGGCCACGAAGCGTTCGTCGGCCAGGTCGAGGTAGAAGTCGGCGAGGGCGTCGGCGGCCACGAGACCCTTGTGCACGATGGTGCGAAACGAGCACGAGATCACGTAGGTGCCCTCGGTGGTGGTGTCGATGCGTCGACGCAGCCGGAAGGCCTGTCGTTCCAACTCCTCTGACGTCGGGTCGAACAACGGGTCGTCGCCCACCTTCGGCGCCAGCCCGGCGAGTCTTTCCCGGGTGGCGTCGGTGGGCTGGAACAGGGCCTGCACGATCCGGGGGCGCGTCCGTCTCGCCAGGTCGCCGAGCGCGCTGTCGTCGGTCGGTGGCGTGCGCCAATCTGCCAGTTCGAGCCCCTCCTCCAGCGCGAGCCGGGCGATGGTGGCGGACGGGTCGTCGCCGCGCACGAAGAGGACGGCCACGCCGACGCCGGTGCCGAAGATGGCGCTGGGGATGGTGGTGAGCAGCCCGGTGCCGTCCGAGGTGCGGGCGTCGGCCGCCACGGCGCCTCGATGCTTTACGTTGGCCAGCCCCGTGAGGGCGGCGGTGACGATGGATCGGCTGGGGCGGCCTTCGGCGTCGGCGACGAAGCCGATACCGCAGGCGTCGAGCTCACGCATGGCGAGCCTCCTGGGGCAACGAGTGGGATTGCTGTCGACCGGGGGTCTCCATCGCCGTTGGTGGGCGAGGCACCTCTGCCCCACTGCTCCCGGTCGGGCCCCTTCATCTTACCCGCCGATTGCCTCTGCAGACCTGTGCGCCCGACTGTGCTCAGCCGGTGAAGGCCGAGAGGGTGAGCACGCCGTTCTCGGGACCGGCCACGAGGCGGGCGGTGAGCTGGTCGGCACTGCCGGGGCGGCTAGATGGTGCGGACGGCGCCGTCGTTCCAGAACTGGCGCAGGCAGTTCCGCAACCCGAGCTGGGCCGAGTGGTTGGGGTGCAGCGATTCCACCTGCTGGTGGGGGGGGTCGTCGTTCTCGATGGCGCCTTCGATGCTGGCCTGGACTCCGGCTTGTCGCTGCGGCGAGACCTTCTGGGCGATCGAACCGTTGTGGCAGTGCACGTCGAGCTCGTAGTCCTCGACGCCGCGGGTGGCGATGTCGGAGAAGCCGGGTCCCGGCGGGGACGGTCACCCAGGTCTTGCCGACCTCGGTTCTGGTGCGATGACAACGATCACGAGCGGGCCGGCGCGCCCGGTGGGGTTCGCGACGGTTCTGATGGGTCCTCGACTCCGACCAGAGCGCCGTGGGAGGCGCTGCCGACGGATCGTGCGTACTTGGCGAGCACCCCGTTCCCGGTGACCGCCGGTGGCGGCACCCACGCCTTGCCACGTGCCGCGAGCACGTCTGGGTCGACGACCAGGTCCAGGCGTCGGTCGACGAGGTCGATGCGGATCTGGTCGCCGTCGTGGACCAGCGCCAGCGGTCCCCCCGAGGCCGCCTCGGGGGCGATGTGGCCGACGCAGATCCCGGTGGTCGCCCCGGAGAACCGGCCGTCGGTCAACAATGCGACCTCACCGCCCATGCCGCTGCCGCGGACCGCTGCGGTGACGGCCAGCATCTCCGGCATGCCCGGTCCGCCGCGCGGTCCCTCGTTGCGGATCACGATCACGTCACCTGGCTCCAGCGCCCCCGAACGGACGTAGGCCATGGCCGGGCCCTCCCCGTCGAAGACCCTCGCCGTGCCGTCGAACACCCCGACGTCGAGTCCGGCGACCTTGACCACTGCCCCGCCGGGTGCGAGCGACCCACGTAACACAGCCAGGCCGCCGTCGGCTCGGATCGGCTCGCCATGGGGCCGCACCACGGTTCCGTCGACCGCTGGAAGGTCCATGGCCGCCAGGTTCTCGGACAGGGTGGCGCCAGTGACGGTGAGGCAGTCGCCATGCAACAGCCCGGCGGCCAACAGCTCGGCCATCACCACCGGTACCCCACCGACCCGGTCCAGGTCGGCCATGACGAAACGGCCCCCGGGGCGCAGGTCGCCGAGGTACGGGGTGCGCCGGCTGATCCGGTCGAAGTCGTCGATCTCCAACGCGACCCCGGCCTCGTGGGCGATCGCCATGAGATGTATCACCGCGTTGGTCGATCCACCCAGAGCCATCACGAGGGTCACGGCGTTCTCGAACGCTTCCCGGGTGAGGATGTCACGGGGACGCAGGTCCCGGCGCACCAGGTCCATCGCCGCCACGCCGCTGCGGTACGCGATGTCGTCGCGACGGGGGTCCACCGCCGCCGGTGTCGCGGAGCCCGGCAACGCCATCCCCAGCGCTTCGGCTTCTGCGGCCACCGTGTTCGCCGTGTACATCCCCGCGCACGAACCCACACCCGGACACGCGGAGCGCTCCAGTTCGGCCAGGTCACGCTCGGCGAGGAGCCCGGCGTCGACCGCCCCCACCGCTTCGAACACGTCTTGGATCGTCACATCGCGGCCCTGGAAACGGCCCGGCAGACTCGACCCGCCGTAGACGAACACCGTCGGGACGTTCAGCCGGGCTGCGGCCATCAACATCGCCGGCAAGCTCTTGTCACATCCCGCCAACGTCACCAATCCGTCGAAACGTTGCGCCAACGCCATGCACTCCACCGAATCGGCGATCAGGTCACGGCTCGGCAACGACATGCGCATCCCCTCGTGACCCATGGCGATCCCGTCCGACACCGCCAACGTCGAGAACCCGAGCGCCACCCCACCGGCATCGACAACACCACGGCGCGCCGAGCCGGCCAGGCCCGCCAGACCCATGTTGCACGGTGTGACGTCGTTCGCCGCGGCCGCCACCCCGATCTGAGGTCTGTCGAAGTCCTCGTCGCCGAAGCCGACAGCGCGCAACATGGCACGCGCCGGTGCTTGCTGCAATCCTGACGTGACCTCTCGGCTCCGCCACCCTCCTGCTCGTTCAGTACCCATCACGTCCTACGATCTCTGGTTCCTGAGATTTGGAGCGTACATCGTGGGGGCGGTGGAGCGCCCTCGTGTCGGTGGCTATACCCGGCGTCAGTGTGTCGGGCGCTTGATCGTGTCATCTTTCCCCGCCATACTCCGGAGATGAATTTCGTGATTTGTGTATCGCTAGTAGGGCCGCAGTCGTGACCACGCCGTCGGCTGGGGCCCGGTTCCGAGCGGCGCTGGAGACGGAACAGCCGTTGCAGATCGTGGGCACCGTCAACGCCTACGCCGCGCTGTTGGCCGAGCACGCCGGGTTCCGGATGCTGTACGTGTCGGGTGCGGGTGTTGCGAACGCCAGTCTGGGTCTGCCCGATTTGGGCATCACCCAGCTGGAGGACGTGGCCGTCGACGTGCGCCGCATCTGTGCGGCCACCGACTTGCCGGTGTTGGTCGACATCGACACCGGGTGGGGGCATGCGTTCTCCATCGCACGAGCCATCCGCGAGTTGCACCGTGCCGGCGCGGCCGCGGTCCACCTCGAGGATCAGGTGGCGGCCAAGCGCTGCGGGCACCGGCCGGGCAAGCAACTCGTCGGCGCCGGCGAGATGGCCGACCGCATCGTGGCCGCCGTGGACGCCAAGCCGGATCCGGACTTCGTGGTGATGGCTCGCACCGACGCGGTCGCTAGCGAGGGCGTCGATGCGGCCATCGAGCGTGCGTGTGTGTACCGCGACGCCGGGGCCGACGCCATCTTCGCCGAGGCCGTGACCGAGCTGTCGGACTATCGACGTTTCGTCGACGAGGTCGGTCTGCCGGTGCTGGCCAACATGACCGAGTTCGGGAAGACCCCGCTGGCCCATGTCGACGCCCTCCGGGAGGTCGGTGTGGCCATGGCCCTCTATCCCTTGTCGGGGTTCCGGGCCGCGTCGGCCGCAACAGAGGCCGTGTACACGTCGCTGCGGACGAACGGCACGCAGGAATCGATGCTCGATCTGATGCAGACCCGCGAGGAGCTGTACGAGCACCTCGGTTACCACGCCTTCGAAGCCCAACTCGACCGACTCTTCGGCGCCGAGGACGGCACCGCGGACAACACAGCATCCCAGGAGGAGCGGACATGACCAACCCAACGAACGCCGGCGGTCTGGCCGGCGTCACCGCCGGTGAAACCGCCATCTGCACCGTCGGCAAGGAGGGGATCGGGCTCACCTACCGCGGCTATGAGATCGACGACCTCGCCGCCGGCGCCACCTTCGAGGAGGTGGCCCATCTCCTGGTGCACGGCGAGTTGCCGACCGAGGCCCGCCTCGACGAGTACATCGCCCTCTTGGCGGCTCAACGGGGTCTGCCGCCCGAGGTGACCGCAGTGCTGGAACTCCTCCCGGCGGACGCGGACCCGATGGACGTCCTCCGCACCGGGGTTTCGGTGCTCGGCATCGTCGAGCCGGAGTCCTCCCTCGACGACCGCCACGTCATCGCCGACCGGCTCATCGCCTCCCTGCCTTCCATGCTCGGCTACTGGTGGGCCTTCAGCACGCACGGCCAGCGGATCGACACCGAGACCGGTGAGGGACACACCGCACGACACCTCTTGACGCTGCTCGGGGTGCCGACCGACGACGCCCATGTCCGGGCCGTGGACGTCTCGCTGATCCTCTACGCCGAGCACGAGTTCAACGCCAGCACCTTCGCGTCCCGCATCTGCGCCTCGACGCTGTCGGACCAGTACAGCGCCATCATCGCCGCCATCGGCACGCTGAAGGGCAAGCTCCACGGTGGAGCCAACGAAGCCGCCATGGGACTGATCGAACGGTTCCCGACGCCCGAGGCGGCCGAGGCCGGCGTCATGGACGCGCTGGCCGCACGCGAGAAGATCATGGGCTTCGGCCACCGCGTCTACACGGTCAGCGACCCCCGTTCGGACATCATCAAGTCGTGGTCGGCGCGGCTGGCCGAAGGCCACCCCGACGGCTGGATGCATCCGGTGGCCGAGCGGATCGAGGCCGTCATGCGCCGCGAGAAGGACCTGTTCCCGAACCTCGACTTCTACAGCGCCACCGCCTACCACTTCTGTGGCATCCCCACCCCGTTGTTCACCCCGGTGTTCGTGTTGTCCCGGGTGACCGGGTGGTCCGCCCACGTCTACGAGCAACGCAACAACAACAAGCTCATCCGACCCGACGCCGACTACATCGGCCCGGACCGGCGCATCTTCCTCCCACTCGCGGAACGCCGGAGCACGGCCTGATGGGCGCACTGATCGGCATCGCGGACGCCTCCCGACCGGCCCCGGACCCGCTCCTCGCCGCCATCGCCGAGTTCGTCTCGGACCAGCCCGAGCCCAGCCCCGGCGCACTGGCGTCGGCGCACTGGGTGGTCCTCGACTCCCTGGCCTGTGCCCTCATGGCGCTCGAGCAACCGGAGTGCGTCCGCCACCTCGGGCCTGTCGTGGCTGGCACCACGGTGCCCGACGGCAGCCTGGTACCCGGCACCGGCGACGTCTTGGACCCGATCGCCGCTGCGTTCGACATCGGCTGCATGATCCGGTGGCTCGACTTCAACGACACGTGGCTGGCCGCCGAATGGGGTCACCCGTCGGACAACCTCGGCGCCATCCTGGCCATCACCGACCATCTGTCCCGGGTGGCGACCACCACCGGCCGGCCCGAGGACGTGTTCCTGATCGGCGACGTGCTGCGGGCCGCCACCGCCGCGCACGAGATCCAGGGTGTGCTGGCGCTCACCCACAGCTTCAACGGCGTCGGCTTGGACCACGTCCTGTTGGTGCGGTTGGCCTCCACCGCGGTCGCCACGCGCCTGCTGGGTGGGGACCGCGACGCCGTGGTGTCGGCGGTGTCCCACGCGTTCGCGGACGGGGGTGCGTTGCGCACGTACCGGCACGCCCCCAACACCGGTCCCCGCAAGAGTTGGGCCGCCGGCGACGCCACCAGTCGGGCCGTTCGTCTCGCCCGATGGGCGGTTCGAGGTGAGTTGTCCATCCCGTCGGTGCTGAGCGCTGACGGCTGGGGCTTCAGCGACGTGCTCTTCGGTGGCCAACCCCTCGAGGCCAGCCGACCCTTCGGTTCCTACGTGATGGAACACGTGCTGTTCAAGGTGTCGTACCCGGCCGAGTTCCACGCCCAGACCGCAGTGGAAGCCGCGGTGGCACTGCATCCGCTGGTCCGTGACCGGCTGGACGACATCTCCCGGGTCCGCATCTGGACCCAGCAGGCCGGGGTGCGGATCATCGACAAGACGGGCCCGTTGGACAACCCCGCCGATCGAGACCACTGCATCCAGTACATGACCGCAGTGGGCCTCCTGAACGGGAACCTGGTGGCCACCGACTACCTGGACGAGGCCGCGGCCGACCCCCGCATCGACGCCCTGCGCAACCGGATGACCGTGGAGGAGGACCCGACCTACAGCGACGACTATCTGGACCCCGACAAACGGGCCATCGCCAACGCAGTGCAGATCGAGTTCAGCGACGGCACCGCGACGGACAAGGTCGAGGTCCACTACCCGTTGGGTCACCCGCGGCGCCGGGCGGAGGCCGTCCCGATACTCCGGCGCAAGCTGGCCGACGCCGTCACCTCTCGCTTCGGGCCGCAACGGGCCGACGTCATCCTGGCCCTGGCCGACGACCCCGTGGCCCTTGCCGCCACTCCCGTCCCGGAATTCATTGCGCTCTTCACGCCGGGAGACTCCTCCCGTTGAGCGCCCCACCTCTCCCCGCCCGGCCCGCGGGGGCGGCGGATTCGACGGACCCGATGGCGGTGGGCGGCGAGCTGGTCCTGCCGCTCCACGCGGTGGGTCGTCATGACGTAGGCCGGGTGGGCGGGAAGAACGCGTCGCTGGGAGAGCTGATCTCTTCGCTGAGCGCAACGGGTGTTCGGGTCCCCGACGGATTCGCCACCACGGTCGATGCGTTCCGGCTGCTCATCGAGGGGGACGTGGAAGCGGAGCTGTTGCGGCGGCTGGACGAGCTGCGATGCGGTCGGGTGCCCCTGGAGGAGACCGCCGCCGCCCTGCGCGAGTTGTTGGTCTCGGCGCCGGTGCCGCCCGAGCTGACCGAAGCCATCGCCGCCGCGTACACCGAGTTGGGCCGAGTGTCCGACGAGAGCGAACCGCTGGTCGCCGTGCGTTCGAGTGCCACGGCGGAAGACCTGCCCGACGCCAGCTTCGCCGGCCAGCAGGAGACTTTCCTGGGCGTCCGGGGGGTGGACGCGGTGCTGGTCGCATGGCGACGGTGCATCGCGTCGCTGTTCACGGACCGGGCCATGGCCTACCGAGACGAGCATGGCTTCGACCACGCCGAGGTGTCGCTGTCAGTGGGGGTGCAACGCCTGATCCGCTCCGACCTGGCCAGCGCCGGGGTCGCGTTCACCGTGGATCCGGAGACCGGTTTCGACCGGGTGGTGCTGATCTCGTCGGCGTGGGGCCTGGGAGAGTCGGTCGTCGGGGGCCTGGTCCAACCCGACGAGTTCCTGGTCTTCACCCCGTTCCTCGACGACGACGAGCTGATCCCGATCATGACGCGGACCATCGGCGAGAAGCAGGTCCAGGTGATTCGGGCCGACGACACCACCGTGACCGTGCCGTCGCCACCCGAGGACCGCCGCCGGCTCTCCCTCGATGACGAGGACGTCTTGCAGCTGGCCCGTTGGGCGACATCCATCGCCCAGCACTACGGGTGCCCGATGGATCTGGAGTGGGCCAAGGACGGGATCACCGGGGATCTGTTCATCGTCCAGGCCCGCCCGGAAACCGTGCAGTCACGCCGGGACCTCAACAGCATCCACCGGTACCACCTGGCCGGGGAAGGCCGGGAGCTGGTCCGAGGCCTGGCGGTGGGCGACCGCATCGGCGCCGGCCCGGTTCGGGTGCTGCACCACCCCGACCAGGGCCATCTGCTCGTTGACGGAGAGGTGTTGGTGACAGCCATGACCGACCCCGACTGGGTTCCGGTCATGCGGCGGGCTGCGGCGATCGTGACCGACCACGGTGGGCGGACCTCCCACGCTGCGATCGTGAGCCGAGAGCTGGGTCTGCCGGCGGTGCTCGGCACCGGGACCGGTACGTCGGACCTGGCCGATGCCGGGACCGTCACCGTCTCCTGCGCCGGTGGTGAGGTCGGTGTGGTGTACGGCGGTGAGCTCCCTTGGGAGGTCGAGGAAATCGATCTGACCGACATCCCCAGCACCCGGACCAAGGTGAATCTCAATCTGGCCGACCCCAGCGCGGCCTTCCGCCACTGGCAGCTCGGCGCCGACGGCGTCGGCCTGGCCCGCATGGAGTTCATCATCAGCCAGTACGTGGGCGTCCACCCGTTGGCGCTGGCCAGCCCCGAGCGGCTCCACCGGCCCGCCGATGTCGAAGCGCTCGAGCAGTTGCGGGCCGACAAGGGCGACCTCGCCCGGTTCATGGTCGACCGGGTGGCGGGCGGAGTGGCCCGTATCGCTGCGGTGGCCTGGCCGAACCGTTGCATCGTGCGCCTCTCGGACTTCAAGTCCAACGAGTACGCCGGAATGCTCGGCGGGTCGACCTTCGAACCCGATGAGGAGAACCCCATGCTCGGCTGGCGGGGAGCGTCTCGCTACCTCGACCCGGAATGGGCACCAGCGTTCGCGTTGGAATGCCAAGCCATCGACAGGGTCCGACGTGAGGTCGGGTTCACCAACATCGCCGTCATGATCCCGTTCTGTCGGACGCTGCAGGAGGCCGATGGAGTGCTCGCCGCGCTCGCCACGCACGGCCTGGTGCGCGGCGAACTGGGCCTCGAAGTGTGGGTGATGGCCGAACTCCCGGCCAACGTGATTCTCGCTGACCGGTTCGCCACACGGTTCGACGGGTTCTCCATCGGCTCCAACGACCTCACCCAACTCGTCCTCGGTCTCGACCGCGACAACAGCCGCCTGGCCGGTTCTTTCGACGAGACCGACCCCGCCGTCGTGGCCATGATCGAACTCCTCGTCCGTACAGCCCACGACGCCGGTCGGCCAGTCGGGTTGTGTGGCCAGGCACCCAGCAACTCGCCGTCCTTCGCCGCGTTCCTGGCCGGGATCGGTATCGACAGCGTCTCGGTCACCCCCGACAGCTACCTCGCGGTCCGCCGAGTCCTCGCCGACTCCGAACTCACCAATCCCGATCCCGATCGCCACAGCCGCCACCCCACACGAGAGCTCTGACCAAGCCCAGAACTGGAAGTACCCCGGTCTCACGAACGGGGTGGGTGAGGGCACGAATTCGTGGCGTGACTGCCGGTGAGGTCGCCCACAACGTAACGACGCGAACTCCCCGGTCACGGTCTTGCGACCGTGGGCAAGGAGAACGCGGCAACGCTTCGGGACCGCTGCTGCTGACGCCGCTTCGGCCGCCAGCCGAGCGACCACGCCGCCTTCAGCTCCTCCGTACCGACAGGACTCGGATCGCTGTGGCCGGCCTACCGCGACGAGCTCCTCAACAAACCACTCGCGCAGGAGGAGATCGCCGCGCTGCGCGGGCCGGACTCGGAGCGACTCGACATCGACATCGACGTCAGCGCATCGCAGGCCGCGCAGGGTCCGGCGTTCCCCGCCGTCCCCGTCGCCGTGCTCACCAGCCCGACGCCGTTCGTCGCGGCCCTCGACCCGGTGACCATGCCCGCTGGACTGAGCCCCGAGGAACTGGATGCCCGCTACCGGGTCGCGCAAGACGACCTCGTGAAGCTCTCGCCGATGACGCCACAAGTGTTCGCGACCGGGAGCGGCCACTACATCCAGTTCACCCAACCCGACCTCGTCGTCGAGACCACCCTGCTGATCGCCCATCGCCGGGCGAACTGACCGCAACCGCGCGCTGGCACCACGACCTCGTTCGATCTGGTCGCGCCGGATCTGGGGTTCCGGGTGCCGAGCAATGCGTACTGGGTGCTGCACGAGGCCGACGTAGCGTCGACGTACCGATACCATCGCCGGTTCCTGCAGTTTCTCCAGAGGCGTCATTGCGACGAGCGGTGGTTGTTGAAGGCCTCGGGGCACCAGTGGTTCCGGTGATCAGAGCAGGGCTTCCTCGGGGATGGGGCGGTGGCGGTCGCGCCAGGCGGTGATCAGTACCACCACGACGGCCAGCGGCACCAGGGCGAACCAGACGGCGGGGGCATACCAGTTCGGCGCGCCGTTGTCGCTCGAGTTCCACACCAGGTAGGTGACGTAGAGCATGTAGGCGGCGATGAACGCGAAGCCTTCGTATCGGTGCAGGAGGTTGCGACCGGAGAAGAAGACGGGGAGGCAGATCGCCGCCACGAGGATCATCACCGGGACGTCGACGTCCTGCACGAACGACGGAGCCTGGAGCTCGTTCTTGGCGACCAGGCCGGACAGTCCGAGTACCATGAGGATGTTGAAGATGTTGCTGCCGACGATGTTGCCGACCGCGATGTCGCGCTCGCCCTTGATCGTGGCGAGTACCGACGTGGCCAGTTCCGGCAGCGACGTTCCGGCCGCCACGATCGTGAGCCCGATCACCAGTTCGGAGAGCCCGAAGCTCTCGGCGATCTCGACGGCACTGCCGACCATCCAGTTGGAGCCGACCACCAGGAGCACGAGGCCGACAGCGACGTAGCCGAAGTTGATGTACCAGGGCGACGGAGTGTCCGGTGGTTCGGCTCCGGGCGCGGACATCTCCTGTGCAGTTGCGTTCTCTTTTCGGCTGGCCCGGATGGCCCACACGGTGTACCCGATCACGCCGGCGAACAGGATCGCTGCCTCCCAGCGGGCGATCTCGCCGTCGAGGATGAACACCCACAGGAGGACGGAGACGCCGATCATCAGTGGCACCTCGAGGCGCACCAGACGCCAGGAGATCACCAGCGGAACCACGAGCGCGCACACTCCCAGGATGAGCAGGATGTTGAAGATGTTGCTGCCGACGACGTTGCCGATGGCGATGTCGGACGCGCCGCTGCGCACCGCGGACACGCTCACCGCCATCTCGGGTGAGCTGGTGCCGAAAGCCACGACGGTGAGGCCCACGACGAGGGGCGAGATCCCGAAGGAGAGCGCGATTCGAGAGGCGCCGCGCACGAGCCCCTCTGCCCCTGCGACCAGCAGCATCAGCCCGGCAACCAGGGTCACGATCGTCATGGCATCCAAGATCGGCCAGCCTAGGGGTCGCGCCGATGGGTGACCTCGGTTCGGGTCGGTCGAATCAGCGTTCGTCGGCGCTGCCCGGGCGGGTGAGGTCGAGGGGAACGACGATCTTGTCGAACAGCGCTTCATCGACGCCCGATCGCAGCGCAGCTTCCTTGAGAGTGAGGTCGTCGTCGATCGCCAGGTGCGCGATCGCCGCGGCCTTGTCGTACCCGATGACCGGCGCGAGCGCGGTCACCATCATCACTGATCGTTCCACGTAGGTCTTGATCGTCGCCTCGTCGAGTTCGGCGCCCTCGATCATGAAGCGGCGGAGGTGATCGCACATGTCGCTCAGGATCCTCATGCTGTGCAGCAGGTTCGCGATGATCACCGGCCGGAACGCGTTCAGTTCGAAGTTGCCCTCCTTGCCGGCCATGGCGATCGTGGTGTCGTTACCCATCACCTGAATGGCGACCATGAGCATCGCCTCGGCCTGCGTCGGGTTCACCTTGCCGGGCATGATCGACGATCCCGGTTCGTTCGAGGGCAGAACCAATTCGTGGATGCCGGTTCGCGGACCGGAACCCAACCACCGCAGGTCGTTGGCGATCTTGAACAGCGACACGGCGAGGTTGCGCAGTCCGGCCGAGCAGCGGACCAGGGGATCGAGTGAGCCCTGCGCCGCGAACTTGTTCGGTGCGGTCACGAATGGGCGCCCGGTCTGGGTTGCGATCTGCGCGGCCATCTCCACGTCGAAGCCCGGTGACGAGTTGAGACCGGTGCCCACCGCGGTGCCCCCGGCTGCGAGTCGCAGCAGATGGGCGGAATCGGCGACGAGCGCTTCGCGGGAGTCGTCGATCATGGCCACGTAACCCGACCACTCCTGACCGACGGTCAACGGTGTGGCGTCCTCGAGATGCGTGCGCCCGATCTTGACCACATCGGCCCACTTGGTGGCCTTGTCGTCCAGCGCGTTGCGCAACGCATCGAGGTCGGGCAGCACGTGGTCGTTGAGCATGGCGTCGGCGGCGATGTGCATGGCGGTCGGGAACGTGTCGTTCGACGACTGCGCCATGTTCACGTGGTCGTTGGGGTGCACCGGCGTCTTCGACCCGAGCTCGCCGTCGACGAGTTGGATGCAACGGTTCGAGATCACCTCGTTCACGTTCATGTTCGACTGTGTGCCCGAACCGGTCTGCCACACGTACAACGGGAACTCGGAGTCGAGATCACCGCCGGTGACCTCGTCGGCGACCCGCTCGATGAGCGAACCCATCCACTCGGGAAGTCGACCGGCCTTCGTGTTGACCGTGGCGGCGGCCTTCTTCACGTGCCCGTAGGCGCGGTAGACCTCGGTCGGCATGCGGTCCTTGTCGCCACCGATGTTGAAGTGCACCAGCGAGCGTTGGGTCTGCGCACCCCAGTAGTGATCAGCGGGGACATCGACCTCCCCGAGTGAGTCGGTCTCCTGGCGGGTGCCTGTGGCCGACAGCCCGATGGGGACGTCTCGGATCTCCGGGCCTTCGGGTACATCGCTCATCTGTCGCTCTCCTCGTCCAGCACGGTCGGTTCAGCACGGTCGGTGCTCGTGGTCGGTGCTCGTGGTCGGGCCGGGCTCAGGCCGGCTCGACGGGGCAGTACACCGGCCACCATTCCGTCCTGCGCACGACCTCGACGGGATCGTCGATCGCAGCGGTGGCGACACCCTGCTCCATCGCCGTGCGGACGACCGCGACGGCGACGACGCTGGAGGTGGTGCGCAGCGCGGCGTTCGACGGCAGCAGTGACGCGCCCGGCCCTCCGAGTTCGGCTTCGTCGGCGACGGCATGGGCTGCGGCCAGGATCATCTCGTCGGTGATCTTCGACGCCCGCGAGGCGATGACCCCGAGCCCCAGGCCCGGGTAGAGAGCGGCATTGTTGGCCTGCCCGATCTTGTGGGAGACGCCTTCGAGTTCGACATCGGCGAAGGGGGATCCCGTGGCGACCAGGCCCTTGCCGTCGGTCCAGGTGAGCAACTGCTCGGGAGTGGCCTCGGCCAGCGGCGTGGGATTCGAGAGCGGGAAGATGATCGGTCGATCGACACCGGTCGCCATCGATCGCACGATCGCCTCGGTGAACATGCCGGGGGTCGTCGAGGTTCCGATCATGATCGTCGGCTTCACCCGGTCGACGACCGTGGCCAGGTCGATGATGCCCTCGCCCTTCGCCTCGGTGGCGCGCAGTGCGGCCATGGCCGGCCACCTGGTCGCGGCGGAGCGGGCTTCCTCACAGGGAGTGCGGGTCCAGTCCGCGATCTCGTCGACCGGGCGGGCGTAGGGCCGTTGGTAGTCGAGGAGATCCTCGGTCATGTCGGAGGTGAACAGGCCCGGGAGGTCGACGATCCAGACGCGCGCCGTGGCCTCCTCCGATGACAGCCCGTGTCGGACCATTTCGTCGCGGGCCTGGTCGGCGATGCCGCAACCGGCCGTACCTCCACCGAGTACCACGATGCGCTGATCGGCCCACGAGGTGCCGGCGACCTCGACGGCGTTGAACAGGCCCGACATCGCGATCGCGCCCGTTCCTTGCATGTCGTCGTTGAACGTGGCGACCTGATCGCGATAGCGGTCGAGGATGCGTCGGCAGTTGGTCGAACCGAAGTCCTCCCAATGCAGCATCGCTCTCGGGAACAATCGCTTCGACGAGGTGACGTACGCGTCGATGAGTGCGTCGTAGGCCTCACCGCGGATCCGGGCATGGCGGTTGCCCTTGTAGAGCGGGTCATTGAGCAGCTTCTCGTTGTTGGTGCCCGCGTCGAGCACCACGGCGATGACTCGATGGGGATCGATCCCCGCCGCCGCGGTGTACACGGCCAGCTTCCCGATGGAGATGTCGATCCCGTTCGCGCCCCAGTCACCGATGCCGAGGATCTCCTCGGCATCGGTGGCGACGATCAGGTCGATGTCGTCGGCGCTGGCACCGAAGGCGGCGAGGCGCTCTTCGACCGAATCGACGTCATCGATGGACAGGTACACCCCGCGCGGCCGGGTTTCGATCTCGGCGAACTTCTCGATTGCCTCACCAACGGTGGGGTCGTACACGACGGGAAGCATCTCGAGCAGGTGTCTCTGGATCAGCGCGTAGAACAGCGTGACGTTGTTGTCGTGCAGCTGCCACATGTAGATGTGCTTGTCGAGATCGGTCGGTCGTGCGCGGTAGTTGCCGAAGGCCCAGTCGAGCTGGGACTCGAGCTCTGTGTAGACGGTGTCGGGCAGCAGCCCGCGCAGCCCCAGCGCCAGTCGCTCCTCAGCGGTGAAGGCTGCGCCCTTGTTGAGCGCTGGGTCGCGCAGCACCTCGTAACCCCGCGCCGTCGTGGTGATCTTCCGGTCAGGTCCCGAACCCGTGATCTGCGCTTGCCTGCTGTACATCGTTCCTCCTCGGCACCCCGACAGAAAAACTTAACACACTGCGGCGCTCTCGCGCGGGAGCTCCACTCCCTGCTCGACGCCGCGCAGGTGCCCGGGCCCTATCTCCTCGTGGGCCACTCCTTGGCGGCAACGTCGTCAACGTGTACGCCCGTACGTTCCCGGAGCAGGTTCACGGCGTCGTGTTCGTCGACGCCTCCAGCTCCTCCGTGCCGACAGCACTCGGATCGCCACGATGCCCCGCCGAAGCCGCAACTGGTCAACCGCCAGCACCGTCTACGCTCCTGCTGTAGCGATGGCCGGTCGAACTCGCAAAGTTGTTCTCATGGAAAGCGCCTTTGGATGATCGTCGTACCCGACCGGGCGCTCGCTCCCGCAATCGTTGCCGCGGTGAAGGGATCAGTCGGTGACCAGGGTTTAGACCCGATCCAAAAGTCGGCGATGGAAGCGATCGCCCACGACATCTTGCGTCTCGACGTCGACATCGAACTACTTGAACCGCTGAGTCCTTCGCAAGCGGCGGCCGCGATTGAGGACCCGCAGATCCGACTGCAGGTATTGCAAGGAATGCTGGCGCTGGAGATGTTGCAGCCAGCCAGCATGGACGACACCGAAACTGACGAAGCGAAGCAACGAGTATCTGTGGCGCAGGCTGATCGTATTGAGGAGTATTCAAAAGCCTTTGGGGTGAAGCTCAGCCAGCTCGCTACCTTCCGCGACCGCGCGGAAGGGCACGTGAGGATGATGTACGTCGATATGTTTGGCCGCACCGAATTGAGGCGCGCCGCTATCGACACGATCCAGCACTCAGGGCTGCGAAACTTCGTCCGAAATATTGTCGCGATGCGCGGCTACGGGACAGTGGACGCAGTGGCGGACAAGTACCGGCGGCTCGAGGACTTGCCCGACGGAACCTGGGGTAAACAGCTGGCTGTCATGTATCAGAAGAACGGCTGGCCCTATCCCGGTGAGTCGCATGGTGTTCCTGAACCCACCGCGATACACGACTGGGTGCACGTCGCTAGTGGTTACCCGCCGAGTTCTGTCGGTGAGGTTCAGGTCAACGCCTTCATGCACGCGACGTCTCCGGACCCGTCAAGTTTTGGGACCGTCGTTCTCGCGCTGAGTCTGTACGGACTCGGCGGAATTAGCCTGCCCATCGGCAACTTCACCTCGAAGGGTGCCGACCTTGCTCGGGGAGACATCGGCACGCTCTATTCGGAGGCGGTCAACCGGAGCATTGCGACGCAGACGGACTTCATGATGGGGATCGATCATTGGGGCAATGCCGCGAAGCCTGTCGAGCAAATCCGCCACCAGTACGGAGTTGGGGCCAAGACCGTCGATATCGGAGAAGGAGATCCGGGATTGCCGAGCTACGAACCCGCCTAGGTCACGAGCAACGGTGCACTCACTGGGGGTCACCTCCGCACCCAGGCGTCATTCGAGGGCGCCACCCACACCGGGAGCGTTCAGCTGATCCCGAGGAGGAGCATTCTCCGTTCCGGTGCCGTCAACCGGCGAGAACTGTTGCATCGGCGGCCGCGCCGTCCCGTAGGGTTGCCTTCACCTCGACAACGGAAGGGCCCATGCACCCATGAACGTGATCGGCAAGCTGGCGCAGACCGCAGCGGCTCTCTGGATTCTGAACGTCTGGTTCAACCGGTTCAACAAGGACACCGGCTATCGAGGCGGTGATGCCAAGAACATGAAAGAGGAGTTCCAGCAGTACGGGCTGTCCGAGACCACGATGTATGCGGTTGGCGCCGCGAAGGTGAGCCTCGCCGGCCTGCTCCTGGCGGGGCACGCCAAGCCACGACTCGTCCGGCCCGCGTCCATCGGCCTCGCCCTGTTCATGCTCGGCGCCATCGGGATGCACATCAAGGTTGGGGATCCCGTAAAGCGCTATCTCCCGGCGTTGTCGGTCTTGTCGCTGGCGACGGTCTCCGCGATCTTGAACGGCAAGCCACCACAGCCCCGAGTTGCTACGAGCTGAGGAAGAGCACCACGAGCACGGCGTTCAACCCGGCGAGCGACGCGGCCGGCACCATGAGACGTGGTGCATCGTGAATTCTGAGGCGGACGATCAGCCCCAGAAGCATCAGCAGGGTGAGCCCGGCCGCACCGAAGGCTCCCAGCGGCGCAACCACCAGTCCCAGCAGGACAGCGGCACCACCCAGGATCTCCATCACACCGACGAAGTTGCGAATCCGCGGCACCCCGTACCGCGTGAACTCCTCTCGTAGCCGGATCCGGAACAGAATCTCGGATCCGTAGTGCAGGAACGAGAGTCCCGAGATGAGCGCCAGCACCAAGAGGACCATCTGGGGACGAACCGTATCGACCGAAGACGTGGACGCGGGGATCGTGGTGGGCAACAAGGGCATGAAAGGCGAAAGGGGGCGACGCCGGGCCGTGGCGGTTTTCGCCGCGCTGTGAGCCTTTTCGGTCGCGGGCGCCGTGGCCCGGGCTCACGCCATCGAGCGGGTCAGACCTCGGGCCAGCTGCGCCGGGGGCGCCGGCGACCGGCGCGACGGTCCCCGAGGGCCCAGGTCCGGCGCCAGGCGCCGGTGGATGGACCCTGGAGCGAAGGGGTGTCGCCGGCGGCGGCGCGGCGGCGGGCCTGCCACCAGTCGCTACCGGCCTCGTCGGCCAACTGGGCGACGGCCGCTTCGATGCGAACGGCCATGCGGCGCGAGTCCTCGCCCTCGCCGGGCACGATCGGGTCGCCGAAGGTGACGGTGGTGGGCGACGGACGCGGCACGTTCTTGCCCTTGCGCAGGATGCGGCCCGTGCCCTCGACGTGGACGGGCACGACCGGCACCTCGCAGCGGATCGACAGATAGGCGGCGCCGCCGCGGAAGGACTGGCCCCATCCGTCGGGTGAGCGACCGCCTTCGGGGAAGATGAGCATGCTCCACCCGTCGTCTATCAGCGCGGCAGCCTGGTCGGCCGAGTTGCGGGTGACCTTCGTCCGCTCGATGGGGATGGCGCCGATCACCAGGGCCGACAACGTCGACGTGACCTGGTTGCCGAAGAAGTAGTCGGCGGCGGCCCCGATGAACAGATGGTGCCGCCACGGTTCGGGGATGACCGAGAGCATCACCGGCGTGTCGATGTGGCTGTGGTGGTTGGCCGCGAACACGACGGGCTGCTCGCCGAGGTCGGCCAGGCGGTCGACGCCCTTCACCGTGGGGGTGGCGAACAGGTCGACCACCGGGCGGATGAGGCCTTCGACGAGCAGCACCCGTGCAGCGCGGGCGGGGTAGGTACGCGCCCAGTCGGTGTCGTAGTTCGCCCCGACCTTGCTCTTCACCGGCAACAGCTCCACTCCGTCAGGCGGCGTGGGCCGGCGCAGCGGCGCGGGCAGGGCTCGGGCGAGGGCCCGAGTGCCAGCGCGTCCGGCACCATTCGCGACGGAGCGGTTCACGGGCAGACGCTTGATCAGGTCGGTGGCCTGCCGGGCGGAGATGGGCATGCGCCGACCCGCCCAGTCGCCGAGACCCCCACCGGCACCGCTGTCGGGGCTCACGATCGATACCTCTGGCTCACGTGACGTCGGCCATCAGGATCGGGGGGTTGTGCAGGTGAGTGATCGTGGCATCGGGGCCGACCGTGTCGCTGGCCATCTCGAGCGCGTCCTGAAGCGTCGAGGCCGCCTTGAAACCCAACCGCCGCACGGCGCGGACGTCACCGCCGACGATGATCACCTGCCCCACGTGCTGCAGGGCGTGGGCGCACCAATACCACATGTAGAACGGGTGCACCCCGTGGTAGGCGTGGCTGGTGCGGTAGAGGTGGCGGTACCACTCGTCCTCGGCGAAGCCCTTCTCGAACTCGGCCTCGATGCGGATCGGGTCGGTGGTCTCGGCGAGGACCTGCTCGAAGAAGTCGATGTAGCTCGGGTGGTGGACCGGGTGGAACTCCCATGGCGTCGGATGGCTCATGATCACCACGCCGCCCTCGCGAACTGGTGGCTTCCCTCGATAGAGGTTGAAGAAGTAGCCGAGCCCCAGACAGGCCACCAGGATCGGGTTCAGGATCGAGTTCACGTTGTAGGGGCTGATGTAGGGCAGGCCCATGGTGAGGATGTCGGTCTGGCCCTCGACGCCCACGAGGTGCTGGGCGTAGACGTTGGCGGTGGTGACCTCGTGCACGGCCTCCACCTCGCCGGCCTGCACCGACGTCATGGCGTGCGGGGCCTGCCACGACTGGAAGGCCGAACGCCGGGTGCGCTGCGGCAGGCGGTCGAGGCCGGCTTTCATGGCCGCGAACGAGATGCGATCCTTGGCGTTCCACTCCCATTCGCGCTTCTGGAGCACGCTCATGGGGCCTTCGGTACCGAACACGTTGTTGTTCATGGTCGTCTCGATCTGGAAGACCTTGACGCCGGCGTCCTTCAAGACCTTGCCCATGCGCCAGTTCGAGGAATGGAGCTCGGAGCGGTGCTGGTCCATGAACGAGCGGGAGTGCTGCATGGTGCGCACGTTGTGGTGGTGACGCAGGCTGCGGTAGCTGGCCAAGCCGGTGGCGGTGGACTTCCACCCCCCGTCCATGGAGACGAGGTTGATGTTGACGTAGACGATCAGGTCGCTGTCGGCCGCCCGCTTGTTGATCTCCACTTCCTCGCCCTGGTCGGTGGTGCCCAGGTACTCGAGGTTGTCGGGGTCCTCGGCGTCGTGGTTGACCAACAGGCCGTGAGGGGCGAAGGCGTCGTACACCCGGTCGCCGACGGCGTGGCGCAACTCGGCCTCGGTCATGCGTCGGTGCAGGGCGAGGGCGGCGATGAGCATCACGTCGTCGACGCCGGCCGCCGCGGCCAGGTCGAGCACGGCCTCGATGACCCGCTGGCGGATGTCGGGGCGCTTCATCGGGGGCAACGGCAACGAGATGTCGTCGAAGGCGATCGTGAGCTTCATGCCCGGCTTCAGCAGGGCCGGGAGGGGCTCGCTCTCACCCAGTGGGTTGAGTAGGGCGTCACGAATGGCGGCGTCGGGGTGCTCCAGCGGTTCATGTGGTTCCGCCGGGTAGATGACCCGGCTGCGCCCCGCGGGCAGCTTTTCGAGGCGGAACCCCTCCCCGTGGTGAAAGAGGATCGGGGGTGTCGAGCGATCGACGTCGAGCACGAAGCCTGGTCTAGGCACGGTTCCGTTCCTTTTCGTTGCGGAGATCGAAGGCGATGCGCACGGCGCCCCGGGGCCCGGCGTTGGCGGCGTGGGTGAGGGCGTCTTCGTAGCGGGCGAGAGGATAGGTGGCGCTCACCAGGCGGCCGAGGTCGGCGGCGGCGACCAGCTCGAAGGCGAGGTCGAACGTGCGGCGTCGCTCGCCGCCGATCGTCTCGGTGCCGTAGGCGTAGGCCCCGGCCAGGGTGATCTCGCGTTGCCACAGCCCGGTGAGGTCGACCCGGGTGTGGCCGGGCATCCCGACCATGGTGATGCGCCCCTTGGGGCGGACGACGGCGAGTCCCTGGGCCAGGCTGGCGTCGCTTCCGACGCAGTCGATCACCACGTCGGCCCCGCCGGCCAGGCGCACGATGTCGCCGTCGCCGAGGGCCATGGTGCCCGTGGCGCGCCGCACGGCCCGGGCGATCTCACCGGGTTCGACCACGACGTCGGCTCCGAACTCCCGGGCCAGGTCGCGCTGCACCGGGTGCTTGGCCACGGCCAGCACCGTGCACGGCGGAGCGAAGCGGTCGAGGGCGGCGATGACCAGCAGGCCCAGCGCTCCTGCTCCGAGCACCACGACGAGATCTCCTTCGGCCACCTTGGCGGCCAGGGCACCGTGCACGGCGCAGGCGGTGGGTTCGACCATCACGGCGGCCTCGTCGGACCAGTCGGCGGGCACCGGGTGCAGTTGGCTGGCGTGGGCGACCATCCGGGTCGACCACCCACCCCCGGTGTCGCAGCAGAAACCCGTCTGCAAGCCCGGCTCGATGGCGCCGAAGGCGATGCGTTCGCAGTTCCCGAGGTCACCCCGGGCGCAGGCGTCGCACACCGGGTCGATGCTGCGGGTCACGCACCCGAGCACCGGTTCCACGACCACCCGGCCGGCCGGGACCGACCCCACCGGGGCGTCGAGGTCGGCCACCACCTCGTGGCCGGGGACGAACGGGAACGAGACGATGGGCTCGAAGTACCGCGAGCTGTGGCCATCGACCGTCGACAGATCCGAGCCGCAGATGCCGGCCAGTCGGGGGCGGATCTCCGACCATCCGGGGCCGGGCAGGTGCGGGGGGTCGATGGAGCGCAGACGGAGAGGCCCGACCTTGGCCCCGGCGCCACCGGCGAGGCGCCCGGCGACGGTCGCGGCGGCGAAGCGGGGGAGGTTGCGCTCGAAGCGGAGAGCCTTCATGCCGTACCACCCGGTACCAGCGGATTGGCCAGGCCACCGAGTCGGGTGCGCCGGGGTCCGATGGGAACGAGTTGGCGCGGCGCACCGGGGGCCTTGGCGAAGTTCTCCACGAGCCAGCCCCGCTTACGGGCCACTGCGGCCAGGCGGGTCTCGGGATTGACGGCGACGGGGAACCCGGAGACCTCGAGCATCGGCAGGTCGCTGGTGGAGTCGGCGTAGGCCACGGTCTCGCCGAGGTCGAGGTCGTGGGCGGCGGCGTAGTCCATGAGGATCTGGGCCCGGGTCTCGCCGGTGGGGGGGACGTCGGTCAGCTCGCCGTTGTAGGCGCCGCGGTGCACGCCCATCTCGGCGGCGACGATGTCGTCGAACAGCGGCGCCAACGGCTTGACGACGAAGTCGAGTGCCCCGGTGATGAGCAGCGTTCGGTGCCCGGCAGCCCGATGGGCCCGGACCCGCCGGATGGCCGCCGGGAAGGACTTGGCGATGATGAGCTGGCTGAACATCTCGGCGGCGTCCTCGTCGATCTGCTGGACCGGGGCGCCGTCGTAGCGTCGGTAGAAGAAGCGGAGGAAATCGCTGCGGTCCTTGCGGTCGAGGCTCAGCAGTGACGGCCCTTCGGCCAGCAACGCGGCGGCGAATCGGAGACGTTCGTCGCGGGGCATGCGGCGGGTGGCGAGGAAGGCGTAGCTGGCCACCACGTTCGACGCGATCAGGGTGTTCTCGAGATCGAAGGCGGCGAGCTGGCGCTGCGGCGCCAACACCTGGGCGCGCAGGCGTTCCTCCCGCGATGGCCCGGTACGGCCACCGGGCGTGGTGCGCACTCTGGCCTGCTGCACGACCGACGGCAGGAAGACGTTGTCCGTGAAGTCGGTCCAGTCGATGACCCGGGGGTCGAAGCAGAAGTCGCGTTGGTCGTCTTCGGTCTGGGCCTCCCACAGTGTGAGGAGGTGGTCGAGGCCGTACAGCGCTTCGCACTCGGCGTAGGCCCCGTAGAGCTCCACGTAGCCGAGGGCCTGCTCGGCTTCCTCCCGTTTCCCTTCGAGCGAGGCCGTCCACTCTGCCTGCTTGCCCCGGAGGGGTAGTGAGCCGAGCACCCCTTCGACGCGCTCGAGCGTCTTCTGGGCCCGCTGCAGTTGGCCCTGCACCCGACCCCGCCCGGGGAAGGTCCACTTGGGTACGACGATCGGTTGGCCCTTGGCGTCGTACAAGGGGTGCTCGAGGAACCAGTTGCTGACCAGGTCGACCAACCGGCGGTAGCGCAGCGGGTTCTGTGAGCCGGACGCGACCTGGATGACCTCGACGTCGGGTTCGGGGCCCTTGGCCGCCACCGCGATGATGGCGGCCGACACCAGGTCCACCGGGATCACGTCGACGATCCCCTCGGGAACGCCGGGGAACTCTTTCAGCAGGCCTCGGGCGTAGCTGATGATGACCGGGTCGGCCATCCGGAACCCCCGGATCCAGCCCGGTCGGGGCTCGGCCAGCGCCGTCTCGATGATCGACGGGCGCACGATGCTCACGGGCACGTCGCCTCGGGTCTCGACGAGGGCCCGTTCGCCGAGGGCCTTGGTGTAGGCGTAGGCATCGGGCCAGCCGAGCGACGCCGCCCGGGCCCGACCGGCCTCGACCATGCGGTCGCCCACCCAGCGGGTTCGGTTCTGCTCGGTGCGATCAGCCAGGGCCGGGGTACCGGCCGCACCCAGTGCTCGTCGGGCCTTGGCCCGGAACTCGGTGAGCATCTCGGGGGTGCGACTGCGGGCCTCGGCGTCGCGCCGGGCTCGCCGGGCTCCTTCGACCTCGGCGCGCCAGTCGACGTCCACGAAGAACGGGCTCTCGTCGACGAGCTGCTCCGGCGCCGCGCCGCGTCGGTTGCCGGCCACGTAGCAGGTGGAGACCGCCACCAGGTGGGGGGTCACCCCGAGGTCGGCGAGGGTGGCCGCGATCCGACTGGGTCCGAGTAGGTTCACCTCGACCGCGCCGTCGAGCGGCGAATCGAAGCTCACGGTGGCGGCGGAGTGGATGACGGTGTGGCACGAGGCCAGCGCCGCTCGCCCGGCCTCGTCGAGCCCCAGTCCGTCGCGACTCACGTCGCCGGCCACCGCGGTGACACGCCGGGCTGTCATCTCGGCGAACCCGTCCGTGCCGAGCTCGTCGCGGAGCCGGTCGAAGGCGTCGTTCTTCAGGATCTCGCGGACCACGCGCTGCTGCACGGTCGAGCGCTTCCCCGGTCGGACGAGCAGGACGATCTCGCAGTCGGGTACGGCGCGCAGGAGTCGTTCGAGCAGGTTGGTGCCGAGGAAACCGGTGGTGCCGGTGATGAACAGGCGCTTCCCGGCGAGCGACTCACGAATCACGGGGAATGTCTACCACTTGGTAAGTGATTGGTCTAGCATGAGCCTGTGGCCACGACGGTGGAGCCAACGAGATCGGGTGGAGCCAGGGCGGCGCGTACCCGCGAGACCGAGGACCGCATCCTGGCGGCGGCGCTCCAGTCGTTCGGGGGCAGGGGTTTCGAGGCGACGTCGCTCGACCAGGTGGCGGCCGAACTCGGAGTCACGAAGCAGACGATCCTCTACCACTACCCGTCGAAGGCCGCCCTGCTCGACGCGGTGATCGACCGGGCCTCGGCCGACCTCGTGACGACCTTCGATGACGCCCTCGCCCCGGCCGGGCCGGGCTGGGAGCGCGTCGAGGCCGTGGTGCGCTCGGTGTTCCGCCTCGCCCTGCGCCGCCCCGAGCTCCTCGGCCTGTTGCGCGAAGTGAGTCGGCTCGGACCACCGGCCGCCACCCGGGTGGCCCACAACCTCGACGTCCTCGTGGTGCGGGCCCGGGCGTTCCTCGAGGTCGAGATGGACGCCGGGAACGTCCGCCGCAGCGATCCCAATCTCTTGCTGGTCTCGGCTTATTCGACCGTCATCGGGGTGGCCACCGAGGTCGAGGTGTTGCGAGCCGTGGGCATCGAGCCCACGCTTCGGTCCACGGTCCGGCGCCGCCAGGAGCTGTTGGCCTTCCTGCGGTCCGCTCTCGTCGGCAGTTGACCGCCTCACCGGAATCGCGGAGACCGATCAGCCGTGGCCGACGAGGGTCACGGTCCCACATTGCCTCGATTCGCCCGGCTCGCGTGATCGTCGTCTTGGCGGGGTTGGTGGAGAACCCGGTGGTGATGAAGAGGGTCGGTCCGTCGCCATTGCGGCGGAGGCACGAGCGCCCGAGCATCGAGATGACGAGGAGGTGTCCGTCGGGGAGCCAGACCGTCGAGGATGACGGTCGGGCGAACGGGCTCGCTCACGAGGACCAGACCTTGTCGCCGCGCCGTTCGAGGGCCAGGGCGACGAGTTCCTCGAGCAACGCCGTGTAGGTGAGCCCTGATGCTTGCCAGAGCCGAGGGAACATCGAGATCGGAGTGAAGCCGGGAATGGTGTTCATCTCGTTCAACAACAGACCACGTCCGCCGGCCTCGTAGAAGAAGTCGACTCGGGCCAGGCCCTCGCCCCGCAGTCCCGTGAACGTTCGACAGGCCAGCGCCCGCACCTCGTCGGCGACCTCGGGCGGAAGCGGGGCCGGCACCCGCAGCTCGGCCACCCCGTCGGAGTACTTGTCGGCGTAGTCGTAGAACTCGGCGCCGGGAACGATCTCACCGGGGACGGAGGCCCGAGGTGCGGTGGTGTGGCCGAGGACGGCCACCTCGATCTCCCGGCCGGCGACGTACTCCTCGACCACGATCCACTCATCGTGCTCGAGGGCTGTGAGCAGCGCCGTGCCGACTCCCACCTCGTCGATGGCTTTCGAGATCCCGATCGACGAGCCCATGTTGGCCGGCTTGACGAAGAGGGGCAGGGCGAGATCGTCGACCAGGCTGGCCGCCAGCTCGGGGCGGACCGACGCCGCGGTGCGCGGGTCGAGCACCTCGCTGCGATGCAGGCCGCGCCAGCGGGCCTGCGGGATGTCGAGGGCGGTGGCCAGGTGCTTGGCCACGATCTTGTCCATGGCCAAGGCCGAGCCGAGCACCCCGCTGCCGACGTAGGCCACGCCGGCGAGCTCGAGCAGACCCTGGACGGTGCCGTCCTCGCCCATCGGACCGTGGAGCAGCGGCAGCACCACCACCGGCGTGGCGTCGTCGATGGCGTCCAGTGGGGGAGCGGCGGCCCCGGCGAGCATCGGCAGCGGGTCGATCCGCGGGCCGGCGACATCGAGCGACTCGCCGAGCGTGTCGAGATCACCTCCGGCGAGCAGGGCGCGGGCGGCCTCCTCGGCCACCATCCAGGTGCCGTCGCGACCGATCCCGACCGGGACGACCTCGAACCGCTCCCGGTCGAGCGCGGCCAGGACGTGGCGGGCAGTCACCCTTGACACGTCGTGCTCGGCCGACTGGCCCCCGAACAGCACGACGAGCCGGATTCGTGGCGTGGCACGTGGCGCCGGCGAGGTGGGCATGACCATCGAACCTACCGCCGCCGCCGGTGGCGCCGAGGCCGTCGGGACGATCGGTACGGTGACGGTCGTGAGGTTCCGCGCATCCGAGATCGCCGAGGCCGTGGACGGCGTGCTCCACGGCGACGACACCGGGGTGGATGGCGCGTCGATCGATTCCCGCACGCTCTCGCCCGGTCAGTTGTTCGTTCCCGTCGTCGGGGTTCGCGACGGCCACGATTTCCTGGCGTCGGCAGTCACCGCCGGCGCCGGCGCCGTCCTGAGTGCCCGGGGGCCGGTCGACGGCGTCGCCACGGTGGTGGTCGACGACGCCGAGGCGGCCCTGGCCCGGCTCGGGCGCCACGCCCGCGGCCGGCTCCCCGAACGCGTGGTGGGCATCACCGGATCGGTGGGGAAGACCTCGACCAAGGATCTATGCGCCGCCGCGCTGGCCACCCGGTTTCGGGTGTCAGCCAGCCAGAAGAGCTTCAACAACGAGCTCGGGGTGCCGCTCACGCTGACCAACGCCGCCGACGACACCGAGGTCACCGTCCTCGAGATGGGCGCAAGGGGTCGGGGTCACATCGCCGCGCTGTGCGCGGTGGGCCGGCCGACGATCGCCGTCGTGACCGCGGTGGAACTCGTGCACGCCGAACTCATGGGCGACCTCGACGGGATCGCCCTGACGAAGGGTGAGCTTCCCGAATCGTTGCCGCCCGACGGTGTGGCCGTGCTGAACGCGGCCTACGAACGGGTGGCGGCGATGGCGGCGCGCACCACCGCCCGGGTCGTGCGCTACGGCACCGACGACAGTGACGTCCGCGCCACGGGGGTCGTCGTCGACGACGAGCTACGGGCCCGGTTCCGCCTCGAGACGGAGTGGGGTGCGGCCGACGTGCGCCTCGGCGTTCGTGGCGCCCACCAGGTGGGCAATGCCCTGGCCGCCGCGACCGTGGCCCTGGTGTGTGGCGTGCCGGTCGACGACGTCGCCGCCGGTCTGGCCGTCGGTGAGTTGTCGCCCTGGCGCATGGACCTGGGCACGGCGACGAGCGGCGCCCGGATCCTCAACGATGCCTACAACGCCAGCCCCGCGTCGGTGGCGGCGGCGTTGCAGTCGTTGGTCTCGCTTCGCGTGTCGCGCTTCCACGCCGTGTTGGGGCCGATGGCCGAGCTCGGTGACGAGGGCCCGGCCGAGCACCGGCGGATCGCGGCGTTGGCGCAGTCGCTCGGCGTGGCGGTGGTGGCTTTCCGCACCGACGAGTACGGCCTCCCCCCGGTGGCCGATGTCGATGAGGCCCTGGTCGCGCTGGGGCCCCTCGATGGCGGGGACGCAGTGCTGGTGAAGGGCAGCCGGGTGGCCGGGCTCGAGCTCTTGGCCGAGGTCCTGCTCAGCTGACCGACGGCCCGGGGTCGTCGGCCGGGGGGCGAAGGTCGGCGAACCAGGCCAGGAAGGCGGCCATGGCCGCACCGATGAGCACGATCACCGTCACGTTGCTGTTGTCGACCACCCAGCCGGCGACGAGGCCGCCGATGGGCACGGTGCCGCCGAAGGCCATCATCCACACGGCCAGCACCCTTCCCCGAACTCGGTCGTCGAGGCGGCGTTGCAGAACCGTGGACAGCGACGTGATGGCCGCGAAGTAGCAGAACCCGAGCACGAGGCCCACCGGGTAGGCGAGGGCGGGGCTGCGCACCAGCCCATAAACGGCGAGGAAGAAGGCGAACCCGGCCATGGCGATCTGCAGCACCCGCTCGAGCGACTTAGAGGCGAACACACTGCCGATCGACAGGGCCCCGGCCAGAGCGCCCACGCCGAACACGGCGTACAGCACGCCGTAGGCCGCGCTCTTGGGGGCGATCGAGAAGTTGTCGGCGGCCAACACCGGCATCTGGGTGAGGAAGGTGAGAGAGAAGAACGAGAAGAGGGCGATGGTGATGATGGCCTTGCCGACGACGGGGTCGTGGCGGGCCACGGTGAAGCCGCCGATGAGTCGCTCGAGGCCGATGGCGTCGGTGGCCGAGCGCAGGACGCGGGGGACGTCGATGCGCAGCATGGCGACCACGATGAACAGGTAGGTGACGGCGTTGATGAGGAACACCCACTGGGCCCCCACGGTGGCGTAGAGCACCCCGCCCAGCGCCGGTCCGACGATGCGCGACAGGTTCATGTTGGCGGAGTTGAGCGCGACGGCTCCGCTGAGGTCGCGGCGCGGTACGAGGTTGGGCAGCAGCGAGGCGAACGTGGGGGCCTGCAACGCGTTGCCGGTGCCGATGAGGAAGGCCACGACGAACAGGCCCACCTCCGACGGGTTGCTGCCGGCCACGAGGAAAGCCAGGACCACCGAGAACACCATCTGTTCGATGGCCATGGCGATGATGACCTTGCGGCGGTCGAAGGTGTCGGCCAGCGCGCCCCCGACCAGCGAGAACAGCAGCAGTGGGCCGAGGGTGGCGAAGGCGATGAGCCCCACGAAGCCGGCGCTGCCGGTGAGCTCGTAGGCGAAGGCGGCCAGGACCACGTTCTGCATCCACGTGCCGATGTTGCTGAGCACCGAGCCGGTGAACACGATGCCGAACTGGCGGTTCGACAGCGCCGAGCGGATCGGCCCCGTGATCGGCCGGTCGCCTTCCTCGAGGGCCTCCTCGGCGTCCTCGACGACGAACGGCACCGGGGGTTCGTCGTCGGGGGTCGGGCCGGGGGGGCCGTCGCGGTCGAGCATGGCCTCGTCAGGGTACGAGCGGCCCCGGCGATGGTGCGAAACGACCGTGTTTCGTTTCGAAGCTCGCCCGGAAGCGGGCCGCCACCCCCTCGACCTCGCCTTGGTGCGGCCGAACCCGGTGTCGGCCCGGCGTCTCGTGCAGAGACGACCTCGGTGCCTGAACCGTGGTTCGCATCGGCGGGGAGGGGGTGGCGACCACGGCCGTCACGACCTCAGGGCGTCACTGTCCGCCCGTCGACGAGAACTGTCAAGCGTCACCCGTTGCCGGTCTGCATCCTCAGTCGATCACCAGCCTCGCTGCTCCGGTGCCCCGGACCAACGAGCCGTCGCTGAGGCCCGGGAGAGCCTTGGCGAAGACGTACGGGACCCGCCGGACGAGGCGCACCTCCACGGTGCCATCGGCGCCCACCACCACCTCGGGCGGGGCCGCCAGGCGGTCGAGGAGGCCCTTGGCGTCGAGGGAGGCGACGACGGCCTCGCGGGCCCGGTCGGGGTCGAGCACCACGCCCCGCCCGGAGCGCAGGGCCGACTGGTCGATACCGTAGGTGCTGGCGTCGTTGGCCGCATCGCCGGCGGCGGCGATGAGCTCACGCTGGCCGAGGCGCACCACGGTCAGGTCGACGGTGATCGCACCGAGGACGAGCACGATCATGATGGCGGCGGGCATGAGCATCAGCACGCTGCCCTGCTCTCGTCGTCGCCCTGGGCCAACCGGAGTGTTCTGCCGTCTCAACATTCTGCTGCTCCCGGGAGCCCCGATCGGTAGGGGTCGACGATCTCGGACTGGGTGGCCGACACCTCGAAGGCGTCGCCGTAGCCCCCGATGAAGGGGAGGGTCAGGGCGGCGACCGGGTACCGCACGGTCACCAACGCCCGGGTGCAGCGGGCGTACGGGCGGTCGTCGGCGTGGCGTACCTCGACGGTGGCCTTCGTTCCACGACGCCCGTGTCCATCGATGGCGGCGCGGGCGGAACGGTCGGCCCGGACCAGCGCGTCGGCGGCATCGTCGGCTTCGACGTAGGCGCGCACGGCTTCACGGGCGGCGCTGGTGGCCGCCATCTTGGCGTCGACCACCCCCCAGGCGTTGGCGACGAGGAGCGAGCCGACGACGAACACGAGCAGCCCGAAGGGAAGGACCTCGATCCCGCCCACCTGCCCGGTGTCGGAAGCGCCGCGCCGCCCGTTGGATCCGAGCCCTTTCCGGTCCCGTGGCCACCTGGTCATCGGGGCTCCTCGATGCGGACGCGAACCGTGCGCTCGATCGTCGACGGGCCCGGGCCGCGTAGGGCGTTCCACAGGAAGCTCGGTGGTCGGGCCCGGATGGTCAGGGCAACGTCGTCGATCGTGCTGGCCGACCAGTCCAGGTCCACCTGCTCGCCGAATCGCCCCAGCAACTCGCGCACCTCGGCTTCCGCCACCGCTCGGGCCCTCGCCCGGGCCTCGGGGTCGCCCTGTTCGACGCGGGCTCCGGCCACCTGCCTGGCGCCCTCGTGGGCGGCGTCGGTGACCACCGACCGGGTGTAGAGGCCGAGCAGCGTCTGCACGGCGAAGAGCATCAGGGCGAGGAAGACCAGGAGGCCGGCGATCATGCTGATCAGCCCGGTCCCGTCGTCACGCCACGTCGTGCGTCCCCGGGCCCGGCCGAGGTCGGGCGGTCGCCTCCCGCTCACTCCGACCCGATCTGCTCGATCTTGTCGTTCGTGGTGGCCTCGGTGGACTTCCACATCTGCTGGAAGCCCACCCACATGGCCGCCCCCAGGAACGCCATGATGAGCACGGCGATGGCGGCGGAGATGACGCCTTCGCCGACGTCGCTCCTCAACCGTCGGGAGCGGGGGCCCTGGACCCTCGGATGGGGGGCCCGGAGGGACTGCACGTGAGCCATCGCCCACTGCACTCCGAGGAGAGTCGACCTGTCG
>JBDNHK010000053.1:0-41260 GCA_041688815.1 Acidimicrobiales bacterium | reverse complement strand
GCTGGGTGACGAGGTCGAGTGGGTCGGCGCCCGCGACCGCTCGTGGGGGGTGCGACCCGTGGGCGCAGGTGCGCCGGCCGGCCAGCCGCACGAGCCGGCCATGTGGTGGTGCTGGATCCCCCTGCGCTTCGACGACTTCGCCCTCATGTTCGTGCTCGAGGAGGACGCCGAGGGGTACCGCACCATCAACGAGGCGGTACGGGTGTGGCCGAACGGGCGGATCGAGCAACTCGGATGGGCCGAGCCCGACATCACCTACGCGCCGGGCTCGCGGTACCCGTTGCGAGCGACGATCGGGCTGAAGGAGCGGGGTGGCAAGGAACTCACGCTCGAGATCGAGCCGATGGGCCCGATGCCCCTGAGCGTCGGCCTCGGCTACGGCCCCGACGACGACGGATGGAACCACGGGCGGTGGATGGGCGAGTCCTGGGCCCAGCGAGTGGACCACGACCTCGACAGTGAGCCGGTTCAGCAACGCGTGGCGTGGAGCATGATCGACCACGCCGCCCGAGCCACCCTCGACGGACAGGTGGGCTACGGCATCTTCGAGCACATGGCCCTCGGGCGCCACGACCCGAGCGGCTTCACCGACCTCTTCTCGGTCGCCCCCTGAGCCGCTCTCCCGGCGACCGCTCGCCCGACGTCGTCGCGGTCGTCGCGGTCGTCGCGGCCCGAGCTCACCCCGTTCATCTCCCGAAAGGCCAACCGACGTGCAGATCTCGATGACGTTGCCCACCATGCTCCCCCAGGGTCGGACCGAGACGGTGGCGTGGTGCCAGGCGATCGACGAGGGCCCCTGGGCCAGCCTGGCCGTGCCCGAGCGCATCACGTACACGAGCCATTCGTGGGTGGTGCAGCTTGCTGCCGCCGCCGCGCTCACGGAGCGGGTGCGACTCTGGACCACCATCATCGTTCTGCCGGCTCACGATGCCGTCGACACCGCCAAACACCTGGCGTCGATCGACGTGCTCAGCGGTGGACGCCTCACCGTCGGCGTGGGGGTGGGCGGCCGCGAGCACGACTACCGGGCCATCAACGGCGACTTCACCCGACGGTGGGCTCGCATGGACGAGCAGGTCGCCACCATGCGCTCCGTGTGGGCGCAGGTGCCGCCGTTCGAGGGAGCCGACCCGGTGGGCCCACTCCCGGTGCAGGCCGGTGGGCCACCGCTGGTCGCCGGAGTGATGGGCCCGAAGGCGCTGGCCCGAGCCGCGAAGTGGGCGGTCGGCGTCGACGACGGATCGACCGTGTTCGGCATCGACCCGGCCGCCTCCGGTGCCGCCTTCGACCGGATCCGCTCGGCGTGGGCCGAGGCCGGGAGCACCGACGCCCCGCACATCTCGGCCAGCCTCTGGTACGCGCTGGGCGACGGCGCCGCCGATCGTCTGTCGGGGTACTGCTTCGACTACATGCGCATCTTCGACGAAAGCTTCGCCCGGACGCTGGCCGACGGGTTGTCGTGCCACACCGCCGAGGCCCTGCGCACCGCAGTGGACACCTGCGCCGACCTGGGCTGCGACGAGCTCTTCCTCGTGCCGACGACCGTGGACGTCACCGAGCTGTCGCGGACCCGCGACGCCCTGGGCATCTGAGGGCTCTCGGCTTCCGACAAGGGAAGAGCAGCGGAACGGGCAAGGCGGCGCAACCGGTTCCGCTCGATATGGGACGCCGGAACGAGTGTTGAGGTGGGGTCCTCCGCAGATTCTCCCGATTCAGAGTTGCGTACGCGTGTTCGACGTACTAGTGTTCCGTTTCTTCCCCTTCGGCGCCACTGGCGCCCCTTGTACTGGACTCGTCTCACGAGGAGGCAGCCGTGGCCGTTGGGGATTCCATCGCAACACGCTCGGACCCCGGATCATCGCCGGAGTCGGTCCCATGTCCGGCCCGCCCGCACCACCCGCGTGCACCTCGAAGATCTGGGGCGATACCTGCAGGTGGGCACCGAGCTGGCCTGGCGAGAGCTCGATGCGGCCGGCCTGCGATCGGCCGCTCGATCGGTGCGCGCCGCCATCTCCGCCCTCGAGCACCAGGAACGCCTCCTCCTCTCCGAGATCGGCGAGCGGCGGGCCTTCACCGTCGACGGCAGTCGTGATGTCGCCGACTGGTCGGCCAGCAACCTGGGGATCACCCGGCGCACGGCCAACGATCAGATCCGGTTGGCCGAGAACCTGGCCGACCTCCCTCGGCTGGCCGAGGCGGCCGCTCGCGGAGCCGTGTCGCGCGAGCAGGCGGCGCCCGCAGCCGAACTGGCGCGCGACGCCGGCACCGACACTGGATGGGCGGCTCAGGCGGCTCATCTCCCGGCCGGAGTCCTCAGTCGCCACGCCGCCGAGCGCCGCCGGCCATCGTCGGCCGACCACCGGGCCGCCCGGGCTGCCCGCCACTTCCGGGCGTGGCCGGAGGGGCTCGAGGTCCGCTTTCGGGGCTCACTGCCGTCCGACGACGGCGCCCGGTTGCTGGCGGCCATCGAACGAGCCATGCCTCCGCGCCACGTCCGGGAGGCGAGTGACCCGACCGATCCGTCACTCACCCCCGACCAGCGCCGGGCCGATGGGCTCCTGGCCCTGGCGAAGGCCACCCTGGCGGCCGATGCCGACCCCGACCGGGCCACCATCGTCGGCGTGTTCGAGTTGGCGGCGGTGTGCGACGACGATCCCGCCGCCACCGCCGAGCTGGCCGACGGCCAACCGCTGGCCACCGAGACGGCCCGCCGGCTGCTGTGCGACAGCCGCTTCCAGGTGGTCGTGCAGGACCGTCACGGTGTGACGGTGGGAGTGGGCACCACCACTCGTGTCGTCAGCCCGACCATGCGGCGGGCCCTGCTGCGTCGAGACGGCGGCTGCCGATTCGGCGGATGTACGTCCACCCGCTTCCTCGAGGCCCACCACATCGTTCCGTGGCCGTCGCCCACCACGATGGGCAACCTGGCCCTCATCTGCTGGCACCACCACCACGCCGTGCACGAGGGCGGCTGGCGCCTGCACGGTGACCCCAACGGGGCACTGCAGGCCACCACCCACACGGGGGGCCACACCGTCACCAGCCACCCCAGGGATCATCTCCCCGCATCAGTCGCGAAGTCGCCCGATCATTCCCCTGGAGTGGCGGCTCGTCCCCATGACCACAGCGTCGGGAAAAATCACGAGAGGGCACGCGCTGCTGACCACCCGCCCGACGGCGTGGATCAGGAATCGCTGTTGTTCGCCGCCGACACCGGATGAGCCGTCCCTGCGCTTCGAGCACGGCGGGCGCGTCCCGGTCATGATGGCCACATGAGCGACATGACCGCGACCACCGACGTGCCGGACATGACGTATCGGCCACTGGGCGACTCCGGGTTGATGGTCTCCACCGTCGGACTGGGGTGCAACAACTTCGGGATGCGGATCGACCTCGATGCGACCAAAGCGGTCGTGAGCGAGGCCCTGGACCTGGGTGTCACCCTGCTCGACACCGCAGACTCGTACAGCACCTCGGAGGAGTTCCTCGCCCAGGCCCTGAAAGGGCGACGTGACGAGGTGGTGCTGGCCACCAAGTTCGGCTCCGACGTGAAGGGGGCCAACGGGCCCGACTGGGGCGCACGGGGCTCCCGGCGTTACGTGCGGCTGGCGGTGGAACGATCGTTGCGGCGACTGGAGACCGACTGGATCGACCTCTACCAGCTCCACAAACCCGACCCCAACACACCCATCGAGGAGACCCTCTCGGTGCTCACCGACCTCGTCCACGAGGGGAAGATCCGCTACCTCGGGCACTCCAACCTGACGGCCTGGCAAGTGGCCGACGCCGAGTGGACAGCCCGTTCGGCCGGGTTCGATCGCTTCATCAGCGCCCAGAACGAATACAGCCTGCTGCGCACCGAGGTCGAGACCGAACTGGTTCCGGCGTGTGAGGCCTACGGCATCGGGCTGCTCCCCTACTTCCCTCTGGCCAGCGGCTTGCTCACCGGCAAATACGGCCGGGGCGACGCTCCACCCGAAGGGGGACGCATCGCCGCGTGGGGCATGAGCGCCGTACTCAACGACGCCAACTTCGACCGGATCGAGGCCCTCGAGCGCTTCGCCGCCGAGCGGGGCATCACCCTTCTCGACGTGGCCATGGGCGGGCTCGCGGCCCGACCGACCGTCGCCTCGGTCATCGCCGGGGCCACCAGCGCCGAGCAGATCCGGGCCAACGTGGCCGCCGGACTCTGGGAACCCACCGACGAAGACCACGCCGCGCTGCTGAGCCTCACCCGACGCTGGTGACGGTCGAACTGGCCGGGTGGGCGGCGCCGTGAGGGCCGACGGGGCAGCCGGTGGCGCCGACGAATGACCGCAACCCGTTGGATCAAGCCACGACACCGGCCCCACGCAGTTCGGTGATGCGATCGCCGAAGCCGGCCTCGGCGAGCACCTCGTCGGTGTGCTGACCCAACGTCGGTGCCGGGCCGCCGAGCGTCGCCGGGGTGCCACCGAACTGCGTCGGATGCCGGGGCTGTCGCAATCGCCCGGCCACCGGGTGCACGCTCTCCTCGAACAGGCCGACGGCGCGAGCGTGGGGATCGTCGGGGAGATCGGCCTGGGCCACCACCAACGAGAACGGAACCCTGCGCTCGGCCATCCGCTGCGAGGCCTCGGCCGTCGTGAGCCCACCAGCGGCGACGTGGCAGGCGCGCATGATGGCGGCCATCTCGTCGGGGTGCTGGCGCCGCTCGCCGATCGTGGCCACCTCGGGGTCGTCGTGCCCCTCCACACCGAAGGCCTCGCACATACCGTGGAAGTCGGCGTCGGCGGTCGGGGTGGCGATGCCCCAGCCGTTGACGAAGCGGAAGGGTCGGGACCCCTGCACGAAGCTCGAGCTCATCGACCGGTCCGAGTCGAGCAGGAGCTCATTGCCTCCGCAATCGGCCCACAGGAACGACACCACGGCGTCGACCATCGACAGCTCGACGTGCTGCCCCCCGGCCCCGCGTTCGCGGGCCAACAAGGCGGCGGTGATGGCCTGCACGGCGTACATGGCCGTGATCTTGTCGGCGGCGGTCTGGCGCAGGAACACCGGAAGGCCGTCGTCGGGGTCGGCCTGGTTCGACGCCAACCCCCCGTAGGCCTGGATCACGGTGTCGTACGCCCCCCTCGATGCGTACGGCCCCTCGGAGCCGAAGCCCGACAACGACACGTACACCAGGTCGTCCCGGCCTGCGGACAGGTCGGCCCAGCCCAGCCCCGCCCGATCCATGGCGCCGGGCCGGAAGTTCTGAACCACCACGTCGCTCTTCGCCGCCAGGGCCCGCACGACCTCGGCCCCCTCCGGTGTGGTGAGATCGACGGCGATCGACCGTTTGCCCCGGTTGCAAGCCTGGAAGAGGGCGGCGATGCCGTTGACCGACACCCCCACCCAACGGGCGATGTCGCCGATACCCGGTCGTTCGACCTTCACGACGTCCGCGCCCTGGTCGCCCAGGAGGGCCACCGCATAGGGCCCGGTGAGGGCGATCGAGAGGTCCAGGATGCGGATGCCGTCGAGCGGTCCGGGTGTCGGCTCAGCCATGGTCACGGGCCCTCCTCGAAGGTGGCTCGGGTGCGAGGGCGTCCGCCCGGTCCGCTGTAGGCGTGGCCGTAGCCGGGCACCGTGGTGAACCCTCCGATGGGCAGTGAAGCAAGGGACGCCTGCCAGGCGTCGATGAGGGCGTCCTCGGCCGGGTAGTCGAACGGGTCGGTGAGGATCATCTCCTCCATTCCTCCGGGCTCGGGCCGGTTGTCCCACAGCCAACGAGCGGTGCGCCCGACGGCGACACGGGCCGGGACGACGTCGCGGTAGCCCAGCTCGTTGCGCAGGCGCGACAGGTCGAGCACCCGATGCGTCGGCAGTGGTTGCATCAGCAACGGTCGGGCGGGGACAGCGATCTCATAGGGCATCGAGACCAGTTCGAGTTCGTGGTCGAGTTCGGTCGCGCACAGTTCGATCACTTGGCGGACGGTGAGGACCTCCTCGTCGCCGCAGTCGAACACCTTTCCCGCCGCCGCATCGGGGTGATCGACACCGAGGAGCACGGCATGGGCCAGATTCTCCGTGTACCCGTGGTGGTGCAGCGTGAGGCCGTCGTCGGCGATGACCATGCGCCGACGCCCGTCGACGATGCGCCGCACGATCATCCATTCCCGGGGAACCACCTGATAGGGCCCGTAGGCGTAGGGGTAGCGGAAGTGGGTGGCGTCGGGGTGATGGGTGAAGACGTGCTCCTCGGTACGCGCCACCCGGAAGCCCTTCTCGTCCTCGTCGGGCTCGGCCACCGTGGGCGCCGACTCGTCGACCGGGACCGCCAGCCCGGACGGCTCGGCCAGGTACGGGTTCATCCAGCCGCGAATGGCCGGGACCCCGCCGACGGACACGAAGCGGCCGACCTTGCCCTGGGTGATCTCGGCGATGCGCCGGAGCCGACCGTACATGGCGACCACCACGTCGAACGTTCGACCACCGCCGAAGGCGGCGCGCAGCGAATCAGCGTCGTACGGATCGTGGTGCAGGTGCTCGACCACCGCCGGGGTCTCGGTCCGCTCGTGGGTACCGCGGTGCAGGATCGTGACCTGGTGGCCGCGAGCCACGAGGCCATTGACGATGGGGATTCCGGTCGGGCCCGTCCCCCCGATGACCAGCACACGCTCCCCCATGACGGCGCACCCTAGGCCGGGTGCGACAACGCCAGTACTAACCGAACGTGATCTCGCGCCGCTCCAGCTTCCACCCCTCCGTCGTGCGGCGGAAGGTGTCGTGGTAGGCCCCGCACAGCTTGAGCGTCGGGGCCTCGGCGGTGTCGACGAAGAACAGGAAGTAGGAGTCAGCGAACGCGGTGTCGGACCCGTCGGCGGCCACCGCCACCGTGGTGATCATGTGGCGGCTGTTGCTCCCCGGACCGACGTCACCGGTGGACCGACGGGCTTCGGCGCCGGCGCGGATCTCGGCCCGGCCGGTACGAGGCGCGTTGGGCATGGCCCAGTGCGCGTCGTCGGTGAACAACGACACGTAGTCATCGAGGTCGCCGACGTCGGCATACTGGGCCAGCCGGGCCACGATGGTGCGGATGTCGAGGTCGTCGGCCACTCGTCGTACCACGGCGTCATCGGTCATGGAGCGACCGTACAGGCCATGTGCGGGACAGGCTGTGCGCCGGGCGCCCCCGCGGTAACCTCGCCGGTCATGACCCCGGTCGAGCTCACCGTCTTGTCCACCGACGAAACGGTCACCGTCGGCGCGCTCGCCGAGGACGACCGACTCCTCCTCGAGGCGTCGGCGGTCCACGCCGTCACCGGTTGGGAACCCAAGCCCGAGGGTCTGTGCCGGGGTGACCTGTGCATCCCCGTGCGCGACCCCGCAGCCCGAGATCATGAGGGGCGCTACGACCTCGCCCGGGTCGCCGCCGCGCTGCACCGGCCGTACGCGGCCGAACGTCTCGACGACGAATCACGGGCCGTGGCGGCCATCGGTGAGGCTGCGCACGAACGGGCCGCCGTCTACAACGACGGCACCGCCCCCCGTGTCGACCTCATCGACCTCGACGGCAACCCGATCACCGTCCCTGACCACTCCAGGCGCAAGCGGCTGCTGCTCGCCTGGTCATCGTGGTGAGGGTGCCGCTACGAGCTGCCGGTCTGGCAGACACTGCACGATGAGCTCTCCCCTGCCGGTCTCGACATCGTGGCCGTCGCTCTCGACGACTCCCTCGACGTCATCCGACCGTGGGTGGAGGCCGCCGATCCGCCCCTGACCTCGGTGCGTGTGGCCCTCGACGCCGATCATCGTCTGGCCGAGGCCTATGGCATCACCAACGTGCCGGCCACGGTGTGGATCGACGAGGACGACAAGGTGGTGAAGCCCCCCACCATCACGCCGGGGAACAACATGTTCCAGGAGTTCACCAAGATCGACGCCGAGGGCCACCACGCCGCCCTGCGCCGGTGGGTCCACGAGGGGGTCCTTCCCGAGCTGCCCGATCGTGGGGACGGCACCGACGCCAACGTGGCCCGTCCCCCGACAGCCGAGGAGCAGACCGGACGAACCGAACGGCGCCTGGCGTCGTGGCTGCACCGCAACGGACAGACCGAGGCCGCCGAACGCCACTACGCCCGAGCGGTGCAGCTGGCCCCCCTCGACTGGACCATCAGTCGAGGGTCGATGCCGGCCCGTGGCCAGGATCCCTTCGGCAACGACTTCTTCGACCTCTACCAGGAATGGGAAGACGCGGGCCGGCCCGACTACCAAGCCGTGCCGGGGGGCGACGTACCGCCCAGCCCGGACGCTTGACCCACGGCAACCAACGTCACTGGACGCGAAAACCAGTGCGAGAGGCCGGTCACTCGAGAGCCAGGTTCGAGAAGCCGGTTCAGGAGGCAGTGATGGTGGCGACGAGCTCGACGGCCTCGGTGACCGGCAGGATCTGACGGTAGGCACAAGCATCGAGGGCGGCGTCGACGGCCGTTATGGCCGTCCCGCTGATCTCGGACCGCGCGTCGAGCAACGCATCGATGAGACGATTGGTGGAAAGGAGCGCCTCGCCCTCGGACGCGGCGCCGGCCACGAGGGCGACCAGGGCGTCGAGGCTGGGGCGAATCGACGGGGAGACCGTTTCGACCATGAGTGCGCCTTTCTAAGGGGTTTTCGAGAACCTACAACGACCCTAACCTCGCCGCCGGGATGGTTTCTTCCCTCACGGGCGAGGTCGAGTGTCACTGCTTGTATCGGCACCACGGCCGGGCCCATGAGCCGCCGCCGTCGCGTTCACCGTCGCCCATCTGTCGCAGAGTCAGCACCGGATCCCCACGTTCTTGCGCTGGACGAACTCCTCGATGCCGGCCCGCCCTCGCGACCGAAACCACTGCCCTTCACGCCCCCGAACGGCGCGACAGGCGACAAGGGGCAAGCCCCGGGCCGAGAGGCGCGGACCGGACTCGGGACGCGACGAAGGGCCGAGCCCCTCGTGAGGCTCGGCCCTTCGGTGAACGGGGTCGGGTGCCGCCCGGGACGGGTCAGGCGGCGCCGGTGCCCCGGAGGGTCATCAGGCCGGCATCAACACCGTGTCGATGACATGGATGACACCGTTGGAGCACTGGATGTCGGTGGCGGTGACATTGGCCGTTCCACCCTTGGCATCGGTGATGGTGACCTTGCCACCAGTGGTGGCGACGGTGAAGGTGCCGCCCTCGACGGTGGTGACCGCACCGGGCTTGACGTCCTTGGCCATGACTTCGCCAGAGACCACGTGGTAGGTGAGGATCTTGGTGAGGGCGTCCTTGCTGGCGGGCTGGGTGAGGGTCTGGACCGTGCCCGCGGGGAGCTTGGCAAAGGCCTCGTTGGTCGGGGCGAAGATGGTGAACGGGCCCGTGCCCGACAGGGTCTCACCCAGGCCGGCGGCGTTCACCGCGGTGACGAGGGTGGAGAAGTCGGGGTTCGACGCGGCGATCTCGACACAGGTCTTGTTGGTGGTCGCGGCGGCGGCCGTGGTGGCCGGGGCGGCGGTGGTGGCCGAGGTGGCCGAGTCGGTGCTGCTGCTGCAGGCGGCACCCAGGAGCCCGAGGCTCAGCACGGCGACGGCGACGATGGGGGTCTTCTTCATGGGGGATTCCTCCGGGGAGATCAACGGTGAGGTGATTCGGTCGAACCCTCGTTAGGGCTGAATTCGGCACGAATCAAAAAGGTCTTCGACACCGGGAGGCGGACCGGATGAACATTTCCGAAAGAAATCTCTGGATCCCGGTCAGTGCTCAGACCTTGTAGCCGCCGTCCACGCCGATGACCTGGCCGGTGATCCCGCCCCCGTCGGCCGATGCCAGCAGGGTGACCATCCCCCCGAGCTCCTCGGGTTCGAGGATCCGCCCCTGGAGCGACTCCGCCTCGGCCGCAGCCCGGGCCTGCTCGACGGAGATGCCCTGGCGCCCGGCGATGCGCTCGAAGTCCACGAGCGACGTGTTCGTCCATCCCGGGCACACGCAGTTGACGGTGATGCCGTGACGGGCCGTGGCCGCCGCCAACTGACGGGTGAGACCCACGATGGCGTGCTTGGCCGTCGTGTAGGCCGGCGCCGCTCCGGTGTGGCGAGACGCCCCCGAACCGATGGTGATGACGCGGCCCCACGCTCGCTCGCGCATCGACGGCAGAGCGGCGTTGATCGTCCACCACGCCGAGGTGACGTTGAGGACGAGCGTGCGCTCGAAGCTCCCGTCGTCAGGCTCGAACGGGTCGTGGGTGCGCCCCACCGATCCCCCCACGTTGCTCACCACGACATCCACCCGACCGTACCGATCGAGCGCCACGAGCACCGGCAACCGGGCTCCCTCCCGGTCCATGGCGTCGGCCACGACGGCGTGGGCGACCCCACCCTCGGCCGAGATCTGCGCCACCACCGCGTCGAGGTCGACGGCGGTCCGTGACGTGACGACGACGGTCGCCCCCTCCGCGGCGCACCTGAGGGCGATGGCCCGGCCGATACCCCGCCCGCTCCCGGTCACCACGGCCACTCGGCCGTCCAGCGCCCCCATCAGCTCTCCCTCGTCGTCACCGGCCGCCATCTTCGCCCACGGGGACCCCGGGGGTCAGCGGAACCGACGCAGCCGGAGGGAGTTGGTGACCACGAACACGCTGGAGAAGGCCATGGCTGCGCCGGCTATGAGGGGATTGAGCAGGCCGGCGGCGGCCAGCGGGATGGCGGCCACGTTGTAGGCGAAAGCCCAGAAGAGGTTCCCCTTGATGGTGCGCAGGGTCCGACGCGACAGCCGGATTGCGTCGCCCACCGCCCGGAGGTCACCGCGCACCAGGGTGAGGTCGGAGGCCTCGATGGCCACGTCGGTACCGGTGCCCATGGCCAACCCCAGGTCGGCTTGGGCCAGCGCGGCAGCGTCGTTCACCCCGTCACCGACCATCGCCACCACCCGCCCCTCCTCCTGGAGCCGCCGAACCACCTCGACCTTCCCCTCGGGAAACACCCCGGCCACGACGTCGGTGATGCCAACCGACGCCGCCACGGCCTGGGCGACCCGTTCGTTGTCGCCGGTGAGCAACACGGGCTTCAGCCCGAGCGCCTTCAGATCCTGGACCGCCTCCGCCGACGTGGCCTTCACCGTGTCGGCCACGACGAAGGCGGCGCGAGCCTCTCCGTCCCATCCAGCGAACACCACGGTGCGACCCTCGGCCTCGGCGCGCTCGGCGACGGCGATGAGGTCGAGGGGCAACGCCAGGGCGTGCTCCTCGAGCAGACGGGCTCGGCCCGCCACCACGGCGTGGCCGTCGACGATGCCCTGCACTCCGAGCCCCTGAGCACTGGCAAACCCCTCGACAGTGGTGAGGTCGACGCCATCGCGGCGTGCTCCGGCGACGATGGCCCGGGCGACCGGGTGTTCGCTGGCGTCCTCGACGCTCGCCACCAACCGCAAGGCCTCGTCGCGAGCGAAGCCAGCGACCACGGCCACCTCGACCAGGGTCATCTCCCCGGTGGTGACCGTGCCCGTCTTGTCGAGCACCACCGTGTCGACCTGACGGGTCGACTCGAGGATCTCCGGGCCCTTGATCAGGATGCCGAGCTGCGCCCCTCGCCCCGTGCCGACCATGAGCGCCGTGGGGGTGGCCAGGCCGAGCGCGCACGGGCAGGCGATGATCAGGACCGCCACCGCGGCGGTGACGGCGGCGGTGGCACCATCACCGGTGCCCAGCCAGAACCCGAGGGTGGCCGCAGCGATGCCCAGCACGATCGGTACGAACACCCCTGACACCCGGTCGGCGAGGCGCTGCACAGGCGCCTTGCCGTTCTGGGCCTGGGTGACGAGGTGGGTGATGCGGGCGAGAGCCGTGTCGGCCCCGACCCGCGTCGCCCGGACCACCAGACGACCACCGGCGTTGATGGTGGCGCCGGCCACGTCGTCACCGGGACCCACCTCGACCGGAAGGCTCTCGCCGGTGAGCAGGGACGCGTCGATCGCCGACGTACCGTCCTCGACGATGCCGTCCGTCGCAACCTTCTCGCCCGGACGCACGACGAAGCGGTCACCGACGGCGAGATCGCCGATGGGGACGCGCACCTCGGTTCCACCGCGGAGCACGGCCACGTCCTTGGCCCCGAGGTCGAGCAGCGCCGCCAACGCTGCGCCCGATTGCTGTTTGGCCCGGGCTTCGGCGTACCGACCGGCCAGGAGGAACACGGTCACGCCCGCAGCCACTTCGAGATAGATGTGGTCGCTTCCCGACCCGCGAGCAATCGTGAACTCGAACGGCATGGTCATCCCCGTCATGCCGGCGTCGCCGATGAAGAGCGCGTAGACCGACCAGCCGAAGGCGGCGAGCGTGCCCACCGAGATCAACGTGTCCATCGTCGCTGCGCCGTGGCGCAGGTTGGTCCAGCTCGCCCGGTGAAAGGGCCACGCTCCCCAGACGACCACGGGGGCGGTGAGGGTCAGGGAGAGCCACTGCCAGTTGTCGAACTGCAGGGCCGGCACCATGGCCATGAGCACGACCGGGACGGTGAGGGCGGTGGAGATGAGCAGACGCCGCCGCAGTTCGTCGATCGGCCCATGGCCATGTGGACCCCGATCGGTGCCGGCCCCGTCGGGTCCTGCGTCGCTCGAAGGACCGGGGATCGTCGCCTGGTACCCCGCAGCTTCGACCTCGGCCACGAGCACCGCCGCGTCGGTATGAGGCGGTGCGACCACGTGGGCGATCTCGGTGGCGTAGTTCACCGACGCCTCGACGCCCTCGAGCTTGTTGAGCCGACGCTCGATCCGGTTGGCGCACGACGCACAGGTCATGCCCTTGATGTCGAGGTCGACGACGGTCCGGTCGCTTCCCGGAGGGGGCGTGATGGTGGAACTCACGAGTGGGCTCGCTGGGGGCTGGAGGAATTCGGCGCCGAATGGGCCGGTGCCGGCGCTTCGGCAGCAACGGGGCCGACGGCGCGCCCGGCCGCGAATCCGGCGCCGAACAGCAACAGCAGGGCCAGAGTGAACAAGCCGAGACGAAGACGAACGGTCATGATGTTGGAACCATACCCCCCTACCCTATTTCGCGCAACCATTGATCTGCCCCTCACATCTCCGCCACGGCCTCGAGGGCGCGCAGGAGGCGGGCCTCGGAGACCGGATCCGGCGTCCCCACCTTCTGGGCGAACAGCCCCACTCGAAGTTCCTCGATCTGCCAACCGATGCGCTCCAACACGGTGTCGGCCGAGGACCCTGGCGGGAACCGATCGAGAACTTCGGCGTAGCGCGCCTGCACCCGTCGCACGGCGGCCATCCGCTCGCCATCCCTTCTCGACGACTCGACCAGCCGGTCGAGGCGGATGGTCATGGCCTGGTAGTACCGCTCGAGATCGGGCAACCGGTCGCGCCCGGCGGCTGCCACGAAACCGTCGTGGACGAGGCCGACCCGCTGGCTTTCCATGTCGTCGATGGCTGCGGTGGTGGCAAACGTGACGGGGAAGGCCCGAAGACGCCGATCGACGACCCGATCGGCGGCGAGCACCCGGGCCGTGACGGCGAGCAGGTCCACCACCTGGCCGACGACGTGCTCCCGGATCTCGTCACAAAGCCGGTCGAATGCCACCCCATCGCGAACCGGGCCACCGTTGTCGCGCAAGAGGCCGTCGAACACGGCGACGAGGACATCCTCGAGCAGAGCGTCGAAACCGTCGGGGTGGGGAGCCCAGCCGAGGGCCCGCCGCTGGCCCGCCGTGAGCCCACCCTTGACTCCCTCGATCGGTACAGGAGCGGCCAGACGCAGCAGACGGCGCGTACCGGCCCAGGTGGCTCGGGCCTGCGACGCCGGATTCTCGAGGACCCGTACCGACACCGTGGGACCGTCATCGACCAGAGCCGGATAGGCCCGAACCACGAGTGAGCCCAGCCGAGCCTCGACCACACGGGGGAAGTCGTCGATCTTCCAACTCGTCAGTCCGAAGGCCTCCACCTCACCCATCGCGTCCGAGAGCGCTCGGCGCACAGAGGGAGCGAGAGCCGCTTGCAGCGCAAGCAGATCACGACCCTGGCCGAGGACCACGCCCCCCGGGCCCTCGACGCGGAAGATCATGCGCAGATGGGGCGCGAGGTCCTCGACGCGCAGGTCCCCGGTCGTCAGCCCCAGCCCGGATCGTCGGGACACGAACAGGGCGAGCTGTCGAACCAACGAGGGGCTGCCGTCGGCGTTGGTACCCGACCCTTCGGCGCCGAGCTCCTCGAGGAAGTCGTCCACCGTCTCGGGCAGGGACCCCAGTGCCTTGCGGGTCTCCTTGGGGAGCGACCGCAGGAGGCCCGACACCAGCTCACGACGCAGGCCCGGCACCAGCCGATCGAACCCGTCGGGACCCACCTGGTTCAAGACCTCGATCGGGATGTGCACTGCGACCCCGTCGTCGGACGTGCCCGGCTCGAAGTGGTACGAGAGCGGGAGGACCAGGTCACCGTGATGCCACTGCGACGGGAAGTCCTCCTCGCGCAACGAAGCCGAGACCTCCCCGAGGAGGTCATCGAGGGTGATGTCCAGCCGAGCGGGTTCTCGCCGCCGTTCCTTCTTCCACCACGATTCGAAGTGGCGCGCTGACACCACGGTCGCCGGCACACGGGCGTCGTACGCCCTGAACAGCGCCTCTTCGTCGGCCGAGAGGTCGGCCCGGCGGAAGCGGTGCTCGAGGTCTTCGGTTTCGACCAGCAGGGCCCGATTGACGGCCACGAAACCGTGGCGACCGTGCCAGTCGTCGAGGACCAGAGCGTGACGGATGAACAGCTCGCGTGCGTGCTCGGGGTCGATCCGGGCGTACGGCACCACTCGGTCGACCACGATCGGCAGGCCGTACAGCGTGACGTGCTCGTGCACCATCGCCGCGCCGCGCCGCGTCGACCAGTGCGCGTCGCCGTAGGTTCGCTTGACCACGTGCCCGGCCAACTCCTCCAGCCACTCGGGTTCGATTCGGGCCACGGTTCGGGCGAAGAGCCGGGAGGTCTCCACCAACTCCGCCGCCATCACCCATCCGGGCGGCTTCTTGGCCAGCCCGGACCCGGGGAAGACCACGAACCTGGTGCCTCGGGCTCCGACGAACTCACGGGTGTCACCGTCACGCCGACCCAGGTGGGAGAGGAGCCCGGCGAGCAGCGCCCGGTGCACCTGCTCGGGCGTCGCAGGGGTGGCGTTGAGCGTCATCCCCATCGACGTCGTGGCCTGCCGGAGCTGGCTCTGCACGTCCTGCCATTCGCGCACCCGCACGAAGTTCAGGAACTCGCGTCGACACATCCGGCGGAAGGCGCTCGACCCCAGCTCCCGCTGCCGTTCCCGGAGGTGGGCCCACACCGACAGGAGCGACGCGAAATCCGAGGCCGGATCCGTGAATCGAGCGTGCAGGGCGTCGGCGGCGGCGGCCTCCTCGATCGGTCGCTCCCTGACGTCCTGGATGGACAACCCCGAGGCGATGACGAGGACCTCACGGAGACAGCCGCGTCGGTCCCCTTCCACCAGCATGCGGGCGTAACGCGGGTCGACGGGCAACCGCGCCATCGTGCGGCCCACCGCGGTGAGGCGGGGCTCGGCGCCCGGGCGGTCGTCGTCGAGAGCACCCAGTTCGTGCAGGAGGCGCACGCCATCGGCCACGGCGCGCCGGTCGGGGGGGTCGATGAACGGGAAGGCCTCGATGCCGCCCAGGCCGATGGCCGTCATCTGGAGGATGACGGAGGCCAGGTTGGTGCGCAGCATCTCGGGCTCGGTGAACGCGAGCCGCGACTCGAAGTCCTCCTCGGTGTAGAGCCGGATGCAGATGCCATCGGACTGGCGACCGCACCGCCCCGCGCGCTGGAGGGCCGACGCCTGCGACACGGCCTCGATGGGAAGTCGTTGCACCTTCGAGCGGCTGCTGTAGCGGGAGATCCTGGCCACCCCGGGATCGATGACGTAACGGATGCCGGGGACGGTGATCGAGGTCTCGGCCACGTTGGTCGCCAGGACGATCCGCCGTTCGCGGTGAGGTCGGAACACCTTGAGCTGCTCTGCGGCCGTGAGCCTGGCGTAGAGCGGGAGGACCTCGGTGTCGGCCAGTCCGAGGGCTCGAAGCGCCTCGGCGGTGTCGCGGATCTCCCTCTCCCCCGAGAGGAAGACGAGGATGTCGCCCGGCGGCTCGCGACGCAGCTCGTGGACGGCGTCCACGATGGCGTCGATCTGGTCGTGGTCGGAGCCGCGACGGCGGCCGGCTCGGGCATCGGGGGCGACCCCGGTGCCATCGGATGCCGGCCGGTAGCGGACCTCGACGGGGTAGGTACGGCCCGACACCTCGATGACCGGAGCCCCGCCGAAGTGACGGGCGAAACGGTCGGGGTCGATCGTCGCCGAGGTCACGATGACCTTGAGGTCGGGGCGTCTCGGGAGGAGCTGGGCGAGGTACCCCAGGATGAAATCGATGTTGAGGCTGCGCTCGTGGGCCTCGTCGATGATGATCGTGTCGTAGGCCGTGAGGTCCCGGTCACGCTGGAGCTCGTTCAGCAGGATGCCGTCGGTCATCAGCTTCACCAGCGTGGTGTGCGTCACCTTGTCGGTGAAGCGCACGGCGTAGCCCACCGCCCCGCCGACCTCGACGTCGAGCTCCTCGGCGATGCGCGCCGCCACGGTCCGCGCTGCCAGCCTCCGCGGCTGGGTGTGGCCGATCATCCCCGAGACCCCCCGGCCCAGCTCGAGGCAGATCTTCGGCAACTGGGTCGTCTTGCCCGAGCCGGTCTCTCCGGCGACCACGACCACCTGGTGCTCTCGGATCGCGGCGGCGATCTCGTCCCGCCGTTGCGAGACGGGGAGCTCGGCGGGGAACCTGATTTCGGGCACGGCCGCCCGCCGGCGCGCGAGCTGGGTATCGGTCAGGCTCGGTGGTCGATCGGACCCCGAGCCTCGGCGGCGGGCCGATGCGCGTCGACGATTCGGGGCGTCGGGCTCGGGCATGGCCGCCTCAGGATACGGATGCCGGTCGGGCGGACCTCACCGACAACTGATACGACGTCGGCCCAGGCTCAGATGGAGCAGGCGACGTCGATGCCCAACACCTGGTTGAGCCGACCCAGGCCGAGCCATTGGGCCACGCACAGGGTGAACTCGACGATCTCGTCGTTCGAGTACTCGGCCTTCATCCGGCCCCAGAACTCCTCGTCGAGGTTGCGGTGATCGACGGCGTAGCGCTCGGCGTACTCGGCGGCGAGGCGTTCACGGACCGTCAGGGCCGAGGAGGTCTGCCACTGCGCGACCTCGGCGTAGAGCTCCTCGCCGACCGGGCCCGACTCGCCCCGTTCGCTGCGCCACGTGAGGCACATCTGGCAGTCGTTGATCTGGGCGATCCGGTAGCGGGCGGCCTCGAACTCGCGCAGCGGCAGGGAGGCATCGGCATACACCGAGCCCGAGAAGCCAGCGGCGGCTCCACCGATGGCCGGCGACGCCTTACCGAACACGTAGGTCATCGGGTCGAGTCCGTCAGGAATGTCGATCGTCGGCACTGGTCCCCCTCAGCGATATGAATACGATCATGCTAACGGTCCCGCGCGGCCGCTGTGGGTCTGGTGGGCCGGCTCTCAGCCGTCCAGGTACTGGTCCCGCAACGCCCCGAGAACCTCGAGACACTCGCGAGCGCACTCCTCGAGGACCTCGGCGACCGGTCGCACCGAGTCGATGCGCCCTGCCACCTGCCCGCTGAAGGGCAGGCCGGCTTCGAGATCGCCCCCGAAGTAGAGCTCCTGCACGCCAGCCATGGCCTCCATGGCGTTGCCGGTGGTGTCGAACTCGAGTCGTTCGGTGAGCTTCGTGCGCAGCACTCGCACCGCAGGGGAACGATGTCGGTTGAGCAGCACCGTGCCGGTCTCGGCCGCGTCGACGATGGCCTGCTTCCAGTTGTCGTGGATCGGCGACTCCGCCGACGCGACCATCCGGGTGCCCATCTGTATCCCCTCCGCACCCAGGGCGAAAGCCGCCGCCATCGTGCGCCCGTCGAGGAAGCCGCCGGCGGCGATGACGGGCACGTCGACCTTCGATGCCACCAGCGGCAGGAGCACCATCGTCGAGACGTCTCGGGGGTTCTTGAAGCCACCGCCCTCGGCCCCTTCCACCACGAGGCCATCGACACCGGCGTCGACGGCCTTGAGGGCGGCCCGCAGCGTGGGGACCACATGGAAGACCGTGACCCCTGCTTCCTTGAGCTGCCGGGTGTAGCGAGTGGGGTCGCCGGCCGACGTGGTGACGAACGTGACCCCCTGCTCCACGATGAAGTCGACGATGGCCGGATCACGCACGAAGGCCTGGGCCACGTTCACCGCGAACGGCTTGCCCGGCGCCAACTCGGGCATGCGGCGGATCTCCTCTCGGACCACGTCGAGCTCCCCCGACGACGTCTCGATCATCCCAATGGCCCCTGCGTTGGCCACCGCCGAGGCCAGCGGCGCCCGGGCGATGAAGCCCATCGGCGCTTGCAGAATCGGGATCTCACAGCCGATCATCTCGGTGATGCGGTTACGGAACATCCGCCGAGCCTGCCATGGCGAGCCGTACTCACGTACCCACGGCACCACCCAGCCGAGGTGTCGACCACGACCGCGAGGCCCTAACCTGACACAGTGGTTTCACCTTCTGGTTTCCGGCGTGCGCACATCTGGGCGGTGAGCCACGCCGAAGCCCCCGAGGTCGTCACCTCGGCATGGATCGACGAACAGCTCGCCGTGACCTACGAACGGGTCGGCGTGCGGCCCGGACTCCTCCAGTCCGTGGCCGGCATCACCGCTCGGCGCTGGTGGCCCGAGGACGTCTCGTTCGACGAGGCCGCGGCCCGGGCCGGCCAGGCCGCACTCGACCAGGCCGGCGTCAGCATCGACGACGTGGACCTGCTCATCTCGACGTCGGTCTGCAAGCACCACCTCGAACCGAGTGTCGCCTGTGCGGTGCACTACCGGCTCGGTCTGTCCCCGAACTGCGCCAACTTCGACCTCGGCAACGCCTGCCTGGGTTTCGTGAACGCCATGAACTTGGCGGCGACGGCCATCGACGGCGGACAGGCCCGGGCCGTGCTGATCGTCGACGGCGAGGGCAGCCGCCGCACCCAGTTGGCCACCATCGAGCGACTGCAACAGGAGTCCACGACCATAGGCGACGTGTTCGACCAATTCGCATCGCTCACGCTCGGCTCGGGTGCGGCGGCGATGGTGATGGGACCGCCGAGGGAGGGCTCACACCAGTTCATCGGCGGGATCACCCGAGCCGCCACGATCCACCACGACCTGTGCGTGGGCGACCTCGACCAGATGCGCACCGACACCGGTGCCCTGCTCACCGCCGGGCTCGACCTGGCCGCAGAGGCGTGGAAGCTCGCCTTGGAGGCAGGGTGGGACTGGACCGACATGGATCGCTACGTCTTGCACCAGGTTTCCGAGGTGCACACCAACAAGCTGTGCGAGCTGCTCGACATCGACCTCGCCCTGGTGCCTCTCACCTACCCGGACTTCGGCAACATGGGCCCCGCCGCCGTGCCGTATACCCTCTCGGTGATCGCCGATGAGCTGGCACCTGGGGACCGGGTCCTGCTCGCCGGTATCGGCTCCGGGCTCAACTGCTCGGTGGTCGAGCTCACCTGGTAGCGGCGTCAGCGTCCCGGTCTTGAGTCACGGCGGGCCGGGAGCCGCGATGCCGGATGCCGCCGCCTGGCGACGTTGGGGCCTCGATCCGAGGTGGTCCCGTCCGGTCGACGTCACCGCCACCGGTCGGCCGCCCGTGCGGTGGAACGTGCTCGACACCGGCCCCGGCCCTCGCGGCACCATCGTCTGCGTCCACGGCAACCCGACGTGGTCGTACCTGTGGAAGGGGTTCCTCTCGACCCTGAGCCCCGACTGGCGGGTCATCGCCGTCGACCAGACCGGCATGGGCTGGTCACAGCGCTCGAGCCTCCGTCGCCTCGACGACCGGGTGGCCGAACTGGTGGCCTTCTGCCGTCAGGAAGCCGAGGGCCCTCTGGTCCTGGTCGCCCACGACTGGGGCGGGCCCGTGGCGATCGGAGCGGCCGACGAACTGGACGTGCGCGCCATGGTGCTGGCCAACACCGCCGTCGCCCGGCCCGACGGGGTGTCGGTGCCGCCGCTCATCGCGGTGGCGCGACGCACGGTCGACCTCGTCTGTCGCCGCACCGCGATCTTCGTCACCGGCACCGCGCGCATGACCGGCCGGGAGCATCGCGACGCGCTGCGGGCGCCCTACCGCCACGCCGACCGGCGCGAAGCGGTGGCCGAGTTCGTCGCCGACATCCCGCTCACCCCCGAGGACCCATCATGGGCGGCGTTGGCGCGAAGCGCCGCCAGCCTCGACGCCCTCACCGCGCGACGGGTACCGCTCCTGCTCGTCTGGGGCGGCAGGGACCCCGTCTTTCACGACCGGTTCCTCGCCGACCTGTGCGCCCGCGCCCCCCATGCCGACGTCCACCGCTTTCCTCGCGCGGGCCATCTCGTCCCGCTCGACGAACCGATGCACGAGGTGGCGAAGGCATGGCTCGACCGCAGGTTGCCCGATCACCCCGGACCCCTCGAACAACCCGGGCCCCCCGAACCAGCACCGCCGATCGGTCCGGAACCGGCTTCCTCCGCCGTCGGCGCCGACCCGATGCCGTGGCGGGCCATCACCGCGGCGATCATCGAGCGGGCCCAGGACCCGGGCCTGGCCTACTCCGGGCCCGACGGTGAGTGCACCTGGCTGCACCTGCACGACGCCAGCCTGCGGGCGGCGCGCCACCTCGTCGCGACCGGGCTCAGGTCCGGTGACCGGGTGGCCATGCTCGTGCCACCGGGCCGCGACATGCTCATCGCCTCGTACGCCATCTGGCGGGCCGGCGCGGTGGTGGTGGTCGCCGATCGCGGACTGGGCATCCGGGGCCTTCGCTATGCCCTGAGGGGCGCGGCACCGACGTGGGTCGTCGGGACGGGGCGCACTCTGGGCGCGGCGACGCTGCTCGGGATCACCCCGGCCGCGCGCCGGGCCGCTCTGGGCCGGGTCCCCGGTGCCATCGACCTGACCGCCGATCTCCTCGGCCGCCCACCCGACCTTCCCGTCATCCACCCCGACCACGTGGCTGCGATCGTCCACACCTCCGGCGCCACCGGCCCGGCCAAGCCGGTCCGGTACCGCCACGGGGCGCTGGCCCGGCAGCGTGACGTAGTGGCCTCGGCCTTCGCCGTCACGGGCGACGAGGCCTTCACCACGTCGTTCGCCCCGTTCGTGCTGCTCGGCCCGGCCCTCGGCGTGCCGTGCGTCCTCCCCGACATCGACGTCACCAGCCCCGCCGACCTCGACTTCGACCGCCTCGTCGCGGCGTGCTCCCGAACCGAGGTGGGGGTGGCCTGGCTGTCACCGGTGTCGGCCCGTCGCATCGTCGCCAGCGCCGGAGATCGTCGGGTGCCGCTGCGACTGGTGATGCTGGCCGGCGCACCGATCGACGCCGACCTCTTGCGGGCCATCACCCGGGTGACCGGGGCCGACGTGCGGGCGCCGTACGGCATGACCGAGGCCATGCCGATCACCGACGGCACCGACGCCACGCGCTCGAGCCCCACCGGGGGCACGGCCACGGGCTGGCCGCTCGACGGCGCATCGGTGCTGGTGGTCCCCCTCGACCAACCCGATGGTGATCCCCTCGGTCCGGGCGCCTGGGGTGAGCTGCTCGTGAGTGCCGCCTGGATGTACGACGGCTACGACCAGCGGTGGGCCATCGATGCCGATGCCACCGTCGTACGCGACGGCGTGCGCTTCCATCGCACCCACGACGTCGGGGCCATCGACGAGGACGGTCGGATCTTCCAGCTCGGACGAGCCCAGCACGTCCTGCACGGCCCCGACGGACTCCGGCCCTGTGTCGCCGTCGAACAGCCCGTCGCCGCGGCACTGGGCCGGCTCGTCGCCGCCGTCGGGGTGGGCCCGACCGGTACCCAGGCCACCGTGATCGTGGTGGACGCACCCGGGCGACTCCGTCTGGCGCCCACTCACCTGACCGCGACCGTCCGGGCCGCATCATCCGACATCGTCGCGGCGGTGCTCGAGGGCCCCCTCCCCGTCGACATCCGCCACCAGTCGAAGATCGACCGAACCGCACTGGCCGCCACCGCCACTGCGTTCCTGGCCGGACGATGAGGGTCCTGGTCACGGGGGCGTCGAGCCTGCTCGGGGGGGCCGTCGCCACGGCGCTGGTCGACCGGGGCGATGACGTCACGTGCTTCCAACGTCGCGCCCCCGCCCCCGGTCTCCGCCACGCTCCCGGCGACATCCGCGACCGGGACGCGGTACTCGGGGCCGCCCTCGGCCACGACGCCGTCGTCCACCTCGCCGCGCTCGTGGTACCCCGCGCCCCGTGGGCCGACTTCGTGGCCGTCAACGTGCACGGCAGTGCCCACGCCCGCCAGGCCGCCGAACGTTGCGGACGTTTCGTCCACGTCTCCACGCCGTCGGTGGCGTTCCGTGATCGACCGGCGATGGGGGTCGGCGCCGAGGCGCCGACCTACGACGGTCGAGACGGCTACGCCCGGTCCAAGACCATGGCCGAGCGGCTCGTGCTCGACGCAACGGCCGTCCCCACCGTCGTGGTGCGGCCCCACCTCGTGTGGGGGCCGGGCGACACCCAACTGGTGCAGCGGTTGGTCGACCGCGCCCGCGCCGGGCGGCTGGCCTTGCCCGACGGTGGCCGCGCCCTCATCGACACCACCTACGTCGACGATGCCGCCGCGGCGATCGTCGCCGCGCTCGATCACGCCGGGCCCGGCGACGAAGCGGCCGGCGCGGCATGGGTGGTGACGGGGGGGGAGCCCCGACCCGTGGCCGACATCGTCGACGGCATCTTGAGGGCCGCCGGAATCACCACGGCCGCCCGGCGGCTCCCGGCGCCGGTTGCCGCTGCCGGCGCGTCCCTGGTCGAGCGCCTGTGGCGGGGAGACGAGCCCCCGCTCACTCACTTCGCCGCCCGCCAGCTGTCGGTGGCCCACTGGTTCGATCAGCGCGAAACCCGCCGGGTGCTCGGTTGGCAGCCGTCGGTGGGAATCGACCGGGGCCTGCAGCATCTCGCCGACTGGTACGCCGACCGCAACGGTTGATCAGCCGGTCCGGAAGCCGTCGGGGTTCTGCGACTGCCAGCGCCATGCGTCGACGCACATCTGCGAGAGACCACGGGTGGCTCGCCAGCCGAGGAGCTCGTGAGCGAGGCTCGGGTCGGCGTAGGTCACGGCCGCATCACCCGGACGCCGCGGACCCACCCGGTAGGGGATCTCACGGCCCACGGCCGCGGCCGCGGCGGCCACCACCTCGAGCACCGACGACCCCTCACCGGTACCGAGGTTCACGGCCCGCCAGCCGGGAAGGTCGCCGAGGCGATCGAGAGCCGCCCGGTGCCCGTCGGCCAGGTCGACCACGTGGATGTAGTCACGAAGGCACGTGCCGTCGGGGGTCGGGTAGTCGTCGCCGAACACCACCAACTCGGGTCGGCGGCCGACGGCCACCTGCATCACGTAGGGCATGAGGTTGTTGGGGACGCCTCGGGGGTCTTCGCCGATCATGCCGCTCTCGTGAGCGCCCACCGGGTTGAAGTAGCGCAACGACACGATGTGCCACGAGGGATCGGCGGAGGCCACGTCGGCCAACAACTGCTCGATGACCAGCTTGGTGCGACCGTAGGGGTTGGTCGTCGACAGGCGGGCCGACTCCACGAGGGGCACGACCTCGGGATCGCCGTACACGGTGGCCGACGACGAGAAGACCAGGCGGTGGATGTCGTGGCGATCGAGGACCTCGAGCAGGCTGAGCGTGCCGCCGACGTTGACGTCCCAGTAGCGGCGAGGATCGGCGACGGACTCGCCCACCGCCTTCAGGCCGGCGAAGTGCACCACCGCATCGATGTCGTAGCCGGCCACGACCGCATCGAGGGCGGCGGTGTCGCGCAGGTCGAGGCGATGCAAGTGCAGCTCGCCCGCAGCCAGGGCCTCGACGCGGGCGAGGGACTCCTCGCTGCTGTTGGACAGGTCGTCGACCACCACGACCTGCCATCCCGCCTGGAGGAGCACGACACACGTGTGGCTGCCGATGAAGCCAGCACCCCCCGTGAGCAGGACCGTCTCGCTCACTGCCGCCACGACGACTTCAGGGGGACGCACTCCTCACTCCACATCACCCCAGCTTGTCAGCCCCGGTGCTCGATGCCGCGCACCTCGTTCTCGATGGCGACGTCGATCGTCTACCGTCGCTTCGCCGCACGCACCGAGGGGAACCATGATCGATCGCAACCCGTACGCGGGGATCTCGTTCGACGACGACGACGAAACGATCGCCGCCGCCCTCGAGGACGTGAGCATCCCCACGCTGTTGCTGGCGTGCGTCCACATGACCGGCGACCTGTCACCGATCCGGGGCCTGCTCGCGCCTCACATGCTCGTGATCAACGAGGTCCAGGGCTTCATGACCGAGGAAGAGAAGGCCGACGCGCGAGCCCTCGCCCTCGACATCATCTGCGACTACCGCGACCGCGGCTGTCCGGAACCGGCACCGCCGAGCGTCGCCGACATCAAGGAGATGATGGCCTGGCTCTGCTGCGAGGAGGTGCCCGACGAGTACATCCCGATGCTCATGGAGGAGATGGAGCTCGACGGCACCGACGCCCGAAAGGTCGAGCTCCACGTCGACACCGAGGCGCGCGCCGACTTCCCGGTGGTGGTCATCGGCTGCGGTGAGTCGGGCCTGCTCGCCGGCATCCGCCTGAAGGAGGCCGGCATCCCCTTCACCATCGTCGAGAAGAACGCCGGCCCGGGTGGCACCTGGTGGGAGAACACCTATCCCGGTGCCCGGGTCGACGTGGGCAATCACTTCTACTGCTACTCGTTCGAACCGAGTGACCACTGGACCGAGTTCTATGCGCAGCAACCGGAGTTGCAGCGGTACTTCCAGGACGTCATGGAACGCCACGGCGTCGAGCCGTCGATCCGCTTCTCCACGGAAGTGATCGCGGCCCGATGGGACACGACCGCCGCCGTGTGGGATGTGACCGTGCGCACCGCCAGCGGCGCCGAGGAGCACCTCACCGCTCGGGCCGTCATCTCTGCCGTCGGCCAGCTCAACCGCCCGAACCTGCCCGACATCGAAGGGCTCGACACGTTCGGAGGGCCGTGGTTCCACTCGGCCCAGTGGGATCACTCCGTCGACTACCGCGGCCAGCGGGTCGCCGTCATCGGTGCCGGGGCCAGCGGGTTCCAGATCGTGCCGACGATCGCCCCCGACGTGGACCACCTCACCGTGTTCCAACGCACGGCGCAGTGGATGTTCCCCAACCCGAACTATCACGCCAAGGTCGGCCCGGGCGTGAAGTGGGCGCTCCGCCATCTGCCCTTCTACGGACGGTGGTACCGCTTCCTCATCCTCTGGTCAGCCTGCGACAAGGGCCTCGAGGGGGCGCGCATCGATCCCGACTGGCCGCACCAGGAGCGCTCGGTGAGCGAGGGCAACGAGATGACCCGTCTCATCTTCACCGACTGGATCACCAGCCAGATCGGCGACGACCCCGAACTGCTGGTCAAAGCCCTGCCCGACTACCCGCCCACCGCCAAGCGCACCCTGCAGGACAACGGCAGCTGGCTCGGTGCCCTCACCCGCGACAACGTGGACCTCGTACGCGACGGGATCGACCACATCGAGCCCGGCGCCATCGTCACCGTGTCGGGCGAACGCGTCGAGGTCGACCTCATCGTGTTCGCCACCGGATTCCAGGCCAACCGGTTCCTGTGGCCGATGGAGATCACGGGCCGAACGGGGCGGACGCTGCGCGACGTGTGGGGGGACCGCCCGAAGGCCTACCTCGGGATCACGGTGCCGGAGTTCCCGAACCTGTTCTGCATGTACGGGCCGGGAACGAACTTGGCCCATGGTGGAAGTCTGATCTTCCATTCGGAGTGCCAGATGCGCTACATCACTGGCTGCCTCGACGTGTTGATCTCGCAGGACCGAGCGTCGATGGAGCCCCGCGACGATGTCCACGACGCCTACTACCAGCGGGTGCAGAAGGAGCTCGAGGGTCTGGTGTGGTCGCATCCGAGCGTCACGCACTCCTGGTTCAAGAACCCCGAGGGCAAGATCCACGTCCTCTCTCCCTGGAGACTCGTCGATTACTGGAGCTGGACGCGACGACCCGAAATCGACGATTTCGTCCTCCACTGAGTCGTACGAACCACTCCAGAACCGGCGCCGTGATTCGTCGGGCCCACCCGGGACCGGGATCGAGCCGTCGACGCCGTTCGCCTCACCTTCGAACGCCTCAGCTCGTCGATGCTCACCCCGGCCTCGGCGACGCTCACACCGGGCTTGGCGAACGGCCCGCTTCCCCCGCCGCCCGTCGCCGCAACGGTCAACGGATCGGCCAACGGATCACCGACGAACGGCAGGCCTGTCACCGTCGCGGACGACACGATGGCCAACGGTCACGATGCCTCTGCCCCGGCGTCCGTCCCCATCCCGTCGGCGGTCGATGAGGCCGCGACCGACGAACCGGCAACCGTGCGGGCCATCGTGATCGATGCGGGCATGGCGCTGGCGCTGCGTTCGGTGGATGTCCTCACCGCCGCCGGCTCCGGGAGCGCCTGAGGGTCGTCCCGACGAGGGGCCGACGGCTCTGACCCGGCGATCAGCACTGGAGAGCGGTGATGGTCGGAGAATCGGGCAGTCACCTGACTACCGACCGGAACGACCTCCGCGTGCGGACGGCGGGATCGCACCACGGCCCCCGACGCCAACCGGAGCCGGTAGAGGTTCGACTCACCCTGGAACTCGACTCCGTCGATGACGGCCGAACCGGTCGGCGAGACGTCGAAGGTGACGTCGTCGGGACGCACCACCAGCTCCACCGAGTGAGTCGGGGGCGCATCGGGTGCCGGTCGCTCCCCCAGTTCGCTTTCGACGACGGAGTCGACGACACGGGCGGGGAGGAAGTCGGCGTCGCCCATGAAGGCCGCCACGAAGCGGTCGACGGGCGCGTGGAAAATCCCCTGCGGAGTGCCGATCTGGGCCACCCGACCGTCCCGGAGCACCAGGATTCGGTCACCGAGGGCCAGAGCTTCACCCTGATCGTGAGTGACGAAGACGGCCGGAGTGCCGGTGGCCCGCAGCACGGACACGACCTGGTCGCGGACCTGGACGCGGAGGTTCTGGTCGAGGCTGGCGAACGGCTCGTCGAGAAGCAGGACGGAGGGCGCGGGGGCCAGGGCACGGGCCAGGGCCACCCGCTGACGTTCGCCTCCGGACAGCTCGTGGGGGTAGCGAGCGGCGTGGTCCTCGAGGGCGACCAGCGCCAGCATCTCGGTGACCCGCGCCCGACGCCGCGAGCGCCCGAGGCCGGCGAGCCCGAAGCCCACGTTCGCCTCGACGGTGAGGTTGGGGAACAGGGCATGCTCCTGGAAGACGATGCCCACACCCCGACGCTCAGGGGCCAGGTGTCCGTCGGGCCCATCGACCGTCCGGCCGGCCAGGACCACCTGGCCGGAATCAGGGGTCACGAGCCCGGCGAGCATCCGCAGCACCGTGGACTTGCCGCACCCGCTGGGCCCGACGAGGCAGAGGATCTCGTGCGCGTCGAGGTCGAACCCGATCCCGTCGACGGCCTGGGTGTCGCCGTAGCGCTTGCCCAGATCCCGGACCTCGAGGGCCGGCGGTGCGTCCGTCACGGCCGGAGGATCGCCGTGGCCGGTGGATGACGTCACGAGACCAGCTCCCCGGCCCGAACCGCCGCTGCGGGGGCAACGTCGGGGGCAGTCGGCCGACGGGATGCGGGCCCATGTTCGTCCTTGGCCAGTTGGCGTGACAGCACCGCCACCGGCAGCACCGAGGCGGCCACGATGATCAGCGCGGGGAGAGCCGCCGCTTCCCAGAGCGACTCCGCCGCCAGTTGCCACACCCAGACGGGGAGCGTGTCGAACCCGAAGGGCCGTAGGAGCAGCACGATGGGAAGCTCCTTCATCGCCTCGATGGCGACGAGCATGGCTGCGGTGGCGATGCCGGCGCGCGACAACGGCACGTGCAGCCGGGCGATGATGCGCGTGCTGCTCGCGCCCAGGCTGCGAGCCGACTGTGTGATCTCGTCCGGGACCTTCGCCAGGCTGGCCTCCACCGAGGTGACCCCGAGGGCGAGGAACCGGACGGTGTAGCCGTACACGACGGCGGCGACCGAACCGGTCACCAGCAGACCCGACACCCGGATTCCGAGCGAGCGCAGGATGGCATCGAGGGCGGCAATGAGGAGAAGGACCCCGATGGCCACCACCGGCGCCGGCACCGCGTAGCCCGCCACCGAGATCCGGGTGGCGGCTCGCACCATCCGCCGGTCGGAGAAACGCGACGCATTGGCGATCACGACGCCCAACCCGACCACGAGCACTGCGGTGATCACCGCCAACATGATGCTGTTCGAGAGGTAGGTGCCGATCCGCTCGAACGACCGGGCGGCCCGCCCGTCACCGGCCGCCCACACGACGAGTTGGGTGACCGGAGCCACGAACGCGGCGGCCAGCACCGCCGATGCCGTGGCGGTGGCGACCCACCCCCGCCAGCCTCGGAGTTGCTGAGGTTCGATCCTTGCGCCGCCCGCACCGGGCTCGGCGTACCGCGCCCGGCCCCGCAAGGATCGCTCCACCACGATCACCACCAAGGCGAACAGGAGCACCAGACCGGCGAGCTCGGCCGCGGCATCACGGTCGTACATGCCTCGCCACACCTGGTAAATGCCGGCGGACAGCGTCTCGACACCGAAGTACTGCACGGTGGCGAAGTCGGTCAGGGTCTCCATCATCACCAACGCCAGCCCGGCAGCCAGGGCCGGGCGGGCGAGGGGAAGGACGGCGCGGCGAAAGGCCCGCCAGGGAGTGCACCCCAGGCTGCGGGCCACGTCGTAGGCCGAGGCCGCCGTTTCGCGGAAGGCCACGCGCGCCAACAGGTACACGTAGGGGTAGAGCACCAGGGTGAGGACGAGAGCGGCGGCCCACACCGACCGCACCTGGGGAAACCAGGCGTCGGCCCCGAGGGCACCACGCCAACCTCGCTGGAGCGGGCCCGTGAAGCCGACCAGCGACAGGAAGACGAAGCCCAGGACGTAGCCGGGCATGGCCAGCGGCAGCACGAGCAACCACGAGAGCAGGCGACGCCCGGGGAACCGGTAGGCGGTGACCAGCCACGCCAACCCGCCACCGACGATCAGCGTCCCGGCTCCCACCATCACCAGCAGCCCGAGGGTGGTGAGAACCATCGTCGGCAGCCGGGTCCGCCACAGCTGCGACCACACGTCGAAGCTCGGCGAGAGCAGGCTGGCGACCACGAAGCCGAGCGGCAGCACCACCACGACGGCGATCGCCACGACCGCGGTCGTCCACGGCCACGACCGGGCCAGGTGCCGGCTCGGTGTCCGGGTCACGTCGGTGTCAGCGATAGCCGGCTTCGCCCATCAGGGCGACGGCGTCGGCGTTGAGGGCACCGAAGGTCTCGGCGGCCATCGGGTTCCGGATGAAGTCGGTGCCGAAACGCTCGACCAGCAGAGGGTCGACCGCCGTGTCGGGGTTGACCGGGTACTCGTGGTTCCCGGCGGTGAAGACCGCCTGTCCATCGGTGGCCAGCCACTCGATGAGGCGTTGTCCGAGATCGGCTTTCTGCGCGTAAGTGGTGACGCCGGCGCCGCTGATGTTGACGTGCACCCCCTTGCCGGCCTGGTCGGCCCAGAACATCTTCACGCCGTAGTCGGGGTTCTCCTCGTACTGACGGGCCAGGTAGTAGTGGTTGGTGATGGCCACCTCGCACTGGCCGGCCTCGACCGCATCGAGGATCATCACGTCGCTGTCCATGATCTCGGCGTTGGCAGCCCATCCCTGCACGATGCGCAGCGCCTCGTCACGGCCCAGGTCGGCGATCATGGACGCAACGATCGACTGGCTGTACACGTTGCCGGAGTTGCGCAGACACAACCGGCCCTTCCACTCGGGGTCGGCCAGGGCGGCGTAGGTGGACAACTGGGTCGGGTCGACCTTGTCGGGGTCGTAGGCGATGCTGCGGGCCCGGACGCTGAGCCCGAACCAGCGGTTGTCGGGGTCGCGGAGTGCCGGCGGGATCGCCGCGTCGAGCGCGGGGGCGTCGAGGCTGCGGAACAGGCCCTGATCGGCCGCCTTGACCAGGTTGCCGGCGTCGACGGAGATGAACACGTCGGCGGGCGTGTTCTCGCCCTCGGCGGCGATCCGCTCCCGCAGCTCGGCGTCGTTGCCGAACTGGAACTCGACCTTGATGCCGGTCTGCTCGGTGAACCGGGTGAACGCCTGCTCGAGGTCGTACTGGCGCCCGGAGTAGACCCGAACGGTGTTGGGATCGCTGCTGCTCGCGCCGCACGACGACAGGATCACGATCACCGCCATCGCCGACGCCGTGAGCAGGCCTCCACGGCCCCATCGCCGGACACGACGTGCTCGATCGGTTGACATCAAGTACTCCATCCCTCGAATGTTAGGCATGCCTAACTTACCAGGGGAACCCGGAGAGTTTCAACTCCGCCGACGCCGCGGCACCATCACCGGCGTCGGGAGCAGGTGTCCGGGGGCATCAGCCGCATCCACGAAGCGACCGTCAAGAGGGTTGGTAGATGGCGTAGACGAGGTCGCCACCCTCGGCCAGCTCACCCCGCCCGAAGAGCTGCAGGGCGTTGAGCCACTGATAGCGCTCGTCGCCGGCCTCGAACCGCATCCCGACGAACACCGGCCCCCTGCCCATCCCCCCACTCCAGTCGGCGCGGCCCTCGTAGGCGAGGTACAGCAGAGCCCCGTCGTCGGTCTGGAGGGTCATGCGGATGTCGAAGGTCGCCACCCCCGCAGCATCGACGGCCAACCAGTCCGCCCCGGCCATCCCCACCATCGAGGCCCGGACCCGCGCGCCCTCGAGGCGGGCCGACGCCACCTCCTGCACGATGCGGGTGCCGGCAGGGGTGGCGCCGAGGAAGAAGAGGCGGTCCGAAGCCAGACCGAGGGTGAGGGTGGCAAAAGGTTGGATCTCCATGAGGGTGGATGCTGCCACGGCGAGACCACCGAGGACGACGCCTCGGTGGACGGGCCGGTCAGTGCCGGTCAGGGCCGGAGCGCGACCGCCACCCGGAGCCTGGACTCGGCCTCGGCTCGGGGAACGGTGCTCCACGCCACTCGCCCATCTGCCATCGGCGTCCCGGTGCGGGGCTCGCCAGGGGTGACCATCGAGATCGACGCGCCGGACCCCTCGTCCTGGCACCAGAACCGCTCCTCCTGCCGCAGACCCGACGCCGCCGCATCGCCCTCGACGCCCACCACGCACGGACGCTGCACGCCCGGCACCGGATAAATCACCTCGACGGCGTCGGTACACCCGTCCACCGGGTCCACTTCGACGCCCACGAACGCCCAGCGCACGGTGGCCGTGCCGGAGGGTCCGAGTTCGACCCGGCAACGAAGGCCGCCGCCCACGGCCATGGCGTAGGCCCACACGACCTCCTTCGCAGCACCCGACACCGCGACCGACGCCTCGAGCGTCTCGCCCGATTGCACCGTGAGCGGCTCGAGCGCCAGCGCACCGGCGTTGCCAGGCCCCTCGGGCGCCAGGAGGGAGAACGCCCGGCGGTCGGCGAAGCGCCGAAGGGCCGGGATCACCTCACCACGAGCGTCGGCGCCGTACACCACCGGCCCATCGAGGCCCGGAGCGTTGGCGTACTCTTTCCAGGGCTGCAGGATCCAGGGGCCGTCAGCAATCATGGGCAGGACGACGAACGAGCCGGGTGGGGCATCGTCCATCAGGGCCACCTGGGCCTGTGCCCGTTGGGTGTAGAGGTCGAAGGTGTCGAGGGGCGTACGCAGGACCCATGCGGTGGCAAGAGCGGCCCCGAGCACCGCCGCACCGCCGAGCGCCCAGCCGCCCAGACGGGCGACTGCGTGCCGCCGGTCCCAGAGAGAGACGATCCCGACCGCAATCAGTGTGACCGCCGGGATCCAGAGGGCGTAGTAGTAGAAGGGTCCGAACACGTCGCGCCCGACGCCCACGAGAAGGGTCCCCCAGTAGAAGAGGTAGACGAGGGGGAACAGCACCGCGATGGCCGCGAGCAGAGCGAGGACGGCACGATCTGTCCGCCAGAGGACCACGGCTGCAACGACGACGAGGCCCGCACCCACCCAGACTCCGGGGATCCACTGGGGCAGTTCCACGAGATTCGAGACCGTGGCCCTGACCGCCCGGTCCAGCGTGAAGTCGACGAGCGGCGTGCCCTCGGCGATGTTTCGAATCCCGAAGCCGAAGGCGTTGTTGCCTCCCGCCGCCTCGATCGGGAACAAAAGAGCGCTCCCCGATACGCGAGCGTTGTAGGCCAGAGTGGCCACGATCATGGGGAAGGCTCCCAGCGCCCCCCAACCGATCCCAGGCGCCAGGGACCGGAGACGAGCGCGGCACACTGCCAATGCGTAGCCGGCGAACGGGAGGACGATGAGGCCGGCGTCGAGCGGACGAAAGGAGAAGAGGACACCGAGGGCGAGCCCGCCCACGACCAGGATCGCCATCCGTCCGGTGCGCAGGGCCCGAAGCACGCAGGCGCCGAAGACCAGCTGGCACACGAGCGCGGGCAGGTAGCTCAGGAGGGTGCCGCTGTGCACGATCACGAGAGGCGACACCAACATGGCCGCGCCCCCTACCGCGGCCGTCCGACGGTCACGGGTCAGTTCGCGGACGAACCACCACGTGGCCGGACCCAGCATGGCGATCACCAACGCCACGGTCACGGCCTCGGAACCGGTGACCCCCTCCCCCACGGCCAGGATCGCCGGCCAACCGGGTGGGAAGACCATGATGCGCTCGCCATCGACGACCCCCGACATCCAGGGCCGAAGCACCGGACCGTCGTCCGGGAGGGTCACCTGGCCGTCACTGAACATGCTCGCCTGGAACCGGTACACCACCTCATCGGCGTTCCCGCTGGTGTGGGGCAGCACTGCGTGCTGCACCATCAGTGAGAGAGCGAACCCGGCGAGCGCCAGGAAGACCAGCACCGCCACGTGCCGGCGCAGGACTTGCATGGGCAGGGAAGATAGCGCGGGCACCGGTCGCTAGGGGCGGCCGAGCTTCCCGCCACCCACCCCGCGAGAGCATTCGAACTCCGCTGAGGTGGACGCGCCGGGCCAGAGGGTCGATGAGGGGATCTGCGGCCGCGACGGGATCCTGGAAGGCTCCGGACCGAAAGCTACGGCGCGACCAGAGGGGCCACCTCGATCCGGAGAAACGTCGCCAGGTCGCCCCGGCTGACGCCGGTCCAAGCCACGACGGCGTCGGTGCCGATCGTCCCCACCCTCGGCTGGCCGGGGACGACGACGACGGTGTCGACGCCGGAGCCGAGCCGACACCAGAACCGCTCCTCGGACACCGCCGACACGATGGAAGGTCCCTCGACCACCACTCCGAAGGCACAGGGTCGCTGGCCGCGCGGGGTGGGCGGAACCGGCTCGAGGGGGCCGGTGCACCCCTCCTCGGCGGTGAGGCCGCCGCCGCCGATCCTCCACCGCACCGTCGCCACACCGGTGCCGTCGGGAAAGATGCGACACCGGAAGCCCTCGTCCTGGGTGGCCGCGTAGGCCCACGTCTCGCCGGATACCGCAACCGGCGTCCGGGCCACGATCGAGAGGGCCCGGGCGGTGACGGTCGCCAGCGGCTCGAGGGCGAGCGCGCCGCCGTTGCCCGGGCCCTCGGGGGCGAGGAGCCCGAACGGGAGGCGATCCCCGAAGCGGGTGATCACATCGATCACTCCGTCGCCGTCGTCGGCGGCGAACACCGCCCGGCCGTCGAGACCCGGGGTGTTCGCCCACTGGTTCCAAGGCTGGAGGATCCACGGTCCGTCGAAGGCCATCGGGAGCACGATCAGGGAACCGTCAGGAGCATCGTCCATCACCGCCAGCTGAGCGTCGGCGCGTTGGGTGTGGGTGCCGAACACCTCGATCGGGGAACGCAGCGTGAACGTGGTGCCGAGCACCGCGACGACCAGCACCACCGTGGCCGCCACCGCCCTCGAGGCGGGCGTGAGCGCCGCCCTACGATCCCAGAGCCAGACGAACCCGACGGCCAGGAAGCTCACCGTCGGTATCCATGCAGGCCAGTAGTAGAAGGGCCCGAAGACGTCTCGGCCGACAGCGGCGTTGAGCGTTCCCCAGAAGAAGGCGTAGACGACAGGGAAGATCACCCCGATCGCCAGAAGGAGGAGGGTGGCAGACCGACTTGCCCGCCACGTCACCCACAGGCCGAGCGCGACGAAGGGCACGGCCACCCAGGCCCCGGGGATCCACTGGAGGAGCTCGACGAGGTTGAGCACGGTCGCCCGGAAGGTCCCTGCCGGGGTCGCATCGAGAACCGGGGTGCCCTCGGCGATGTTGCGGGCGCCGAAGCCGAAGGAGTTGTTCCCGCCTGCCACCTGCATCGGGAAGCTCAGGGCCCGTCCGGTGACCCGCTGGTTGTAGACCAGCGTCAAGGCCGCGAACGGGAGCGCCCCCAGCACGCCCCAACCCAGGCCGGCCAGGACGAGCGGGCCTCGTCTCCAGAGCGACGCCGCGGCGTAGGTCACGATCGGTACCGCGATCACCACTGCGTCGACCGGGCGCATGCTGAAGAACAGGCCGAGAGCGGCGCCAGCGCCACCCAACCATGCGACATGACCCGTGCGCGCCGAGCGCAGCACGCTGGCGCCGGCTGCGAACCCGCACACCAGCGCCGGCAGGTAGGTGAGCCACGTCCCGCTGTGCACGATCACGAACGGCGAGACCAGGAGGGCGACGCCGGCCACCGATGCCGTCCGGCGGTCGCCGGTGAGCTCCCTCACGAACCACCATCCGGCGGGGCCGAGCAGGGCGATGACGAGAGCGACCGTCACGTCGACCGAGCCCGTCGTGGCCAGCCCGATGGCCAGGACGCTCGGCCACCCGGGCGGATAGACCATGATCCGCTCCCCGTCGACCACCCCCGACATCCACGGACGGAAGGCGGAACCGTCGTCGGGCAGCGTGAGGCGACCCTCGCGATACATCTCCGCCTGGAAGCCGTAGACGACCTCGTCGGCGTTGCCGGTCCCGTGCGGCGTGAGGAAGTGGCCGACGCCGAGCGAGAGCACGAAGCCGGCGGCGGCCAGCGCCAGCACCACGACGACGTCCCCTCGTCTCCGACCCCCCATGGCCACGAAACCTACGCCCCTGCGAGCCTCGATGAGGCCAGACTCGAACCATGGACCAGACCCGCATCGACCGTTGGTTGTGGGCGGTGCGGTTGTGCAAGACCCGCTCCGAAGCCACCGCGGCCTGCAAGGCAGGCCATGTCCGCACCGGGGGGCGGCCGGCCAAGGCGTCGTCACCGGTGACGATGGGGTCCCGGATCGAGGCCCGTCTCCACGGACGCGATCGCATCGTCGTCGTCACCCGCGTCATCGACAAGCGCGTCGGGGCCGCCCTCGCCATCGATTGCTTCGTCGACCACTCGCCTCCTGCTCCGCCACGGGAGACGACCGGCGCGATCGCGATCCGCGATCGGGGCGCCGGGCGCCCGACCAAGCGAGATCGCCGCCGGCTCGACCGGCTGCGCACCGAGGAACCGCTCGACCTGCCCTGGATCGACGTGGAGGGCGCTGCGGACTGAAGACCTGCCACGCTTCGGCGGCGACGAGCAGGCCCGACCGACGAGACGGTCAGCCCGCTCGGGCGGCCACGAGCGGGAGATCGGCGTACGTGGCGATGCCGGGAGAGGCGGCGACGACGGCGGGGATGGCGTCGACCGCGGGCATGGCCGTGATGATCATGCCCAACACCATGTAGTCGGCGAATGAGGTGGCCACGAAGTCTGCCGGGGGTGTGATCTCGACCTTCGTCCGGACGTTCGGACGGCCTTCGACCTCGACCACATAGCCGTGTTCGAGCGGCCAGTCAGGATCCAGCGTCCGACCCTTGCGCCAGCGAACCCGGAGATCGATGAACTTCACGCCATCCTTCCAACCCTGCCAGCTGGCCTCGACCCCGGCGACGCACTCGGCCGGAATCGTCCACGACCCGAGATCGAGTGCGTGGGTCGTGCGGGCGTACGCCGCCTCGAACCGGACCTCATCGAGATCGACATGGAGGGCGTCGGCCATCATGCGCACGCCGTCGCCGAACACCGCAGTGGCGGCTTGGGTCATCTCCGGCAGGGCGGGATCGTCGATCGGCCTGGCGTAGCCGACGCTCATCTCGGTCTCGGGCGAGTCGTAGCCAGTGGAGTCGACCGACTCCAGAACCGAGATGGCATCGACCCTGTCGCAGATGCCCGTGGAGACCAATCCGACGAGGTTGGCGAAACCCGGGTTCATGCCGGACCCGAAGATCGTGGAGCCACCGGACGCGCATGCGGCGAGGATCCGGTCGCGACCCTCGCCGAGCGCATGGCCGGTGATGAATCCGGCAGTTGCCACCACGTTCACGCCCGCCGACAGGATCGTGACGAGCTCGTCGACGTCGGGCCACAAAGGGTTGTACACGACGCAGTCGGGGCGCAGATCGAGCAGGGCCGCGACGTCGTTCGTGGCCGTGACGCCGATCGGATCGACCCCCGCCAGGACACCGACGTCCACGCCCACCTTCTCCGGGCCCCATGCGTAAGCGCCGACGATCTCGAGGTCGTCGCGTCCGATCGCCGCGATCACCGACCGCCGACCGACGTTCCCCGTCGTCCACTGCACCACCCGATAGGCCATGCCACATCCCCCCCCGGCTCGGTGCGCAGCGTAGGACAGGTCGACGCCCGTCGGTCACGAGACCGGCGGCGGCCGGAGCAACACATCGGCCGCCTCGGCGGCCTGGCGGTACCAGAGGGCGAGGGAGTCGACCGTCTCGTGCGCGTTCAGACCACTCGGGTTCCCCAGCACCCACAGCTCCGCTCCCTCGAAGTCCCCCTCCTGGCGACCGATGACGGCACTCTTGCGACCGAAGGCCTGGCGGAAGGCGGTGACCCCGAGCATGGCCACCACCTTCGGCTGTCGCGCCACCACCAGGCGGCGGAGCCGCTCGCCACCCTCGCGGAGTTGCCCGGCGTCGAGCTCGTCGGCCCGGGCCGTGGCCACGGGCACCAGGTTGGTGACGCCGACACCGGCCGCGAGCAGCTCGGCCCGGTCGGCCTCCATCAGCCCCGTCGACGCGTCGACGAGACGGCTGGTGATGCCGGCGCGGTGCAGCGCGGGCCAGAAGCGGTTCCCCGGTCGGGCGAAGTGGGCGTTGACGGCAGCCGTCCAGAGCCCCGGGTTGATGCCCACGAACAGCAACCGCAACTCGTCGCCGAGCAGGTCGTCGACGGTGGCCCCCTGGAAGGTCGCCAGCTCGACCCGGGTGGGCCGGGCCCGCGGGCCGGGAGGCTCGGTCACCGGACCCGCCGTGGTGTGCCCATGAGGTGCAGTCCACCACGCCGGCCACCGGAGGCGGCGACTGCGTGCCGGCACGGCCGAGCCGGGACGACTACAACAGGGGTCCGGTGACAGGGGGTCACCAGGAGGGGAACGACATGACGTTCGACCAGCACGAGGTCCGCGCCGCCTACGAGCGATTCCTCGAGGTCGGTGAGAGCGGCGACTGGGACGCCTGGGCCGACCTGCACTCGATCGACGGGGTCTGGGTCGAGCACCACCTGGGGCGGTTCGAGGGCCGCGAGGCCATCCGCACGGGCATCACCGAGGTGATGGCCCAAGCACCGTCGACCATGACCTTCCCCGTCGAGTGGGTGGTCTTCGACGGCAACCGGGTGGTGTTCTACCCCTGGCAGGTCCTCCCCCACCCGACCGGCGGGGACGAGGTGTTCCGGTTCGGCTGTGTGACCATCCTCACCTACGCCGGCGACGGGCTGTGGTCCTACCAGGAGGACCTCTACAACCCGACCGAGGGCGCCGAGGTCTTCGGACGATGGATCGCCGCCGGAGGGGTGCTGCCCGGCGGCTGACCGACCAGCCGCCGACCTGCTACCAGAGGGTGCCGCGGTCGATCACCAGAGAGGCACCGGTCACCGAACTGGCGGCGTCGGAGGCGAGGTAGGCGATGGCGCCGGCCACGTCGCTGGGCGGCATGTAGCCGGGGAGCACACCCATCATCCGGCTGAACATCGAGAAATCGACGTCGGTGGGCATGGTGGCCCCGGCGTTGGTGGACAGTGGCGTGTCGACCCCACCGGGGCAGACACAGTTGACCCGGATGCCGTACTCGGCCAGTTCGACGGCCAGCGACTTCATGAGCAGCAGGAGCCCGCCCTTGGAGGCGCAGTAGGCCGAGTTCCAAGGCTGGCCCTGGATGCCGGAGATCGAGGCGACGGTGACGATGTTTCCTCGGCTCTCGCGAAGGTGAGGCAGCGCCGCCTGCGTGACGCTCATCGGCCCGGTGAGGTTCACGGCCAGATGGCGGTCCCACATGTCGCGGGGCAGGTCACCGAAGCGGCTGAACTGATTGATGCCGGCCACGTTGCAGAGCACATCGAGTCCACCGAGGCGCTCGACGGCGGTGGCCATCGCCGCATCGACCGAGGCTCGGTCGGTGACGTCGCAGTGAACGAGACCATCACCCTCGGTGATGTCGACGCCGACCACCTCGCCTCCCTGGCTCGAGAACAGTTCGACGGTGGACGCCCCGATGCCCGATGCGGCCCCCGTCACGAAGATGCGCTTCCCCTGGAATGTCATGCCCGCATCCTCGCGTGTGGCGGCGGACGAGCCGGCCGACCGCCGCGAGACGAGGTCCTTTCTCCGAGGTTCGCCGGGGCCCGTCGGTGTGCCATGCTCGGATCCATGCCCCCGATGGGCTGCTGGATCCCCACGCCGCGTACCCCGACGGTACCGAGAAGATCTACACCGACCCCGACCACGCCGACGGGCTGCGCTGAGGCACCTGTGTCCCGGCCGTCGTCACCAGGAGGTGAGCCGGCTCACGAGCGGGCCCCGGCAGCCATGTAGAACCAGAAGGCGAACGGGGCCTCTTGTTCCTTCATCTGACGCCGGGCGGAGAGAAGCGTCCGACCGCCCTCGGTGACGTCGCTGAACCACACCTCGGCCGAACCCCCGCCCACACCACCGGCCAGGGCGACCGCGGCTTCCTCGTAGTAGGTGCGCACGTCGTGGGCGCAGCTGATGGGGTCCCCCGGCAGCCCGACCTCGTCCCACTTCTCCCCGGCGGCGATCCGCACGAGGAGACCGACGAGGTCCGGAATCCCGTCGGGATCGGTCGCCCGACCAACTGAGGTCACCCCTCGCTTTTCCAGGGTGCGGTCGAACGCGGCCCGCAGCGCCCGGGCCTCGTCGACCGCTGGGGGCAGCGAAGCATCGAAGCGCGGCGGCAGCGCACAGGCCAGCGCTTCCTCCTCGATCTCGATCACCACCGGGTGATCGACGAGCACCGGCACCGACGGCTCATCGAGCAGGGCGAAGGCCCGCCGGAGCACGTCGTGCTGAAACTCGGGGTCGTTCGGGATCCCGAGAGGTCGCCCGAGTGGGAACTCCCCGAACAACGCCCGGGGCGGATGCATGCGCTCGGCCACCCCCCGATTGGAGACGAGGGCGATCGTCGCCAGACCGGCGGCTTCGAGGACGTGGGCGAGCACACACACGGTGCGCGTACACAACGGTCAGACCGGGGTGAGCACCACCACGTCGACCCCGTCACCCTTCAACAGCTCCCCGGCGGCCGGCCCGGAGTCGAGGCGAATGCGGGTGACCGTGTCCTCCTGGTTCCCGGCGAACGACAAGTGGCGGGGCGCAACGCTGCCGATGGTGCCGGCGTCGGCCAACTCCTGCAACCGGTGCATGGGCAGCACCACGTTGGGGTCGGCGGCGAAACCGGCTCGGTCGAAGTTGGGGCTCCAGTGACCGAGGACGAGGTCGGTGCGGCCCTGCTCGATGACGCGAAAACCGGTGTCGTCGAAGGTGAAATCCTGGTCGCCGACATGGTGCAGGGCGGCCGTGGTCACGATGGCCACACGCGCCTGCGACAACGGCGGGGGCGTGGCCATGGCCGTGGTCTCGAACTCGGGCACCGGCAGGGCCGCGGCGTATGCCCTCGCGCTCTCGTCACTCACCCGGCCATCCTGGCACGCGTCGGCTGCGGCCACGGCCACGATGCGAACGCCCTGGGTACCCTGCGCAGGATCCTCACCACCCCGGTGACCCCAGATCCGATCCGAGAGCAGCTGATGACACAGGCCGACCGATCATCACGGGAGTTCGACATCGTTCTCTTCGGGGCCACCGGGTTCACCGGTGGGCTGACCGCTACTCGCCTGGCCCGCGACGCCCCTCCCGGGTGCCGATGGGCCTTGGCGGGACGCGACCAACGGCGTCTGGAAGCGGTCCGCGACCGCATCGCCCGAGATGATCCGACCCTGGCCGAGCTCCCCGTGATCGTCGCCGACGGCTGCGACCTCGGCTCGATGGTGGCGTTGGCCGAGCGCACGAACGTGCTCATCACCACCGTTGGCCCGTACCTGCAACTCGGCGATGCCACCGTCGCCGCGTGCGCGCTGTCGGGCACCGACTACGTCGACCTCACCGGGGAAGCCGAGTTCGTCGACCGCACATGGCTGCGCTACCACGCCTCCGCCGAACGCTCGGGCGCGCGGCTGATCCATGCGTGCGGCTTCGACTCGATTCCCCACGACCTCGGGGCCCTGTTCACGGTCGAGCAACTGCCCGACGACGTGCCGCTGGCCGTCCACGCCTACGTGCGCGCCGACGGCCGGTTCTCCGGCGGCACCGCGGCCTCGGCCCTCGGGTTCCTGGCGCGGATCCCGCAGGGAATTCGCACGGCTCGCGAGAGGCGGGCGCTCGAGACCCCGCCCGACCGTGAGGTCAGCATCGGCCGAGGACCCTGGCGGGAGCAGGGCGACTGGGCCCTGCCGTTCCCCGGCGTCGATCCCAAGATCGTCGCTCGCTCAGCTGCGGCGCTGCCGCAATACGGTCCCTCGTTCACCTACAGCCACTCGATGGTCGTGGGCCCCCTCCCCCTGGCGATCGGCGCCGTGGCCGGGGTGGGGGCGCTCACGGTGCTGGCCCAGGTCCCCCAGGTACGTCGCTTCGTGGCCGGTCGCGTGCCCCCCGGCACCGGACCGAGTGAGGCCCAGAGGGCCAAGAGCCACTTCGAGGTGCGGTTCCACGGCTCGGGCGGCGGATGCTCGGTCATCTGCCGAGTAGCCGGCGGCGACCCGGGCTACACCGAGACGTCGATGATGCTCGCCCAGTCGG
>JBDNHK010000052.1:0-4377 GCA_041688815.1 Acidimicrobiales bacterium | reverse complement strand
CCCCGAGGAAGCCCGCGGGCATCAGCTCAGGGGCCACGTGGTAGACGACGACGACACCGACGGCCACGGCTCGGAGCCCGTCCAGGGCGGGGATCCGAGTCAGCGTCGACGGGAGCAGAGAGGGCCCCTCGGTCGGCGGCGAGGTGAGGTCGGCCGGGGAGAGGGAGGGAGCACCTGCTGAGTCGGCCGACTCGTCAGGGATGGGGATCGAGGTCGTCACCATGGCGGCTTCCGTCGCGGTCGCGCTGGGCGGCCCGGGGACCCGGCCTCGTCGCACCGGGGGATGATGACGGCGATCCGTGATTCAGCCACGAGGGGCTCCTGTCGTGACGAGGTCCTCGGGGGGCGACGTGATCGCAACGGCGGTCGTCGGGTTGGCGGTTCGGGCACCGACCACGACCCAGGTGGCGAACGCGAGTGCCGTCACGGCCCCGAAGACCCAGAGTAGAACCGGCGGCAACGGCGGCTCCCACCCGGTCCCACCGATGAACGCGAACAGGTCGTTGGCGTTGCCCACGACATGGCGACGCAGGAGGGCGGCCAGGCCGAGCGACTGACCGAGCGCCCAGGCCACCGCGAGGACGATCGCGGCCCGGCGCCACCACAGTTGCCCGGGGCGGGCGCGGGCGGCCACGATCCACGCCGCCAGGATCGGCACCCCCACCGCCACCGGTAGGGCGTAGCGCCCCTGGCCGATGAACCCGTGCCGGGACGCCGACAACGCCTCTGGCACCACGTTGAAGGCGAGCGCGAAGGCGGCCAGCGCAATGAGCACGCCGCGCTGGCGCCACGTGCCCAGAACCAGCGCTCCGATGACGAGCCCCGCGATGAGGATGGTCCACAGCGCCAAAAGCGCGCGGGGCGCCGGGACTTCCAGCCAGGCGAAGTACCCGATCATCTCGTGGAGCCGGGTCGGCAGTCGGCTCCACGACTCCCGCAGAGCCGAACCGAGGGTGAGGCCGACGATCGGTGCCCCGGCCACGCTGTCGTAGACCTTCGACCACAGCACCCAACCGCCGCTGGCGACCGCTCCGATGGTCATGACCGCCGCGGCGATGCGGGCATCGGTCCGCCGAGCGAGGGCCCCGAGGGTGTCGCGGTGAAGACCGGCGAGGGCCACCGCGGCGAGGATGCCGACGGCGATGGCCGGGGACAGCGCCCGGGTGCCTGCGAGCAGCACGAAGGCCACGGCCAGTCGCGCCAGGTCGGCGGCGGTCGGTCCTGAGGGGGACCGCGGGTGGGCGCTGGCGGCGCGCGGCCCGGTCATGACCACGAACGCAGTGGCCCACACGGCGATTGCTGCGGTGATCTCGAACCCGTTCGGGTTGATGACCGAAGCGAGGTGCACGGTCACCGGGGTCAGCGCCACCAGCACCCCGGCGCCGAGGAAGCCGGAGCGCCCCATCCGCCGACACGCGGCCACGGCGATGCCGACCATGGCGGCCGAGGCCACCACGCTGGCCAGACGCATCGCCCAGAGTCCCTGCGAGGCGGGGAGGAAGCGGGAGGGCCAGCCCACCAGCACGTAGTAGGTGGGCGGGTAGGTGCCGACGTAGGTGGTGGCGTCGACGAGGTTCTCGTCATCGACGGGCTGAGGGGCGCACCCCGAGGGCTTTTCGGGTTGGAACACGTAGCAGGCGTTGAGGTCGTACACCTCGGCATAGCCCTTGGGCACCGTCACGATCGTGTCGATCCAGTCCGTGCGCATCGCGAACTCGGACGTGCGCTGCGTGTCCTCGCCGCGCCACTCGCCCCGGGCCACGGCCACGGCCTTCACCGTCTGGGCGGGCTCGTCCGGTGCGCCCATCAGAGGGGACGACAGCGCCCACATCACGCCCAGCAACGCGAACAGGGCCGCACCCAGCAGTCCCACCAGGCCGGCTGACAGCGGATGGCGTCGGGGAGGTGGCGTGGGCATCTGTGAGTTGACCTGCCAATAGGCAGCATGGAACTTACCAGTCTTCCCGGGCGGCCCGAGGTTGCCCCGTTGACCGTGGAACTCGGGTGGCTCTGCGTTGGCGGGCTTGGGTGCGGCCGGCGTGCCGAGCGGTCGCACCACCGGCCCGTGCCTCGATCCGGCGGTGCACATCGTCGACCTCCTCTCGTCAGTGCCATCCCCGGGTCAGGGCAGTGGCCAATCCGTAGGGGGAAGCTCGACGACGGCGAGCGGTTGCTCGCCGGAAGTGAGCTCGAGGTACCGGGCAAGCCGATTCGGGTCGAGGCCGCTTGTATCGGTGCCGGCGGCGAAGACCAGCCGCTGCGGTTCATCGATGGCCGCCACGAGTTCCGGTCGTTGCCTTCGAACCGCTTCGTCGCGCAGCAACCCCCTCAGCTCACGGGCCTCGGCTCGTTCATCCGGGCTGAGCGGATCGACCGCCGACACGACTCTGGCGCCCGGGCGCGACAGAAGCGTGTCCACCGCCCAACCACTCGTGATGACGAAGGTCGGCAGCACCTCATCGGGTCGCGCCGCGTAGTTCTCGCCAGCAAAGAAGAGGGGGCACCCGAGACGGACCGCACCGGTGCCAGCAGGGCACGAAGACCCTGCTCCTTCAAGGCGATCACCAACGTCGCCGGGGAGTAGTCGAACGCGCCCCCACCCTGCGAGTCCACTCTCACCACGGTGGCTTCGGGCAGGACCGACGGGACACCCGCGACGAGAGCGCGATAGCGGCTACTCGGACCAGACAACGGCGACTCCCGGAAGACGGCGAGGACGGCGAAGACAGTGACGACACAGGCCACCAGCCCCACGATCGGCAGGCGGCTTGGCTCGGTGCCGACGCGGGCGCCAATGCGGCGCCCCAGGACCACCAATGGTGCCGCCACCGTCAACGCGACGACCCCACGACTCCACCAGATCAGGTAGGGATAGGGGATGCCCTCCACGCGAGTGAGGGCAACGACGGTCGCGACCTGACCGGCGGCCACCAGACCCACTAAACGAAGACCGACCATGTCCTGCCACCGCCAAGCCAGCATCACCGAGACAACCAGCAATGCGACGGGGAACACCAGCCACCACGTCGGTGCTGGGGAGATCCCACCCAAGAAACCAGGAGCGTCACGACCCACCCACGGGCCCACTGGGCTCAAGGACGTGGCCGCTAGACGGAGCCCCATCGCCAACCCCGGGGTGACCTCACCTGAGGCGCCGGAGAAATGGGCCAACAGGTCACCGAGGTTGCCGGGTCGGGTGAAGACCTGCTGAGCGAGCGGTGGTATCCACAGGACGGTGAGCACAACGAACGTGACCCAGGGAGGACGCCGCCACTGCGGGCGTGACCCAGACCGGTCGAGCACGCGCCAAGCGAGGGCAGCGACTCCGATCAGGGCCACCGGCACGACCAGCCCCACGTGGGTTTGGACCATGAAGGTCCCCAGACCTGCGGCGATCGGAGCCATGACACGGTTCCCGCCGAGCCACGCCCAGAGCACACAGAAGAACGCGACCAACGGGAGCACGACGAGCCACGGCGTCCACGGGTCGATCAGGCCATCTCCCAGGGCCACGACCAGGATGCTCACGACCAGGGCAACGGGGATCGCCGCGCCGAGCGACCCTGCTCGATACGCGGACCACACCGCAAGGACGATGGCCACGAGGCCGAGCAGAACCGCACCGACCAACAAGGCGGACGGACGCCCGCCGAAGAGACGAAGCGGCAGGGCCAGAAGGTAGAAGGCCATCGGGCCGGGGTGATCCCATCCGAATCGCGAGTAGAGACCGGTGAGGGGAGTGTCGGCCGTACCCACATCGTTGGCGTTGAGCCACAAGATGGCCTGGTCGTTGACCGGCGTCCATTGGCGCGACACCACTGCGGCCAAAGAGGTGGCCACCACCAGGGCGCTGACCAAGCCGAGCGCAACCGGCGTCCCGCCCCGTTGCCCAGATCGGGTGACGACTGGCACCCCGAGATGCTACAGCGGGGCCGAAACTGGGAACCGCTTCGAGTGCTACGACCCCAGCGCGCTCGGCTGGTGGTGGCGGCCAACCGGTGCGGTTCGTGGCCCGTCGCGCACGGTAGGTGTGTCACCAGCCCACCGCAGGCCCAGAGATGGCGACGAGGGGAGGTCCATCCGGACCTCCCCTCGTGCGTGTCCATCAGCCGTTCCCCACGCTTGCCGACGAACCCGATGCGGTGATCTTGGACGGTACGCTCCTGGCCGTGGTGCCCGAAGTCACACGTGCCGAGCTCGGCATCGAACCCCCCGCGACGCGACCGGCCGCATCGCGCGGAGCGCCGGCCGACGACCAGCGCGAGTTCGGGTTCCAGCCCGGCCTCGAAGGTCTCCGCGGCCTCGCCGTCATGGCTGTGCTCGTGTTCCACGGTGGGTTCAGCTGGGCCGGGGGAGGGTTTCTCGGCGTCTCGACGT
>JBDNHK010000001.1:0-3212 GCA_041688815.1 Acidimicrobiales bacterium | reverse complement strand
GTACCGGGGGGCGTATCACTACGCCCGTCCCCGCCTCCCGCTGTCGTCGGCGACCGACCAGGCCCGCTACATGGTGTCGGTCACCGGCACGCTCGGGGGTGGCGCCGACCTGCCGTTGGTCCTCGATCTCGAGGAGACGGGAGGGCTCGGCCCCACCGACCTCGCGGCGTGGGCCCGCACGTTCCTGCGCGAACTGGAGACGCTCACCGGCCGTACCCCGATCATCTACGTCGGCTTCTTCTTCTGGCGTGACTCGGTCGGAGCGCCGGCGGACATCGCGTCGAGGTATCGGCTCTGGCTCCCGAGCTATCCCGTCGATCCCAACAGCACCACCTTCCGGCCCCTCGTTCCCGCGGGCTGGTCGACGTGGACCTTCTGGCAGTACACCTCGACGGGGTCGGTGCCCGGCATCGTCGGGAGCGTCGACGTCAACCGGTTCTGTTGCGACCCTGGCACCCTGGCGTCACTCGCCGGTGGGGGCCGGGCGGCTGGCAATCCTTTCGGGAACTTCGACCTCGTGACGCGCTTCCCGGGTTCGGCCCGGATGGAGGGATGGGCGATCGACCCCGACACGACGCAGCCGATCGGTGTGCACCTCTATGTCGACGGCGTCTACGCGTCGGCCACAACAGCAGGCGTTGTCAGGGCCGACGTCGGTGCGGCCTACCCGGGCTTCGGCGAGAGGCACGGTTTCTCGGTCACCTTTCCGATCGGGTCGGGCTCCCGGCAGGTCTGCGCCTACGCCATCAACGCGGGACCCGGCTCGACGAACCCGCTCCTCGGATGCCGGAGCTTGGTGGCCAACCCGATCGGCAATGTCGACGGTGTGACCGCCTCACCCTCCGGGGGGCTCCAGGTGAAAGGCTGGGCCCTCGATCCTGACGTGGTTGCACCCATCGACGTGCACGTCTACGTCGATGGAGCTTGGGGCGGCGCGCACAGGACGTCGGCACCCCGCCCCGACGTGCAGCTCGCCTACCCGGGTGCAGGCCCCACTCAGGGCTTCGCTGTCCCGCTGGGTGGCGGCTTGTCCCCCGGGAGGCACCAAGTCTGCGTCTTCGGCATCAACGTCGGTTCGGGAACGACCAACCCACGGCTCGGGTGCCAGACCTTTGACGTGAAGACTGATCCGATCGGGACCCTCGACTCGGTGACCCGGGTGAACAACAGGATCACGATTGCCGGGTGGGCGATAGACCCTGACACGACCGGTCCCGTGGCCGTCCACGTCTACGTGGACGGGGCGTGGGGTGGGCTCACCGAGGCCTCGTTGGATCGGCCCGATGTCGCCGCGGCGTACCCCTTCTATGGCGCGCTCCACGGTTTTGTGCTCGAGCTCGGTGTTCCGCCCGGACCCCGTCGGGTGTGCGTCTATTTGATCAACGTAGGCCCCGGGACGACGAATCCGCTGCTCGAGTGTCGGGTGGTGTGAGGGGCGGATCTCGTCCGATCGTTGTGGTGCGCCGGCGGGACCGTAGGTCCGCCTTCGTCGACCCCCACTGATACTGTCACGCGTCGTCGGGCGGCTGATCGAGTGGGGTGGGCGTGGGACAAGTCGTCGGATACTGGTTAGCGGCCGCCGCGGTCGTGGCGTTCCTCCTCGTTCCTGGCTACGTGCTGGCGCGTGGGCTCCTGGCGTCGATGGCGCCGCTGACGGCCATGGCGTTGGCCCCGGTGCTGGCCATGCTCTTCGCGGCGGCCACTGCTGCCCTCAATCTGCTGCTCCCTTGGTCGCTCACCGGGGTCGCCACCGTCGCCGTCGCTCTCCTCGTCACGGCCACGGTCGTCGTCGGCTGGCAGGCCCGAAGGAGGATCCAACTCGATCGCACGACTTTGATCGGCGTCACGATCTGGCTGCTCTCCTTCGCCTCGGTAGCGGCCTTTGTGGCCCTACCCACCGCCGTGCCCTCGGACCCGTTGTCGTTCTCGGTGCCCGCCGAGCGGGTCGAGACACCCCGGGTGCCGGGCTTGCCGGCGGACAGCCACCTCCCGTATCGCACCGGCCAGTTGGCGCTCCACGAGATCGGTGGTGAGGCGCTGCGGGACCAGTACCACCCGGGATGGTGGATCTCCGACCGGGGACCCCTGTCGGGGCTGGTCTTCGCGTTCGGCGCCGCCGTCTCGCGCGTCGACGTCCCGTCGGAGGACCCGCTTCTGGCGCCGGCGGACGAGAACGTGATGATGTTCATGGATCCCTACGGTTACTGGCTCTACCTGCTGATCTCGACGGCAACGGCCACGGTTTCCGTCCTCGGTGTGTACACCCTCGGGGTGCGATGGTTCGGTCGCCGGAATGCCATCACCGGTTCTCTCCTGTTCTGCCTCATGCCGGGCGTGTTCATCTACTCGATCTACCCGCGGCCGGCGCTGGTGCAGGTGCTGCCCGCCCTGCTCGCCTTGTTGCTCGTGTCCGAGCGCCGCTATTGGCTGGCGGGGGCGGCCATCGGTGCGTGTTACCTCGCCCACCCCACCGGTGCCGTGTGGGGGCTGGCGGCGTTGGTGGTGCTCTGGCTCTCCGTGCGGTCGCTCCGGCCGATGGTCGTGGGTGGCGCCCGCGTCACCGGGGCCGCCGCCCTGGTGGCCCTCCCGTGGATGCTCTTCACCTCCCAGGTCGTGGGCGGGACGTCTCGAATGGTCGTGTGGCCCCTCGGGGCGAAGCTCTCCGATCCCACGCAGCCGGCGGCCGGGGTGGCCGACGCGTGGAGCGCGCTGCTGGACCGCGGCCTCTGGGAGGTGCCGTGGGTGCGCGTCGTGAGCGTGGTGCGCAGTGTCATCCCGATGGAGATCGTGGATGTCCCGGGCGAGGTGGGGCGGGCCTGGGTCGGGTTCCACAGCGGCGCCGCCTGGGGGCTCGTCGGGCTCGTGGCCTTCCCTCTCGCCGTGGTGGCGGTGGCCAAGCTCCCTCGGCCCGTGCGGACCAAGGTCCTGGCCGTGGGCGCAGCGGTCGTCGGCGTCAACGTCCTCATCGAGGGCTTCCCGGAAGCGTTCGCCTATCAGAGCCTGCTTCCCTTGGTCGGGCTGTTCGCGCTCGGTCTGGCCGCGTGGGCTCGAACCTGGTCGGTTGGATGGCGCCTGGCCTTGGTGGTCGCCGTCGTGCTGGAGTTCCTCAGCCTGGTGTGGGCGTCGGTGCTCTTCGATCCGTTTGGCACCCCGACGTGGATCGTCGTCGTCTTCACATCGATCGCTGCTGTTGCTCAGCTGGGCCTGGCCTT
>JBDNHK010000051.1:0-2262 GCA_041688815.1 Acidimicrobiales bacterium | reverse complement strand
CCCCGAGGAAGCCCGCGGGCATCAGCTCAGGGGCCACGTGGTAGACGACGACGACACCGACGGCCACGGCTCGGAGCCCGTCCAGGGCGGGGATCCGAGTCAGCGTCGACGGGAGCAGAGAGGGCCCCTCGGTCGGCGGCGGGGTGAGGTCGGCCGGGGAGAGGGAGGGAGCACCTGCTGAGTCGGCCGACTCGTCAGGGATGGGGATCGAGGTCGTCACCATGGCGGCTTCTGTCGCGGTCGCGCTGGGCGGCCCGGGGACTCGGCCTCGTCGTAGCAGGGGATGATGACGGCGATCCGTGGTTCAGCCACGAGGGGCTTCCGTCGTGACGAGGTCGTCGGGGGGCGACGTGATCGCAACGGCGGTCGTCGGGTCCGCGGTTCGGGCACCAACCACGACCCAGGTGGCGAACGCGAGTGCCGTCACGACCCCGAAGACCCAGAGTAGAACCGGCGGCAACGGTGGCTCCCACCCGGTTCCGCCGATGAACGCGAACAGGTCGTTGGCGTTGCCCACGACGTGGCGACGCAGGAGGGCGGCCAGGCCGAGCGACTGACCGAGCGCCCAGGCCACCGCGAGGGCGATCGCCACCCGGCGCCACCACAGTTGCCCGGGGCGGGCGCGGGCGGTCACGATCCACGCTGCCAGGATCGGCACCCCCACAGCTACCGGTAGGGCGTAGCGCCCCTGGCCGATGAACCCCTGCTGGGGCGCCGACAACGCCTCTGGCACCACGTTGAAGGCGAGCGCGAAGGCGGCCAGCGCAATGAGCACGCCGCGCTGGCGCCACGTGCCCAGAACCAGCGCTCCGATGACGAGCCCCGCGATGAGAATGGTCCACAGCACCACCAGCGAGCGGGGCGGCGGGACTTCCAGCCAGGCGAAGTACCCGACCATCTCGTGGAGCCGACGCGGCAGCCGGCTCGTCGACTCCCGCAGGGCCGAACCGAGGGTGAGCCCGACGGTCGGTGCCCCGGCCACGCTGTCGTAGACCTTCGACCACAGCACCCAAACGCCGCCGGCGATCGCTCCGATGGCCATGACCGCTGCGGTGATGCGGGCATCGGTCCGCCGAGCGAGGGCCCCGAGGGTGTCGCGGCCAAGGCCGGCAAGGGCCACCGTGGCGAGGATGCCGACGGCGATGGCCGGGGACAGAGCCCGGGTGCCTGCGAGCAGGACGAAGGGCACGGCCAGTCGCGCCAGGTCGGCGGCGGTCGGTCCTGAGGGGGACCGCGGGTGGGCGCGGGCGGCGCGCGGCCCGGTCACGACCACGAACGCAGTCGCCCACACGGCGATTGCTGCGGTGATCTCGAACCCGTTCGGGTTGATGACCGACGCGAGGTGCACGGTCACCGGGGTCAGCGCCACCAGCACCCCAGCGCCGAGGACGCCGGAGCGCCCCATCCGCCGACACGCGGCCACGGCGATGCCGACCATGGCGGCCGAGGCCACCACGCTGGCCAGACGCATCGCCCAGAGGCCCTGCGGTGCGGGGAGGAACCGGGAGGGCCAGCCCACCAGCACGTAGTAGGTCGGCGGGTAGGTGCCGACGTAGGTGGTGGCGTCGACGAGGCTCTCGTCATCGACGGGCTGAGGGGCGCACCCCGAGGGCTTGTCGGGCTGGAACAGGTAGCAGGCGTTGAGGTCGTGCAGGTCGGCATAGCCCTTGGGCACCGTCACGGTCGTGTCGACCCAGTCCGTGCGCATCCCCGCCTCGGCCGTGCGCTGCGTGTCATCGCCACGCCACTCGCCCCGGGCCACGGCCACGGCCTTCACGGTCTGGGCGGGCTCGTCCGGTGCGCCCATGAGTGGTGACGACCACGCCCACACCAGGCCGAGCAATGCGAACAGGGCGGCACCCAACAGTCCCACCAGGCCGGCTGACAGCGGATGGCGTCGGGGAGGTGGCGTGGGCATCTGTGAGTTGACCTGCCAATAGGCAGCATGGAACTTACCAGTCTTCCCGGGCCGCCCGAGGTTGCCCCGTTGACCTCTGGTCCTCGGGCCCCCCGACGAACCTGATGGCCAGGTTCGGGGCGGTACGCTCGTCGCTGTGGTGCCAGCGGTCACACTCCCCGAGCTCGGCATCGACCCCCCGGCGCCTGGCCCGGCCGCATCGAGCGGAGCGCCGGCCGACGACCAGCGCGAGTTCGGGTTCCAGCCCGGCCTCGAAGGTCTCCGCGGCCTCGCCGTCATGGCTGTGCTCGTGTTCCACGGTGGGTTCAGCTGGGCCGGGGGAGGGTTTCTCGGCGTCTCGACGT
>JBDNHK010000050.1:0-3586 GCA_041688815.1 Acidimicrobiales bacterium | reverse complement strand
GGCGCAACGCGAACGCCCGTCACCCGGACCTCCTCGCTGCTCAGCGCAAGGAACGATCTCGAGTCAGATCCGAGAAGGGCCAACGATGGGGCCGGCCCCGCGCCGCCTGAACCGCGCGAACCTTTGTGGACAGAGCACTAGTAGCTGCGCCCTCGTTCGGCGCTCACGATGGGGTTGGCTTCGGTGCTGGGTCTGCCCCCGGCCCACCAACGACCAACCGCACTTCGCCTCGGGACAGCTTCCTGGCGATGGAGAGAGGAAGGGCGTGAAGGCCACGGAGGTCACCGCGAGGCGTCGTCCCGACTTCGCGATGGGTCTCCGTCCCTTCTTCCCCTCTTGCGTAAAGGCGCTGGATTTTTGGAGGGGGGATACGAAAGAGTCGGATGTCTGGTGCTTAGGAAACCCCCCCAACTTACATAGCCCCTGGTCACAGCGTTATCCACATCCCTGATTGAGGAAAACAGATGCGTGAATAAAAGGGAGGACCTTCGGGTGTCCGGGTTGTCCACGGGCCGGCAACTTCCGATCCGCGCACCCGGTGGCCTCGTTCACAACGTCGCCCCCAGCTCACCGACCACGCCGTCGGGGACCCAGCCCTCCGGGTGGTAGTGCCATGCATCGCCCGGCTCGTCACCAAACCACAAGCGGCTGTGGCATCCACCGTCTTTCCCCCACCACCATCCGATGTGACCGCCAGCGGGACCGCCGAAGGATTCGCACGGACGAGGGAGGCCGTTAGCGTCGTATGGCGGCTCAGGTGGCCGGTGTGCATCTGCGGCAGCAACAGGGGCAGCAGGGGCAACTGAGGCGGCAATGGGGCCACGTGGCCCGCCGAAGGTCGAGGCGCCCTTCCTTCGCTGGCATAGTTTGCAAGCGGCCAAGAGATTCGATTTCACGTGCGCCAAGTCGGGCCGCTCGATCAGGGGTTGGATATGATCGACGGTGCCGGCGGGTTGGCCGCAATAGCCACACCGGTAGCCGTCCCGCTCGAGGATTTCTAGGCGGATGCGACGCCACGCCGAACCGGACCGGCCGTGGCTGGGAAACCACCGGTCGGCGCTCATATGAAGCTGTCCTTGATCGGAGCGGGGCGCTCGGGGTACGGGGCAAGGGTCGCCCGGATTCCGGCCAGGGTGACAACGCATTCTTCAAGCGCCAGTGCGGCGGCGTCGATGGCGTCGAGGAGTGCGGGGACGGGTTGCTGTTCTGTGCTCATCGTGGGGCTTCTTTCTTGGTTGTGGGGGTGGTTTCGGTGAGGTGGACGACGGCGAGAACGAGGCCGGCGAGCAGGCGCAGCTCGTCGGCGTTTCGTGGCCTCGTTCGGCCAGCCAGCTCGAGCAGCACCCGCGCCTCGTCGACCTCGAGGAGGAGGCCGTCGGGGGTACTCATCGGCCGACCAGAACGGGCGCCGGGTTGTAGGAGTTGGGCGCTGAAACGTGGGCACGGTCGGCGGGCACGGTCGCCTCTTTTTTGTTGTTGAGGAGGCCCGCCGACTTCGAGCGTGCCCGTCGTGCCCATCGTGCCCTAAAGGGCACGATATTGGGCACGGTCGACGGCACGCGTCTCGTCGTTGTCGCCACCGTGCCCGGGCACGTTGGGCACGGTCTGGGCACGGTCGGGCACGGTCTACTCATTGGGGGCCTCCTCGGCGCCGTAATGCTCTTTTCCGACGAGGGTCAGGTGATGTTTATGGGCCGTGCCGACTTCGGTCACGTCGACCAATCCGGCGGTGACCATTTCCGCGGCGGCGGCGTCGACCGCATCGGAGTTGCCCAGCGCCCGAAGCGCGCCCTTCGTTGATCCTGGGTAGATGGCCAGGTGCGCGGCGATCCGTTGGCCGTATTCGTCATCGGGGCCGCTTCCGGCCTTCCCCGGTTTGGTCAGGTGGACAGTGACGCCACCGTCGGGGTAGGCGGTGAATGCTGCGTCAAGGATCGGACCTTTCCCGCCGGGCACAGACGCCCGAACCCAGCCCGGTCGGTCCTTTGCCACCGTGACTCGTACGAGGCCCTCCACGGGCTCCAGGGAGGCCCTCGAGAGCGGCCTGACCGACTCGACGAGGTAGGCGGCGCCGGTGACGCCGTTCAGTTTGTGAACAGAGCCGATGGCGTAGCGGCCGCGGGTCTCCTTGCTCTTGGTCACGTGGTCGAGGGCGACGACGGCGGCGCCGGCTCGGGCGAACGGCAACAGGATCTGTCGTTGCCATCGACCCACGTCGACCCCGGAGTCGGGGCTGATGGCTTCTATGTCGAACGCGCCGGTGACGCCGTCGACGACAACGAGGTCAGGTGCCCACGCGGCCAGCTCGGCGACCCACCGCCCCGGCGCCGGTTCGTCGGGTCGGACGAACCGCACGTGCTCATCGTCGAAGAGGTCGGGATCGGCGACACCCAGAGCACGAAGGCGCTCAAGGAAGGTTCTCGCCTCGTCTTCGAAATCGACGAACAGAACCCGGCCGGCGTCGGTGACGACTTCCCGGCATGCGACGAGCGCTAACCACGTTTTCAGTGATTCGGACTCGCCGATGATCCAGTGAGTCCGGCCCGGGTAGAGGAGGGCTACACCGTCGTCTCGGCGGAGCCATCGGGCCGGCTCTGGTGGGTTCTGGGCCACGTCGGCGAGGTTGACCGGCGCCCATGATGATTCGGGCAGTTGGGCCGGCTCGAGCTCGCCGGGTGATCGTGGGCCGACGTTCCAGTCGGGATCGGCGGGCCGTGTCCACGGTTCATACATGGGGATGGTCGCCGGGGTGCTCCTCGCCTTCTCGTCGGCGCTGGAGACCATCCGGGTCCATTCCTGCTCGGCGACCCCATCGGAGCGACTGCCGTCGCCGGTGACCTGGGCGACGAACGCGTCGCGCAGAGCGGACAACGCCACGTCGGCGCCGGGGTAGTCGAGTGATCGCAACCTGACTACCGCCATGACTCCGGCGGTGGCGTTGTCGTGCCGGTTGGAATACATGCCGGCTAATGCGTTGGCGAGCGCCCGATCGACAGCGGGGTGACGGTCGTCGGCGAGGCTGATCCCGGCCGAGGTCGTCCGCTCCATTGCTGCCGGTTTCGTCAGCCCTACGACCCACGCGGCGGGCAGTTCTGTTAGTTCGTCGGCTCGCGGCGGGCGGTCGGCGAATGTGCCGTCCGGGTCCATCCAGCGGTACGAGGAACCGGTCGCCGGGTTCGTGCTGGGCCACACGCACGCGTACCTGTGGTGGCTCTGGATGATGTCCACGTCGCGGCCCGGGGTGACGTAGTGGCCGCCACTGGGGACGGCGTAGAGGCGGATACCGGACGGCCACTCTCGGGCCGAGCTGACCCACGTGGGGGGAAGCGGGCCGTAACGCTTTTCGGCGTCGGCGATCGTGTCGCCACCCACCTTGGCGCCGTAATGGTCCACGTCGATGCCGACCACGTCGTCGGGGAGACGGAGGCCGACGTTTCCCCACTTGTCGGGGTCGTCGGACCATGCTGCGATGGTGGTCGCGTCGGGCCACGCCCCTTCTGCGCCCGTGTAGCCGGTGGGCGGCGGCCACTTCTGCCCCGGGGGCAACGGGATCACGCCACGCCACCCGGCCGCCACGTAGACGGGC
>JBDNHK010000049.1:0-20279 GCA_041688815.1 Acidimicrobiales bacterium | reverse complement strand
TCCTCCATGGCCAACGCGGCCTTGGCCATGCCCTGGGCCACCTTGCGGCGGAAGGCGGCGACACCTTGACCCCGGAGGCGCGCCGCTTCCATCTCGGCCGCAGCGGCGATCTTGATGGCCGCCCCCTCGGCCTCGGCGGCCACGGTGTAGAGCACCATCGTCGAGAAGTTGACGTTGGCCTGGTCGACGGTGGTGGCCTGGAACTGCAGTTCGACCGCCTGGTTCTGCACCGACCTGTGCTGAAGTCTGTCAGACCCGTTCTCGGGCCAGCCCTCGGATCGCCCCGTTGTACGCTCCGCACCCGTGACCAAGTGGGGTGGGCTCGACCCGGACAGCCCGGCCAGCAACGATCAGCCGCTGCCCGAGCGCCTCGTGCCCGCTTGGTACCAGCGCGGGGCATCGCGGCCCGGTGGTCGTTGGCAGGTCAGGAGCTGGGTCGGCGGCGACCACCCCGACGGTGCCGTGGTCGAGCAGCCCGGGGACACCAGCGGGCGGTTCGAGATCTGGCGGGCTGATCTCGACGGCGAGGGTCGGTCTCGGCTCTGGTTCAACCCGAGGGCACTGCCCGACACGCCGCCGATGTGGTTCGTGGCCATCCCCGAGCTGACGGGCCCGCGCCCGGCGATGACGCTCGTTGGGTACCACGATCCCGGCACCCCGGCCGGCACGGTGATCTCCAAGGGCGCGTTCTTCCACCTCCCGATGCGCAACGAGGACCAGATGGGGGCGCTGCGATGGTGGCGTGATGACGCCGTCGCCGACCAGATCTACGTGGCGCCCGCCTGGCGCCGGCACCGGGTGGCCTTCGCCATGATCTTCGCGGCCTCGGCTTACCACCAGCACATGGGCTGGCCCGGCCGGCTCCACACCGACGGCCGACGCACCCAACTCGGCGAGAACCTGGTGAGGGGCCTGCGCCGAGGCGATCTCCCGGCGCCGCTGACCACCCTGATGCCCCCGATGGACCCGGAGCCCGAGTGAACGGCCTGGGCCGCCGGGTGCTGGCGATCGTGGACACGTGCCCTACCATTTGATGGTTACTGTTTCTCGGGTGCCCTTCGAGGGCCGGTACCGGTGGGAGCCGACCATGTCGATCATGCCGAACAGGGGTCTACTGGTCTCGGTGGGAGTCGCCACGGCGACGGTCACGTCCTTTGCCGGCTTTGCGCCGGCGGTGGTGAGCACGGCGGGGGCGGTCGACGGCACCGACGGCGCCAACACCGCCACGGTGGAGCCGACGGCCGACGGCACGTACGAGTCGTGCTCGGCCTACTTCGGCTACGGCAAGATCGACCCCCCGGAAGACGACGGTATCGACTTTGGGGCGCTCGATCTCACCACCTTCCCGGTGACGGTTCAGGGGGGCGTTCCCGCGGGTGCGGCCCCCACGGTGGAGAACGGGGGCATCGACGTGGTGCTGGTGCTCACCGACATCGACGAGGCCGAGTTGCGCTGCGTGCCCGAGCAGGTCACCGAGTCGCAGTGGAACGCCACGTGGGGCGACGTCCCGGTCGAGGGATTGAACATCCCGTCGTGGCCCGGTCCCGGCCACTACCCCTACCCGACGTTGCCGCCGCCCGATTTCGCACCGGTCGCGGCGGGCGACGAGCTCCTCCTGCTCGGGGCCTCGCCGGCCGCGATCGGTGACCTGAACGACCTGGCGTCGGTCGGTTTCGAGGTGGTCGGCGGGCCCGAGGGCTACACGCTCGTCGACCCCACCCAGACCCAGTCGTTTCCGTCGACGTTCTTCGACACCTTGATAGAGCTTTTGTTCTTCGAGATCGTTCCGACTGGGCAGCTTCCCGCCCCGCTCGTCGAGGTCATCGAGGCGGCGGTCGGTCCCGCGGGGGTGACGGCCTATTCGGCGACTGTCGATTTCTGCCTTGGCCTGAGCTCCTTCGAGGACCCGGTCGTAGAGCCCATCCCCCCGCTGCCCAACGGGAACGATCCCGATCTGGTGGCCGCCGTCCAGGCCCTCTGGGACTACGTGTTCGTGCCGGATGTGCCCGGGCGGCCCGTAGCACCGATCACGTGTGACGACGTCGGAACGGTCTTTGGCGGCGCCGGCATCGTCATCTTCGTCGTGAACGCGACGATCGAGAACGAAAGCCCGATCACGATCTCGTTGCCGGTCGCTCCTGCGCCGCCCGCTCCGCCGCCCGCTCCGCCGGCCGCCCGGGCGGCCCAGGTGACCCCCGCCTTCACCGGGTAGCACCTGGGCCCGAGGGCCCTGGTGTCGAGACGGTCAGGTGCCGGCCCCGAGTACCCCACCGGGCCGGACCGCTCCCGACGACGGTCGCGACATCGAAGCCTGATCATCGGTGGGGTGGCTGCGTTCGCAGCCCTCACCGTGTTCCAGCCCCAGAAGCTTTTCATCGACGACATGGTCGACGAGGCGCTGCCCGGGCTCGTGGTCGCGGGCCAGACGCCGCCGTCCACGACCGCACCCATCACGATTCCTCCGACCACTACGCCATCCCTGCCGGTCTGGATCTGACCACCATCCGCTCGGTGGTGATCTGGTGCGAGCAGTTCAGCGCCCCGTTCGGCGATGCCGCGGCGGTCATCGGCTGACGGCCCGACCGGTGAGGCGGAGCGCTCGCCGGTATGGGAACGTCGAGGGCGACATGACTGTTCTTCTCGACCTGCACGCCTGCCTCGACGCCACGACCGGCACGCCTTTGGGTTTCCGCGTCGACCGGGGCCCGCGGTGAGAGGTCTGGCGGGGTTCGTCGACGCGCTGCTCGAGGTGCCGCTGGCGCCGAGCTTCACCCGCCTCGGGTACGACGTGCGGTCCCGCCTCGAGCACTGGTCGGCGCTGTCGAGCTACGACCTCGCCGGCCGGGTGGTGTTGGTGACCGGCGCGACGTCGGGCCTGGGCCTCGCCGCCGCGGAGCGCCTGGCCCGGTGCGGGGCCACGGTGGTGCTGCTCGGACGGAACCCGGCCAAGAACGAGCTAGTGCGTTCGGACCTCGTGGAGAGGACCGGGAACGAGCGGGTTTCGTCGGTGGTCGCCGACATGGGGGTCCTGTCCGAGGTGCGGGCGGCGGCCGAAGAGGTGCTGGGGCGACACGACCGCCTGGACGTGCTGATCCACAACGCCGGGGCCCTGACCGCCCAGCGGCTGACCGTGCCGGACGGCACCGAGGCGACAGTGGCCAGCCAGATCGTGGGCCCGTTCCTGCTCACCGGCCTGCTCCTCGACCGCCTGCGGTCCTCGGCGCCAGCCCGGGTGCTGACGATGTCGTCCGGGGGCATGTATTCCACGGGGCTCACCGTCGACGAGCTGGAGATGGGCGACGACTACCGCGGCACCGAGCAGTACGCCCGGGCCAAACGCGCGCAGGTCACACTCAACGAGATGTGGGCCGAACGCGCGGCGGGCCGTGGCGTGGTGTTCCACGCCGTGCACCCCGGTTGGGCCGACACCCCGGGTGTGGCGGAGTCGTTGCCGACCTTCGGTCGGGTGATGGGGCCGGTGCTGCGCACTCCCGAGCAGGGTGCCGACACGCTGGTGTGGCTGGCGGCCGACGATGGTGAGCCGTTGTTGACGAACGGTCGGTTCTGGCTCGACCGTCGGCCCCGCTCGCTGCACCGGCTGCCCACGACCTGGCGCACCGACACCGCCGAGCGCCGGGAGCAGCTGTGGCAGTGGTGCCTGGAGCGAAGTGGGCTCGACCCTGCCGCCATTCGGTGATCGAGCCGTTCGGGGCGAAGATCAGAAGGTTGGGGGTTCCACTTCCTGCGAGCGCGCAGGGACTCCCGCCGGGGTCACGCCGACCGGGTCTCGCCGGTTGGCGGCGTCCGCAAAGGGGTGCGCACCCAACGTTCGGTGCCGAGCTCGCCCCGCAGGTGGTCGACTCCCAGGCGGTGACAGAAATCGCCGAACCGTTCCCCGTCCTGACGGTGGTCGCGGTAGCGCACCAGCACCGGGCGCAACACGTTGACGAGCTCGTCGCGGGGGACGTTCTCGGCGAACACGGCGTTGAGGCGGATGCCGACCGGCTCACCCCCGAGGTGGATGTCGTAGCTCTTCTTGCCTCGCCCCACGATGCCGATCTCGGCCGTGTACGGCCGGGAGCACCCGTTGGGGCAGCCGGTCATGCGGACATGGGCGTCGAGCCCGCCGAGCCCCAGCGCGTCCAGTTCGGTCTCGAACTCGTCGAGTAGGCCGGGGAGAGCCCGCTCGGCTTCGGTGAGGGCCTGCCCGCAGGTGGGTAGGGCCGGGCAGGCGAAGGAGTTGCGCTTGATGGGCGCCCACCGCTCGGCTGGCACCACACCGTGCTCGGTGAGCAGCGCATCCACTCTCGGCCGGTCGTTCTCGTCCAGGTCGGTGAGCAGCACGTCCTCTCTGGGGGTGAAGCGCACCCCGGGAGAGAACCGCTCGATGACCGCCCGCAGCCCCGATCGCATCCGCACGCCGTCGCGGTCGGCGATGCGGCCGCTGTCGACCTTGACCCCGAGGAACCAGCGGCCGTCGCCCTGGGGGTGCCAGCCGAGATGGTCGTCGGCGCCGGCGAAGATGACGGGCTCGGCGTCGGGCAGCGAGTAGCCGAGGCGCTCCTCGACGGTGGTACGGAACCGATCGATGCCCCAGCCGTGGACCAGGTACTTGAGCCGGGCCTGGTCGCGATCGCGACGGTTGCCGTTGTCCCGCTGGACCCCGACGATGGCCTCGAGCACCTCGTACAGCTGGTCGGCGGCGACCGTGGCCAGCGGGTCGGCCAGCCGGGGGAAGGTGTCGGGGTTGGTGTGATTCTTGCCCATGCCGCCGCCGACCAGCACGGTGAACGCCCGCAGGGAGTCGCCGTCGAGCACGGGCACGACCCCGATGTCCTGGGTGTACACATCCACACAGTTGTCGCCCGGGAAGGCGAAGCCGATCTTGAACTTCCGGGGTAGATAGGTGGCGCCGTAGATCGGCTCGTCGTCGGGCGCCTCGGCGGTCACCGCCCGCTCCCCGTCGAGCCAGAGCTGGTAGTAGGCCTGGGTGCGGGGTCGGAAACGGCGGGCCACCTCGTGGGCGTAGGCCTGGACGTCGGTGCGCTGACGGCCGGCGAGGGGCGCCGGGCAGCACATGGTGTTGCGCACCACGTCACCGCACGCCCCCAGCGTGGTGACCACATGATGGTCGAGAGTGGAGAGCAACGACGTCAGATCACCCTTGTGGACGAAGTGGTACTGGATTCCCTGGCGGCTGGTGATCCGCAGAGTGCCGTTGCCCACCGCGTCGCACAGCTTGTCGATGGACAGGTACTGCTCGGCATCGAGGGTTCCGCCGGGAATGCTGACGCGCACCATGCAGATGTGGTCGACGCCGAGGCCCTGGCGCTTCCGTTCGGCGCGGACGCTGCGATCGTCCTGCTGGTAGATCCCGTGGAACTTGAGCAGCTCGTAGCTGTCATTGGAGAAGACCGGAGCGCCGCTGGCCAGCTCCTCGGCGATCGTGCCCCGCAGGTAGTTGCTGGTGACCTTGATCCCTTCGACCTTGGAGAGGGGGGTGTCGTCGGTCACGGGCCTCCGTTCACCCACGATGCTCATCCGTCGTCGGTGTCACCGTCACCGGCAGGCGCCGTCGAGGCGCCGCCGCCGGGCGATGACGTGGTCGGACCTCGTACCCGCAGGCGTAGGCGCCCGCGGCTTTGTGGGCGATCCGTTCGATCTCGACCTCGGGTAGCACCTCTCGGAGGAACTCGAGCTCGGTGGTGCAGGCCTGACCGTACCGGGAGGCCACGGCCCAGATGGCGCAACTGTGCAGGGTCATCTTGTACGCGCCACCGGGGAGCTTCTCGAAGTCGGCGAGATATCCCTCCTCGTCGAGCATGCCGGCGAGGAACGACATCTTCTCGTCGAGGTTCTGGCCCGCCATCTGCGTCCGAGCTTGCTCGACGCGCCGGTCTCGGCGGCGCTCGAAAAGGCGGGAGACGAGCTGCGGGTCTTCCTCCTCGATGTGGCCGAGCAACTCGACCGAGAGGTCGACCGAAGCCCTGGAGAGCATGGCCTCGGCGAGATCGGTGCTGTGGTAGAGGTCAGTCGGGCGCCCGGGCCGGCCCCGCTCCTGACGGGCGGCGACGACCCCGGCGGCCCTGAGGGCGGCCAGGTGTTGACGCACACCGCTCGGCGTGATCCCCAGCGCCTCCGCCAGCTCTTCGGCCGAGGCCTCCCCTCGCCGCTTGAGGGCGACGACGACCTGCCTCTGGGCGGGCGAGAGATCAGCCAAGGGCGCGGTCACGGGGTCCATCACGGGGTGAGGCTAACGCCTGCGGGGCCAAAGCGCCAGATTGACAAGTAGCAACTTGTGTAACTATCATGCCCATCAGGTACTCGACCAGAGCCCCAGGGAGACGAGACTATGACTCGAACGGCGATCACCAGGCACGGCACGATGGGCAAGGTGCGCGAGGCGCGACGCCCGGCGGTGTCTCGGACCGAGGGTCGTCGTGGCGCGGTGGCGTCATGACCGATGTCTCGAGCGAGGTCCGCGAGCTCGCCAGCCGGGAGTACCAGTACGGGTTCGTGACCGATCTCGAGACCGACGTGGCGCCGCGGGGGCTGAACGAGGGCGTCATCCGCCTGATCTCGGCGAAGAAGAACGAGCCGGACTGGATGCTCGAGTGGCGCCTCAAGGCCTACCGAGGCTGGCTCACGATGAAGGAGCCCAGCTGGCAGAAGGCCCGCTACGCGCCGATCGACTACCAGGACATCATCTACTACGCCGCCCCCAAGCCGAAGGTGGCGCTGGCCAGCCTCGACGAGGTCGATCCCGAGGTGTTGGCGATGTTCGACAAGCTCGGGATCTCCCTGGCCGAGCAGGAGCGCCTGAGCGGCGTCGCCGTCGACGCGATCGTCGACTCGGTGTCGGTGGCCACGACCTTCAAGGAGAAGTTGGCCGACGTCGGCGTCATCTTCTGCTCCTTCTCCGAAGCGGTCCAGCGTCACCCCGAACTGGTGCGGCGGTACCTCGGCACCGTGGTCCCGAGGAGGGACAACTTCTTTGCCGCCCTGAACTCCGCAGTGTTCTCCGACGGCTCGTTCTGCTACATCCCCAAGGGGGTGCGCTGCCCGATGGAGCTTTCCACGTACTTTCGCATCAACGCCGCCGATACGGGCCAGTTCGAGCGGACGCTCATCATCGCCGAAGAGGGCGCCTACGTCAGCTATCTCGAAGGCTGCACGGCCCCGATGCGTGACACCAACCAGCTCCACGCCGCGGTGGTCGAGCTCGTGGCCCTCGACGACGCCCAGATCAAGTACTCCACGGTGCAGAACTGGTACCCGGGCGACGCCGAAGGGCGGGGCGGCATCTACAACTTCGTCACCAAGCGGGGCAAGTGCGCCGGGACGAACTCGAAGATCTCCTGGACCCAGGTCGAGACCGGCTCGGCCATCACGTGGAAGTACCCGGGGGTGATCCTCCAGGGCGACAACTCGGTCGGCGAGTTCTACTCGGTCGCCCTCACGGCCAACCACCAGCAGGCCGACACCGGCACGAAGATGATCCACATCGGCAAGAACACCAGCAGCACGATCGTCTCCAAGGCCATCTCCGCCGGCCACGGCCAGAACACCTACCGAGGCCTGGTGAAGGTCCTCGACTCGGCGAGCGGCGCTCGCAACCACACCCAATGTGACTCGCTGCTCCTGGGCGGCGACTGCGGCGCCCACACCTTCCCCTACGTCGAGGTGAAGAACCCGACCGCGCAGGTCGAGCACGAGGCGTCGACCTCCAAGATCGGCGAGGACCAACTCTTCTACTGCCGCCAGCGCGGCATCCCCGAGGAGGACGCAGTGTCGATGATCGTGAACGGCTTCTGCCGTGAAGTGTTCAAGGAGCTGCCCATGGAGTTCGCGGTCGAAGCCCAGAAGCTGCTCAGTGTCAGCCTGGAAGGGAGCGTCGGATGATGTTGCAGATCGAGAACCTTCACGCCAGCATCGGTGGCAAGGAGATCCTCCGGGGTGTGAACCTGGAAGTCCACGCCGGCGAGGTGCACGCGATCATGGGGCCGAACGGCTCGGGCAAGAGCACCCTCGCCCAGGTGCTCGCCGGTCGCGAGAGCTACGACGTCACCGGCGAGGTCCTCTACGAGGGCCAGGATCTGCTCGGTCTGTCGCCCGAGGAACGGGCCGCGGCAGGGGTGTTCCTCGCCTTCCAGTACCCGGTGGAGATCCCCGGGGTCGGGAACCTCTACTTCGTGCGCACGGCCCTCAACTCGCTGCGCCGCCAGCAAGGGCTCGACGAGCTCGACGCGATCGATTTCCTGGCCCTCGCCCGGGAGCGGATGGGCCTCGTCGAGATGGACGAGAGCTTCATGAGCCGCTCCGTCAACGAGGGGTTCTCGGGCGGCGAGAAGAAGCGCAACGAGATCTTCCAGATGGCGGTCCTCGAGCCGAAGCTCGCCATCCTGGACGAGACCGACTCGGGCCTCGACATCGACGCCCTGCGGGTGGTGGCCGCAGGCGTGAACGCGCTGCGCAGCGAAGGCCGGGCCATGTTGGTCATCACCCACTACCAGCGGCTGCTCGACTACATCGTTCCCGACGTCGTGCACGTCTTCGCCGACGGGCGGATCGTCCGTTCCGGCGACAAGGACCTGGCGCTCGAGCTCGAGCAGCACGGCTACGCCGGCCTGGAGCAGGGTGGCGCCCTGACGCCGTCGGCCGTGCCGGCGGTCGGAGCGACGCCGTGACCACCACGGCCCCCACCGCGTCGCCCCGGGGCCTCGCCGGCCTCGAACCCGCACCCGACGGCCACCACCCGGCCTGGCTCGGGGGGGTGCGTCGCGCCGGCCTCGAGTGGGTGGCCGAGCACGGGTTCCCCACGCTCCGCGACGAGGACTGGAGGTACACGCGGGTCGCGCCCATCCTGGACGTCGCTTTCGAGCCGGCCGTGGGCGGGGTGCATCACCGGTTGTCGTCGAGCACGATCGACGAGCTCGCGGGCGACCTCGCCGGCGCGCGGCTGGTTTTCGTCAACGGCCACTTCGCTCCCGAGCTGTCATCGCTGGCGACGCTCCCCGAAGGCGCCACGGTGACCAGCCTCGCCTCGGTGCTGGCCGACGACGCCGAACGGGTCGAACCGTTCCTGTCGCGCCCGCTCCCACCGCAACGTCACGCCTTCACCGCGCTCAACGTCGCGCTCGCCGAGGACGGGGCGTTCATCCAGATCCCGCCCGACACCACCATCGCTGCGCCGATCCACCTGGTGTTCGTCTCGGCGGCCGGCGCCTCCCCTCTCGTGTCGAGCCCGCGGTCGGTGGTGGTCGTCGGTGCCCGAAGCCGAGCGACGATCGTCGAGACGTACGTCGGGAGCGGCGGCGTGTACCTCACGAACGCGGTCACCGAGGTGGTCCTCGAGGACGGCGCCCAGGTCGAGCACTACAAGGTCCAGGACGAAGCCGACACTGCGTTTCACCTCGCGGCCCTGCATGTGCGACCCGGTCGCGACAGCACCTTCTCCACCCATGGGCTGGCCCTCGGCGCGGCGATCGCCCGCCACGAGGTCTGGGTGCGGCTCGAGGCCGCAGGGGCGGACGTGACCATCAACGGCCTGTACCTGCCCGAGGGGAACCAACACCACGACAATCCGACGTTGATCGAGCACATCGCGCCCCACTGCACCAGCCGTCAGCTCTACAAGGGCGTCCTGGGCGGCCACGGCCGCGGGGTGTTCAACGGGCACATCGTCGTGGGCCCTGACGCGCTGGGGAGCGACGCCAGCCAGACGAACAAGAACCTGCTCCTCTCCGACACGGCCGAGGTCGACACCCGGCCGCGGCTCGAGATCCTCACCGACGACGTGCGCTGCACGCATGGGGCCGCAGTCGGCCAACTCGACGAGGAGGCCGTGTTCTACCTGCGCTCGCGGGGTGTGCCGCACCAGGAAGCCCGGGGCGTGCTCACCTACGCGTTCGCGGGGGAGATGCTGGAGCTCGTTCGGGTGGGGCCGCTGCGGTCCCATGTCGAGAGCAAGGTCGCCGAGCGGCTGCGAGTCGGCGGTGTGGAGGTGCGGAGATGACCGCGGTGCCGGCGAGTGCGCTGGTCGGGCTGGGCACCGTCCGGTGGACGTTGCGATGAGCAGCGACCTCGGAGGTCTCTACCAGGAAGTGGTCGTCGACCACGGCCGTCATCCGCGGAACTTCCGCGAGCTCGAGGGCGCCACGCGCACCGCCGAGGGCTTCAACCCCCTGTGCGGCGACGAGCTCACGCTCTACCTGAAGCTCGTCGACGGCCACATCGAGGACATCGCCTTCCAGGGCGTCGGCTGCGCCATCTCGCAGGCCTCGGCCTCATTGATGACCACGGCCCTCAAAGGCAAGAACCAAGAGGAGGCCCTTGCCCTGTTCGGTCGTGTGCACACCATGCTGACCGAAGAACCCAACGGCGAGGTCCCGCCCGAAGAACTGGGCAAGCTCGCGGTGCTGTCCGGTGTCTGGGAGTTCCCGATGCGGGTCAAGTGCGCCACCCTCGCTTGGCACACGCTGCGAAGCGCCCTCGAATCCGAATCGACCCTCGACCGCGTGTCGACGGAGTAGGTGACCATGACCGACCGACACACCTCGATCGAGCTCCAGCGGGACTGCGCGGCCACCGTGATCCCCGGCGGCGACAAGATCACGCTCCGAAAAGGCGACCAGGTACGGGTCACCCAGGCCCTGGGCGGCAGCTTCACCGTCACCACCAGCCAGGGCTACCTGGCGCGGATCGGGGCCACCGACGCCGCCGCGCTCGGCCTCGACCCTCCACCGGCCATCGACCAGCCGCCGGCGTCCGGCCCGTTCGCCCTGGAGGCCGTGTTCGAGAAGCTCAAGACCGTTTTCGACCCGGAGATCCCCGTCAACGTCGTGGATCTCGGGCTGATCTACACCTGCGAGGCGCAACCGCTTTCCGCCGGGGGTCACCGGGTCGAGATCAAGATGTCCATGACGGCGCCCGGCTGCGGGATGGGCGACGTGCTTCGCGAAGATGCCATCACCAGGGTGCACGAGGTTCCCGGCGTCGCCGAGGTCGACGTCGAGCTCGTCTGGGACCCGCCCTGGGACCCGAGCCGCATGTCCGAAGCCGCCCAACTAGAGCTCGGCATGTTGTGACGAGCACCGAACTGTCGGTGCCGAAGCCGTCGCCCGACACCACGACCATCGGCGCCGCCACACCAGAGGAGGACACATCACCATGAAGGTCTGGATCGATCAGGATCTGTGCACGGGCGACGGGCTGTGCGAGGAGATCGCACCGGAGGTGTTCACCCTCCTCGACGATGGTCTGGCCTACGTCAAGGAGGGCGACAAGATCTTCGCCGACGCCAAGGGCAACCCTCAGGGGGCCGAGGGCATGGCGATCATCCCCGACGGGCTGCTCGACGCGACGATCGAGTCAGCCGAGGAGTGCCCGGGCGAGTGCATCTTCATCGAGGCCTAGACGCAACCCGTGCCCGACGCCGCCGAACGAGAGGAACCCGAACCAGTGCCGACCGCTGACTCCCACCGTGGTCACGACGACCAGCCCGGCGCGTCGTCTCTGCCGACCCCTCACCAGGACCGGCTGCCGGGGATCCGCCACCTCGTCGCGGTGGGTAGCGGCAAGGGCGGCGTGGGCAAGTCCACCGTTGCCGTCCACCTGGCGGTCGCGCTCCACCAGGCCGGCTACTCGGTCGGACTCGTCGACGCCGACGTGTTGGGGCCGAGCATCCCCGTCATGCTCGGGCTCCCGACCGGCGAGCCGCCGGAGGTGGCCGAGGACGGCAGGATCATTCCTCCCCAACGACACGGCGTGAAAGCCGTGTCGATGGGGATGATCCGAGGTGACGACAATCCGGCCATCCTGCGCGGCCCGATGGTGGGCAAGTACCTGCAGATGTTCATCGGCGGCGTGCAGTGGGGGCCGCTGGACTACCTGATCCTCGACCTACCGCCGGGGACCGGCGACACCCAGCTGACCCTGGCCCAGAGCCTTCCCCTGTCGGGCGCAGTCATCGTCACCACGCCCCAGGACGTGAGCCTCAAGATCGCCCGCCGCGGGGTGCGGATGTTCGAGACGGTGCAGGTCTCCATCCTCGGCATCATCGAGAACATGAGCACCTTCACCTGCCCGCACTGCGGGCAGGGCACCGACGTCTTCCGCAGTGGCGGCGGCGAGCGGATGAGCCGGCAGCTCGGCGTGCCCTTTCTCGGTGCGCTCCCCCTCGACGTCGACATCGTCACCGCGGGCGACGAGGGCCGTCCGATCCTGCTCGACAAGCCGGATTCGATGTCGGCTCAGTCCTACCTGGCCATCGCGTCCGAGCTCGCCCGGCGGGTCGAGGGGCTCCCGACGGCGACGCTGAAGCCCTTCGTGTGGACCTGGGAGACCAACGAGGGCGAGCCGGCCTGGGTCGAGACCGCCGCCCGCCCATCGGGGGCCCGGACCACCCCGATCGGCTTTCGCCGGCACGACGCTCGCACTCTCTCGGTGCTCTGGGAGGACGGGCAGCATGTCGACTTCGACGTCAGGGACCTACGACTGGCGTGTCGCTGTGCCCTGTGCATCGAGGAGATGAGCGGCCGCCCGCTCTTGGACCCGGCGAGCGTCCGACCCGACGTGGCCCCACGGGCGGTCACCAGCGTGGGCAACTACGCCATCACCATCAACTGGAACGACGGTCACAGCACCGGGATCTACTCGTTCGAGTACCTGAGGGCCCTGGGCGAACACGACCTGGTGGGGGTCGTGGAAGATGTCTGACGTCCTGCCCGTCGATCCGACCATCACGATCCGCGCCGAGACGTCGTTCGCCGACCCTGACGCCTGCAAGTTCACGGTGAGCCGGACGGTGCACCCCGGCGGGCCTTTCTTCTTCGACAACGTCGAACGCGCCGGTGGGTCGCCGCTCCCCGAGCGGCTGTTCGCGCTCGATGGTGTCGCCCACGTGCTCGTCGCCGACAACGTGGTCACCGTCGGCAAGGAAACCCGCGTCTCGTGGTCGGAGCTGAAGCCGGCGATCGGGGCGGCCCTGCGGACCCACCTGTCGAGCGAGATACCCGCCATACTCGAAGCTTCTCGCGCCCCGAGCGCGTTTGGGCGCTCCGACGCCGAGGTCCGTGCCGTCATCCAGGAGCTCCTGGACGGGGAGGTCAACCGATCCATCGCGAACCACGGCGGGCAGATCTCGATCGTCGACGTCCACGACGGAGTCCTCTCCATCGCCATGAGCGGCGGGTGCCAGGGGTGCGCGTCGTCGAGTGTGACCCTTCGCCAAGGATTCGAGGTCATGGTGCGCAGAGTGGCGCCCGAGATCGTGGACACCGTCGACACCACCGACCATGCCGCCGGCACCACGCCGTTCTACGGCCGGACGAAGTAGGAGGCGCGCATGCCTGGCAACCCGGTGGCTGAGGAAGCCGTGCTCAACGTTCTGCTCGGGGTGATGGACCCGGAGCTGGGCGACAACATCGTCGACCTGGGCATGGTCCACCGCATCGAGATCGACCCGCAGGGCGGCGCGGTGGACGTCACCATTGCCCTGACCACGGCCGGCTGCCCGTTACGAGCTCAGATCATGAAGGACATCAAGCGGCGCGTGGCCAGCCTGCCCGGCGTGGCCGAGGTGGGGGTCCACTTCGGCGAGATGACCACAGAACAGAAGAAGAACGTCATGGCCCGGGCCCGGTTCAAGGCGCGCGACAACGCGCTCGACACCGACATCCCCGCCACCACCCGCATCGTGGCCATCGCCTCGGGCAAGGGCGGAGTGGGCAAGTCGTCGGTGACCGCCAACCTGGCCGCGCAGCTGGCCCAGCGGGGCCTGACGGTCGGTGTGCTCGACGCCGACATCGGCGGGTTCTCCATCCCCCGCATGCTGGGCGTGGAGGGGCGGGTCCAGGGCGAGAAGGACGAGACCGGGCGGGCCCGGTTCGCCCCGCTGGAGAAGCGGATCGGGCCGGGTCTGCTCAAGGTGATGTCGATGGGCTCGATCGAGGGGACGGGCGAGGACCAGGCCATCATGTGGCGGGGGTTCATGCTGAACCGGGCCGTGCAGCACTTCCTCGAAGATGTGCGCTGGGGCGACATGGACTATCTGCTGATCGACATGCCCCCGGGCACCGCCGACATCCAGATGGGCCTGGCCCGCATGCTGCCGCGCACCGAGGTGGTGATCGTCACCACCCCGACCCTGGCCGCCCAGCAGGTGGCGGCCCGCGCCGCCGACATGGCCCGCAAGGGATATCTGCGGGTGGCCGGAGTCGTCGAGAACATGAGCGCGTCGGTGGCTCCCGACGGCACCCGGTATGCCGTGTTCGGCTCGGGCGGGGGCGAGCGGCTGGCCGAACAGCTCGGCGTGCCCCTGCTGGGATCGATCCCCCTCGACCCGGCCGTGGCCGCCGGGGGCGACGCCGGTGAGCCGGTCGCGATCGCCGCTCCGCACACCCCGGCCGCCCAAGCCTTCGCCGCCCTCGCCGAGGGCATCGTCACCGAGGCCATCCCGCTCGTCGAGATGGTCACCTGCACGGCCCGACAGTTCTTCAAAGCCGCCGGTCTCCTCAAACCCATGCCGGAGCCCCAGGCCCACGGCGCCGACCAGGACCCGACCCATTGATACCGACAAGGAGCCCCTTCCCATGAGCACCATCGAGGTCACAACCCCACCCGTCATCAACCTCACCGACCGCGCCGCGGCCAAGGTCGCCGAGCTACTGGCCCAGGAGGGCGACGATCAGCTCGCCCTGCGCGTCGCCGTCAAGGCCGGGGGGTGTTCAGGGATGTCCTACGAGATCTTCTTCGACACCGACACCGCCCCCGAGGACCATGAGGTCGTGTTCGGCACGGTCAAGGTGAGAGTCGACCCCGCCAGCGCCCCCCACCTCGCCGGGTCCACCCTCGACTACAGGGACGGCCTCAACGACGCCGGGTTCCACATCGAGAACCCCAACGCCCAGCGCTCCTGCGGCTGCGGACAGTCGTTCGCATGACGCGTGACGCGCCACACGAGGCGGTCGATCCCCTGGTCGGTCAGAACTGGCCTGATCTCAGCGAACGACTCGTCAAGGCTCTCCGGCTCGCCACGGTCCCGGTGGCCATCAGCTTCGCGGACCGCCCGCCGCCGGGCGTCGACCGCTTCGACGCCCCGATGCCCTCCGCGACCGAGGACGGTCGCCAAGGGCGGGTCCCGGCGGGCTGCGTGTTCTGGATGCACGGAGCCGAGCGGGCGTTCGCCACGGTGCCCGAGGACCACGGCAACTGCAGCGTCGGCAGTGTCACCCATGGTCTGCTGGCGCCGAGCGAAGTGGTCGATCACAGCGACGTCGCCGCGCTGGTCGGCGCCGGGTGGGTCGGCCCCGACGTTCTCGAGCAGCTGCCCAAGGTGACCGGGGCGCCAGGATCGATCGTCTACGCACCGCTCCCGGACACCCCGGTCGAGCCTGACGTGGTGCTCCTGAGGGTCAACGCCCGTCAGCTGATGGTGCTGTCCGATGCGCTGCCGGGCCTGTCGATCGGGGGAAAGCCGCAGTGCCACATCGTGGCGCTGGCCAAGGAGCACGGTGTCCCGGCGGCGAGCGTGGGCTGTGCGCTCAGTCGCCAGCGGACCGGTATGGGCCCCGAGGAGATGACGTGTGCCCTGCCCGCCCCCCAACTCGACTCGATCGTCGCGGCCCTCGAGAAGACCTCAGGAATCGACGCCGCCGTCGGTCGCTACGCCGCCGAGGACGCACGCCGCTTCGCCGTCCGAGGGTCGTGAGCCGCGTCCTGCTCCTTCTGCCAACCGAGACCTACCGGGCCGCGGATTTCCTGGCGGCCGCCAGCCGCCTCGACGTCGACGTCGTCGTCGGCTCCGAGCGGCGCCAGGCGATGGCCGGGCTGATGGGCGACCGGGCGGTGGTCGTGCCCATGGGTGACGTCGACGCCGCCGTGGGCATCATCGCGGCCCTCCACGAGCGTCGACCGCTCGACGCGGTGTTGGCCGTCGACGACCAGGGGTTGATGGTGGCCGCCGCCGCGTCCGAGCGCCTGGGGATGACCCACAACCCCACCGACGCGGTGGGCGCGACGAGAGACAAAGCGGCTCTGCGGGCCCGCCTGGCCGCATCGTCGGTGCCCCAGCCCGACCATCGGGTCGTCGGGCCCGGTGGCCGGATCTCCGTCGCGGCGGCGGAGATCGGTTACCCGTGCGTGGTCAAGCCGGTGTCTCGCTCCGGGAGCCAGGGGGTCATCCGCGTCGACGGCCGCGCCCAGGCGGTCGCCGCCGAGGACCGAATCCGGTCGATTGTCGGGGCATCCGAGCCGCTCCTCGTCGAGCGGTTCGTTCCCGGCGCAGAGGTCGCGGTCGAGGGCCTGCTCGAAGGCGGGACGCTCGTGGTTCTCGCCGTGTTCGACAAACCCGACCCGCTCGACGGTCCGTTCTTCGAGGAGACGATCTACGTCACGCCGTCCCGTCAGCCGCCACCGGTCCTCGCCGCCCTCGAGGTGACGGTCGCCTCCGCCGCGGCGGCGCTCGGGCTGAGGGAAGGCCCGGTCCACGCCGAGCTGCGCATCGGCCCGGCCGGCGAGCTGACCGTCCTGGAGGTCGCGGCGCGCTCCATCGGCGGGCTGTGCGCCCGGGCCCTGCGCTTCGGGGCCGGGGTGAGTCTCGAAGAGCTCATCATCCGCCACGCCGTCGGCGCCGGTCTCGACGGGCTGAGCCGGGAGACTCAGGCGTCGGGGGTGATGATGCTCCCGATCCGCTCGGCGGGGGTGCTCGAACGGGTCTCCGGCCTCAGCGAGGCGCGGGGCGTCGACGGCGTCGTGGGCGTGGAGATCAGCATCCCCGTCGGGCGGCCGGTGATCCCGCTCCCCGAGGGCGACCGCTACCTCGGGTTCGTCTTCGCCCGCGGGCGCGACCCGGCCGACGTCGAGCGGGCCCTGCGCCGGGCCGAGGCTCTACTGGACGTCGTCGTGCGCCCGGCGCCCGAACCGGCAAGGCCCGACTGTGGGGCCGAACGGTGAGGGTTCTGGTGGTGTCCACCTACGAGTTGGGGCACCAACCGCTGGGCGCGGCGACGGCCACCGCCGCGCTGCTCGGCGCCGGCCACGAGGTGCGTTGCGTCGATGTCGCCGTCGACACCCTCGACGGCGCCGATGTCGACTGGGCCGGGCGGGTGGCCCTGTCGGTGCCGATGCACACGGCCATGCGACTGGCGTTGCGGGTCGTCGAGACCATCCGGGCCCGTCGGCCGGGCCTGGCGGTCTGTTTCTTCGGTTTGTACGCCGGGATGGGTCGAGAGCTCACCGTGACGTCGCCGGCGGACGCCATCATCGCCGGCGAGTTCGAGGCCGGCCTGGTGGCATGGGCGGGCGGCGCCGACCCAGGGGCCGCCGTCCAGCTGCACCGCACCCCTGGTCGTGTGCCGGCCCGCGCCTTGTTGGCCGAGCTGGGGCGCTACACCCGCCTGGTCGTCGCCGGTGAGGAGCGACTGGTCGCCTCCGTCGCCGCCAGTCGTGGTTGCGCTCACCGCTGCCGCCATTGCCCGGTGCCGGTGGTCTACGACGGGCGGGTCCGCCCCGTCGAGGAGGCCGTGGTACTCGCCGACGTCGATCAGCTGGTGGCCGCCGGGGCCCGTCACATCAGCTTTGCCGACCCCGACTTCCTCAACGCCCCCCACCACTCCCGTCGCGTCGTGGCCGCCATCCACCGCCGGCACCCGGACCTGACCTTCGACGCCACGATCAAGGTCGAGCACATCCTCCGTCACCCCGACGTGCTCCCCGAGCTGGCCGAAGCCGGCTGCGCGTTCGTGGTCTCCGCGTTCGAGTCGGTCAGCGATTCCACCCTCCGCTGTCTCGACAAAGGCCACACCGCGAAGGACGCGTCCGACGCGGTGATCGCCCTTCGTGCCCACGGCATCGAGGTCCGTCCGTCGTGGCTGCCCTTCACTCCGTGGACCACCGCTGTCGACCTGGTCGACCTGGTCGACTTCGTGGTCGCCCACGATCTCATCGCCAACGTCGATCCGGTGCAGTACAGCGTGCGCCTGTTGGTCCCCGACGGCTCGCTGCTGCTCGCTGAGAGGACCATGACAGCGCACCTCGGTGCCTACGATCCGACCCGGCTGGGCTGGACGTGGGCGCATCCCGACCCCGCCATGGATTGCCTCCAGATACAGATCGCGATGCTGGTCGAGGCGCGTGTCGGGCAGGCCCCCGCGCTGACCTTCGACGAGATCGACGCGCTGATCCGCTCGAGCGCCGAGACGCCGTCGGTCCGCCCCGCCCGAGGAGCGGTGTCGGTGGGTCCGATCGGGGACCGGGCGCACCTCACCGAGCCGTGGTTCTGTTGTAGTGAGCCCACCGAGGCGCAGCTGGTCCCGCTCGGACCGCTCGCGTGAGAGCCATGTCCCAATCCACCAGTGAGAGGAACCCACCATGACCGAGAACGATCCCGACACCGTGCCCGTCCTGAGCGTGACCGACGCCGCCCTGGCCAAGGTGCTGGAGCTGCGCATCGATGAGAAGGACGGCGAATCTCTGGGCCTCTGGATCGAGATCAACGGGACGAGCGGCGACGCCTACACCTACGACATGTTTTTCCAGGCGACCGAAGAAGCCGCGGCCGACGATTGGACCGGGGTCCAGGGCGGGCTGGCGATCATCGTGCCCCGCGACAGCGTGGCGAAGATGGTGGGTTCGGTCCTCGACCTCAACCGCGACCTCTTGGTCGGCGGGATGAGTATCCGCAACCCCAACGTTCCGCCGGCGCCACCCCACGCCAGCCCGGCGATGACCGGTCCCCCGCCCGATTTGAGCGGCGACGTCGCCCAGCGGGTGATCCAGGTCCTGGAGGGCCAGATCAACCCGTCCATCGCTGCTCACGGCGGGCGCGCCGACCTGGTCGCCGTGGAGGACGACGCCGCGTACCTGCGGCTGAGCGGCGGCTGCGCGGGCTGCGGGATGGCCGCCGTCACCCTCAGCGAGGGCATCGAGGTCGCCATCAAGGAGTCGGTCCCCGAGATCGCCACGATCATCGATGTGACCGACCACGCCGCGGGAACCAACCCGTACTACGAGGCGGCGAAGAAGTAGCGGTTCGCCCCGCCCGGTGACGTGAGAGCAACCGTCAGGCGAGCAGCTCTGGTCGTTGGGCGGCGAAGGTTCCGAGGGCGATGACCGCGTCTGCCGTTGTGGTGCTGTCGCCGGTGGCGACGGCGATGAGCAGCCGGATCAGGGTCGCTCTGGTGGCGTCGTCGATGTGGTCGACCATGCCGAAGTCGATCAGCCCGACCCGACCGTCGGGCTGCACGAACAGGTTGCCCGGGTGGAGATCGGCATGGAAGAAGCCGCGGCGTGGGTCATGCGAGCCTCATGAACATCTTCTGGACGTCGTCGATGTCGTAGCCCTCCCGGGCGGCTCGTTCGGGGTCGTCGAGGCAGTAGGTGAGGCCGAAGGCGACGAGTTTGAAGCCGGTCTGGTCGAGGGCCTTGCTGGCGGCGGAGATCTGGGTGACGACGTCGCGGCATTCGCGACCGTCCACCAGCATCTGCTGGATGCCGCGGACCTGGCCCTCGATCCGGCGGAGCCGCTTGAGGAGGTCGTCGATGGTCTGTTCGGGCAGGTCCATGGTGCTTTCCTCCACGGGGAGTACGGGTGGGGTCGTTCCTATGAGCGGTGATGGGGATCTCGTCGTCGACCCTACCGTTTCGAATATACCCTGAGGGGTATGGGCTCAGATGGGTCGGGCCTACCGGACGGCCACGTTCGCCATCTGCACCGACGCCCGATCGGTTCCTCGGCGATGTCCTCTCCTGACGGCCAGGCCTGCGGCCGTGCCACGAAGGGCCCACTGGCGCTATCGTCGTCTGCCGATGGAGATGGCTTGCGCAGACTGTGGTTGTGTCGTGGATCGCGCGATTCGGCTCGAGATCTGCGGCGACCGGAACTGTTGCTGCACGAACCTGTCGGTCCGAGCTGAGCACGGCACCGGAGTCGACGGATCACTCGCATCCGAAGACGACTGATCGACGCGACCCTCTCGTCGTGGCCATCGCGTACTCATGGACTTTGGTGCCCCCGGGAAGACTCGAACTTCCGCACATGGTTTAGGAAACCAATGCTCTATCCCCTGAGCTACGAGGGCGGGGGATGGCGAAAAGGTGGCGCGAAACCCCTTCTCGTCGATCACGATTCAGAGTAGTGGCGCCCATGGCGGTGTTCGGCCGGTCGGGGCTGCGGCCGGGGGCACGAATCCGGGCTCGCAGGTCGGATCGGGGCGCAGGTAGAGGGTGTCGTCGAGGTCACGGTTGATGGACTCGGCGTCGTTGCGGCGCGGGTAGAGCCG
>JBDNHK010000048.1:0-10105 GCA_041688815.1 Acidimicrobiales bacterium | reverse complement strand
GAGCTCGGCGTCGGGCCGGGCGACGAGGTCAGTTTCTGGCTCCACGACAACCACGTCGCGGTCCGCCGGGCTGACCACCGCCTACCCCTCCGGGGCCGCTTCCGGGGCTCAGCGCTGAGCGACGAGCTGGAGCGTGAACGGACTGCCGATCGCGCCCGAGAAAGCCGGCGGTGACCGTCGTCCTCGACTCGTGGGCGGTGCTCCGCTACCTCGAGGACGCGGACCCGGCGGCGGAGGCGCTGGCGGACCTCCTCGAGCACGAGAAGCCGCTCATGTCGTGGATCAATCTCGGTGAGGTCCACTACGTGCTGCGGCGCCTGCACGGTGACGACGACGCCACCGAAACCGTCCGCGACCTGCGGGACGTGATCGACGCCCGGCTCCCCGACGAACGGCTCGTCCTCGACGCCGCCCGCATCAAGGCCGACCACCCGATGGCCTATGCCGATGCCTTCGCCGCGGCCCTCACCGTCGCCCAGGACGCCGCCCTGTGGACCGGCGACCCGGAGCTCCTCATCGAGGACTCCGCGTGGCGTTGGCGCGACCTGCGGTCCTGACCGAGCTGATCGGAGAGCCTCCAGTCGCGGCGTTCGATCACGCGGTGACGTGACCGACGCACCGGCTGGACGCCCGGGAACACTCCCGATCGTCGTGAACCCCGCGAGCGCGGGGTGACGTCAGCTCAACGTTCGGCGGATGTCCTTCATCAGCAGGAACAGGTGGAGTTCGTCGGTGGGCGACACCTCGAACTCCGGCACGAGGTGTCGGTAGAAGCCCCTCGCCTCCGGGGTCTCGGCGTGCACGAGCAGGCCCCGGCAACCGATCTGCTCGCCCAGGGCATGAGTCCTGGCGATCACGTCCTGCACCAGCCCGGCTCCGATGCCCCGACCCTCGTGACCAACGTCGACACCCAGACGAGCGAGCAGAGCGACCGGCTGCGGGTAGCGACCGCTCCCCTGGCGCGCCCGTGCCGGCGCATCCGCGACCGAGACGCTGGCCATGCACCAGGCGTAGTAGGCGACCACCACGTTCGAGTCCACCGGCGTCACCACCAGCACCCGAGTCGTCCCGGCGCTTGAGGACTGGCGAGCATAGCGGCGCAGCCAATCGGTCTGCTCCTCGGAGCGACACTCGAACCCGTCGAGCTCCTGCTCCGCTCGGATCAGCGCCGGTGGCCGATAGCTGCCGATCACTCCGCGATGAACGGCGAGGGGCGCTCCATGAGCTGACGCAGGCCCGGCAGGTCACGGGCTCGCCGGCGATTGATCGCGTCCCACGCTTCGGCCGATTCCGCGTCAAGGGCGAAGTCGGTTCGATCCGCCAGCACGCGCCGAGCCGCCGCCGTGAGGTTCGAGACCACGAATTCGGTCAGATCGGTCCCCTGCTCGGCAACGGCACGGTCGATCAATGCCCGCTCGTCTGTCGTGGTGCGAACCTCGAGCCGCTCGCTGCGCAACCGTGTCGTCGCCATCCCGGCCTCTCCTCGGTTTGTCCGGCCACTGTACGGCCAGACGTCGAGATCGGCAACCAAGGGATCGCTCTTCGTCGGAGGAGGTGGGGGCCTCAGCCACCTCTACCGGTTCCACCATCTTCCCCGCCACGGAGGAGCCGTGACCTGACCGAGATTCCCCCATGCCGGCCGGCGAAACGAGACGGCTCCGGCTCGGTGCGCCCTCATAGGTCGGGGAAACAGGCTCCTCGGCCGAGTTCGGCCAGCCCACTGAGATCGCCGGACTGATAGGTGGTGACACCGCCGTTGTTGGTGGCGTCCATGAGCTGCGTGGGATCGGGAACGTGGTCGAGGCCGACCAGATGGCCGAGTTCGTGGGCAATGACCGCCCGGCCCTCGGCGAAGCCGTTCGGCTGGCCGAGGATGGTCTGGAACTGAAGGCCGTCGAGGGTCACGACGCCGCTGAGCGAGACCGACCCCTGGGGCAATGTCACCCATTGCGGTCCCCCGGTGCCCGCCACGTCACCGGTGAGCGACGGATTCTCCCTTGGATCCGACCACCCGACCAGGACAGGCGCCCAACGACCCGGATAGCGGTCGGGCAGGTATGCAGAGCGATCCCTCGTCGGGGCCTCGTCGGTCGCGCCGTCGAACACGAACTGCAGCCCGGTGGCGTTGCTGACCTGGGCCACGGCCTCGGTGAGCATCCGATCGGCACCCGGCACGGCCGTCCTCGAATTCACCACGAAGTGGATCGGCCGGCACGGGTCGAAGGCCACCGGAGCGGCGGAGCCGGGCTGGGTCGCCATGAAGCGATAGGCCCGAGATGACCGAACCACCGGAGCGGGTCGGCCGAGAGGAGTGGGGGATGCCCCTACCCCCGCCGGGGGTTGTCCTCCCGCCAGTCGAACTTGAGAGCCGCCGGCATCCTGGCCAAAGAACTGGGGCCCGAACGCGATGGTGGGGCTGCTTCCGTCGGAGAAATTCGAACAACCGAACAACGCGAGCCCCACCCCGATCGCCGCCACGACGAAAGGAATTCTCCACCGCTTTCGCCGTTGCCTCCGCTGAACCGAGCACCGTTCCGCCTCCGCGCTGGCGGCGATCCGATCGTGCTCGGCGCGGATCCGAGCGATGCGCGTCAGACGCGCCTCGGCACTCAGTTCGGTGATCGAAGCGCCTCGGACGAAACCGTCATCGAACCTGAGCTCGGCGAAGAGGTCCGGCTCGTTGTCATCGCCTTCGCCCGCAACCAAGAGAGCAGAGTAGGGGGCTGCACCCGTCGTCGAGTCGCTTGTTGCCCCGCTTGCTGGTCTACCCCTGCTGAGCGACAAGGGCTTTCGTCAGTTGCTGGACGCTCCACCGGTCGCCGGGATTGCAGCGGGCGACCTGGCGTTCATCCACGTCGAGATTCGTGACGAACGCATACCGCTCACGCACGGAATCGAGCCAACGGCGCGGTTCGACGGGCTGGGTGAGGAGGCCGATGTCTTCGGTCGGGACCCGATCGGTGTCGAAGTCCTCAACGAGGATGGCTCCGTCGAAGGGTCCGCTGCCGAGCCCGTCGTCGACGACGTCGTGCCAGACCTTGAGGAGCAAGATCCGTCGCACGAGTGCCTCGTTCAACGCGCCCTGACCGAACCAGAACAGGTCGTAGAGGTCGCGGATCTTGCGTCGTCGGCGCCAGGCGGCGAGCTTCTCCGCCAGCGCTTCTTCGAGCGCGGGTGCCGGCAGAATCGGAAGCGGGAACTCATACCCCTTGTGAACCGGCAGAGGGACTGGTGCGAGCAGCTGAGGGGGGAGCCACAGCGGGCGCGGCGTGATCTCGACTCTGGCCGGGATGTCTGGACGACCGAGCGGGGTTTCGATGTCGAGCTTGCCGCGAAGCGCCGTTCGCCCAGTGACGTGGAACGTGACGCCTTCGATCTCCGCACCGTCGAGCGTGTTGAGCAGAAGCTCACCTGTGTCCGCGTCAGGCGCGGCGAAATCGAGGTCGGTGGAGAACCGTCCTGCGTTTCCAGCACGGAACTTGCGCAACGAGGTGCCGCCCTTCAGAACAACGCCAAGGTCGAAGATCTCGTGCTTGAACAGGTACTGCAGCGCGTAGTCCTGGGCGACGTCGAGCAACGCCGGGCCCGTCATTCCGCTGCGACCCATGTGGTGTCGAGCGAGATACCCCTCGGTGATCATCGGGCCGGCAACAGCGCGTCGTAGAGCTTCCAGCGCTTGATCCACCGACCACGAGGGTCACGAGATCCGAGGAAGGTCACCGACAGCCGTTCGGGCATGAGAGGTGTCAGCGCCTCGACGATGTCATCCCGGCCCGACCATTCGGCGAAGTAGGCGAGCCGAGCAAGCGTCGCTGGACCCCTGTCCCGTGCCTCCGTCAGGACGTCGGTCGGGGTGGTCGCACGCATCGTCTCCGGAAGCCAGTCGTCGGCGTTGCCCCAATCGTCCTGCGCGTCGGGACGATCGGCCACTGCGACGACAACGGTGGCGGGATGCCAGATGGGGAGCCCGTCCTTTTCCCAGGTTGGGAGGTGCCAGTCGTAGCTGACCGATCGAGCGGCACCGAGCGCCCGCGGAGCGCGCCACCCGCGTCGGTGAGCAAAGGTCGGGCGCGAAGGTTGATGGCTGCTGAACCCCAGCTCCCAAACCGCGGAGGCGAAGGCCACGGCGACGGGTGCGCCCGGTCGCCGGGAGAGGAGCGCGTGCAACTCGATCCAGGGATCACCAGAGGGGTACCGCCCAGCACGCGAGGCCGGGATGAACTCCCAGGCACCCTGGGTGCGCAGTGGGAACAACCACCCGTTCCGCACCAGGCGCTCGACAGCCGCGTCAGTGGCGAGATGCGATCCCGCGACTGCGACAACGTCCGCCATGAGATCCGCCGTGACCACCGATGGCTGTCGCAACTCCAGCTCAGCCAGGATGGGCGCCACACTGGCCGTTGCCCTTCGTGTTGTCATCTGCTCACGCTTCACGCATGCAGGGTACGTCAATCGTGTTGCCTGGACAACAGCCCAGCGGACGCTGCCCCCTTCAGCTGCGGCGTTCGAGGTGGGCCACAACACGACGCCCCCGGCCTCGTCACGCCCACCACGACCGCTACCGGGCAGTTCGGCTTCGTCGGCTCGGCGAAGGCCCCACCGGCGGGGGTGGTCCTGCGCCATGCCGAACCCGCCGACGGCCCCCGGATCGCCGAACTGGTGAGACGCGTACCGATGAGCGTGGGGGACGACTGGTTCCTGATCGATTACGGCCCCGATTACCTCGAGGCCACCGCGATGGCCGACGACCGATCGGTCGTGATCGCCGAGCGCGACGGCATCATCGTGGGCGTCCACGGGGACGCATCCGTCGATCTGCTCGTTCACGGCGAGCCGCAGCCATCCCGGTACATCCGCCACACCCGCGTCGATCCGATCACGAAGGGGACCGGCGTGTTCAGCGCGCTCAATGGGGCGCTCCTGGAGCGCCGGCCGCCGGGGCCGAACGAGACCCACCCGCGAAGCCATCGTCTTCGACATCGGACTGGAGCCAGGCGGAGAGGACGCCCTGCGCGCCGTGCTCGACGGCTGGTGCGCCGAACTCGCCGCAGAGGGCGTCGACCGGCTGGTGGTCGGCTGCGGAACGGGCTCACCGGTGCACGCCGTCGTCGCGCCCCTCGCCGTGGAAACGAAGCGCTACCACCTCAACTGCTCCTGGCCGCCGCCCCCGAACGACGTCCCGTCCATGGCGTTCGATCACGCAGTGATGTGACCGACGCACCAACCCAAAGACCCGTGAGAAGCGAACGAGACCCGGGCCCCCTCTTACCAGTAAATATGGAAGGAGTGTTCCATTTCTGCTGTCTAGGGCGGTACCCTCCCGTCATGGACTTCGTGCGTCCGATCGAGGCGGTCATGCCCGGCGCCCAGGGGAGGGTGCTCGCGGTCCTGGCCGAGACCACGGCCGAGCTGAACCTGCGCACGATCGCCCAGTTGTCCGGGGTGAGCCAGGCCCAGGCATCACGGGTCCTGCCCCGGCTGGTCGACCTCGGGGTCGTCGAGCGTCGAGAGGTGCCCCCCTCCTCGCTGTTCCGCCTCGTCCCGGAACACGTCGCGGCCCGCGTCGTCCTCGACCTCGCCCGCGCCGCCGACACGGTCCTCGACGAGATCGGCCGCATGGCTCAGGCTCTCCCCTTCCCCCCGGTGAGCGTCATCGTCTTCGGCTCGTTCGCCCGCCGCGAAGCAGCACCTGACAGCGACATCGACATCGTCGTCGTGCGCCCGAACCACATCGACGAGGACGACGAAGCATGGGCCGAGTCGATCGAGAACTGGCGGCGCGACGTGCGCCGACTCACGGGAAATCCCGTCGAGGTGCTCGAGGTGAGCGACGACGAGGCCGCGTCACGACTCACCGGCCGCAGCCAGGTGTGGGCCGACATCCGGCGCGAGGGGCGCGTCGTTCACGGCCTCAGCCTCGATCGCCTTGCGAGCGTCCGCAGTGCCTAGGCCCGGACGGACCAAGCCGGTGTCGGCCGCGCAGGTCCGCTCGTACGCAGCCAAGGCCGAGGAGTTCGCCGAGGCCGCAGCCAGCGACCTGGCCGCCGGCCGCAACATCGCGGCGACGAGCTTGGCCATCCACGCCGGCATCAACTCCGCCGACGCGGTGTGCGGCGCCCGACTCGGCCAGCGAGCCGCCGGCGACGACCACGACCAGGTGCTCGTCCTGCTTCGCCAGGCCGGCCCCGACGGCACCGAGGTCGAGCGCGAGCTGCGTCGACTTCTCCCGCTCAAGACCAAGGCCGAGTACGAACCCGACGACATCGCACCGTCCGTCGCCACCAAGGCAGTCGAGCGAGCCCAGCGTTGCGCCGCCGTGGCCCGCCGGGTGGCGTGGACGGTGAGGTAGATCCCCGACGCCCCTACGAACCAGGAGCTCACATGTTCACTCCGAACGAGCCCAACAAGGTCAAGGGACCAGCCTCCTACTTCCCGTCGATCGAGACGAAGTACGGCCGACCGATCCCGGAGTGGAAGCAGATCATCCGATCCAGCGGCCTCGGGATGCCACCCCGGCGCGGCAGGTTCCCTCTCGTCTATCCGTGGATGCGCGGGGTAAGGGTTCGGGAAGCCACAGGGCCTCCCCGCTTTTGTGGACGCGGGCCATCTGAAGGGGCCCTAGGCGACGGAGAAGAGTCCAACGACTAGTGAAGGGAAACATCCATGAAGACATCCACGAAGACGAAGCTCGGCGCAGCCGTAGTGGTATCGGCACTGGTGCTCGGAGGCGCAGGAATCGCGTCTGCGGGCCACGAGAACCAGGTCCTCGAGGCGAAGCTGAGCGGCAAGAACGAAGTCCCCCAACCCACGAGCGCGTCCCAGCGGATCGTCGGTGACCCCAACGGCCGTGGTGAGGCGTACGTGTTCGGAGTCGACGGCGATGCGACGACCCTGTGCTACGTGCTGACCGTGGACAAGATCGCTCCGGCGAAGATGGCACACATCCACGAGGGCGCAGAGGGCGAGAACGGCCCAGTGGTGGTCAACCTGGCGGCCCCTGCGGACGGCAACGCCGCCGATTGCCTGACCGAGGGCGAGGCCGGCAAGTTCGTGGGCGACCAGACCGTTGCGGAGATCCTCGCCAGCCCGCAGGACTATTACGTCAATGTCCACAACGAGGAGTACCCGGGCGGCGCGATCAGGGGCCAGCTGGCACCCCAGCGCTGACACTCGACAGGATCCGCTGTGTGGCCGTTGCTGTGGCCACGCAGCGGGCACTGACACCAGGAGGGAGGGGTCGCAGCCCTCCGCCAGGCTGTCCTACATGGTGTCGACGTCGTCCTCCCATTCGTCCTCATCGATCGGCACGACGACCGTCCTGCGGTGAGGACGCCGGACGGCCCTCGGTCGTGCCCGTCGTTGGTCCGGACCCGGTTCAGGAGGTGGTGACGTGGAGTTGACGCGTCACCGCGGATCGCGCCTTCGCGATGGACCAACCGTGGGAGCGCCGAAGGTGCACGTAGGTCCAGCCGATCATGTTGAAGAGCACCTCCGCGTCCTCATTGGGATTGGTGCTGGTGAGTGTCCCGTCGGCGACCCCATCGGTGAGGATGCGCAGGAACGGCTCGGTGTACTCGAGACGGGTCAACACATCGGGATCGTCGACGCCCAGGTGGAAGATCGCGGTCGGACCGTCGTAGAGCCCGGCGACGAGGGCGAGGTGGCGCTCGGCCAGGTCGAAGAGGGCGTCGATGAGCAGATGGAGGCGCTCCGCTCCGGTGCCGCCATGGGTGAGCGCAGGGAGGGCGGCCTCGCGGAACTCGGCAGTGGCGGCGACCGCAACCGCGGCGAGGAGCGCCTCACGGGTGTGGCCGCGCCGGTAGAGCGTGACGCGGTTGATGCCAGCTTCGCCGGCGATGTGCTCGAGGGTGACCGCGTCGAGTCCATGGAGCTCGAGGGCGCGCTCGACCGCGGCGAGCAGATCAGGTGATGCAGTCACGGTCACGTCCGCAAGTGTGCTCGAAACCTGCCCCGTCTGCAACATTGGTGTTGCATTCACGCATCTGATCTGGCACAGTGCTCGACATGGTCCGCAACACTTCTGCTGCACAGATGCAACGTCTTGGGTTCACCCGGTCGATGGTCCGCTTCGGGTACCTGCCGACGATGCTGATCGGTGTCAACGCGCTCGGCATCTGGCTGGCGAGCAACGACAGCCCGACACCGGTGATGCTCGGTGCCCTGCTTGCCGCGGTCGCCCTGTCGTGCGCAGCCGAGCGCGTCCTGCCCTACGAACGACCCTGGAACCGGGACCGGGGCGACACCCGCCGCGACATCGTGCACGCCGCGGTCAATGAATCCCTCCAGGTCGCATCGTTGCTGCTGTTGCCGATCGTGGTCGGTTGGATCGCCATCGACGGCCTGTGGCCGCGGTCCTGGCCGTTCGCCGCCCAGGTCCTGGTCGCCCTGCTGATCCTCGACGCCGGCATCACCTTCGGCCACTACGCGAGCCACCGGCTGAGCGTGCTGTGGCGCTTCCACGCCGTGCACCACAGCGTCGAACGGTTCTACGGCTTCAACGGCCTGATGAAGCACCCCCTCCACCAGCTGTTCGAGACCGCGGTCGCCACCACCCCGCTCGTGCTGCTCGGACTTCCCGCCAGCGTCGCCGCCGCACTCGTGTTCTGCGTCGCAGTCCAACTCCTGTTGCAGCACGCCAACGTCGGCTACGCGGTCGGGCCGGCCGGCCCTGTCCTGGCCCTCAACCACCTGCACCGGTACTCGTCGGACATCGGCATCGCGACACGACCGGACTTCCCGGTCACCTACGTCGCCCAGCTCGCCGACCCCTTCCGCCATCCCGGTGCCGTCGCCACGATTGCGGACGCCGCAGTCCGACGAGATGTCAGGCCCGCCACGGAGGAGCCGTGACCTGAGCAAGATTCCCCCATGCCGGCCGGCGAAACGAGACGGCTCCGGCTCGGTGCGCCGTCACAGGTCGGGGAAACAGGCTCCCCGGCCGAGTTCGGCCAGCCCACTGAGATCGCCGGACTGATAGGTGGTGACACCGCCGTTGTTGGTGGCGTCCATGAGCTGCGTGGGATCGGGAACGTGGTCGAGGCCGACCAGATGGCCGAGTTCGTGGGCAATGACCGCACGGCCCTCGGCGAAGCCGTTCGGCTGGCCGAGGATGATCTGGAACTGAGGCCCGTCGAGGGTCACGACGCCGCTGAGCGAGACCGACCCCTGGGGCAATGTCACCCACTGCGGTCCCCCGGTGCCCGCCACGTCACCGGCGAGCGACGGATTCTCCCGTGGATCCGACCACCCGACCAGGACAGGCGCCCAACGGATCGGGTAGCGGCCGGGCAAGTACGAGGCCGTTGTCGAGTCCCTTGTCGCCAGGCGGGCAGGGTCGTGTCCTCGAGATCAGCCCACTTCGACACGGGGCCAAGGACTTCACCTCCGCCGCGTTCCACCCGTGGTAACCCCACTCCTGGAGAAAGTACGGGTAACCGTGGGCCAACCCGATGATCGCGTCCACCGCATCATCTGTGAACTCGACACCACGGTCGGCCGGGGGCACCTGGATGGCAGCTCGGGCGTCGTCTGCTTCGAGCGACCCGATCAGCGGGAACTCGGACCCGATCGACGAGAGCCGGTCGGAGCAATGCGCTCCGACCGGCTCACGACGAAAATGTCATTTCTCCTTGTTCGCGTACTTGGCGGCGGCGTCATCGACCTTCTGAAGCTTGTCGGTGTACTTTCCACCGGTCTTCGAGTCGATGGCGTCGGTCGCCTTGTCGACGCCGTCGGCGACTTTGTCCTTGTTTTTCTCGGCCAGCATCTTGACCTTGGCGAACAGTCCCACGGGGAGCTCCTTGACTGAGAAGTGGTCGTGAGCACAGGTGTGTGCGCTCATGTTCAGTATCACTTGCTTTGGCCAGAGAAAGACCGCAGTGGCGGCTCGAGCCTGAACGGAGAGCGGGTCAAGGTCAGTCGCTGCGGTCCCGTCAGGCGATGAGCTTCACCACGACCACGACCGTGGTGGCCGGAACCCCTGCCGGGGCCGCGTCGGGTGGCCGACCGTAGACTCTGCCCATGGCTCGAAACTCGATGATTGCCGGCGCGACACTCATCGTGGTGGGCGTGTTCATGAGTTTCG
>JBDNHK010000047.1:0-23368 GCA_041688815.1 Acidimicrobiales bacterium | reverse complement strand
CTGTTCGCCGACCACGACACCGAGATCTCCCCGCTGCTGGTCGGCCTGTCCGCCGCCGACACCAAGCGGGCGGTGCGGCACTGGGTGACCCGCGCCGAAGCAGTCGCCGCCGCCGGTGACCTTGGCGTCGATGCGCCGGGGTCGACGGCGCACCTGTCACGCACCCTCGACGGGCGCGCGGTCCTCGACGCCACCCTCGACCCCGACACCGCCACGCTCACCGAGACCGCCCTGCGCATCGCCGGCGCCGAAGATCCTGACCCCTCGGGCGGGTTTCGCACCGCGGCCGAACGGCGCGGTGACGCCCTCGGGCGGGTCATGCGGTTCTTCTGCGACCACGCCGCCGCCCCCGGCGAACGCCCCGGCCGCCAACACCCCCACGTCGCCGTCACCATCGACCCCGCCGACATGATCGCCGGGTCCCTACGCGGCATCGGCATCAAGACCGCCGCCGACCTCGAGGCGTTGCTGGCCGCCCGCCCCGTGAGCATCTTCGAAGAAGGCCTGTACCGCGACGCCCTCGCCCACCATTCCGGCACCCCCCACACCCATGACGGTCACCCACTCACGGCGGCCAGCCTGGCGACCCTGTTCACCGAAGGCACCCTCCTGCACCGGGTGCTGATCGTCGAGGGACAGGTCATCGACCGCGGTCGCGCCCTCCGGTTGGCATCACCGAACCTGCGCGACGCCATGGTCGTACGCGACCGCGGCTGTCGGTTCCCGTGCTGCCATGCCCCCACCGCCTGGGTCCACGCCCACCACCTCACCCACTGGAACCACGGCGGGGCCACCGACCTCGCCAACCTCGCCGGGCTCTGCGCCACCCACCACGGTGTCGTCCACCGCCACGGATGGAACCTCGAACTGCGACCCGACGGCACCCTCGTGTTCACCCGACCCGACGCCACCGTGCTCACCAGCCCACCCCCCAGACTGCGGCGACGACCTGCGCTGCCGCTGCACCACCCAAAGCTCCGTGGGGTCATCCTCGCCGAGCCCGAACCCGACCGGCCCGAGCCGACCGAGCGTGACACCGCCCTCATGGTCCGCGCCCGCGTCGTCGACCTCGTCCACCGCCACCACCGGGCCCGACGCCTCCGCCACCAACCCCCCGTTCCCGACGGGTGGCCCGACGCCGACGACCGCTGATTCGGTGTCGGGCCGGCACGAACGTGTCCCCCGCCGCCGAGACCAGATCCCCGGTGGCGTCCATCAGCATCCCCGACGCGTCGATGGCCACGTGTCCCATCGGGTCGCACAACACGGCGAACACGTCCGCGGCCGGGGCCGGGATGGTGCGCTCGACGTCGATTCGCTCGGCTTGGCTCATGGTGACTTCCTTTGTGGGGTCGATCCCTCAGGGACCGGTGACGGGGTGGTCCTCGGTGAACTCCACCTGGAGATGGCGTTGGGCGATGCGCCAGCCCTCGTGGGTGCGCTCGAACCGGTCGAGATAGCGGATGGCCATCACGTGGTCGAAAGGGGCGGTGGCCCCGTCGGGGGTCTCGACATCACGGATGTGGTGGGCCAGGCAGTAGGTCTGGCCGGTCGCGGTGTCGCCCTCGATGTGGGCCACGTGGTTGGCGACAACGTGCAGGGTGGTGTCGTAGCGCCCGAGGCCGCTCATGGCCGTGGCGATGGCCTCGCGTCCAAGGCGTTCGCGCACCGGCTCGGGCTTGCCCCGTTCGAAGATCCGCAGTTCGCCAGCGGGGGTGAACAGCGTCGCCACCGAACCCGGATCGTCGCTGTCCACCCGCAGCGCGTACTGGTCGACGAGACCCCGCAGTGCCAGTCGGTCGGCCAGCAGGGCCAGGTCGGCATTCACGCCTCGACGCCCTCGGGTGGCCAGTCCGGCAGCAGGCCGAGGTCGGCACACAGCTTCGGCGCGTAGATCCATTTGCCGACGAACCGTATGGCGTCAGGGTCGGTGGCCAGCCATGCCACCACCGAGCCGGTCGCCTCCGCTGGGGCCGAGCCGAACCCGGCCTCGAAGTCGTCGTCGGGTTTCAGGGCCCTGCGCTTCTCGGTGGCTACGTTGCCCGGATCCACGTTGAAGGCCCGCACCCCCCGGTCACGGAACTCGGCTTCCATCCCCCCCGCCACTCGGCCGAACGCCGCCTTCGATGCCGAATAGGCGATGCCCCAACCGCCCTCGCCGGCCGGGCCGGGCGGATCGTGACGAGCCGATCCGGAGACCATGTTGATCACCCGTCCTTCACCCCTCTCCAGCATGTGGGGCACCACCAACTGGATGAGCCGGATCTGGTGGGCGACGTTGCCGCGCATCAGGTTGTCGAGGTCGCCCATGCGCAGGTCGAGGATGCGGTCCATGGTGCCAGCGCCCTGATAGATGGCATTGTTGAACAGCACGTCGATGCGGCCCCACTCGGCCAGCACCGCCGCCGGGACCGCTTCGACGCTGGCCCGGTCGAGCAGGTCCATGGGGATGGTGAGCGCCCGTCGCCCTCGGCGCTCGATCTCCGAGGCCGTCGTCTCGAGACTGCCGGGCAGATTCACCACCGGCTCGTCGCCCCGCACCGAGTTGGGCTCGCTACGGCCCTCGCCCTCGCGCAACGTACGGGCCGTGATGGCCACGTCGAAGCCCGCCGAAGCCAGCGCCAGGGCCGACGCCTTGCCGATCCCTCGGCTGGCGCCGGTCACCACTGCGACCGGTGTGTCCCCCATGTCCCCCCTCGGGTCGAATCGCCCCGGACGCTAGCCCCGACACGACAAACGATCGAACCCCAAGTAGCGTACCCGCATACCCACCCCCCCTACCCTAGGAGTCCGATGCAAACCCGATACCTCTTCGCCCCGGCGTTGGTCGCCGGCGCCCTGCTGCTCGGAGCCTGCTCATCGGACCACTCGAGCATGGACATGGGGAACGGCACCATGGCCGACGGGATGGCCATGACCGACGAACCGGCGGTGACCATTCCCGCCGACGCCACGTTCAACGCCACCGACGTGGCCTTCGCCCGCGGCATGATCGTCCACCACACCCAGGCCGTGGAGATGTCCGACCTCGCCCTCGGACGCGCAGTCAGCCCACAACTCACCGACCTCGCCACCCGCATCAAGGCCGCTCAGGCCCCCGAGATCGCTCAGATGACCTCGTGGCTGACGGCCTGGGGCCAGCCCGTCCCCGGCACCACCGGGGGCATGGACATGGACATGGACATGGACATGGGCGGTGAGGGAGCCATGCCGATGGAGGGGATGATGTCCGCCGAGGACATGACCCGACTCGACCAGGCCCAGGGCACAGAATTCGAGCGAGAGTTCTACCAGCAGATGATCAGGCACCACCGAGGCGCCCTCATGATGGCCCAGGCCCAGATCGACGGTGGGAAGGACACAGCCGCGGTGGCGCTGGCCAACGCCATCATCGCCAGCCAGGCGGTCGAGATCGCCGAGATGGAGGCACTGCTGGCGACGTTGGCTTGACCGACCTCAGGAGCCGTCGACCGACCAGTGCCAGGGTTCGCTCGGGAGGTTCACGAAGCCGAAGCGCCCGGCGTTGGCGGCCAACCACTGGAAGGCGGGGTCACTGCGACTCTGGATGGCGCGCCCGCCGATGGTGAAATCGACGGCCAGTCCCTGCTCGTGCTTCGACCGCCCCGGGATGGCTGTGGGCGGCCGGCACTGGTCTGGTGGCATCTGATAAATGGCGTAATCGCTGGTACCGCAGTGCTGGCGCCGCAGTTCGATCTGGGCTGCGGAGTCGCGGTACCCGGTGCCACCGAACTCGAAGCCGGCGGCGCTGGCGGCCTCGAGCAGCGCCGCCAGATTGGACGCGATGGACCCGGCCACGGTGATGCCGCGCACGGAGGTGAGACCACCGGGCCGCGGAATGATCGTCACGGGACCGCCGCCTCCCCCACCGTTGATGGGCGGCGACGACACCCGGGCTGCGGCCAACTGGGCGGCGATCACGGCCTGCTCGTCGGCAATGCGGCTGGCGAGTTGCTGGTCGAGGGCGGCCAGCGACTGCGACTCCGCCAACTTGTCGTTGAGGCGGTCGCCGATCAGCGCGGCCACGCGCCGCTGGTCGGCCTGCGCGGCCTCGAAGCCGGTGGCCTTCGCGCTGAGGCCCTGTCGGCGTTCCTCGGCATCGGTACGGGCCCGGCGGGCGGCATCGCGTTGGTCTTCGAGCTGACGCTGGGCCGTGCGCAGCTCGTCGACCACGTCGAGTTTGTTGCCGTTGGTCACGTCGAGCAGGGCCTGCTTCGTGCTCGCCTCGTTGGCGGTGTCCTCCTGGAAGAGCGACAGCAACTGGTCGCCACCGGGACGCACGTAAGCGTCGACCGCCGCGACCACGACCTGCTGGCGCAGTCCGCCGATGCGGGCCTCGGTGCCGCGGGCCGCCGCCTCGGCCTCGGCGGCGCGAGCCTCGGCCTCGCCGACCGCCCGTTGCGCGTCGGCCATCTGGGCCCGGGTGGCGCGCACGTTGGCGTCGAGATCGGAGAGGGCCCGGCTGACCTCGGCATCGTTGGCCTCGAGTGTGTCGATCTGCCCCGCCACCGCAGCGCGCTGGCTCTTGACGTTGCGCTGCTCGGAGGCCGTGTCGGCCTGGGCCGAGCCCGAGGCCGGCGCGATGGCGACCAGCGCGCCCAGGAGCGCGGCCGCGGCGAACGCTCGCCGTCGTCGGTCGGGGCCCGCTCGCTGTAACACGAATGTAATGTACCCCACCCAGGGCGCCCCCGGATGCGCCCGGCCCGAGCCCGAGTTCACCCCACCGGTGAAGACGAGGACGTCGAGCACGTGCCCGGCACCACCATGGCACTGATGCCCTGGCGCAGGCGGAAGTTGTATACCTGCCAGGCGAGGGTGCAGGCGGGGTCACCCTCGGTCATACCGCTCAGAACCTCCCACACGTCACCCGACCGGCCGGACAGCCCGGCCAGGCCCGACCCGTGCAGCAGCACCTCGTTCATCTCCGCCGGGGTCAAACCGGTCTGGGTCTGCAAACACAACAGCGCGCCCGGGTCGACATCACCGGAACGGGTGGCCATCGGCAACCCGGCCATCGGCGTGAACCCCATCGTGGTGGCGACGGAACGCCCGTCGTACACAGCGGCCAGTGAGGCCCCCGCTCCGAGGTGACAGGTCACGACGCGCAGCTTCTCGAGGGTGCGCCCGACCAGGTCGGCCGCCCGTCTCGAGGCGTAGGCATGGCTCAGACCATGGAAGTCGTAGACCCGCACCCCCCACCGCTCCCGCCACTCGGCGGCCAGAGCCTCCGAACCGGGGGGACGAACCCGAGACCGCCTCAGCGCCTCGAGGCACAGGTGGTACCGGCTCACCTCGTTGCGGACCACCATGTCGAAGGGGGTCGTGGTGGTGCCTTCCTCGCGGTAGCCCCGCACGTGGAACCGATCGGTGTCACCTTGGCCGTGGATGAGGAAGTGGATGCCCCGGGCGTACCCGTGGAAGGCGAACACCACGTCACGGTCAGGAGTGAACAGCTCGTTGAACGACACCAGGTCCATCCCGTGGGGGTGGTCGTTGGCCGAGAGCAGCGTCATGAGGTCGACCACGTTCACGAGCCGCACCCGCAGGTCGGGCACCATCCGCCGCAGGAGCTCGGAGGCGGCCACGGTCTCCATCGTGACCACGTCGCCGGCACAAGCCAGCACCACGTCGGGATCGTCACCGCCGAACGTGCCGGCCCAGGCCCACGGGCCGTAGCCGCGGGTGCAGTGCTCACGGGCGGCGCGCATGTCGAGCCATTGGAGCTGCGGCTGCTTGTCGATCACGATGAGGTTGACGTAGTTCGTGGACCGCAGGCAGTGGTCGGTGACCGACAGAAGGGTGTTGCCATCGGGCGGCAGGTACACCCGGGCCACGTCGGGCTTCTTCGACACCACCGTGTCGATGAGCCCCGGACCCTGGTGACTGAAGCCGTTGTGGTCGTTGCGCCAGCACGTGGAGGTGAGCAACACGTTGAGCGAGGGCACCGGCCGACGCCATCCGAGGTCGTCGCTGGCGTCGAGCCACTTGGTGTGCTGCACGGTCATCGACGCCGACACCATGGCGAACGCCTCGTAGGTGGCGAAGAGCCCGCGTCGCCCGGTGAGCGTGTAGCCCTCCAGCCACCCGTGGCACAGGTGCTCACTGAGCACCTCCATGACCCGCCCCGTGGGCGAGAGATGATCGTCGTCGTCAGTGATGGGAAGCGTCCAGCAACGGTCCTCGACCTCGAACACGGCACCCAGGCGGTTGGAGTTGGTCTCGTCCGGGCAGAACAGCCGGAAGTTCCGGTCCGCGGCGTTGCGGGTGAAGACGTCGCGAAGCCACTCCCCCATGCGCCGGGTCGACTCCTGCAGTTCCTGCCCGGGCACGGGCACCTCGAAGGCGTAGTCGGTGAAGTCAGGGAGATCGAGGGCGATGGAGAGCCGGCCCCCGTTGGCCGCGGGGTTCGCACTCATGCGCCGATCGCCCCTCGAGGACGGCGAGGTGGTCGGGATTCGAACGCACCCCGTTGAGAGGAACCTGGTGGGAACGGAACGTCCCCTCGATCTGCGCGCCGTCCACCACGTCGGGCCCGGTCCAACCCTTCGGGGTGCGCAACACGATGCACGGCCAGCGCCAGCCCTCCGGCGGTGGGACCTCGCCGCCGGCGACGCGGGCCTCGGCCTGGATGGCGGCAATGGTGTCGAGCGCGCCGTCGAGGGCCGCGGCGAGGCCTTGGTGCACCAGGTCGGGAACGTCACCCTCCACGAACCTCGGGTCGTAGCCGTGGCCCCGGAGCATGGACGCCACGTCTGCGTCGGACGTCCGCCCGAGCACGGTGGGGCCGGAGATCTTGCCGTCGTTGAGATGCAGGATCGGCAGCACGGCCCCGTCGCGAGCGGGATTGAGGAAGCGGATGCCCTTCCACGATCCCTCGAGCGGTCCGGTCTCGGCCTCCCCGTCGCCGATCACACAGGCCACCACCCGTTCGGGGGCGTCGAAGGCCGCGCCCACGGCGTGGATCAGGGCGTAGCCGAGCTCACCGCCCTCGTGGATCGAGCCGGGGACCTCGACACTCACGTGGCTCGGGATCCCGCCGGGCATCGAGAACTGGCGGAACAGCTTCGCCATGCCGCGGAGGTCTCGGCCGACGTCGGGGTAGATCTCGCCCCACGTGCCCTCGAGCCAGGTGTTGGCCACGATGGCGGGACCGCCGTGGCCGGGACCGCACACGAACATGGCGTCGATTCCCTGCGCCACGATGACCCAGTTGAGGTGGGCCCACAGGAGGTTGAGCCCGGGTGACGTCACCCCAGTGCCCGAGAAGGCGGGGCTTGATGTGCTCGGGCCGGAGGGGCTCGTGCAGCAGCACGTTGTCGCGAAGGTAGATCTGGCCCACGGTGAGGTAGTTGGCGGCCCGCCACCAACGGTCGAGCGCATCGACGGCATCACTCTCGAGCGGGGCCGGTGGGCGGTCTGCGATCTGGGTCACGGCGCTCCTCGCGGTTCGATCGTGGCGCGAACGTAGCGACGCCGACTGACCGGGGGATGGAGCCTCCTTACCCTTTCACCGCGTGTTCATGCACAGGCCACACGGACTTCATCCACAGGTTGTCCACAGGACCCTGTTCACAACTTGGATCGGGTGAGCAGCGGATCGACGAGGGCCAGGCCCCGACCGCCCACCGAAAGGGCCCGCCCCGCCAACCCCGGGTGCTCCATGTCGACCAGGTTGGCCATGATGTCGAGCACCAGGCGCATCGTGAAGCCGGTGGACAGCGCCAGCCCGAGCAGCACCCGCAGCAAGTGGGGCCGACCGATCACCCACGCGAACCGCCGGGCCGTGGCGAAGAACTCGTCGTACTCGGCATCGAGGCGGTGCAGGTAGGCCACATCGGCGCGATGCGGCGATTCGGCGAAGCACTCGGCGGCTAGGCGTCCCGTCTCGAGGCCGTAATCGATGCCCTCGCCGTTGAAGGGGTTGACGAGCCCGGCGGCGTCGCCGATCGCCACCCACCCGGGCCCACCCCGGTGGGCCACGTGCATGGGCAGCCTCCACGCCTTCGGGCGGGCCAGGAACTCCCCGAGACCCCACGACTCGCGGATCTGGTCCATGTAGTTGGCGAGCATGCGGTTGAGGTTGAGCTTCGAGAAGTCGCGCATGGTCGACAACGCGCCCACGCCGACGTTCACCATGCCGTCACCGGCCGGGAACACCCAGCCGTAACCGGGCACGATGGCGCCGTCGGGGCCCTTGACGGTGAGGCAGGCCTCCATGTACCGGTCGTCGGCACGGGTGGACGGCACGTAGGCCCGGATGGCCAGACCGAAGGGCGACGACGGCACCCGCACCGCGCCCAGGGCCTTGGCCGCCGGCGAACCGGCCCCACTGGCGATCACGACGAGATCGGCATGAACATCGCCCGTGGCGGTGCGCACCCCGGTCACCCGGGCCCCGTCGACGATGGGCTCCCCCGGCGTGTGCTCCCGGAGATCGGCGCCGGCCTTCAGTGCCGTCTCCATCAGCAGGGCATCGAACTCCGCACGAGGGGCCACGGCGCCAAAAGGCGGGAACTTCCCGTCCGGCCACAGCACCTCACGCTCGGTGCGGCCGGCCTGGACACGAAGGCCGTCGATGCGGTGGAACCCACTCATGTCGACGCCGAGGCGTTCGAGCTCGGCGATGGCCCGGGGCGTGAGACCATCGCCGCACGACTTGTCGCGGCCCCGCTCGGCCTTCTCGAAGAGCACCACGTCGGCGCCGTCCCGGGCCGCCCAGGCGGCGGCGGCCGACCCGGCTGGTCCCGCTCCGATCACCGCGACGTCACAACGCTCCATGACGTTGATTCTCTCCCCGAATCATCCAGAATCCCCCATCCGGGGCGAGACGCGTCACGGGCGCCGACCGCAGCCGACGCCCGTGACCCATGTGCTCGGGGGGGAGGACTCGAACCCCCAACAGCTGGACCAGAACCAGTCGTGTTACCAATTACACCACCCCCGAAGGGCAGGCCGAGGGTAGTGGTTGAGGGGGGGCGCGACCAACCTCACGACAGCAGTGCGGAGAGGCGGCGGTAACCGACGATGCGCCCCACCGCGACCGCAGCTGTCTCGCGGGCCAGCCCCCTGATCGACGTCTGGGCATCGGTGGGCGACACGTGGGCGGTGAGCCCCAGCTCGACGGCGATGGCCTCCGCCCGTTCGGCGTGATACGGGTCGGTGACGATGAGCACGTCGCTTCCGAGCTCGGCGCGGCGAAGGATCAACGCCGATGCCGACAGCTCCTCGTAACTGTTGGTGCCCTCCACCTCGACCTTGATGGCTTCGTCGGGCAGACCCTTGTCGCGCAGGTACTGGTAGCCGCTCACCCCCTGGGTCACCACGTCGCCCTCCTGCTTCCCGCCGGTGACCACCACGACCGGCGCAACACCGGCCTGGTAGAGGCCAGCGGCGTGGTCGAGCCGCGCCTGCAGCACCGGTGACGGCTTGCCGTTCCACTGCGCCGCGCCCATCACCACGATGGCCGAGGCGGGTGTCGTGTCGTCCTGGTTCGAGGCGTACCAGACCTGCACGAACGTGACGCCGAGATAGATCACCCCCAGGGCCACGACGCCCGACACCAGGCGGATGCCCCAACGAATCACGGCGACGTCACCGAAGGAGCCGATCGCTCACAGCCGGTCCTTCGCCACTCCGATGCGGCGCAGGGTCTCGTCCCGCCCGAGCACCACCAACGACTCGAACAGCGGCGGGCCGACACTGCGCCCGGTGACGGCCACGCGCACCGGGGCCTGCACCTTGCCCTTGGCCACGTCGTGCGTGTCGGCGTAGGAGAACAGCGCCACGTCGAGGTCGGCGACGGTCCACTCGCAGTCGGCGAAGGCCTTGGCGGCGTGGTCGAGGACGGCGACGGCCAGGTCTCGGCCCTTGACCATGACCTTGGCCCACGACGCTTCGTCGAGGACAGGCTCGACCAGGAACACGAAGTCGACGTACCCAGGGACCTCCGAGAGCAGCTTCACCCGCTCCTGCACGAGGGGGGCCAGCGCTTCGAAGGCGTCGACGTCGAAACGATCCGCCGCCCACGGCACGTCGGCGGCGAAGAGCCACGGCGTCGAACGCGTCACGAATTCGGAAGTGGGGAGCCCGCGGATGTACTCGCCGTTGAAGTGCTGCAACTTCTTCACGTCGAAGAAGGCACCGGACCGGTTCACGTCGCCGAGCCGGAAGGCGGCCACGATCTCGGCCAGCGGTCGAATCTCGATACCGTCGGGTGGCCCCCAACCGAGCGTGGCGAGATAGTTCACCATGGCCTCGGACAGGTAGCCCCGGTCGATGTAGTCGCCCACCGAGACGTCGTCGCGTCGCTTCGAGAGCTTCTGGCGCTTGTCGTTGACGATCAGGGGGAGATGGGCGAACACCAGCTCACCGGGCACGGCGAGCGCGTCGCGGAGGAGGAGCACCTTGGGAGTGACGTTGATGAGGTCCTCCCCGCGCACGACGTGGGTGATGTTCTGAGCGGCGTCGTCGACGGCGTTGGCCAGGTGGAACATGGGGGCGCCGCTCGAACGCACGACGACGAAGTCCTCGAGGTTGGCGTTGTCGAACGAGACCTCCCCCCGGATGACATCGTCGAACGATGTGGAACCCTCGTCGGGCACACGGAACCGCACCACCCGACCGACACCGGACCCGAGGTCGAGGTCACGACAGTGCCCGTCGTATCCGGGAGTGCCGCCGCGAGCCTCGGCCCGGGCCTTCACCTCTTCGGGGGTGCACGCACACCAGTAGGCCGCGCCCGACGCCAGCAGTCGGTCGACGGCGTCGCGGTAGGCGTCGCCGCGCTCTGACTGGTACACCGGGGTGTCGTCCCAGTCGAGGCCCAGCCACTCGAGCGCCCGGAAGATGGCGTCGATCAGCTCCGGTCGCGACCGCTCGGCGTCGGTGTCCTCGATGCGCAGGAGGAACTCTCCACCTTGCTGGCGGGCGAAGAGCCAGTTGAACAGGGCCGTGCGTGCCCCCCCGATGTGCAGGTAGCCGGTCGGGGACGGGGCGAAGCGCACGCGCACGCGCACGGAATCGGGCGAGGGCGCGAGCGGAGAGGTCACCGGCCGATGGTACCGTCGACGGTCATGCTCTCCCGTGAACGGCCCTTCCTACGCCTGGCGGCCGCCGTGGCCGTCACCCTCGGTCTCGCCGCCGCCTCCGCGTGCTCGAGCAGCGACCAGGCCCAGGTGGTCGGGGTCAACGAGACCACCGTCACCACGGTGGCGTCCGACCCGACGGTCGTCGTGGTCGCCACCGCCAAGGGTGAGGAGCTCGAGGTCCGGGCCACACCGCCCGCCGGCGTCGAGGCTGCTTCCACGACGGTCACCACCGCCCCGCCTCCGAAGTCGGTGCAGGCCATCCCCCGTGTCGGCCTCAACTCCGCCGGCAGCCGCAAGACCCCCGACGGCTGGGCCTTCGAGAGCCCGACCTATTTCAAGAACCCGTTGGTCATGGTGGTCACCGAAAAATCGGGCGACTGGCTACGGGTGATGCTGCACGCCCGCCCCAACGGCATGGAGGGCTGGGTCAGAGCTGACCAGGTCGAGCTGACCTCCCACTCGTACCGGATGGTGCTCAACCTGTCGGAGTTCGAGCTCACCGTCTACGACGGAGACGAGGTGATCGAGCGGACCGAGGTGGTCATCGGCACGGACGCCACTCCCACCCCGGTGGGTGAGTTCTTCCTGAACGAAGAGATCGCCCAGTCGAACGCCAGTGGGACCTTCGGCCCCTGGATCCTCTCGACCAGCGCCTACAGCGAGACGCTCGAGACGTTCGACGGCGGCCTCCCGGTAGTCGCCTTCCATGGCACCAATCAACCGGACCTGATCGGCACGAAGGCGTCGAACGGCTGCATCCGCATGCCCAACGACGTGGTCACCCGCCTGGCCGACATCCTGCCGGCGGGCACCGCGATCACCATCCTCGCCGAGTGAGCCCCGGCCGGGTCAAGCCCGGTCTGCTGGCGCCACCACGGCGGCACCGCTGCGAACGGCCTCGGCCACCGCCAGCAACCGGCGCGGATCGGCATTGGCCACGAGGGTGACCTCGGCCGGCGACATCCGTAGCACCTCGGCCGGAACACCGTCGACCAGGGCCCGCCGCTCGGAGTAGTGATGGGTGCTGGCCACGCCGGCGAACACCTCACGGCGGATGGCGGCGAACTCGACCGGCGGCTCGATCAGGAAACCCCAGATCGTGAGAGCCACCGTCAGATCGTGAACCGACGGCGCCCGGCCGAACAGGGACGCACGGCGCATGGCGAGGGCCATGCACCCGGAGAGGGCATCGTCCTCGTGCTCGCCCGGGGTGAGCACGAGGCGCCCCCGGAACTGGTTGGCCAACTTGAGCGCGTAGCCCTGGTCCGGCCCGGGGCTACCGAGCCGGGGTCCTACCGGCTGGCGACCGTCGAGCTCGGCCGGTCGGTCGGCCATCCACGACTCGGGCCGCCACGGCGGCGACTCGTACACGCGGGCCTTGTCGTCGGTGGGCTTCGGGACGTACTCGGGGGCAGCCATCGCCACTCACGTTAGTGGGGTGGGCCCGACCGCCCGGCGTCGACGGACGTTCAGGAGCCGTGGAGGAGCCCGAACTCGATGGAGTCCATCAGCGCCTGCCACGAGGCTTCGATGACGTTGCTGTCGACACCCACGGTCGTCCACACCCGCTCGCCGTCGGTGGAGTCGACGAGGACCCGCACCACCGCCCCCGTGGCGGCACCACCGTCGACGACACGCACCTTGAAATCGGTGAGGTGGATGCGATCGAGTACCGGGAAGCGCCCGTTGAGGGCCCGGCGCACCGCGGTGTCGAGAGCGTTGACCGGGCCGTTGCCCTCGCCGACCGCAGCCACCCGACGCCCATCGATCCACAGCTTCACGGTGGCCTCGACCGTGACCTCGATCTCACCGTCGGGCATGACCGGGCCCTCGCGGTGGTAGCTCGACACCCGGTAGGCCTCGACCTGGAAGTAGGGCTGCTCCCATCCGGCGGCACGCCGCATGAGCAACTCGAGGGAGGCATCGGCGGCCTCGAACAACCATCCCTGGCTCTCGAGCCGCTTGAGCTCGTCGCTGAGACTCGCGGCGGCGCGGTCGTCGAGCTCGAGACCGAACTCGGCCGCCTTCATCGACATGCCGGCGCGGCCGCCGAGGTCGGACACCAGCACCCGCGTGTGGTTGCCGACCACCGCGGGGTCGATGTGCTCGTAGGTGGCGCTCCCCGCCCGACCGAGCGCCGAGGTGTGCAGACCGCCCTTGTGGGCAAAAGCCGACACGCCGACGAAGGGGTCCGACGGCTGCGGGGGGAGGTTCACCAGCTCGGCCACCCGGTGGCTGACCACGGTGAGGCGTTCGAGGCGGCCCTCGGGCAGCGTGGCCACACCCAGCTTGAGGGTGAGGTCGGGGATCACCGTCATGAGGTTGGCGTTCCCGGTGCGCTCGCCGTAGCCGTTCACCGTTCCCTGTACCTGAACGGCCCCACCGAGCACGGCGGCGACGGTGTTGGCCACCGCCGATCCCGAGTCGTTCTGGGTGTGGATGCCGACGGCGACGTCGGTGCCGAAGTGGGAGGTGACCTCGGTGGTGATGCGCTGGACCTCGTGGGGCAGGGAGCCGCCATTGGTGTCACACAACACGACGACGGCCGCACCATTGACCGCGGCCGCTTCGAGCACGCGCAGGGCGAACTCCGGGTTGGCCTTGTGGCCGTCGAAGAAGTGCTCGGCGTCGAAGAAGACCCGAAGGCCCTGGGCCGCCAGGAAGGCCACCGACTCGCCGACCATGGCCACCCCCTCGTCGAGGGTGGTGCGCAAGGCCTCGGTGACGTGGAAATCCCAGCTCTTGCCGACGATGCACACAGTGGCCGTACCCGCCCCGACGAGGGCGGTGAGGGTGGGATCGACATCGACTTTGCCGGCCGGGCGCCGGGTCGACCCGAACGCCACGAGATCGGCAGTGGAGAGGTTCAGCTCCGACGGGGCCCGTCGGAAGAACTCCTCGTCCTTGGGATTGGCCTGCGGGTACCCGCCCTCGATCCAACGCACCCCGAGCCAGTCGAGCTGTTCGGCCACGCGGAGCTTGTCGTCGACGGTGAGCGAGATGCCCTCGAACTGGGCGCCGTCGCGCAACGTGGTGTCGAAGACGTCGACCGCGATGGGCATCTGGGCCGTGCCGCTGGCGGTGGCGCCGGCACGGGGCGCGACCGGTTCAGTTGACATACTCCAACCAGTCCTTGTGCCGGTCGACCTTGCCGCGCACGGTGCGGGCGTACTCGGCGGCGATGGCCGTGGTCATCGGGCCGGGGCAAGGGATGGAGCGGTCGTCCACGGAGTTCACGGCCGAGACCTCGGCCGCAGTACCGCACACGAACATCTCCTCGCACACGTACAGGTCGCTACGGGCGAGCATGTCGAACCGGGTCTCGAAGCCGAAGTCGGCGGCGATGGCCATCACCGTGTCCTGGGTGATGCCTTCGAGGGCGCCGGCGGCGACCGGTGGGGTGATCAGAACGCCGTCTCGAGCGGCGAAGATGTTCTCGCCGGTGCACTCGCTCACGAAGCCCGCCGGGCTGAGCATGATGGCCTCGTCGTACCCGGCCTTGAGGGCCTCGACCTTGGCCAGCGACGAGTTCACGTAGTTGCCGGTGGTCTTGGACGCCGGCGGCATGGTGTTGTGGTCGTGTCGGGTCCACGACGAGATCTTCATCCGGACGCCCTTGCTGGCGGCGTCCTCGCCCAGGTAGGCACCCCACGGCCAGCAGGCGATCGACACGTCGACCGAGCAGGGCAGGGTGTTGAGGCCCATCTCGCCGTAGCCGTAGTAGGCGATGGGCCGGATGTAGGCCGACGGCAGGCCGCTGGCCCGCACGACGTCCTTGGCGGCCGTCACCAGTTCCTCGACGGAGTAGGGCAGGTCCATCCCCATGATCTTGGCCGAGTTGTGGAGCCGCTTCATGTGCTCGGTGAGCCGGAAGACCGCCGGGCCGGCGGCGGTCTCGTAGGCGCGGATGCCCTCGAACACCCCCATTCCGTAGTGCAGGGTGTGGGTGAGCACGTGGATGCGGGCGTCGTCCCAGTCGACGAGCTCGCCGTTCATCCAGATCTTCTCGGTGGGTGTGATGGGCATGGGTTCCCCCTCGCTACAGGCGGGCGACGACGATGTCGCCGACCTCGGTGGTGGAGCCGGTCAGCGTCGAGGTGTCGGCGCAGGCGGCACGGATGCGGGCGGCGGCGGCGGCCTCGCCCAGGAAGTCGAGCATCATCGCCGCCGACAGGATGGCGGCCACGGGGTTGGCCTGGCCCAGGCCGGCGATGTCGGGGGCCGAGCCATGAACGGGCTCGAACATCGACGGGCCGGTGCGGGCCGGATTGAGGTTGCCCGACGACGCCAAGCCGATGCCGCCGGAAACGGCGCCGGCGAGGTCGGTGAGGATGTCGCCGAAGAGGTTGTCGGTCACGATCACGTCGTAACGCTGAGGGCTCTCGACGAAGTAGATGCAGGCGGCGTCGACGTGGTTGTAAGCGGTCGTCACGTCGGGGTACTCGGTGGCGACCTCGCCGAACGTGCGCTCCCACAAATCGCCGGCGAAGGTGAGGACGTTGGTCTTGTGGACGAGGGTGAGGTGCCTGGCATCGCGGCCTCGGGCCAGCTCGAAGGCGTAACGGATGCACCGCTCGACGCCGAAGCGGGTGTTGACCGAGCCCTGGGTGGCCACCTCGTGCGGGGTTCCCTTGCGCAGGAAACCACCTTCACCGACGTAGGTGCCCTCGGTGTTCTCGCGGATCACGATGAAGTCGTGCGAACCATCGGGAGCGAGGAACGGCCGCTGGTTGACGTACAGATCGAGGTCGAAGCGCATCTTCAGCAGCAACCCACGCTCGATGAGGCCGGGGGGCACGTCCGGAGTGCCCACGGCGCCGAGCAGGAGCGCGTCGAGGGACCGCCACTCTTCGACCGTGGCGTCATCGAGCACGACGCCGTCACGCTGGTAGCGCACCCCCCCGAGGTCGTAGTCGACCGTGGCGAGCTCGACGCCGGAGGCGCGCACGACCTTCAGGGCCTCGGGAATGACCTCGAGGCCGATGCCGTCGCCGGGGATGACTCCGATCCTGTGACTCAACGTGTGCTCCGGGAGAAGGGGAATGAGGGTGGCGCCGCTGGGATGGGTGTCCGGTGTCTGCGTCGGGGCTGTGCGGCACCGCCAGCCCCCGGAACGACAAAGCCGCCCACCAGGTGGACGGCCGAAGAGCGCACACCGGGCGGTCGTGCGCTACCGAATGATCGCTACCGGGGTTGCGAGGGCGGCATTCACGGGAGTGAGTGTACCCGGCCGATCGATGGGGTGCGTGAGGTGTTCTGCGAAGGGCCGGTGAGTACCATTGTCGGGTGCCTGACGTCCATCATCTCTCTCAGACCGCCCACGACCGCCTGAGCTCCGAGTTCGAGACCCTCACCACCCACGGCCGGGTCGACATCGCCCGCAAGATCCAGACGGCCCGCGAACTGGGGGACCTCTCCGAGAACGGCGACTACCACGCCGCCAAGGAGGAGCAGGGGAAGATGGAGGGCCGGATCCGCCATCTGCAGGCACTCTTGCTCGACGCCCAGATCGTCGAGGTGGGTAGTACCGACAAGGTCGCCCACGGCGTGATCGTCTCGGTCAGCTACGAGGGCGACGAGGAGGTCGAGAAGTTCCTGATCGGCTCGATCGAGGAGCGCTCCGGTGACGTCGAGGTGGTGTCCCCTCGCTCCCCGCTGGGCGAAGCGCTGATGGATCATCGCATCGGCGATGTGGTGGCGTACGAGGCCCCGGGCGGCGAGCTGCGGGTCGAGATCGTCGACATCGAACTCTGATCGTGGGCCTTCGATGAGCGCCGTCGAGCCGGCAGGTCGGCCGGTCGACGGCGAACTGCCGGCCCCCTTCCCCACCCCCGGGCTCCCCGAGGGTCGGGTCGTGGAGCTCCCTGGGCGCGGGGCCACGTTCGTACGCGAGGTCACCGGACCACCCGGAGCCCCAGTGCTGGTGCTCCTTCACGGCTGGACCGCCAACGCCGCGCTGAACTGGTTCCCCGTCTACCAACCCCTCGGTGAGCACTTTCGGGTGATCGCCCTCGACCACCGCGGGCACGGACGCGGCCTACGCACCTGGCGGCGCTTCCGGCTCGAGGACTGCGCCGACGACGTCATCGCCCTCGCCGATGTGCTGGGCGTGGACAGATTCGTGCCGGTCGGCTACTCGATGGGAGGTCCGATCGCCCAGCTGATCTGGCATCGCCACCCGCTGCGGGTGCGGGGCATGGTGCTGTGCTCCACCAGCCGTAACTTCAAGAGCCATGCCAGCGAGCACGCGGCGTTCGGGGTCGTCGCCGGACTCACCTACGCCGTCCGGGCCACTCCGCCCCATGTGCGCAAGCGGGTGGCCGAACGCGTGGTGGTGGCCCGCTACGACGACAACCCACTGGGCCGATGGGCGCGCGAGCAGAGCCGGCTCAACGACGTCCGGTCCATCCTCGAGGCCGGACAGGCGCTGTCGGGGTTCTCGTCCAAGGACTGGATCACCGACGTCGACGTGCCCGTTGCGGTCATGGTGACCCGGTTCGACACCACCGTCCCGGTGCGTCGGCAACGGGCGCTGGCCGATGCTATTCCCGGCGCCCGGGTCTGGGAGATCGACGGCGCCCACGACGTGTGCGCGACCGACCCACCGGCGTTCGTCCCGTCGCTGCTCGAAGCCTGCCGACACGTCACCGCGCCGCCGCCGCGCTGACGAGGACACCGCGAACCGATTCGCGGGCCCTACCGGGTCGCCTCGGGTCAGACGGCGACGACATCGACCCGCTGGCCCAGCACCTGCTCGAGCAGGGCCTTGCGTTCAATCGCAGTGTGGAGCTCGAGGCTCAGATCAGCGCCCGGTCGTGCGGTCACCAGTACCCGCAGCGGCCCGGAGCCGTTGGCGCTGGCCACCTTCAGGCTCTCGACCTTGCCGGTGTGGGACCGATCGAGGGCGATGCCGATGCGCAGGATGCCAGCCAGCGCGGTGATCGCCTCTTGGTCATCGGGCCGCAGCTTGGCGAACTCCTCGTGCTTCGGCTTCGGAGCGCTCTTGCGGTGGTAGCGGGCGACCAACGCGATCAGTTCGATCTCGCGGTCGGTGAAGCCGGCGAGCCGGTCGGAGTGGCGGATCACGTAGTAGCTGTGCTTGTGGTGTTCGGAGTGCGAGACGGCCTGACCCACGTTGGCCAAGAGGGCGGCGGCTTCGAGCAGCTCGCGCCAGGCGTCGTCGAGACCGTGCCACCGTGCCGTGGCATCGAAGAGCTCGAGGGCCAGCTCCGCCGTACGCGCCGAGTGCTCGGGCTCGTCGTCCATCGTCGCGGCCAACTGCAGAACACTGCGCCGGCGAAGATCGCGCAGGTGGTGCAGGGTGGCCCCGCGCCGACGGGCCAGGGCGTCGAGCAGCACCCCTTCGCGCAGAGCGTTGTCGGAGAACACGAGTTCGTCGATCCCGAGGGCGTCGAGCGCCTCGTCGAGGATCAGGGCGCCACCGAGGATGATGTCGGCCCGGCTGGGGTCCATACCCGGGAGGTGGCGCCGCTCCTCGAGCGACCTCGTCCCCACCAACTCGGCGATCGCCGCTGACACTTCCTTGCGGGTCACCCGTGCGTTGTTGAACGTGCGGGGCTCCGGACCTTCCCCGCGCCGGGCGTGGACCAACGCGAAAACCGCCTCGGCCGTGCCGGACGAGGCGACGGCGACGTCGAAACCGGTGCGCTCGACCTCCCGGGCCAATGGGGCGAGAACGCTGCGGATGTGGCGGCGGCAACTGTCCACCGCCCCAGGGTGCAGAGAGTCGGTGCGGAAGAACCGTCGGGTGAGGCGGATGGCGCCGAGCTTCACGCTCCCGGCCGCCAGGGTCTCCCCGTGCTCGCCGACCAGCACCTCGGTGCTCCCGCCACCGATGTCGATGAGCACCATGCGGTCGTCGTAGACCGGCACGGCCTGGAGCACCCCGAGGTGGATGAGGCGCGCCTCCTCGACCCCGGAGATCACGTCGACGTCGACCCCGGCCTCCTGGCGCGCCCGCTCGATGAACTCGTCGGCGTTCTCGGCTTCACGTACGGCCGACGTGGCCACCGCGTAGACGTCGGCATCGTGGATGGCGGCGATGCGGGCCATCCGCTCCAGGGCGGCCACGCCCCGGTCGATCGCCTCGGGAGCCAGGCGCTTCATGTCCCCCGACGACGAGCCGAGCCGGACCATCTCCTTTTCACGAGCGATGACCTCGAACGCCCCCGCCCCCGCTTCGTCGGGGTCGCCGCCCACGCGGGCCACCACCATGTGGAACGAGTTGGTGCCGATGTCGATCGCCGCCAACGGTCGTTCCTGGGTTGCCCGGTCGTCCATCGAACCAACATTCTTGCCGCGGAGGTGTTCGCGTCTCCAGTATGGGTGGTCGGCGCTCATCATCACGGTGGCGACCGACAGGGCGGCCACGAGGTGGATCGCGGGTCAGCACCAATCGCCGCCGGTGTCAGGCGACAAGGCCCCCGAGGCGCTCGAGGCGGCGGGCGGCGGCGGCCACCTCGGTGCCGTAGCGCCGACCCGGTGACCGCGACGTGCGGTCGATCGGGCCCGAGACGCTGACCGCCGCCACCACCGCGCCGGTGGTGTCGACGACCGGGGCGCTGACCGAGGCCACCCCGGCTTCGCGTTCGCCCACGCTCTCGACCCAGCCCTTCCTCGGCATCACCGCCCCGACCTGGAGAAGTCGGCCGGCTGACCCCAACGCGAGCGGCAACCGCGCCCCCACCGGCACGATGGTGCGCAAACCGTGCGGGGATTCCAGGGCGACGACACACACCCGGACGTCGCCCTCGCGCACGTACAGCTGCACGCTCTCCCCGGTGGTGTCGCGCAGCCCGGCGAGTACGGGGGCGGCGGCCGCCACGAGCGAGCCACCGCCTGCCGCCGCCGCCCGGCCGAGGCTCGCCAGCCGGGTCCCGAGCACGAAGCGACCGTCGCCGTCGCGGCCGACGAGGCCGTGGCCTTCGAGGGCGACGGCCAGACGATGGGCCGTGGCCCGGCTGAGGGATGTGCCCTCCACGAGCTCGGCCAGCGAGCGCGGTCCGTGCTCGAGGGCGTCGAGGATGACGATGGCCTTGTCGAGAACGCCCACTGCTCCTACACTCGATCCCATGGGCCGAGACTACCGTCCCATTATGTGAGACGGCAAGGACCAACCCCACCGCCCACCCGAGACCGACGTAGAAGGAGACGACCATGACCGAGGCCAGGACGCTCAGCGAGAAGATCTGGGACCAGCACGTCGTGCACCGCTCCGACAGCGAGCCCGACGTGCTCTACGTCGACCTCCACCTCGTGCACGAGGTCACCTCCCCCCAGGCCTTCGACGGCCTGCGGCAGGCCGGACGCACCGTGCGCCGACCCGATCTCACCGTCGCCACCGAGGACCACAACGTTCCGACGCTCGACATCGACCAGCCCATCGCCGACCCGATCTCACGCAAGCAGGTGGAGGTGCTACGGGCCAACACCGCCGAGTTCGACATCGTCGAGCACCCCATGGGGTCGCCCGGCCAGGGCATCGTGCACGTCATCGGCCCGGAACAGGGCCTCACCCTCCCCGGGATGACCATCGTCTGCGGCGACAGCCACACCGCCACTCACGGCGCCTTCGGGGCCCTGGCCTTCGGCATCGGCACCAGCGAGGTGGAGCACGTGCTCGCCACCCAGACGCTGCACCAACACGTGCCCGGCACCATGGCCGTCGAGGTCGAGGGCCGCCTGCCCGATGGCGTCACCGCCAAGGACCTCATCCTCGCCATCATCGGCCGCATCGGCACCGGCGGCGGCATCGGCTCGGTCATCGAGTACCGCGGGGAAGCGGTGCGGACGCTGTCGATGGAAGGCCGCATGACGGTGTGCAACATGTCGATCGAAGCTGGCGCCAAGGCCGGGCTCATCGCCCCCGACGAGACCACCTTCGCCTACCTCGAAGGCCGCCAGCACGCCCCGACGGGCCAGGACTGGGAGGCCGCCCTCGACCACTGGCGCGGCCTGCCCACCGACCCCGGCGCCACCTTCGACAAGACCGTCACCATCGACGGTTCCGCTCTCTCGCCCTTCGTGTCGTGGGGAACGAATCCGGGCCAGGTCGTCGAACTCGGTGGATCGGTGCCGTCGCCCGACCAGTTCGACGACGCCTCCGGACGCGACGCCGCCCGCCGGGCCCTGGAGTACATGGGCCTCACCGGCGGAACACCGATCCGCGACATCGCCGTCGACACGGTGTTCATCGGCTCGTGCACCAACTCGCGCATCGAGGACCTCCGAGCCGCCGCCGCCGTGGCCCAGGGTCGCCGGGTGAAGAGCGGCATGCGGGCCATGGTCGTGCCCGGCAGCTTCCAGGTGAAGCTCCAAGCCGAGCGGGAGGGCCTGCACGACGTGTTCACCGCCGCCGGTTTCGAGTGGCGAGAGCCGGGCTGCTCGATGTGCCTGGCCATGAACCCCGACAAGCTCGCCCCGGGCGAGCGGGCCGCCTCCACCTCGAACCGCAACTTCGAGGGCCGCCAGGGCAAGGGGGGCCGCACCCACCTCGTGTCGCCCGCCGTCGCCGCCGCCACCGCCATCGCCGGGACGTTCGCCGCCCCCGCCGACCTCGACTGAGAGCGAACTCACCATGGACCCCGTCATCACCCTCACCGGCACCGCTCTCCCCCTCGACCGCTCCGACGTCGACACCGACCAGATCATCCCCAGCGACTGGCTCAAGCGGGTCGAGCGCACCGGCTTCGGCCAGGGCCTTTTCTCGGAGTGGCGCGAGGACCCCGATTTCGTGCTCAACCTTCCCCAGTTCGGCGGGGCCTCGATTCTGGTGGCCGGCGAGAACTTCGGGGTCGGCTCATCGCGCGAGCACGCGGTGTGGTCGATCGTGGACTACGGCTTCAAGGCGGTGATCACCCCGCGCTTCGGTGACATCTTCCGCAACAACGCCACCAAGAACGGCCTCGTGCCCGTGGTCGTGAGCCACGAGGTGGGCGAGCGCCTGCTCCGGGCGGTCGAGGCCGACCCCACCCTGCAGATCACTGTCGACGTCGAGTCGAAGCGCCTCTCCGCCCCCGGAATCGGGCTCGACGAGGAGTTCCCCCTCGACGACTCCACCCAGAAGCGGTTCCTGGAGGGCCTCGACGACATCGGCATCACCCTCGCCCACGAGGGCGCCATCACCGCCTACGAGGCCACCCGGCCGACCTGGATGCCCCGGAGCACCACCACGGGCGCCTGAGCCGTGGCCGACCGCTACACCCACGGCCACCACGACTCGGTGCTGCGCAGCCACCGGTGGCGCACGGCGGAGAACTCAGCCGGCTATCTGTTGCCGCACCTGTCGGGCGGGCAAAGGGTGCTCGACGGCGGCTGTGGACCCGGCACCATCAGCCTCGATCTGGCCCGCCGGGTCGCGCCCGGCGAGGTCAGCGGCATCGACGCGTCGGCCGAGGTGATCGCGTCCGCCGAGTCGGCTCGAATCGAAGCTGGTGCGCAGGACGTGACTTTTGCCGTCGGTGACGTCTACGCCCTCGAGCACCCCGATGCCTCCTTCGACGTGGTACACGCCCACCAGGTACTCCAGCACCTCACCGACCCGGTGGCGGCCCTCGTGGAGATGCGGCGTGTGCTGCGACCCGATGGCCTGCTGGCCGCGCTCGACAGCGACTACAGCGCGTTCGGCTGGTTCCCCCTCGACCCACGACTCAACCGGTGGAACGAGCTGTACCACCAGGTCACGATGGCCAACCGGGCCGAGGCCGACGCCGGCCGCCACCTGCGCTCGTGGGTGCGCGCCGCCGGGTTCACCGACGAGCAGGTGTCGAGCTCGACGTGGACCTTCGCCACCGACGCCGACCGGGCCTGGTGGGGCGACCTGTGGGCCGAGCGGGCCGTGGCCTCGGCCTTCGCCACCCAGGCCGTCGAGTACGGGTTGAGCGATGAGGCCGAGCTGACCTCCATCGCCGACGGCTGGCGAGCCTGGGCCGCGACCGACGACGGTCTCATCGTGCTGGTCCACGGCGAGGTGCTGGCCCGACGCTGATCAGGCGTCACCGGCCAGGTCCACCGATCGAGTCTCGCGAATCGGACCGCGGCTCCCCGCTCGCCATCGAGGCCGGCTCGCCGAGGTTAGTCGTCTTGTGCGCAGATTCACGAGGGATCTGTTGGGTTTTCGGTTGCTGCTCGTACACATGTTTGGTAGGGTTCGGGCATGGTCTCCGGGCTCCTCGAGCGCATCGAACAGGTCGACACCGTCGCCGCTGACGGTGAGCTGATCGCCGACCTGGCCCGGGGGCACG
>JBDNHK010000046.1:0-26712 GCA_041688815.1 Acidimicrobiales bacterium | reverse complement strand
GTCACCGCCACCAAAGCCGCGGATGTCAACTACTTGGTGACGTCCTCGGTCCAAACCACAGTCACCGATCCCGGTGTGGCCCCGGCCGACGCGGTGGTGGTGGCCCCGAAGTTCACCGGCTGACCGCTTTCTCATGGCGGGCCCGCGGGCCCGGACCTGAGACTGCACGGTGGCGCTGCCCTCGGGTGGCGCCATCGTCGCGTCTTGGTGCCGGGCGTCGCGCCCGTACGGCCCGTGCTCGCGGTTGCCACACCCTCCGGGGCCCTCGACGTCGGGCTCCAGGTCGTTGGCACTGTCCACCGCAGGGGGCTCGGGCACCGGCACAGTCACCTACCAGGTGACTTTCGTTACGGCCACCGGTTGCAGGACAGTAGGCGCCAGCCCGAACTTCACTCTCATCTTAAAAAGGGCGGGGACGTGTTTGGTCACCGCCACCAAAGCCGAGGATGTCAACTACTTGGTGAGGTCCTCGGTCCAAACCACAGTCACCTTGGGCAGGCTGCGATGACCGGAGGGACCCTTACGGGGCCCGGAATCTGCGAAGCCCGATATTCGCTCCACCACCTGAGCTGGGCTGACAGCCCAGCTCAGGGGTGTTGAGGTCGGCGAGGTGGTCGGCGGAGGGCCGGCAATGGGATGCGAACACTTCCAGTCGGATCCCTCGACGCCGGCTACATCGCCCACGGCTAGGCCACCACCATCCACGAAGCCCAAGGCGCCACCGTCGACCACAGCCTCGTCCTCGGCACCGACGACCTCTACCGTGACGCCCTCCACCGCGCCGCCACCAAAGAACTCGCCACCGACTCCGCCGAACCGAACGGCGACTGGGGCATCGGCCGAACCGAACGACAACGACTCATCACCGATCTCGAAGCCCTCAAGGACCTCCGACCTCCGGAACTCGACGACGACACCGGCCTGGGCCTCTGAGAACTCGGACCCGACGGTCCTCGGCGTCGTTCGGGGCGGCGTGCTGCGAACGGATTGCGAACGAACGCCCTCGCATCGGATGGAACAGTTCGACACTCGCCGGACGACCCGATGGACGCGATCCTGTTGTTCGTATGGAATTGCGGCACCACGCGGCACCACGCGGCACCACGCGGCACCACGCGGCACGAGTCGGCACGCGGCGAATGGCTCTTACGACACCGTAAATCCTCCAGCCCCTGGGGGGGGCGTGTGGGTTCGAACCCCACTCCGGTCACCATGAGCACTACCTCGGGTAGCATAAAAGTACGAAGCTGAGCGTCAGTCTTCCGGCCGACGATGTCGAGTTCCTCGACGAGTACGCCAACGCCAAGGGCATGGCCTCCCGATCGGCGGCGGTGCACCGTGCGGTCAGACTGCTTCGCTCCACCGAACTCGGGCCCGCCTACGAGGAGGCCTGGGCGCAGTGGGAAGCCAGCGACGAGCGCGACGTCTGGGACGGTGCGTCGGGTGACGGGCAGGCTGATGCGCCGCGGTGAGATCCGGGTCGTGGATCTCGATCCTGCCCGCGCTTCCGATGCCAACAAGCGTCGGCCTGCGGTCATCGTGAGCAACGACGGTGCGAACACGACGGCGGAACGGCTCGGGCGAGGAGTCGTGACGGTTGTCCCGGTGACGTCGAACGTCGATCGCGTGTATCCGTTCCAGGTCTTGCTCGATGCCCCGTCCACCGGTCTCACCCGCGACTCGAAGGCCCAGGCGGAACAGGTGCGGTCGATCGCGGTCGAACGAATCGGTGAGCGACTCGGCGTCTTGTCCCCCGATCTGCTCGGCGCGCTCGACGAGGCCCTTCGGCTCCACCTCGCGCTCTGAGAGCGCTCGTCCCGGATCGCCTGATCTGAGGGCAGCGGCTATGGGACGGCCCGGCCTAGCCTCGGAGTCATCGCTGTTCATCCGCCAGAGCCCATCACCACGGTGTGCCCGCGACCCGTGCGTCGGCCGGTGATGTTGCAGGGGTGGCACGACCTGGCGTCGATGCACTGGCCGTTCGACCCCGATGTCGTCCAGCGCCTGCTTCCCGCCGATCTGCGGGTCGATACGTGCGGGGGATCAGCATGGGTCGGCACCATCCCCTTCGACATGCAACGGATCCGGGTGCCTGGTCTGCCTGCCCTCGGGCCGCTGTCCAGCTTCCCCGAGACGAACGTCCGCACGTACGTCGTGGCGCCCGACGGGCGGAGGGCCGTCTGGTTCTGCAGCCTCGACATCACCCGCCTGCTCCCCACGCTCGTGGCCCGGGTCAGCTATGGCTTGCCGTACTGCTGGGCCCGGATGTCGATCGAGCATCAACTCGGCGACCGACGGATCTACGACTCTGAACGACGCTGGCCGACCCGTGGGCCCGCCTTGCACGCCGTGGTCGACATCGGCGAGCGCATCGACGACGAGGCCCTCACCGAGGTCGAGCGTTTCGTCACTGCCCGCTGGGCGTTGGCGTCCACGTTCGCCGGCCGCACTCTGTGGGCCCGGGTGGAGCACGCTCCCTGGGCGTTGCACCGGGCCCGTGTGGTAAGCCTGGAGCAATCGATCCTGGGCGCAGCCGGACTTCCCGGACCTGTGGGGGACCCGGTCGTTCTCTGGTCACCCGGGGTCGATGTCCGCATTGGACGCCCCCGACGCCTGTGACCTCGCCCACGGTGCTCGTCGGTGTTCGCCCTTCCGGCAACGTTTCCGCTCGAGCGAGTCAGGACTGGAGCCTGGGGAATACTTAGTACTAAATAGGCGTTAAGCATATGTCAGAGCCAACAGCTCAAAGGAGAGAATCCATGTTCCAAGTACTCGAGTTGACCGAGACCCAATACAACCTGGTGTACAACTCGTTCTCGTTGACGATCGCCGCCATGGGCGCGTCGTTCGTCTTCTTCTTGCTCATGCGGAACCGAGTCGGTGCCGAGCATCGCATCGCCGTGACCATCACGACGCTCGTCGTGGGCATCGCTGCCTACCACTACCTGCGGATCTTCGACTCTTGGTCCGCTGCCTTCACGTTCCGCGACGGTGTCTACGTACAGGATGGCCTTCCCTTCAACGAGGGCTACCGCTACGTCGACTGGCTGCTCACCGTGCCGCTGCTGCTCGCCGAGCTGGTCCTGGTACTGAAGCTGGCGAAGGGAACCACCCGAAGCCTCATCATCCGACTCAGCATCGCCGCAGTCCTCATGATCGGCCTCGGCTACCCGGGCGAGATCGCGGCGGCGGATTCGGTGACCCGCACCGTGTTCGGGGTGCTCTCGACGATTCCGTTCCTCTACATCCTCTACGTGCTCTTCGTGGAGCTCGGTCGATCCCTCGATCGTCAGAGCCCTCAGGTTCGCAAGTTCCTCGACGCCATGCGCTACATCCTCCTCATCACGTGGGGGATCTACCCGCTGGCCTACATCGCCCCGTCGGTGATCAACAACGAGGCCGTGGCCGAGGTCGTCCGCCAGGTCGGGTACTCGTTCGGCGACATTCTCGCCAAGCCTCTCTTCGGCCTGCTCGTGTTGGCCATCGCCCTCATCAAGACCCGGGAGGACGAGGTGCTGGAGCACGAAGTTGTTGCTGCTCCGATCCCGGTAGAGAAGGCCTGACACAACCACTGCCCTCGGGGTGTCGACGCGCCACGAACGCGTCGACACCCCGCTCGGGCGGACTCGCCGACCTGGAGTGGGTCAGATGCCCCGCCCGACGCGGAGGATGCTGGTCAGTCCCCACCCGGATGGGCGAGACTCACCGCCGTGTACCTCCTCGGAAGCGGCATCATCATCTTCATCGTCCTGGCCTTCCTCGTGGTCGGCGTCTGGATGTCCCAGCAGCGCAAGCGACGCGCGTACGAAGCAACCGAGGGCGACGACGGGTTCGACCCGCAGCTCTGAACGGACCTGTGCTCGGGGGCCGGGTCGCCGTCAGGTCTCGAGGGGCAACAGGGCCTCGGCCAGTCGGCCCAGCTCGGCGTCCCAGTCGTGGGCGTCGGCCAGGGGCATCACCACGAACTTCGTCGCCCCGGCGGTGATGAACTCCACGAGCCGTGAGGCCAGGGCATCGAACGAGGGGACCACCTCCCTCGGGTCGAGCCCGGGTCGGCGTCGCTCGATCATCTCGACCAGGCGACCGGGCACCGGTCCGTCGCAGTAGGTGACCAGCACGCCGTAGTGCTCGGGGTCGAGGGACCGGCCGGCCTGGGCCGCGGCCGCCTCGATCACCGGGATCCCGTCGGCCACGTCGGCCGGGGTGCAGAACGACGGTAGCCAGCCGTCGCCGATGCGGCCCACCCGCCGCAGTTCACTCGGAGCGATGCCTCCGAGCCACACGTCCATCAGTTCCTGTTGGGGTCGCGGCAGCACCCGCACCCCCTCGACCGAGAAGAACTCGCCGCGGTGGGTGACCGGTTCCCCCGACCACAGCGCCCGCATCAGTTCGAGGGCCTCGTCGAGCCTCCGCCCCCGCTCCTCGCGCACCACCCCGAACGCCTGTTGCTCGATCGGGTCTACCGCGCCCAGCCCGACGGCGGGCAGAAAGCGTCCCGACGACAACACGTCGAGGGTGGCCATCTCCTTGGCCAGCACGACCGGGTTGCGCCCCGGCACCACGAGCACCGACGTGCCCAGCTTCAACCGCTCGGTGCGCCCCGCAGCCAGAGCGAGGGCGATCAGCGGGTCGGGTGCCGGTCCGCTGATCCGCTCCGACAACCACAAGCTGTCGAATCGGAGCGCCTCGAGCCGGTCCACCATCCGGGCGAAGGCGGGACCGGTGGCCGCGATCGTGGCCGTGCCCAGCCCCACTCCGACACGAACCTTGCGCCCCCGGGTGGGCGGAGGCTCAGCGGGGGAACTCACCCGATGATCCTGTCACGCACCGGCGGGTGCCATCGGGGGGTGGGGACGGTCCGACTACCTTCGTGAGCCGTGCCCGTGCCGTCGCTCGACCAGCTGTTCCGCCTCGACGGCCGGACGGCCATCGTCACGGGGGCATCGAGCGGGCTGGGGGAGCGTTTCGCCCGGGTCCTGCACGCCGCCGGCGCCCGTCCCGTTCTGGCCGCCCGGCGGGCCGATCGCCTCGAAGCACTGGCCGCCGAGCTGCCGGGCTCGGTGGTGGTCGCGGCCGACGTCACCAACGAGGCCGATCGCGTGCGGATCGTCGAGGTCGCCGCTGCGGTCACCGGGCGCATCGACGTGCTCGTCAACAACGCCGGCATCACCGATCCGGTTCCCAGCGAAGACGAGACCCCTGAGCACTACCGGCGGATCATGGACGTGAACCTCGACTCGGTGGTGCGGCTGTGCCAACTCGCGGGGCGCGAGATGCTGGCCGCGGGGAGTGGCTCGATCGTCAACGTGGCCTCGATCTTCGGCACGGTGGCGTCGTCGCCCATCAACGAGGCCAGCTACGTGGCATCGAAGCACGCCGTCGTGGGCCTCACCCGCCAGCTCGGTTCCGAGTGGGTGCGACGGGGCGTGAGGGTCAATGCCCTCGCTCCGGGTTGGTTCCGAACCGAGATGGCCGAGGTCATGTTCACTGATCCGGCCTCGATGGAGTACTTGCAGCGCAACACCCCGGCCGGGCGTGGCGGTGAGCCGCACGAGCTCGACGGCGCGCTGCTGTTCCTGGCCTCCGACGCCAGCACCTTCGTCACCGGTCACGTCCTCGCCGTGGACGGCGGGTGGACCGCGCGGTGAGGTCACGCCGGCGTCTGTCGCTCACGGTTCTTCTCGGGGTGCTGCTCGCCGGCGTGGGTTTGATCATCGGGGCGTGCTCGGGCTCGGACACGACGGAGCCCCCGGCCACCACCCAGGCGCCGGCCCCGCCTCCCTCACCGACGCCGGTCGACGGCGGGGTGCTGAGGGTGGCGAGCGGACCGCTTCCCGCCGACCTCAGCCCCGCCGCCTCGGTTTGGGACAACTCGGCCCAGCAGCTCGCCCGCGGGCTCTACGACCGCCTCGCCGTCTACGACGTCAACAACCTGCCCCGCCCCGAGCTCGCCGAGTCGATCGAGTCCGACGCCACCTTCACCCGTTGGACGATCCGGGTACGCCGCGATGTGCTCTTCCATGACGGCACGCCCTTCGACGCGTCGGCGGTGGTCGCCAACCTCGAGGCCCAGCGCACGTCCCCTCTTGGAACCCACCTGCTCACTCCGGTCTCGACGGTGGTGGCCACCAACAGCCGCACCGTGGTGGTCACCATGTCCACTTCCTGGTCGACGTTCCCCGAGGTGCTCGCCACCCAGATCGGGGCCATGGCCTCACCGGGCACGCTGGTGGTGGCCGGAGCGGTGGCGCCCATCGGTACCGGCCCGTTTCGCTTCCCGCCGGTGGACGGGCAGGGCGGCGAGGCCTTTGATTCAGTGGTCGCGGTCACACCGGCGGTGACGGGTGAGGTGCAACTCGTCCGTAACCCGTCGTATTGGAGGGCCGGGCTGCCTCGGCTCGACGCCGTGCGGTTCGTCGTGATTCCCGAGCCGGGCTCGCGCGTCTCTGCCGTACTGCGAGGCGAGGCCGATCTCGTGTCCACCGACCGGCCGGCGCAGTTGTCGCGCCTCGACCGGGCGGCGGCCGACGGCACGGTTCGGGTCACCGAGGACCGTAACGCCGAGGCGCCGAAGGTCGCCATCGCCCTCGACACCGCTCGCGCCCCGTTCGACTCGTTCACCGCTCGCCGGGCCGCGTCGCTGGCCACCGATCGGGAGCAGCTCTCCAAGCTGGCCATGCAGGGGCAGGGGACCGTGGCCCGGGGGATCATCAGCGATCCATCGCCCTGGTACACCGACCTGCCCGAGCCGGTTCCGGATCTGAACCGGGCCAAGGACGAAGTCGCGAGCTACATCGCGGAGTTCGGCCAGCCCATCACCGCCGAGCTGCTCGTCCCCGACGACCCCTTCCTCCTCTCCATCGCCACGGTTTGGAGGGCTCAGCAGGCGACGGTGGGCATCACCATCACCATCAAACCGGTACCGCTCGCCGAGCTCGGCGATCTCACCGCCCGGGGGCAGTACCAGGCCGCGCTCGTCGAGGGCTTCGTCAGTCCCCACCCCGATCTCTACGAGCCTCTCCTTCGTGGCCTCCCCGGGGAACAGCCGGCGGTCAATCTCAACATCACGCGCTACGTGAACCCGCTCATCACCGAAGCTTTCGCCGACGCCCGGGCCACCTCCGATCCGGCCCTTCAGGTCGATGCCTATCGAGTGGTGCAAGAGCAACTCTTCCTCGACGTCCCCTGGCTCTTCCTGCTGCAGCTCCGCCAGGTCGTCGCCACTTCCCCATCGGTGCGTGATGTGACCGGGGGCCTCATCGCCGCCGGTGGACGCGGCCTCGGTCAGGACGGCGCCGCCATCGCCCTCGCGCCGCTGTGGCTGGTGCGTCCTCCGGGTTCAGCGACCGAACCCCTGACCAGTGCGACGAGCGTCGATCTCGACGCAACCGGCGGAGGCACTGGGTAGGTTCGCCGCATGAGCGACGAACCACGCAGGGCCCGAGCCGACCGGCCTGACCGGCCGCCCTTTCGGGTCGAGCACGACTCGATGGGTGAGGTCCATGTGCCGGCGCAGGCCAAGTGGGCAGCCCAGACCCAGCGGGCCATCGAGAACTTCCCCGTGTCGGGCCGTCCCATCGACCGAGGGCTCATCCGGGCGTTGGCGCTGGTGAAGGGGGCAGCTGCCCCGGTGAACGCGTCGCTTCGGGACGTGCCCGCCGTCGACCGCGCCCTGGCGGACGCAATCGTCGCGGCCGCCGACGAGGTGGCCGAGGGCCGGTGGGACGACCAGTTCCCCGTCGACGTCTTTCAGACCGGATCGGGCACCTCGTCGAACATGAATGCCAATGAGGTCATCGCCACCTTGGCATCGGAGCGGATCGGGCGACCCGACGCCGTGCACCCCAACGACCACGTCAACGCCTCGCAGAGCTCCAACGACGTCTTCCCCACGGCCATCCACCTCGCCGCGTGCGAGATGATCGCGATGGAACTGATCCCTGCTCTCGCTCACCTCCAGAGCTCCTTGCGGCGGGCGGGGCGACGGTTCCGGGACGTGGTGAAGTCCGGTCGCACCCATCTGATGGATGCCACCCCGGTCACGTTGGGCCAGGAGTTCAACGGCTACGCCGCCCAGGTGGCTCACGGCATCGCCGGGCTGCACCACACGCTGCCCCGCCTCGGGGAGCTGCCGCTCGGGGGCACGGCCGTGGGCACCGGTGTCAATGCGCCCCGCACGTTCGCTCCCCGGGTGATCGCCTCGTTGCGTGAACGCACCGGCCTGCCCCTGGTCGAGGCCCCGGACCACTTCGCCGCCCAGGGAGGGCGCGACGCCCTCGTCGAGGCCTCCGGCCAGCTCAGGGTGGTGGCGGTGGCGTTGATGAAGATCGCCAACGACGTGCGGTGGATGGCGTCGGGGCCTCGCACCGGTCTGGCCGAGATCCGCCTCCCCGACCTCCAGCCGGGTTCGTCGATCATGCCGGGAAAGGTGAACCCCGTGCTGTGTGAAGCGGTCACGCAGGTCTCGGCGCAGGTCTTCGGCAACGACGCGGCGGTGGCCTTCGGTGGTTCGCAAGGCAACTTCGAGCTGAACGTCTTCATGCCGATGATGGCCCGCAACCTGCTCGAGTCGATTCACCTGCTCACCAACGTCAGCCGACTCTTCGCCGACCGGGCGGTCGACGGGATCGAGGCCAACGTCGACCGCTGCCGGACCTACGCCGAGTCGTCGCCCGCCCTCGGGACGGCGCTGAACCCCCTCATCGGGTACGAGCGGGTGGCGGAGCTCGTGAAGGCGTCCGTGGTCACCGGCCGCAGCGTGCGCGAACTGGTGCTCGAAGCGGGTCTCATGTCGGCCGAGGAGCTCGACCGGGCCCTCGACGTGCTGGCGATGACCAGGGGCGGAGTGGCCCGATGACGGTCGATCTGGCTGACGCCGGCATCAGCGGCCAGACTCGGGCGCACCGAGAACACCGGAGCCATGCCATGAGGCCAGGCGCCCAACCACGAGTGGGGTACACGTGACCGACACGACCGAGACCGCGGCGACGAGTGACGAGCTGATCGACGAGCTCCGCACCTGGCTCGAGGAGAATTGGGATCCCGAACTCACCGTGGAGCGGTGGTGGCAGCGCCTCGGGCTGGCTGGATGGTCGGCGCCGAGCCTCCCGGCCCACGCCTACGGCCGGGGGCTGTCCCGCAACGACACCGTTCGCGTCCAGCGCGAGATCGCCGGGTTCGGGGCCCTGGGCGCGCCCGGGGGACTGGGTCTGCTGCTGGCCGCACCGACCATCGCCACCCACGGCACCCAGGAGCAGATCGACATCTACGTGCGTGATGTCGTCACCGGCACCAAGGCGTGGTGCCAGCTCTTCAGCGAGCCGGGGGCCGGTTCCGACCTGGCTGGGCTCACCTGCAAGGCGACGCTCGACGGCGACGAGTGGAGTGTGAACGGGCAGAAGGTGTGGACCACCTTCGGGCACGTGGCCGATCTGGGGATGCTCATCGCCCGCACCGATCCCGATGTTCCCAAGCACCAGGGGATCAGCTGGTTCGCCATCGACATGCACCAGGCCGGGGTCGACGTCCGCCCCCTCGTCGAGATGACCGGGCACGCCATGTTCAACGAGGTCTTCCTCACCGATGCGCACGTGGCTGATGCGGCCCTCATCGGCGGCCGCAACAACGGGTGGGCCGTCACGAACAGCACGCTGATGTTCGAACGGGCCGGGCTCGGTTCGGGTGGAGGTTCCGAATCCGGCGGGGCGGCGATCCCGGGCACGGTGGCCGGTCACCTCGAACGCCGGGTCGGCGACTTCGTGTCGTCCACCGGGCGGGCCAAGCGCCCCGGGGGGGCCTCGACCACCTCCATGGTGAGCGGCGCCCAGCTGCTCATCGACCTGGCCAAGGGCAACGGGTCGAACACCGACCCCGGCATCCGCCAGGACCTGGTTCGGCTCCACACCCTCGGGGAGCTCGGTCGCTACAACTCGCTGCGCATGAAGGCCGCCCGCAAGGCCGGTGAGGACATACCCGGCATGGCCAACATCTCCAAGCTCTCCATGAGCGACATCATGCGCCTCTCGCGTGATCTCGGACTGCGCATCGTGGGCCCCGCGGGCATGCTGCACGCCTACAAGGACGCCGATCGGGCGGCCATCGACGAAGCCACCGGCAACCCGTTCCTGGCCATGGTCACCGGCTCGGCGTTGTGGGCCCAGGGTCCGCCCATCTACGGCGGCACCGATCAGATCCAGCGCAACATCATCGGCGAGCGGGTGCTCGGCCTGCCCAAGGAGCCGAACAACGACAAGACTCTGCCCTTCTCGGCGCTGCCCAAGAACGGTTGAGGGGGGGCCGGCGCCCGCCCAGCCTGCGGCTTGCGGCCCCTCAGACCGGTGAGCCGGCGAAGGGACTGGGGTCGCCGACGTCGGGGATGACCGTGGTCGTCCAGTCCATGCGGTCGGAAAGGTTCGCAGCGACGGCCTTCCAGTCGGCGGGCGTCCAGCCTTCGGCGATGGCTTCCACCTGGTGGTGCTGGTTGAGGTGCACGAAGGCCGGCAGCGTGGTGCAGCCGAGGGCCTTCACCGCCACCCGATCGGGGTCGGCGAACACCAGGAACTCGCGGGCGAGCGGGCCGAGGAACTGGCGGGCCTCGTCGGCGGTACCGGTGACGAGGAAGGCACAGCGCACGTCGGCTTCCTGGTAGCGCGACAGGACGCGCCGGGCGGTGCCCAGGATCCACGCGCTCTCGATCGTGAACGGATCGAGGGCGACGATGGCGAGATGGAACGTGGTCGTCCACTCGCTGATGGGCCGGGCCGATCCCGTGAGCGAGGCGAGTTCGAGGTCGGCGGGCACATCGGAGATCACGGAGCGAGAACGTATCGCGCCCGATGAGTGGACCGAGAACACGTCCGCCCCACCACCTCGGTACTGCGCCACTCGATCGGTGGCGGCGTTCGCTCGGGTGGGTGACCGGCGTCCCGGGGCCGGTACCGTCGCGAGGTGATGCACCCCGTCGAGCGCCTCCGTCACGTGGCCCGCGCCTCCGGCGCCCCGCAGTCGTCGATCGTCGAGGAGACGGCTCGGGCGTTGGCCTCCTTCAGCCACGACCCGCAGGGGCTGGTCACCGCCTGCCGGCGCATGGTGTCGCGCCAGCCCCGCTCGGGGGCCCTCATCTGGCTGTGCGCCCGGGTGCTCACTGCGGGCGATCCCCGCGCCGAGATCCGTGCCGTCGTCGACGAGATCGAGGGCGACCGCACGCCGGTGGAGCTGAGCCATGGGCTTCCCGACGATGCCTCGGTGGTCGTGCTCGGCTGGCCCGAGGTGATCGCCGAGGCGCTGCCCCGTCGCGGTGACGTGGAGGTCATGGTCGTCGACGCCCTCTCCGAGGGTTCGGGCCTCGTGCGGCGACTGACCCATTTCGAGGTCGACGCCGTCGACGTTCCGTTGGCTGGTCTCGGCGCGGCCGTGGCCAACGCCGATCTCGTGCTCCTGGAGGCGTCGATGGTGGCACCGAAGGAGTTCCTGGCGGTCAGCGGTTCGCTGGCGGCGGCGGCGGTGGGTCGGGCCTGTGGGGTGCCGGTGTGGCTGGTGGCCGGCGTGGGGCGCCTGCTGCCCCAACGGATGTGGGAGCCGGCCCGGGCCCGGATCCTCGTCGACGACCCGTGGGACGACGACGACGAGGTCGTCCCGCTGCACCTGGTCGATCGCATCGTGGGTCCCACCGGTCCGCTCGAGGTACCGGCCGCCCTGCGCCGCACCGACTGCCCCGTCGCCCCCGAGCTGTTCAAGGGCAACATCATGTGAGTCCCGCTGGGCTCTCTGCCGGACCGGCGAGGTCCGCGGGCACACCGCTAGGGTCCAGCGCCATGGGTGAACTCGTCTCCTTCCCGAGCAACGGCCACGACGCATCGGGCTACCTGGCGGTGCCCGGCCCGGGTGTCGGTCCCGGGGTCGTGGTGATTCAGGAGTGGTGGGGGCTGGTGCCCCACATCACCGACGTGTGCGACCGGTTCGCGGCCGAAGGGTTCGTGGCCCTGGCGCCCGATCTGTACCACGGGCAGGTGACCACCGAACCCGACGAAGCCGGCAAGCTGATGATGGCGCTCAACATCGACGAAGCGACCCGTGAGATGGGCGGCGCCGCCAACCACCTCGTGGGCCTCGACGCCGTCACGTCGGAACAGGTGGGCGTGGTCGGCTTCTGTATGGGTGGCGGGCTGGCCCTCGCCCTGGCCTGCGCCCGACCCGAGCTGGTCGGGGCGTGCGTGCCCTACTACGGCATCATGCCGTGGCCGAACCTCGAACCCGACTGGTCGAGGCTCGACGCCCCGATCCTCGGCCACTTCGCCGAGAACGACGCCTTCTTCGGCCCGGCCCAGGTGGCCGAGCTGTCCGACCGTCTGCGGGCCGAGGGGAAGGAGGTGGACTTCATCATCCACCCTGGTGTCGAGCACGCCTTCTTCAACGACACCCGACCCGAGGTCCACGACCCCGCCCTGTCGGCGCGCACCTGGTCCGACACCCTCGCCTTTCTGCGTCGCAACCTCGGGTGACCGGCGTGTCCATCGTCGACCGCTACCTCGAGCTGGGCCTGCGTCTCGGTCGCCACGTCGACGGTTTCGTCGACGCCTACTACGGGCCGCCGGAGCTGGCCGAGCGGGTGGCCGCCGAACCGTTGCCTTCGCCGGCCGCCGTGGCCGGCGAGGCGGCGCGACTGCTCGCCGCGCTCGACGCCGGCGAAGGCGAGCCCGACCTCGACGCCGGCCGCCGCCGCTGGTTGCGGGCCCAGGTGGTGGGGCTGCACACCAGCGCCCGGAAGTTGGCCGGCGAAGCAATCGGCTACGCCGACGAGGTGGAGTGGTGCTACGGCGTGCGCCCCACGCTACTCGACGAGGAGGTCTTCGTCGCCGCCCATCACCGGCTCGACGAGGTGTTGCCCGGCTCGGGCCCGCTCCCGGAGCGTTACATCGCATGGCGAGAGGCTCAGGCCGTCCCCGTCGATCGTCTCCCGGACGCGTTGCACTCGCTGGCCGCCGACTTCCGCGAGCGCACGCAGCAGACGTTTGGCCTCCCCGAGGGTGAACACGTCGACTGGGAGCTGGCCACCGACCAGCCGTGGTCGGGGTTCAACTACTACCTGGGCGGCCTGCGCAGTCGGGTGGCCATCAACGTCGACCTGCCCGTACTCTCGCCGTCGTTGGCCCATCTCGTGGCCCACGAGGCCTACCCCGGGCACCACACCGAGCACTCGCGCAAGGAGGCCGGGCTGGTGCGACGCCGGGGGTGGCAGGAGGAGACGATCTTCCTGGTCGGAACCCCGCAGTGCCTGCTGGCCGAGGGCCTGGCCGATCTGGCTCTCGAGGTGATCGCCGGCGACCGCCCGGAGACGCTGGTGGCCGAGCACCTGCGTCCTCTCGGCATCCCCTACGACGCCGAGGTCGTGGCCGCCGTCAGCGTGGCCGGCGAGGCCCTCAACGCGGTGCGGGCCAACGTGGCCTGGAAGCTCCACGAGGACGGGGTGACGGTCGACGAGGCCGTGGCCTACGCCGAGCGCTGGGCCCTGCTGCCGAAGGCCCGAGCCGAGAAGGCGGTGGAGTTCCTCACCTCGCCCACCTGGCGGGCCTACATCTCGTGTTATGTGGAAGGGCTGCCGTTGTGCCGGGCGTTCGTGGCCGGTGACCCGACCCGTTTCGCCACGTTGCTCACCGAGCAACTGGTGCCGGCCGACCTCGCCGCCTGACACCGGCGCCGGCGGAGCGCCACTTCGGCGGTCGGTCGTTTCGGTGCCGACGGTTACCCGGCGGTAGTTTCGCAGCCATGCGCAACCCCAAGGACTTCTTCCGGCCCCTCGCCCTCGGAGCCCCCGAGCCGCTCCGCGAGATCCCGGTGAAGCCGTCGCGGATGATCCACTTCTTCCCGCCGTCGAACCCGAAGATGGTGGCCAAGGTGCCCGACATCGCCCCGACGGTCGACGTGCTGCTGGCCAACCTCGAGGACGGGGTCCCCGCCGCCGACAAGGAGGCGGCGCGTGCCGGTCTGGTCGAGGTCGGCCTGAACAACGACTTCGGACGCACCCAGTTCTGGACCCGGGTGAACTCCCTCGACTCGCCGTGGTGCCTCGACGACCTCACCACCGCCGTCACCGAGGTGGGCCACAAGCTCGACGTGATCATGATCCCCAAGGTCGAGGGGCCCGAGGACATCCACTACGTCGATCGCCTCCTGGCCCAGCTCGAGGCCAAGGCGGGGCTGGATCGCCCGATCCTGGTGCACGCCATCCTCGAGACCGCCCGGGGCGTGGCCAACGTCGAGGAGATCTGCGGGGCCAGCCCCCGCATGCAGGGCCTGTCGCTCGGCCCGGCCGACCTGGCCGCGAACCGGCGCATGAAGACCACACGGGTGGGCGGCGGCCACCCCGGCTACCTGGTGCGCGAGGACCCAGTGGACGGCGATGTCGAAGGCGCCCGCACGATCTTCCAGCAGGACCTCTGGCACTACACGATCGCCCGCATGGTCGATGCCTGCGTGGCCAACGGGATTCTCCCGTACTACGGCCCCTTCGGCGACATCAAGGACACCGTGGCCTGCGAGGACCAGTTCCGAAACGCCTTCCTGCTCGGCTGCGTCGGGGCCTGGAGCCTGCACCCCGTGCAGATCGCCATCGCCAAGAAGGTCTTCAGCCCCGATCCGGCCGATGTGGCCCACGCCCGTCGGGTGATCGAGGCCATGGGCGACGGCACCGGCGCCATCATGCTCGACGGCAAGATGGAGGACGACGCCTCGGTGAAGCAGTGCCGGGTCATGGTCGAGCTGGCCTCCTCGCTCGCCGTCGACGACCCCGAGTTGGCTGCGACTTACGGTTTGTAGCCCCGCCTCGAAAGAACTTCGCCGGCTCACGGTCGGCCATCTCGACCCAGGAGATCCCGAATGACCGCCGATCTGCGCCCCCGCCGCTCCGTGCTCTACATGCCCGGCGCCAATGAACGTGCCCTCGAGAAGGCCAAGGGACTCGCCGCTGATGCCCTGATCCTCGACCTCGAGGATGCGGTCGCGCCCGACGTCAAGGCCGAGGCCCGCGGCCGGGTGTGCGCGGCGGTGCGGTCGGGGGAGTACGGCACCAAGGAGCTCACCATCCGCATCAATGGGCTGGGCACGGAGTGGCACGACGCCGACCTGGCCGCGGTGGCCGCCGCTGGTCCCCACGGCGTGGTGGTGCCCAAGGTCAATTCGGCCGACGAGGTGCGCGCTCTCGTCGACGCCCTCGTCGCCGCCGGGGCACCCACTCACACCGCCCTGTGGGCCATGCTCGAGACGCCGGTGGCCATGCTGCACGCCGAGGAGATCGCCTCGGCCTCGGACCGGCTCACCGTGCTCATCATGGGCACCAATGACCTCGCCAAGGAACTGCACGCGCAGCACGTGCCGGGGCGGGCGCCACTCCAGTTCGGGTTGCAGGCCTGCCTGATGGCGGCCCGGCTCGCCGGCAAGGTGATCCTCGACGGCGTCTACAACGACATCAAGGACGACGAGGGCTTCCGGGCCGAGTGCCTCCAGGGCCGCCAGTTCGGGTTCGACGGCAAGACGCTGATCCACCCCAGCCAGGTGGGCCCGTGCAACGAGGTCTTCGCCCCCAGCGAAGCCGAGATCGCGTCGAGCGGCGAGATCATTGCCGCCTTCGACGAGGCCACCGCCGACGGGCGGGGAGTCGTTACCGTCAACGGGCGCATGATCGAGAACCTCCACGTCGACGACGCCCGCCGCGTCCTGGCCCAGGCCGCCGCCATCACCGCCCTCGAGGCCTGACGCTTCTGGCGCCCTACGCTCGGTGGAACAGCTGCCGGGGGGCGGGCGACAGGGGGCACGATGGCCGACACCCGTGATGCGGAGCGAGCGCTCGATGGGGGTGTGCCGGGCCACCTCCTGCACCAGTTCGCGATCCGCTCGATCGACGAGCCGGCGGCGAGCGGGCACGACCGATGAGCTCGATCCCGGAAGTTCCCGAGGCGAGCGACGCGACGCCAGCCATCGGCGAGTACGGCCAGGGCGACGTGGCCGCCAGTGTGGTGTCGATGTCGCGACGCCACGCCGAGGGCCACGACGCCGAGTACCTCGAGTGGCACATGCTCGACCACCTGCCCGAGCAGTACCGGCTCCCGGGTCTCCGCCTGGGGCAGCGATGGGTGTCGACGCCGGCGTGTCGGCAGGCCCGCCTCGTGTCCGAGGCCCCCTACGCCGACGTCGACCATGTCGTGCAGCACCTCTTCGCCGAGCCCGTCGACGTCGGCCTCGACCGCTTGGTGGACGTGCCCGGTGTGGCCGGAGCGTGGTGCTGGGCCGGAGCGACACCCCGCCACGAGCGCCTCGATGCCACCGAAGGGCTCGGGCTGACCGTCTGCTACCTCGATGCCCCCGCGGTCGAGGTCGCCCCCGCCCTCGAGCCGGTCCTGGCCCGGCGTTGGGCCGAGGGCACGCTCGTGCCGCTCCTCGCCGCTCCGCTCGAGCTGGTCACGCCCGGTCAATGGGATCGGCACCGGCCATGAGGATCAACCGGGGGGTGCGGTCATGGCGGTGAGCGTGCCGTTGCTGGCGCCGCGGTCGAGTGACGAGCACGACCCGCAACCGAAGCGTCCCGTCGACCGCCGGGTCGAAGAACTGGTGACCACCGTCGGAGTCGGGGCTGCGTCCCGGCTCGGGATCGAACTTGCCGCCTACCTCAGCGGACAGATGGGGACGGCGGCCACGTTGCTGGCCCTCAACGAGGCCCACGGCGACGTGTACTTCGACGTCCCCTCCGAGGCCGCCGTCGATCCTGCCGCCGCCGAGGCGACCTTCCGGAGCCGGGCTGCGGTGATCGACGTGCAGACTCATCCGGTGCGCACGAGCCGGGCCACCACCCGGGGCGCCGAGGCCCTCTTCGGGTTCCTCATGCTGCGCCGCCCGAGCGAGGCCGCGCACGTGCTGGGCAAGTTGCTGCTCGCGGTCGGCCCCGCCCTGATCCTGTGGGGCACCGATTCGGTCTGGTACGGCCCTCCGCCAGCGCTCATCGACGCCTTCCGCTCCTTCGTCATCCCCGAGCCCATGCAGGAGCGTTACGGCTACCCGGCGCTCACGCCCGAGATGAAGGCCGCCATCCTCGGGGGCAACGCCGCCGGGCTCTATGGGGTCGACACCGCCCCGTCGCCGATAGACCCCGCCCAGCTGGCCGAAGCGCGCGCCGAGTTGGCCCGCCGCCTCCCGTAGGCGGCCGTGACGTCGAGAGCCGGCTACTTGGCGTTGTCGAACATGCGGCGGGCGATGACCTTGAGGCACAGGGTCTCGTCGGCGCCCTCGAAGATCGACAGCACCCGCGCGTCCACGAAGTAGCGACTCACCGGGTACTCCTCGGCGTAGCCGAAGCCCCCGTGGATCTGCATGGCCTCCCGGGTCACCCACTCGGCGGCCTTGCACACGTAGGCCTTCACCATCGAGGCCTCGAGTTGCCCCTGGCCCTTGGCCATGAGTCGGGCCACCTCGTAGCCGAACTGCCGGCCGGCCTGGATCAGCACGACCATGCGGCCCAGCTTGGCCCGGGTGAGTTGGTACTCGGCGATGGGCTGACCGAACACGACGCGGTCGAGGGCGTACTGGTGGGCGTCCTCGTAGGCGGCCTGCATCACGCCCACGGCGCGGGCCGCGGTCTGGAGCCGGCCGTTCTCGAAGCCGGCCATCTGGTAGTAGAAGCCCTTGCCCAGGCCGTCGTCGCCGCCGACCTGGTTCTCGGCCGCCACGAACCAGTCGTCGAGGGCGATCTCGTAGGAGTGCATGCCCCGGTAGCCGATGGTGTCGATGGCCCGGCCCTCCATCTTCCCGCCCCCCGCGGCGCCACCGGCGTCCCCCGCTTCCTGCACGAACTCGAAGCCGTGGCCCTCGCCGCGCGGCTTGGGGACCACGAACATGGTCAGGCCCCGGTGGGTCTTGGTGCGATCAGGGTCGGTGCGGGCCAGGAACATGAGGGCATCGGCGCGGGCGCCGAACGTGCACCATGTCTTGACGCCGTTGAGGAGCCATCCGCCCTCGGTGGGGGTGGCCGCGCACATCACCCCGGCCACGTCGGAGCCGTAGTCGGGCTCGGTGACGGCGACGGCGACCATGACTTCGGCCGACGCCAGCTTGGGCAACCAGTGGGCTTTTTGTTCCTCGGTGCCCCCGGCCAACAGGGCCCGGGTGAGGATCTCGGGTCGGGTGATGAGTGACCCACCGGCGCTGAGCGACGCCTTCGACAGCTCCTCGGTGGCCACGACCATGCCGATGTACTCGCTCTCGCCCCCCTCGCTGAACCCGTCGTACTCGACGGGCACACTGAGCCCGAAGCCACCCATCTCGGCCAGTCCCGAGATGAGGTCCTCGGGGATGTCGGCGTTGTGGCGGTGGATGTGCTCGGCGACCGGGGCGATCTTTTCGCGGGCGAAGCGGCGGAACGTGTCCTGCACCAGTTCGAAGTCACTGTCGAGGTGGCGGGGGCCGGGCGTGTCGGCCAGCGCGGCCAGGAACTCCGGGGCGCGATAGGTGGCCACGAAGGCGCGGGTCGGGTCGAGGGCACCGGCCTCGACCCCCCAGTCGGCCTCCTGCCCGAAGAGCTTGGGGGTCAGCTCGGCCACGGCGTCGGCGACGTACGCGCAGGCGATACGGGCCTCGAGGTCGCCCTTGGCGCCGTAGGCGAGCATGGCCTGGCCCGTCTCCACGGCCGAGGCGGCGTGGGCCAGGTCGTAGGTGACGACCTGGTGGGCGTCGGGGTCACCGAGCTCGGCCAGGCGGGAGGTGCAGGCGGTGACGATGGCGACGGCGGTGTCGATGACGTCCGCCGCGGCCGCGAGATCCGGTTCGTTCACGGTCATGGGCCGAGGTTACTCACGGGTAGCTTGGGCGACGAGATCGAGCCCCAGCCTCGACGACGAGTTGTTCAGGAGAGACCCGTGACCGTGATCGATCGCCCCTTCGGCCGCCACTTCGAGGACTTCGAGGTCGGCGACGTCTACCGCCACTGGCCCGGCAAGACCATCACCGAGGCCGATGACCACCTCTTCTGCATGATCACCATGAACCACCACCCGACCCACACCAACAACTGGTACGCCGAGCACGAGTCGCCGATGGGTCAGGCGTTGGTGGTCGGAAACCTGGTGTATTCGCTGGTGCTGGGCATGAGCGTGCCCGACGTGAGCGGCGCGGCCATCGCCAACCTCGAGGTCGAGAGCCTCAAGCACGCCAAGCCCACGTTCCACGGCGACACCATCTACGCCGTCACCAAGGTGTTGGCCAAGAAGGAGACCTCCGATGGCAAGCGGGGCATCGTCACCGTCGAGAGCAAGGGCATCAACCAGCGCCGTGAAGAGGTGTGCGAGTTCCGCCGCCGGGTGATGGTGTGGCGGCGCGAGTTCGCTCCGGCCCGAGGCCTGCCCTACGGCGACGACGTGTTCGCCGACGAGTAGCGCGGCCCGGGGCGGGCCGCTGCAGGGCATGACACACTCGGCCCATGGGTGACCCGCGCATCCCGGCGGCAGCCGCCGCCGGTTTCCAGCAGGGATCACAGGCCTACGAGCGGCCCGCCCCTACGACTCCATCACAACGTCGACCATCCGGCCCTCGTGGCCGACGCCGGCGTGTTCGGGCCCTGTTCTGGTTCCCGTACACGACCCGGGTGTTCTGGTGCCGTCGGGTCTGAACGCGTCGGCCGGACCTCCGCCCATGGTGGGCCACGACCTGCTGGATTGGTGGGAGGTCACCCGACGCGACCTCCCCTGGCGCCACACCCGCGACCCGTGGGCGGTGCTGGTGAGCGAGGTCATGTTGCAGCAGACCCAGGTCGAACGGGTGGTGCCGCGCTGGCATCGGTTCCTCGATCGTTTCCCCGACGTCGATGCGGGTGCTGGCGCCGGGGTGGGCGCGATGGTGCAGGAGTGGGCCGGTCTCGGCTACAACCGCCGGGCGGTGAGCCTTCATGGGTGTGCGGTCGCCGTGGTCGAGCGCCACGACGGACGCTTCCCCGACGATCTCGATGCCCTGTTGGCCCTGCCCGGCATCGGTGCCTACACGGCCCGGGCCGTGTTGGCCTTCGCCTTCGAGCGCGACGTGGCCGTCGTCGACACCAACGTGGGGCGCATCCTGGCCCGAACCGCCGGGCGTCCCTTCGGGGGCCGGGAGGCCCAGGGCGCGGCCGACGACCTGGTGCCGGCGGGCAAGGGGTGGGCCTGGAACCAGGCCGTGCTCGATCTCGGCGCCACGGTGTGCGTCCGGCGGTCCCCTCGTTGTGAGCGGTGCCCCGTGGTCGCAGGTTGCGCGTGGGGGAGCAGTGGTCGCGCCGACCCCGACCCGGCGGTCGGGTCCCATGCGGTCAGCCGGGGCCAGAGCCGGTTCGAGGGGTCGTTCCGGCAGGGCCGGGCGTGCCTGCTCGATGCCCTGCGCACCGGTTCACGTCTGGCCCCCGTCGCGTGGCTCGGCGCCTGCGGTTGGGCCACCGGTACCACGACGCAGTGGGATGAGGCCGACGCCCGCCGGGCCGCCGAGGGCCTGGTGCGTGACGGCCTGGCCGTCCTTGCCGGCGACGGCTTCCTCGTCCTGGCGAGCTGACGGACTCGAGCCGAGTCAGGACCCGGTGAGGGCCTTCACGATGTCGTCGATTGCGGCGTCGGCCAGGGCCCGCATCTCGTCGTCGGTGCGGTCCTGGATGGGGTGGGGGATGAACACGCGAGCGGGGTCGGCGCCCAGCGCGGCTGCCTGGGTGGCGGCGGCGTCGATGAACTCGGTGGAGGCCACGAACATGCCCACGACGCCTCGTGACTCGAGATCCACGATGTCGTGCACACTGCACGACGTGCAGCTTCCTCAGTCGGCGAGGGCCTCGATGACCACCTCGCACTGCATGGCGATCTCCTGGCGCAGGTCCACCGGCGCCGGCTTGGTGAACGTGGGCTTGGCGTAGCGGGTCACCAACGCGCCGCGCCGCACGAGGTGCTGCTCGAGCTGGTCGAGGAACACGTCGCCCCGGGCCTTGGTGATGTCGAGCAGGGCCACGCGGCGACCGGAGAGAGTGTCGAGCCGCGGCAGCCGCTCGCGCATCGCCACCGACCGCTCTCCGGTGGGGTCGAGCACGGTGAGGCCGGCGTCGGGCATCGGGGCTTGACTCACGAACGCACCTCCACGGTGACGGGCTGGCTGCCGATGGGGCCGGACGCCCAGGACCCGATGATCGCACTGAACATGCCGGCCTTGCCGCCGGCGTAGGTGATGAGCAGGCCACCGTCGCGAAACTTGGGCAGCTTGTGCCCCGCCCACTTGGGGTCGAGGCCCATGTCGAGGCCGCCCACCCCGGCCAGCAACGGGTCGGTGTCGAGCAGCAGCAACTCGGCCAGCTCGGCGTGCAGGCGCGCCTTGTCCCATCCCGCTTCGGCGAACACGCGGCCATGCTCGGGGCACACCACGAGCATGGCGTCGAAGGCGATCACCGTGCGGGGGTGGGTCACCGACGCCAGGCAGGCGGCGAACGAGCGGGCCAACGACTCGGGGGTGCGCGACGTCTGGTCGGCCATCCCCCTCACCCCTTCGGCCGCGAACAAGGTGACTGCGGAGGCCCCCTCGGCCATGCCCCGCTCGGTGGCGAGGGAGGTCCAGGGGGAGCCCACCTCGTCCTCGGCGAAGCAGAAGGTGTACTTGCCGGGATTGCCGAGAGTGGCCCGATCGACTCCACCCGGGCGGCCCCCACCCACGTTGCGCACGACGAGCTGGAGCGCTCGGCCGATGGTGGCGTTGGCCCGGTTGCCCTGGCCGAGTGCGTTCACCCCGCTGTTCATGCCGATGGCCCGGGCGATCGGACCGTTGACGACGATCAGTGGTCCGGCAAACCATGTCGTGGCCAATAATCCGTGGATGTTGAAGTCGTCGGTGCACGCCGCTTCGAGCGCCGCCAGCACCACGGGCAGGTACTCGGGTTTGCAGCCGGCCATGACGGCATTGATGGCGACCTTCTCGACCGTGCACTCCACGAGGTCGGGGGGAACCACGGCCACCACCTCGGCGGGGGCGCGGGTGGTGCCCTCGAGCATCCGCAGCACCCGCACCGGCGTGGGGGGCACCACGGGCAGGCCGTCGGTGAAGCCCCGTTCGAAGAGCGATTCCATCTCGTCGTCGAGAGCGGAGATCTGGATGCGGCGGGCCGCGAGGCGCCAGCCCTCGTGGCGCACCCTCAGGCCGGAGCGAACGGCTGGGTCCTGGGTCAGCGACCCGCACCCCGGTCGCTGTTCGGGGAGCCCCGGGGCCAGGTCGGCGGTGCCCGTCAGCCGTTCCCACTGCGTGCGCGACCACCCCGCGGCTCGGTCCACCTCGACGCCACCGGAGCGGCGCATGATCGTGGGCACGGTGTCGATGTCGAGGATCCACGACAGGTCGAGATCGGTGTCCATGCGGGCTCCGGCGAGGTGGGTGAACGGCTCGAGGTCATCCTGCACGACCACGTCGAGGGGTTCGGTGCCGCCGGCCAACTGCTCGAGGGCGGGAGTGACGAGCAGGCAGGTGGGGCAGTCGCGCTTGACCACGACGACGATGCCGTCGTCGGGCATCTGGGGGGCGGCGATCGGACCGGTGCCGACCTGCGCCGGGCTGACCTCGGGCATGCGGCGCACCGTACCCGCGACGCCGAACGTGTGAGAGATGTCACTTCCTGTTCACCTTCTTCACCGGGTGGTTTACGCTGCTCCGAGCATCACGGAGTGGGGGAGTCGTCGTTGGACGTCACGTTCTACGGAGTGCGAGGGTCGACGCCGTGCTCGTGCGATGCCAATCGCCGCCACGGCGGCAATACGTCGTGCGTGGTGCTCCGCTCGCCTGGGGACGACCCGATCGTCCTCGACCTCGGCACGGGCCTGCGTTTCTTCGGGCTCGACCACCCGCACGGCCAGCCCTTGCGGGCCCATGCCCTCGTCAGCCACCTGCACTGGGATCACGTGCAGGGCCTCCCGTTCTGCCCCCCGTTGCTCTGCCCCGGTGCCGAGCTCACGGTGTACGGACCCCGCGACGGCGGTCGCCCGTTCGGTGAGGCCTTCGATCAGCTCATGGGGCCGCCGTTCTTTCCCGTGCGGGCGAGCCAGATGTCCGCCGTCATCGACTTCGTCTCGCTCACTCCCGGCCGCTACGACATCGCCGGGGCCAAGGTCAGTGCCGCGTTCGTCCCCCACACAGGGGAGACCCTCGGCTACCGCATCGAGCGCAACGGCGTCACCGTGGCCTACGTCAGCGATCACCAACAGCCCGTCGACGAACCGAGCTTCATCGAACCAGCGGTGCTGGCGCTGTGCGATGGCGCCGATCTGCTCATCCACGATGCCCAGTACACCCCCGAGGAGTTCGTGCTGCGCAGCAACTGGGGGCACTGCACGGTCGACTACGCCGTACACGTGGCCGCCGAGGCCGGGGTCAAGGCCCTCGCTCTCTTCCACCACGATCCCTCTCACGACGACGACACCATCGACTCGCTCACCCTGGCGGCGGCCGAGGCCGGCTGCGATCGCGGGCTCGACGTCGTCTTCGCAGCCTCGGAGGGGCTGAGCGTGTCGCTCCGTCCCGCCGCCGTGCGGACCTAAGCTCCGGCCCTCGTGAGCGAGCAGAGCGTCCCCTCCTTCGACTCGGCCAAGTACCGACAGGTGCTCGGTCATTTCCCGACCGGCGTCACGGTCGTCACCTCGATGCACGAGGCCGCCCCGGTCGGGATGGCGATCGGGTCGTTCGCGTCGCTGTCGCTCGATCCGCCCCAGTTGCTGTTCTGCCCGGGGATGTCGTCGAGTACCTGGCCCAAGATCGAGGCCGCGGGCGAGTTCTGCGTGAACATCCTCGCCGAGGACCAGGAGGACGTCTGTCGCGTGTTCGCTTCCAAGGCCCCCGACAAGTTCGCCGGGATCGGCTGGAAGCGCTCAGGGAACGGTTCGCCCATCATCGACGGGGTGCTGGCCTACATCGACTGCACCGTGGCCGACGTCGTCGAGTCCGGCGACCACTTCATCGTGATCGGCGCCGTTCGTGACCTCGAGGTCCGCCACGAGGGCGGTCCGCTGCTGTTCTTTCGTGGTGGCTACGGCCGCTACGCGATGTAGTCCGGTCTGTCGTGCCGATCTATGCGCTGGGTGACGTCGAGCCCCGCATCCACCCCACTGCCTTCGTGCACCCTGATGCCGTGGTCATCGGCGACGTCGAGATCGGGGCCGAGTCCAGCATCTGGCCCGGTGCGGTGTTGCGAGGCGACAACGGCAGCATCCGCATCGGCGCCCGCACGTCGATCCAGGACGGCACCGTGGTGCATTGCATCCCGATCCTGCCGACGTCGGTGGGGGACGGCTGCGTGGTCGGCCACATCGCCCACCTGGAGGGGTGCACGGTGGAGGCCGGCTCTTTGATCGGCAACGGATCGGTGGTCCTGCACCGGGTGATCGTGCGCTCGGGTGCCCTGGTCGGGGCGAACGCGGTGGTGCCCGATGGCATGGAGGTACCCACCGGGATGATGGCCCTCGGGGTGCCCGCCAGGCTGCGGGAGGGCTCGGGCAAGCTGGGCATCATCGCCCAGGCCGCGGCCGAGTACGTCAAGAAGGGCCAGCGCTACCGGGCCGAGCTGCGTCGCCTCGACTGATAGGGGCGAGGATCAACCCTTTTTGGTCCGCTCGATTCAGGACACGCCGGAGGACAGCCAGTCGAACGGGCCCCACGTCAGGTTGCGGACCACCCAGAAGACCCCGACGAGACTCACGAGCGTCCAGGTCATCCACGGCCGCCAGCGGAGCCCCGGGCCGGGCGGCTTGCGCCCGGTGGAGCGCACGGCGCCGCGGATCGCCCACCACAGCAGCACGGGCAGGGCCAGGACGAACAGCGCGTTGTGGTCGAGGGCCCGGCCGACGTCGCCGGTGAGCAGGGAGTGCACGGCGCGGGTGGTGCCACACCCCGGACAGTCGAAGCCGGTGACGGCCTTGAACGGGCACTGCGGGTAGATCGCCGAGGAGGTGCTCGGGTCGAAGAAGGCGAGGTAGGCGCAACCAGCCAACGCCACTGCACCCATGGCTCCGACCTTCAACCACGACACGCTCCTCGTGGGCGTGATCGGTGCATCGGGGGGACTCGGAAGGCCGGTCGACATTTGCGCCGGGCCCTCGGCGGGCCCACCGTGGACATCGTCGGCGACGCTCGGTGACGGAGGCGGCGCTGGAGTCACGGTCCGAGTGTAGAACGGGGGAGGTCGTGGATGAGGTCCGAGGCCGAGCGAGCTGCGGTCGGATTGCCTAGGGTCCGGCGCATGGAACTCGGACGTGTGGGAATTTGGCAGTACCAGCTCGACCTCGTGCCCTCGGCTCAGAGCCGGGAGTTCGCCGCCGAGATCGAATCGCTCGGCTACGGCACCATCTGGTTGCCCGAAGCAGTGGGGCGCGAGGCTTTCGTCAGCTCGACACTGCTGCTCTCCGGCACGGAGCGCATCGTGGTCGCCACCGGCATCGCCTCGATCTGGGCCCGCGATGCACTGTGCGCCAACTCGGCGCTGCAGACCGTCTCCGAGGCGTTCCCCGATCGCTTCCTGCTCGGGCTCGGCGTCAGCCACCAGGTGATGGTGGAGGGCGTGCGCGGCCACGACTACACCAAGCCGTACTCGACCATGAAGGCCTACCTCGACGGCATGGACGCCGGGATGTTCATGGCGGCCGCGCCCACAGCACCGGCCCGCCGGGTGCTGGCCGCGCTGGGTCCGAAGATGCTGCGCCTCGCGGCCGAGCGCACCGACGGCGCCCACCCCTACTTCGTGCCGGTCGAGCACACGGCGTTCGCCCGCGAGACCATGGGAGCGGGGCCCTGGTTGTGTGTCGAGCAGGCCGCCGTGCTCGAGACCGACCCGGTGAAGGCCCGCGACATCGCACGGGGCCACATGACCATGTACCTGACCCTCCCCAACTACACCAACAACCTGAAGCGCTTCGGCTTCACCGACGCCGACATGGCCGACGGCGGGACCGATCGGCTCGTCGACGCCATCGTGGCCTGGGGCGACGAGGCGGCCATCGCCGAACGGGTGGCGGCGCACCACGAGGCCGGTGCCGATCACGTCTGCGTACAGGTGCTCCCGAAGGAGGCCACGTCGGTGCCCATGGAGGCGTGGCGCCGCCTGGCCCCGGCCCTCCTCGACGGGCGGTGATCGGGGCGGGTCCGGAGTGACCGCGGGCGATTGCTCACCGAATGGACACTGAAGGTCCTTCTCGCCGGAGAGCGATACTGAGCGCAGGTCTCTCGTTTGCCGCGTCCTTCGGTGCCGACGGGCGAGGGGTGGTCATGCGACGACGACAGCTGCTGGCGGCGCCCGGGCTGGCGGCGGCGGTGGGCCTCGGTGGCAGTTGTGGGGGAACGGCCTGGCCGTCCAGGGCCCCGACGGCAACCTCTACGTCGCCACGGATGCCTCCCCGGGTCGGATCTTGCGCATAGAGCCCCGGTACTGAGCCGGGGCCGGTTCGGCCCTGTGCTCCCGGTCGGTCTCCCCAGTGCCCGGCGACTCGCCCGCCGAGAAAACCCGAACCGAGGCGACTCCTTCCCCACCCCGAGAGGGGTCCACTCGTGCGCTGATTCACAAGAGATCTGTTGGGTTTTCGGTTGCTGCTCGTACACATGTTTGGTAGGGTTCGGGCATGGTCTCCGGGCTCCTCGAGCGCATCGAACAGGTCGACACCGTCGCCGCTGACGGTGAGCTGATCGCCGACCTGGCCCGGGGGCACG
>JBDNHK010000006.1:0-64763 GCA_041688815.1 Acidimicrobiales bacterium | reverse complement strand
CGAGGCGACGAGACTCGAAGAGCTGCGCCTCGCGGCCCTCGAGTTGCGCAACGACGCCCGGATCGCCTGTGGCGATGAGGCGGACGCCATCGGCGATCTCGAGGACCTCATGGCGGTCATGTCGACGACCCGCCTCCTCACCCTCACCGGGCCGGGTGGTGTGGGCAAGTCGACGTTGGGCGCGGAGATCGGTCGGCGCCTCGTCGACGGTTTCGCCGATGGGGTGCGACTCGTCGAGTTGGCGACCGTGCGCGAGCCCGGCGCAGTCGTCGCGGCCGTGGCGCGCTCGCTCGACGTGGAACGCCGGCCTGGGCGATCGCTGGCGGAATCGATCACCGAGGTGCTCGGCTCCCGAAACGTGCTCTTGATCCTGGACAACTGTGAGCACGTCGTGGGCACGGTGGGGGAGCTCGTCACCAAGATCCTCCGCTGGTGCCCCCAGGTACGACTCGTCGCCACGAGCCGTGAACCGATCGGCGTACCGGGCGAGACGGTGCGTCCGGTGGCGCCGCTGGTCGTTCCCGAGCGCGCCGACGATCCCTTCGACGTGCTGCTCGCCACCCCCGCCATGCAGGTCTTCGTCGCCCGCGCCGGGGAGTCAGCGCCCGCCTTCGAGATCACGCAACGCTCGGCGCCGGCGATCGCCGAGCTCTGCATCGCCCTCGACGGGCTCCCACTCGCTCTCGAGCTGGCGGCCGCACGGATGGCGTCGATGAGCCCGCGCCAACTCGCCGACCGTCTCCACGAGCGCTTCGCTCTCCTGGAGGCCGCAGAGGACGTCGTCGGTGTCAGTGGGGTGGCGCCGGCCGAGGTCGCCCATCTCCTCGCCGCGCTGGTGGACAAGTCGATGGTCGTGGTCAGGCGCACGGGCGGTGACGTGCGCTACACGCTGGCGCCGACGGTGCTGGCGACCGTGGGGTACGGCTGCTTCGTCCGCGGTGAGCTCGACAGGGCGGCGGAGATGGCCTCGGCGGCGATCGACATCCGGACCCGATCTGCCCTCGTGTCGTGTGGCCTACCTGAACGCCTGCTGGGAAACGTCCTGTTCTACCAGGGGGAACGCGAAGGGGCGATTGCCTGGATCGAACGACTGGTGGAGGTGCGCGGCGCTCCGGGAGCGACGCCCGGCTCGCCCACGCGCTCTACATGCGAGGCGTGGCCCGCGTGAGCATCGGCGACCCCGCCGGCGGTGGTGAGTCGGCCGCCGAGGCGATGTCGCTGCGAGCCGAAAGGGGAGAGACCACGGTGGCCCTGCGCGGCTACCGACACGTCATCGAGACCTGGTTCCAGGGTGGAGACTGGGCCAATCAGTGGTTGAGCCTGCGCCACCTCGCAGGGATCTTCGCCGAACTCGGCCGAGACGCGGACGCGGCCCTCCTCTTCGGTGCTGTCGATGCCGCCGGCGCATCGACGGCGCTGCCCTTCTCCCCGCGCGACGCCGACCATCTCCACGGCGTCGCGGCCACGCTCGCCGACCGGCTCGGTCCGGTCGCGGCCGCTGAAGCCCGTCGGCGGGGAGAGATGATGCGCGACGAAGCCACGGTGGCGGCGGCCTTGCGGGCGATCACCGAGCTCACGTGAGCCCGGGCCGCCCCGTGGCGTCTGAACTGGGAAAGTCGGGACGCGTGATGCTCGGCGCATCGGGAAACCAGTCCACAGCACATCTCAGATGACAACGGTCGAGCCTCTAACGACGCAGCGGGTCTTCGTTGGTGCGAATGCCCTCTCGCTCGAAGCCGGCGCTGGCCGGACCAACGACCGAGTAATCCGTGATGGGACTACTCGATGCGCAGGCCGGAGATGGCCCGGCTGATGACGAGGCGCTGGATCTCAGAGGTGCCCTCGAAGATGGTGAAGATCTTGGCGTCGCGGTGCCACCGCTCCACGGGGTACTCGCGGGTGTAGCCGTAGCCACCGAGGATCTGGATGGCCTGCTCGGTGACCCACACGGCCACCTCGCCCGCCTTCAGCTTCGACATCGAACCCTCGGCCGAAGTGAACTGCTTCTTGGAAGCAGCCATCCACGCCGCTCGATGCACCAGCAACCGGGCGGCGTCGATCTCCATCTTCATGTCGGCCAGCTTGAAGGCGATGGACTGGTTCATGATGATCGCCCGCCCGAAGGCCTGGCGTTCCTTGGCGTAGTCGAGCGAGTACTCGTAGGCCGCACGGGCCACACCGAGGGCCTGGGCGCCGACCGCGGGCCGGGTGGCCTCGAAGGTGGCCATGGCCGGCTGCTTGGCCCCGGTGTGACCGCCCTCGCGGGCCTTGGCCAGCTTGGCGTCGAGCTTCTCCTTGCCGCCGAGCAGGCAGCGCCCGGGCACGCGCACGTCGTCGAGCACGACCTCGGCGGTGTGTGACGCCTTGATGCCGTGCTTCTTGTACTTCTGCCCCATCGACAGACCCGGTGTTCCCGGCGGCACCACGAAGCTGGCCTGGCCCCGACCCTTGAGGGCGGGATCGACGGCGGCCACGACCACGTGCACGTCGGCGATACCGCCGTTGGTGATCCACGCCTTGGTGCCGTTCAGCACCCACTCGTCCTTCGCTTCGTCGTACACGGCCCGGGTGCGCAGCGACGAGACGTCGGAGCCGGCGTCGGGCTCACTCACGCAGAAGGCCCCGAGCATCACCTTGTCGGCGGTGCCGTAGCACTGGGGCACCCACTCCATGACCTGCTCGGGGGTGCCGTTGCCACCGATGCCGGCGGCGGCGAGACCCGACCCGAAGATCGACAGACCGATGCCGGCGTCACCCCAGAACATCTCCTCGATGGCGATGGGGAGGGTGAGCCCGGTGGGGTCGGCCAGGGCGTTGGCCATGAACTCCCAGCCGTACAGGCCGATCCTGGCCGCCTCCTCGACGACGGGCCACGGGAACTCCTCGCGCTCGTCCCACTCCTCGGCGACCGGACGGATCACCGTCTCGGAGAAGTCGTGGACCCACTTCTCGATGGTGAGCTGGTCCTCGTTGAACTCGAGGGAGTAATCGGTCATCTCGTGCACCTCGCGGGGGTGGGGGGATGGGTCGGCCCCAGGGCCGGACCTCCACAAGTTACCCCCTGGTAACAACGGCGACCACTCGTGCGGCCGCAACCGCCCGCTTCACCGACTGAAGGCGTTCACCCCGGCCGCACCTCGGTGCCGGTTGCGGTGTCCTCCACCACCCAGCCGTCGGCGGTGAGCTCGTCGCGGATGCGGTCGGCTGCCGCCCAGTCCTTCTCGGCGCGGGCCTCGTCACGGAGACGGGCAGTGGCGAGCACGACCGCCGGCACCTCGCCGCCCCCGGCGTCGAGCACCAGGCCCACCGCGCCGCAGATCTCCCCGATGGCCTGCACCAGAGGTGCCGCCGATGCTGCGTCGTCGGCGTCGAGGGCGATGTTGGCGCGAGTCACGAGCCCGAAGAGCAGGGCGATGGCGGCCGGCGTGTCGAGGTCGTCGTCGAGAGCCCGACGCAGCTCGTTCAACGCCACCGGATCGGCATCACCTCGGACTGGCCCGTCCAACTCCAAACCGGCGGCCGACGCCCGCCGGGCCAGCGCGTCGAGCCGTTCGAGGGCCGCGGTGGCATCGGCCGTGGTGGCGACCGTGACCTCCAGCGGCGAGCGGTAGTGCGCCCGCAGCACCAGCAGCCGGTAGGCCCGGGGGTCGGTGCGCTCGGTCAGGTCGAGCAGCGTGGTGAAGTTGTCGAGGCTCTTCGACATCTTCTCGCCCCCGACCTCCACGAAGCCGTTGTGCACCCAGTGGCGGGCGAAGGTGCGGCCCGACGCCACCGCCTGGGCCCGTTCGTTCTCGTGGTGGGGGAAAGCCAGGTCCTGACCGCCACCGTGCAGGTCGAAACCGTCGCCGAGCAGGTCGAGCGACATCACCACGCACTCGGTGTGCCACCCGGGACGACCCTCGCCCCACGGCGACGGCCACGACGGCTCACCCGGCTTGGCGAACTTCCACAGCGCGAAGTCGACCGGTGAGTGCTTGTGCTCGGCCACGTCGACCCGAGCGCCGGCCTGCAAGGAGTCGAGCGACTGGCGGGCCAGCAGGCCGTAGTCGGCCACGGCCGCCGGAGAGAAGTAGACGCCGTCGTCGGACACATAGGCGGCGGCGCGCTCGATAAGGTCGGCGATCAACTGCACCATGCGGTCCACGTAGTCGGTGGCGTGGGGTTCGTGGTCGGGGCGGGCCACGCCGATGGCCTCCATGGCCTGCCACCAGATGGCCTCGTTCTCGGCCACCACCTGCGAGGTGGACACGCCGAGCTCGGTGGCGCGCTGGATGATCTTGTCGTCGATGTCGGTGATGTTCGACACGTACGTCACCTCGAACCCACACCAGGTGAGGTAGCGACGCAGCACATCGAACACGAGCGCGAACCGGCCGTGCCCCAGGTGAGGCGGGCCGTACACGGTGGGCCCGCACACGTACATCGACACCTGGCCCGGTTCCCGGGTCACGAGCGGAACGACGGCACCCCGGGCGGTGTCGAACAACTGCAGCACAGCGCCGACGCTAGCGGTCCGGCCGCCCGACCCCGAAGCCCTTCGGAGGGCCACAGGTGCGGGCGGTAGCCTCCACGCTCGTATGAGCACGGCTGCCCCCACTCCCCGCCCCGCCTGGTCCGTTCCCGAGAAACCCGGCCTCGAAGGGCTCGAAGAACGGTGGGGTCGGGTGTGGGAGGACGACGGCACCTACCGCTTCGACCGCCGCGCCGAACGCGACGACGTGTACTCGATCGACACGCCCCCACCCACGGTCAGCGGCTCGCTGCACGTCGGTCACGTGTTCAGCTACACCCACACCGACACCATCGCCCGCTATCAACGCATGCGGGGCAAGGCGGTGTTCTACCCGATGGGCTGGGACGACAACGGTCTGCCCACCGAACGTCGGGTGCAGAACTACTACGACGTGCTGTGCGACCCGTCGCTCCCCTACGACCCGTCGTTCGCCGTTCCCGAGCCGGTGAGCGAACGCTCGAAGGACGAGCGCAAGGCGCCCAAGGTCCAGATCAGCCGGCGCAACTTCGTCGAGCTGTGCAACCACCTCACCGCCGAGGACGAGGTGGCCTTCGAGGAGCTGTGGCGCCACCTCGGGCTGAGCGTCGACTGGTCGATGACCTACGCCACCATCGACGAGCGCTCCCAGCGTGTGGCCCAGCGGGCGTTCCTGCGCAACCTCCAGCGTGACGAGGCCTACCAAGCCGAGGCTCCGGTGCTGTGGGACGTCGACTTCCGGTGCGCCGTCGCCCAGGCCGAGCTGGAGGACCGCGAGCAACCGGGCGCCTACCACCGCATCGCCTTCCACGGCCCGGGCGGCGACGTGTTCATCGAGACCACCCGCCCCGAGCTGCTGGCCGCCTGCGTGGCCCTCGTCGCCCACCCCACCGACGAGCGGTACCAACCCCTGTTCGGCACCACCGTGCGCTCGCCGCTGTTCGACGTCGAGGTGGAGGTGAAGGCCCACGAGCTGGCCGACCCCGAGAAGGGGTCGGGCATCGCCATGATCTGCACCTTCGGCGACCTCACCGACGTCATCTGGTGGCGTGAGCTGCAGTTGCCGACGAGATCGATCGTGGCCGAGAACGGCCGGATCGCCAGTGACACCCCCGACTGGATCACCGCCGGCGGCGAGGCCGCGGTGGCCGCCTTCGCCCAACTGGCCGGCACGTCCGTCAAGCAGGCCCAGGCCAAGACCGTCGAACTGCTGGCCGAGAGCGGCGAGCTCGAGGGTGGGCCCAAGCCGATCACCCATCCGGTGAAGTTCTTCGAGAAGGGCGACCGGCCCCTCGAGATCATCACCAGCCGTCAGTGGTACCTGCGCAACGGCGGCCGCGACCTCGACCTGCGCGCCGCACTGCTGCAACGCGGCCACGAGCTGCACTGGCACCCGCCCCACATGCGGGTGCGCTACGAGAACTGGGTCAACGGCCTCAACGGCGACTGGTTGGTGAGCCGGCAACGTTTCTTCGGCGTTCCCTTCCCGATCTGGTACCCGGTCGGCCCCGACGGTCTCGCCGACCACGCCCACCCGATCCTCGCCGCCGAGGTGGACCTCCCGGTCGACCCGTCGGCCGAGGTGCCTCCGGGCCACGACGAGAGCCAGCGCGGGCAACCGGGCGGTTTCGTGGGTGACCCCGACGTCATGGACACGTGGGCCACCTCCTCGCTGACCCCCCAGATCGCCACCGGCTGGGGCGAGGACGACGACCTCTTCGCCCGCACCTTCCCCATGGACCTGCGGCCCCAGGCCCACGAGATCATCCGCACCTGGCTGTTCTCCACCGCGGTGCGCTCGCACCTCGAGCACGACTCGCTGCCGTGGCGCAACACCTCCATCTCGGGCTGGGTGCTCGACCCCGACCGCAAGAAGATGTCGAAGAGCAAGGGCAACGTCGAGACGCCGATGGACCGCCTCGAGCAGTACGGCGCCGATGCCGTCCGGTACTGGGCGGCCAACGGGCGGCCCGGCACCGACACCGCGTTCGACGAGGGCCAGATGAAGGTGGGCCGCCGCCTGGCCATCAAGCTGCTGAACGCCAGCCGATTCGCCCTGGGCCTCGGCGGCGGCGACGGTGCCGCTCGCACCACCGACCTCTCCCTCGTGACCGAACCCCTCGACCGGGCCATGCTGGCCCGGCTGGCCGAACTGGTCGACGACGCCACGACGGCCTTCGACGCCTACGACTACGCCCGGGCCCTCGAACGTACCGAGTCGTTCTTCTGGGCCTACTGCGACCAGTACCTGGAGCTGGTCAAGGGCCGGGCCTACGGCGCCCGAGGCGACGAAGCGGCGTGGTCGGCCCAGGCCGCACTGCAGCTCTCGCTGTCCACGATGCTGCGCCTGTTCGCCCCGTTCCTCCCCTTCGTCACCGAAGAAGTGTGGTCGTGGTGGCAGGACGGCTCGGTGCACACGGCACCGTGGCCCGATGCCAGCGGGCTGCGCGACGCCGCCGCCGACGGTGACCCTTTGGTGTTCGAGGTGGCCGCCGCCGCGCTCGGCGAGGCCCGCAAGGCCAAGACCGAGGCCAAGCGCACCCTCAAGTGGCCGGTCGACGCCATCGTGGTGATCGACCGCGAACCTCGGGTGCGGGCGCTGCGGGCCGGGCTCGACGACGTGCGCGAGTCGGCCAACGCCGCCTCGGTCACCGCCGAGGTCGGAGAGGTGGCGACGATCACCGTCACCTTGGCCGAGGCGCCCGACGGACCCGACGTCTGACGACACCCTCCGTCACCGATTTCGCCCGCCTCACCGGCGCCATCGTCGCGAGTCGCACCAGCGTCGGCGTCAAGTCCCCGGTTCCTCCCCCGCAGGAGATTCGTCGGAGGAAGGCTCAGCCGAGGTCGAGGTTTCACCATCGCTCAAGATGACCGTGGTCGGGCCCCCTGCGGCGGCGAACGGGACGCCGGCCTCGTCGAAAGCCTGCTTGAGGCGCTCGCGTAGGGCTCGCTGGAGGGCGAACTGCGCCGCCGGTCGGGTCTTGATCACCAGGCGGACGGTGATCCCCTCCGCGGTCATGTCCTCCACTCCCCACAGGTCGGGCGCCTCCAGCACGTCGTCGGCCCACGCCGGATCGGCAGAGAGGTCTTCGGCCACCGCCGAGACGATCTCTCGGACCTGATCGAGGTCGGCGTCGTAGCCCACCACCACGTCGAGCACGGCGCGGGCCCACTCCTGGCTCTTGTTGCCCACCCGCTGGATCTGGCCGTTGGGAACGTGCCACACCACCCCGTTGGCGTCGCGCACGCGGGTGGAGCGCAGGGACACCTTCTCGACCGTGCCCCTGGCGTCGGGACCGAGGTCGACGACGTCACCCACCCCCAGCTGGTCCTCGGCCACGATGAAGAAGCCGGCGATGAAGTCGCGCACCATGGTCTGGGTTCCGAAGCCCAGAGCGATGCCGATGATGCCGGCCCCGGCGATGAGGGGCCCGAAGTTGATGCCGATCGTGTCGAGGATGGCGACCAGGGCCACGAACCAGATGGCCACGGTGACGATCGATCGCCCCACCGCGACCATGGTGTGGGTGCGAGCATCGCCGCGCAGGTCCCACTGGTCGGACTTCAACAACACGTTCGGAGTGCGCTCCCGAAGGCGGTTCATCCGCTCGCGGTGCGGAGCCCCGGTGAACCGCTCCACCGAACGGCTGATGATCCAACGCGCCAGGCGACTGACGATCCACGCCACGAGGACGATGCCGAGGATGGTCAGGGGCTTGGCCAGGACCCAGTCGGCGACCCGCGCCCACGTGTCGGAACCGGTCAGGTCGTAGATCCAGGTGCAGGCCCACGACGGGTCGGTACCGCAGGCCTTGGCCGGATCGGTGAGTTCCTGGAGGGCCGAGGCCACGGGGCTCACCGCGGTCGTGGTGATGTCGGCGGGCACCGAACCGATCGGGGCGAGGAGCGCGGTCATCGAGATCGAGGCGGGACGCGTCGGTTGACCGGCGCCGATGCCGCCGAGCCCCCATCGCAGGGGCCCGGCCCGGGCACCGGTGGGGTCAGGCCGCCAGGTTCTGGTTGGCGTAGTCCCAGTTCACGAGGTTGTCGAGGACCACGTCGAGGAACTTGGCCCGGGCGTTGCGGTAGTCGATGTAGTAGGCGTGCTCCCACACATCGATGGTGAGCAGGGCCTTGGCGCCGTGCTTGAGCGGGAGGTCGGCGTTGGCCGTCTTCATGACGGCGAGCTTGCCGCCATCGTCGACCAGCCACGCCCAGCCCGATCCGAATTGGGTGAGCCCGGCCTCCACGATGGCGGCACGGAAGGCGTCGTACCCGCCCAGGTCGGAGTTGATGCGGTCGGCGATCTCCCCGGTGGGCTGACCGCCACCCGACGGCGACAGGCTGTTCCAGAAGAAGGTGTGGTTCCAGGTCTGGGCGGCGTTGTTGAACAGCCCGCCCTCGGCCTTGGCGACGATGTCCTCCAACGAAGCGTTCTCGTCGTCGGTGCCGGCGACCAATTTGTTCAGGTTGTCGACGTAGGTCTTGTGGTGCTTGCCGTAGTGGAACTCGAGGGTCTCGGCGCTGATGTGCGGCGCGAGGGCGTCCTGGGCGTAGGGCAAGGCGGGAAGCTCGAAGGCCATGAGAAATCCCTTTCTCTGATCGGGGGTGGCGGCGTGACCCTAGTGGAGCGCTACGAAGGCGGGCCCGGCCGGAGCCGGACCCGCCTTCGGGAGTCCTGATGGGTCAGCGCAGTCCGGCCCGGCGCGAACACGCCGGCCAGGCGCCCCAGCCCTGCGAGGCGAGGACGCGCTCGGCGATCTCGATCTGCTGCGCCGGCGTGGCCTGGTACGCGTAAGGGGCGTAGGCGGTGCCGCCGGCCGAGCGCCAGGTGCCGGGATGGAACTGGAGGCCGCCGGAGTAGCCGTTGCCGCTGTTCATCGACCAGTTGCCGCTGCTCTCGCACCGGGCGATGGTGTCCCACACGCCGTTCCCACCGGAGGTGGTGACGGCCGAGGAACGAGAGGCCCGCTCGGCCCGGGCCGCCTCGTCGGCGGCGCGCTGGGTGGCGCGCTCGGCCTCGGCCGCGGCTTCGAGGCCGGCGAAGAACTCGAAGGTCTGGACCCGCTCGGCCTCGCTCATGGCGTTGAACCGGAGGGTGAACTGCTCCTCGGGCGGGAGCGCGGCGATGGCGGCGAGGATGGCCTCGGTCTCGAGACGCTGGCGCTCCGCTTCGTAGGCGGTGGCGGCGAACCGGTAGCGCTCCGTGGCGCCTCGTGCCGCCGCTTCCTGCTCGGCGACCGTGGTGGAGATGGCGACCGGTTCGGTATCGGCGCCGCGATCGAGGGCGAAAGCGGGCAGGGCGACCGCGGCGGTCAGGGCCAGGGTGCCGATGGCGGCGGCCTTGAGGGGCCGACTGATGCGGCGTTGGCGGGTGGGGGTCATGGTGGGGGGCTCCTTCCACGCCGACGATCGGCGCTGGAACTGCAACAAACAGCCGCCCACTGTGGTGTTTCTGTCACCGAAATGCAACATTGGCTGTAATATTTCTGACCATGACGTTCGGCACGTCATCCCCGGCGCATCGACTCCGACGATTACGGGCATGGCGCTCCCAGGCGCCCGAATGGCCCCGCGATCGACCGCCACGGCCGCTTCGGCGGTCCCTCGGCGCTGGGCTCTCAGCCGCAGTTTCGCGCGCTGAGTGGTGTGAATATTACGAAGAGCGTTCGATGACGAGACGCTCGGCGAGCAGGCGCCCCGCCGCCCCACCCGAGCGGGCCGCCCCACCCACGAGTGGCCCCCCGAAGATGTCGCCGGCCATCGCCGCCGGCGGCAGGTCTCGCAACAATCGGGTCGGCTCGGACCGACATTCGACGGGCCGGGCGAACCGCCAGCGATGCACCTGGGTCGCCGCGGTCACGACGTTCGCCGCCAGCGCCGGCAGGGCCTCGGTCACCCAACCGACGATCTCGACATCGTCCTGGTCCCACCACGACCCACTGGTGGCCACCCCCAGGTGCACCGTGAGAGCAGGGACCGGGGAGATGCCCTTCATCTGGTTGTCGGCGAGGAACTCGATGGGTTCGGCGTCCAGGCGCCAGGCGCCCGGCTCGGCCAACCCCGACGGGCCGTCGAGCGGGGCCATGACGGCGATGCACGGGTGATACGCCAGCACCCCGAGCTCGTGGGCGTCGACCGGATCGAGCTCCGCCCCTCCGGCTTCGAGCAGCGCCAGCGTCTGAGGCACCGGCGCGGTGAGCACCAGCGACCGAGCCTGGAGAGGGTCAGCTCCGTCGATCTCGATCCGCCAGCGCCCGGCCGTTCCGGTGGGATCGGCGACCAGCGCCGAGACCCGTTGGCCGGTACGCACGTCGAGGCCCGCAGCCAGGTGCTTGGCCACCGCCGTCATGCCGGACCGGCCCCGCCATCGCGGATGGCCGTCGGCCTGCACCGACCCGTCCGGCTCGAGCCGACCGCCAAACCACGGCTCGATGACCCCTGCTTCGGTCCATTCGGCCGCCAGGGCGCCCAACTCGTCGCCGGGGGTGGTGAAGAACTGGGCCCCGTGGTCGCACACCGCGTCGCCGAGCCGTCGGGTGGCCATACGCCCCCCCACGGCGCGGCCCTTGTCGAGCACCACGACCTTCGCACCGGCGGCGGACAACGTGCGGGCCGCCATCAGCCCGGCGATGCCCGCCCCGACGACCACCACCTCGGTGGTGGCATCGGGGCCTCCCGGCGTCACTCGGCCCGGGCCACACCGACCGGGCACGAGAGCCCGGTGCCACCGAGACCGCAGTACCCGTTCGGGACCTTGTGCAGGTACTGCTGGTGATAGTCCTCGGCGTAGAAGAACGGGCCCGCCGGTGCGATCTCGGTGGTGATCTCGTCGAAACGCGCCCTGGTGAGCACCTCCTGGAAACGCTCGCGGCTGGCGAGGGTCTCGGCGAGCTGGGCGTCGTCGGAGGTGTAGATCGCCGACCGGTACTGCGTACCGACGTCGTTGCCCTGCTGGTAGCCCTGCGTGGGGTCGTGCCCCTCCCAGAAGACCTGGAGGAGGCGGCCGAAGGACACCACAGTCGGATCGAACACCACCAGGACAGCCTCGGTGTGGCCGGTCCGCCCCGAACAGGTCTCCTCGTAGGTGGGGTTGGGCGTGAACCCACCGGCGTAGCCGACGGCGGTGGTGTACACGCCGTCGAGCGTCCAGAACAGCCGCTCGGCCCCCCAGAAGCAGCCCATGGCGAACTGGACCGGCTGGAGGCCCTCCGGAAACGGTGGGGCCATCGAGGTACCGAGCACGGCATGCGCACCAGGCGTGGCGATGGGCGTGGGTCGGCCCGGCAAGGCCGACTCGGGGGCGATCATCTCTGACTTCCTGAGTCCGAAGAACATGGCCATCACGGTACCGGCCCACCCTGTCGCCGACACGAGCGGGGACCGTAGCGTTCGCGGGCCGTAACCTCCGCTCATGAGGATCGACGCGGTCGAGCTCCGGGTAGCCGCCCTCCCCCTCGTCGAGCCCTTCACCACCGCCCACGGCACCGTCAGCGAGCGGCCACTGGTGCTGGTGCGGGTACTCGGGCCCGACGGCGAGGGATGGGGCGAGTGCGCGGCGCTGGCCGAGCCCACCTACACCTCGGAGTACGCGGACGGAGCGATCGCCGTCCTGCGCGACCACCTTGTTCCCCGCCTGCTGTCCGGGGCCGCCGGCGACTCGACCGGCCTCGGGGCCGAGGACGTGGCCGCGGTCCTCGGCGACGTGGTGGGCCACCCGATGGCCAAAGCGGCGCTCGAGCTGGCCGTGCTCGACGCCGAGGGCCGGCGCAGGGGCTCGACGCTGGCCCAAAGGCTCGTGGCCGGACCGGGGCGCTTCGTCGATGTGCCCGGCGGCGTGGCCATCGGCCTCCGCGAATCCCCCTCGGCCCTGGCCGAGGAGGTGGGGAGGCGGGTGGCGCAGGGCTACGCCAGAGTGAAGATCAAGATCGCACCCGGCCTCGACGTCGACCACGCCCGGGCGGCACGCGACGCCGCCGGCCCCGACACCGTGCTCCTCGTCGACGCCAACGGCGCCTACCGACTCGACGCCGAACCGGGTGCTCCCGACGACGCCCGTCGCCTGCTCGACCTCGACGGGGTGGACCTGGCCGGCATCGAGCAGCCTCTGGCCCCCGACGCCCTCCTGGACCATGCGGAGCTCGCCCGCCGCATGCGCACCCCGATATGTCTCGACGAGTCGTTGTCGTCCATGGCCCTGACCGCCCAGGCCCTCGACATGGGCGCCTGTTCGGTGGTGTGCGTCAAGGCCCCCCGGTACGGGAGCTGGCTCGGCGCGGCCGAGGTCCTCGATCATTGTCTTGGCAATGGAGTCGCGGCCTACATCGGCGGAATGCTCGACGGCGGATTCGGCCGAGCGGCCAACCTGGCCCTGGCCGCTCACCCCGCCTGCACCCTGCCCGGCGACATCTCGGCCACCGACCGCTTCTTCACCGACGACGTCACCGACGCGCGCCGCGCCATCGTCCAGACCGGTCCGATCCGTTTTCTGGTCCCGTCCGCGCCGGGAATCGGGGCGACCGTCGATCCGGCCGGCCTCGCCCGCCTCACCCGCCACGTCGAAACCGTCATCGCTTCACCTGGCGGAACGAGACCCCGGCGGAGCTGACCAACAAGGTCGTCGTGGTCACCGGCTCGTCGAGCGCCATCGGGGAGGCCGTGACCACGTGACGGGGCAGATCCTCGCCGTCGGCGGCGCCATGGGCCTGGTGATCTGAGCCGCCCACCACCGTCCCCCACCTACGCTGCATCGCACGCCACGACGAGGGGAAACAGTGGACACGATCGAGATCGACGCGGTGAGCGACGGGGTACGGGTGTTGCGGCTGAACCGACCCGAGCGGCTCAACGCCCTCAACTTCGAGATGACCGCCGCCCTGCACGATGCCCTCGACGACCTGAGCGCCGACGAGACGGCCAAGGTGATCGTGCTCACCGGTGCCGGCCGGGGTTTCTGCGCCGGCCTCGACCTACGCGACACCGGCGTCCCTCCCGAACCGGGCACCCACCGGCGCCGCCACGCCGGAACCTCCGGGCAGGCGTTCATCGCCGACCTCACCCTGCACCTGCGCGAGACGCCCCAGGTGGTGGTGGCGGCCGTCAACGGACCCGCCTACGGGGGAGGGCTGGCTCTCGCCGCGGCCTGCGACCTCAGGATCGCCTCGATGTCGGCGTCGTTCTGCTCGGCGTTCATCCGCACCGGGCTCACCGGCACCGACATCGGCATCACCTACTTCTTGCCGCGCCTCATCGGCGCCGCCCACGCCTTCGACATGATCCTGACCGGACGCACCGTCGACGCCGCCGAGGCCGAACGGATGGGTCTCGTGTCGCGGGTCGTGCCCGATACGGACCTGGTCGATTCCGCCGTGACGATGGCCGAAGGCATGGCCGCGTACACCACGTACGGGCTACAACGCACCAAGGAGGTGCTGTGGCACAACCTCGACGCCTCCAGCGCCGCCGCGGCCATTGCCCTCGAGAACCGAAACCAGGAGCTCGGGATCCTCACCCCAGAGGTCCGCGACTACATGGCGACCTACTCCCGCCGTCTCGGTCGCGGCTGAGTCCAGTCGCGACGGGGCCCCGGTGGCGAACCACCGAGGCCCCGTGACGGTCGAGGCGATCTCCCCCTGCGGATCGATCGATCGATCGGGCGTCAGCCGCCGGTGTACGCCGTCGAGATCCGATCGGTGTCCAACTTGGCGGACGCGACCGAGGGAGTCGACGGCGCCACCGTGGCCACGTACTTCGGGTCGCAGGAGAATTCGCCCGCCGGCTGGGGCAGCGTCTGGACGTACGAAAGGCCCTGCATCTGCAGCACCATGACGCAGTCGGGCGGGAGGTTCTGGCCGGGATTGGACTCGGCGTGCAGACCGCCGCCGGTCCACTTCGTCACCTTGGAGACATTGTCGAGGACGCACTGGCGGGTGAGGTCGGTACCGCACTCCTTGGCCGCGGTCGCCCACAGCAGGAAGGCCGACGTGGCCTGAGCCCCGAGCAGCGCCGGGCTGCCCCCGCTCTTCTCGATCAGGTCGAGATACTGCTGCGTGGCCTTGTTCTTGCTGGCCTGCTCGAAGGGCACGAAGGCCAGGCGCATGTACACGTTGTCGGCGTTGCCCGCCGTGTTCGAGGAGACGAAGGTCTCGTCGTAGAAGTTCGAGTCGGTGAGCCACAGCGGCTTGTAGTCGGCCTGCGCGGCCGCATCGAGGAAGTTCTGGAAGTTCGGGATCGGTGAACCCGAGAAGTACACGAACTCGGCCCCGCAGTCCTTCAGCTTCTGGACGTAGGGGGCCCACTGGACCGCCCCGGCGATCGGGTAGGTCTGCTCGCAGTCGGAGATGAACTGCCAACCGGCGGCCGGGTAGGTGGCCAGTGCCTTCTCGGTCGACTCACGCGTCGCCGCGAAGTCGCCGAAGACGACGGCGGCCTTCTTGACCTGCTGCGGGTACTTCTCCGCCAGTAGGTAGGCCTGGCCGACGGGCGTCACGTCGACCGGGTTCGGGACCGGCTGGTAGCTCAGCGGTCCGTGGGCCACGGTGGAGCTGACGTTGTAACCGGGCACCTGTGGGAGCTGGCAGCTCACGCGGGTCTGCTCGGCGGTGCCGTCGAGGGCCCAGCCCTGGCCGACGAGCATGAAGACCTGGGCGCAGGCCTCGGTCATGACGTTGTTGGCCTCGGTGATCTTGGCGTCGTAGTAGTTGCCGACCACCTCGCGACCGTTGATGCCGCCCTGCTGGTTGCACCAGTCGATCATGGCCGAGACGGCATCGGACATCTGCTTGTTGAGGCCCGGCGAGCCCGTGAAGCCGGCGTCGTCGCCGTACCCGATGGTGATCGAATCCGCGGTGATGCCCTGGTCGCCGGTCGCGACGTTGGTGCCCGCGGCCGGACCACACGGGGTGGCGAGGTCGCCGAAACCGCTGGTCGCACCGCTCTCGCCGGCATCGGCCGACGTCGACGGGGCCGAGGTGTCCTCACTCCGGCTGCTGCTGCAGGCCGCGAGCAAAAGGCCGAGCACGGCAACGACACCGAGCCAGCGCAGACGCTTGTGATTCATGAAACTCCCAAGTTCGGGCCGGCCCGGTGAGGGTCCGGCTCGCCAGCACCGGGGGCGGGGGCTCCCGGCGGCGACGTCGCCGAGACGAACGTCACGGCCGCAGAACCTAGGCGGCGGTTGACCGCCTCAACAAAACCGGTCAACGAACTCGGTCAATGAACTCAGTCAATGACCAGGCCCGCCGACAGCGGGCACGAAGCCTCGGCCGGAAGGCCCAGGCGCGACGCCTGGTCCTGACGCCCCGAGCACGGGCCCCGGCCGCAATGCGACCGGGGCCCGTGTCCCTGGGGGCCTCATTCCGCCTGACGTCTTCTGGCGGGGCACGCACGCCGAGAAGGGTCTGGGACGAACGTCATATGACACCCGTCACAGACCCTACGACTCACTGACACCCTCGTCAACTCCCTCGGGTCAGACGACGTCCTGATCCGATCAAGCCAAGCCGTTGGCCTTCAAGAAGTTCGAGGCCACCGTCGATGCGTCCTCCTTGTCGACGACGTAGGCCTTGTTCATCTCGGTGACGGTCGCCGTCGTGAGCGCGGCAGAGACCTTGTTGACCAGGTCCACGAAGGACTGGCCGTAGGCGTCGACGAGGGCTTGGGCCATGACCGGGACGATGTTGTCCGCGGGCAGCAGCTTCTTGTCGTCGGTCAGGACCACGAAGTCGTTGCCGGCCAGCGGCGGATCGGTGGAGAACAGCACGGCCACGTCGAACTGCTTCCCGACGAGGGCATCGGCCCGGCCGTCGTCGAGCGCCACGAGGTTGGCCGAGAGATCGACGCCGTAGACCGACTTCAGTCCCGGGAGACAGAACGGGTTCGTCTCGCAATCCGATGGGGCACCGAGCTTCAACGACGCCCCCTTGGCGGCGAGATCGCTGAGGGTGGTGATCCCCAACTCCTCACTGCGGGCCTTGGTCATGACGAACGCATTGGTGTTGACGGCCGAGCTGGGCTTGGCCACCACGATCTTCTTCGGGGTCAGCAAGACCGTTGCCTGGCTCACGTTCGCGTTCACGTCGCTCCCAGCCGGCTTCTCGGGCTTGGCGAGATAGTTCAGCATCGAGCCGGCGTACTCCAAGGCGAAGTTCACGTCGCCGGTACCGAACGCCCCGTAGAGGAGGTCACGAAAACCACCGACCTCCTGCACACCCGTTGAGTACCCGGCGGCCGCGAAGGCCTGCTTGTAGACCTCCGACAGGACCAGGCTCTCGGGGAAGTCCTGAGCCCCGATGGCCACTGCGGGCCCCGAGGGGACGGTGGCCTTGGTGGTGGCCGTGGACGATGACGAGGAATCGCTGCCACACGCCGCAGCCAGGAGGATGAAGGCGACGGCGACGGCCATCGCGACAAGGGGCCGGCGACGGCGGGTGAGGATCTCGGAACGGGTCATCGGGGGATTTCCTTTCATTGGGGAACTCAGGGTCGAGAGAGGGAAGGGGCACCAGGGATGCCCGAGGGGGAAGAGTGGGCCCGGGGGCCACTCGAGCGGCGACGCCACCGCCGAGGTCGCTCGGCGGCCCAGGGGGTGAGCCGCCGCTGGAGCAGGCCGAGGATCACCTCGGCGACCAACCACAGGAAACCGACGGCGAGGGTGCCGGTCAGGAGCTTGGCGTCGTCACGTTGGGCCAGACCCTCGGTGAGGTAGGACCCCAGGGCCTGGTACCCGAACACCGAGGCCAGCGTGGCCGTGGCCATGACCTGCACGGTGGCCGTGCGGATGCCGGCGAGGATCAGCGGGAGCGCGACCGGCAGCTCGACCGACCGCAGCACCCCGCGACTGGTCATCCCCATGCCCCGGGCCGACTCGACCAACGACGGCTCGACCCCTCGGATACCGGTGGCGGTGTTGGTGTAGAGCGGCGGAATGGCCAGCAACACGAGAGCCACCACCGAAGGCCAGAACCCGAGACCCAGGCCCCAGAGGATCGCCACCGGGAAGAGCAGAGCGATCACCGCGTAGGTGGGCACCGCCCGACCCGCGGTGACCAACCCCGAAGCGACCGCGCCGCTTCGGCGTGAATGGGAGACCACGACGGCCAGCGGGATGGCGATGAGTACGGCGATGGCCATGACCAGCAACGTGAGTTGGAGATGGGCCGCCGTTCTCGAGATCAAGCCCCTCGAGCCGCCCAGCTCGACCGCGAGCACGGCGACGCTCATGCCCGCTCCCGGATCGTCCGGTTCCACGGCGTCAGCACCTGCTGCAGGCCCCACAGCATCAGGTCGAGGACGAGCGCCATCAGGATCGACAGGCTGGCCCCGACGACGATCGGCGTGGCGAAGTTGTCGCGCGCCAGTCCCTGGTTGATGAGCGCGCCATAGCCCCCCTCGCCGACGAGGGCCGAGATCGTGACGAGGCCAACGGTTCCGACCGTGGCGATGCGGATGCCCGCCATGATGGTCGGGAGCGCCAGCGGGAGGTCCACCTTCCAGAACCGTGGTGCCGACCGCATCCCCATGGCCGTAGCCGACTCGCGGACCAGAGGCGAAACGCCCTCGAGGCCGGCAACCATGTTTCGGACGAGGACAACGAGCGTGTAGCCCACGAGCGCCACGAGGGCGGTGCGGTAGCCCAGGCCGAGACGGGGGACCAGGAAGCCGAACAGGGCGATGCTGGGCACGGTGTAGAGAAGGCCGGTGCCCCACAGGATGGGTGTGGTGACGACCCGGAAGCGCAGGGCGATCGCGGTGAGGGCGGACGCAATGACGATCCCGATGGCCATCGTGAGCAGCGTGAGCTGGAGGTGCTGCACGGTGCGCTCGACGATGACATCGGAGTTGCGACCCACCCAGTTCCACCAGATCAGTGAGTCGGCGTCGTTGCCCAGCACCACCTTCACCGGAGACTCGCACTGATCGAGTCGACCGTGACCTCGCCGTGTTCGACACCGTCGTCATCGACGACGCGGGCCCGACCGTCGGGAGATCCGAGCAGGACGTCGAGGGCGTCTCGAAGTGTGGTGCTGGTGCGAACCACCACGTCACCGCCGTTCGACCGCTCCGGACCCACACCCGGACCGACAGGCGGGCCCGCACCATGGCGACCGGCGACGGCGGGGGAATGCAACGCCGAGGCCAGGAGGTCGCCGACGACCGAGAGGGAGAGGCGCTTGAGGGCACGGTTGTCACCGAGAAAGCGTTCAACGAACGGAGACGCCGGGGCTCGCAGGAGCTCGTCGGGAGTGCCGTACTGCTCCAACACGCCACCGACGTTCAGCAGGGCGATGCGGTCGGCCAGCTTGATGGCCTCGTCGATGTCGTGGGTCACGATCAGGATCGTCTTTCGGAGACGTCGTTGGAGATCGAGAAGCTCGTCCTGAAGCCGGGCCCGAACCACCGGATCGACGGCGCTGTACGGCTCGTCCATCAACAGCACAGGAGGGTCAGCGGCCAGCGCCCGGGCCACACCGACCCTCTGCTGCTGACCGCCGGACAGGGCACTCGGGTACCGCGACAGGATCTCCGGATCGAGACCCACGACCTCGGTGAGCTCGTCCACCCTGGCCCGGGTCCGGTCCTTCGACCACCCCAGCAGCTTCGGGACCGTGGCGATGTTGTCGGCCACGGAACGATGGGGGAAGAGTCCACCCTGCTGGATCACGTAGCCGATGCCTCGGCGGAGCTCGTGCAGGGGGATCAGCGCCGTGTCGACGCCCCGAAGCAGCACCCGACCACTGGTCGGGTCGATCAGCCGGTTCACCATCTTCAGGATCGTCGTCTTGCCGCACCCGGACGGGCCGACCAACGCCACGACCTCGGCGTCGGGTACGTCGAGGTCGAGGTCAGCGACCGCCGGAGCCGTGGCCTCGGGGTAGTGCTTCGACAGCCGCTCCAGCCGGATCGCCGGCTCCGCGTCGTCGTTGGCTGGTTCGTGCACGTGTCCCCCCCGCTGACGCGGCCCCGGATCCGTCGTGACGGGACGCGCCTGGCGCAGCCGTCCCATGGGTCTTGATCTGCGTGATGCTACCGGCGCGAACCGGTTCGCGGCCGGTTTCGGCGTACGACCCGTCGCCGAACGGCCGGTAGGGTGCCGCCCCGTGAGCATTCTCGATCGATTCCGCCTCGACGACAACGTCGCCATCGTCACCGGCGCCGGCCGCGGCATCGGTGCCGCCACCGCACTGACCCTGGCCGAAGCCGGCGCCGACGTGGTCATCGCCTCCCGCACCGCCGACCAACTCGAAGCCGTGGCCGAACAGGTCCGTGCGCTCGGGCGGCGCGCCGTCGTGGTGCCCGGCGACGTGAACGACCTCGACTTCCTCTCGGAACTGGCCGAGCGCGCCGTCGCCGAGCTCGGACGAATCGACGTCGTGGTCAACAACGCCGGCGGCGCCCCACCTCGCGAGTTCACCAAGCTCTCGGCGAAGTCGTTCGAAGCCGCCTTCCACTTCAACGTCACCACCGCGCTGGCCCTCACCCAGGCCTGCCTGCCCCAACTGGTCGAACACCGCGGCAACGTGGTCAACATCTCGTCGATGGCCGGGCGTGTCGCCAGCCGGGGCCTCACTTCCTACGGCACGGCGAAGGCCGCGCTCAGCCATCTCACCCGCTACATCGCCACCGAGGTGAACCCCAAGGTCCGGGTCAACGGCATCGCCGTCGGATCCACCGCCACGTCGGCGCTGGAGACGGTGCTGGAGGCACCGGAGATCCGCGGCGCCATGATCGCCGCCACCCCGCTGCGCTTCATCGGCGACCCCACCGACATCGCCCTCGGCGTGCTCTACCTGGCCTCCCCCGCCGCCCGCTACGTGACCGGCAAGATCATCGAGATCGACGGGGGCACGCAGGCGTCCACCCTCGAGATCCCGTTCCCCGACCTGTAGTGGTTCAGACGGGAACCGTCTCGGTGTCGCGACCGGATCGCAGGGTGGTGCCGGGCGTGTCGCCGGTGACCAGACCCTCGTGCACGATCTCGACACCGTTCACGATGGTGGAGGTCACGCCGGTCGCCTCGCTGTAGAGCCGCCACCCGCCGCCGGGCAGATCCCGGCGGGGCGCCACCGTGCCCGGACCGATGGTGGCGGGGTCGAGCACGACCAGATCGGCGTGCCAACCCTCGGCCACCCGCCCCCGACCGGTGAGGCCGTAGAAACGGGCCGGGGCGTCGGTGAAGAGCTGGACGGCCCGCTCGAACCCCATCAGCCCCCGGTTGCGAACCCCTTCGGCCAGGAAGCTCGTGTGACAGGCGAAGGTCTTCATCATGTCGAGGTGGGCGCCGGCGTCGGAGCCTCCGGCGATGACCCGGGGGTCGGAGTCGAGCAGACGGGCCCGCTCGACCCACGCTTCGTCGTCGGTGCCGATGGTGAGGGGCTCGAGGCCGGTGAGCAGGTCGTCGGACACCACGATGTCGCACAACGCGTCGATCGGGTCGACACCGCGTTCCGTGGCGATCTCGGCGATGGTGCGGCCGACGAGAGGCTGGAGGTCGGGGGACGCAACGTCGACGATGGTGTAGTCGGCGTAGCGGGCGATGGAGTGGTTGGGGCCGGCACCGGCGGCGGACTCGGCCAGACGGCGGCGAATGACCGGGTCGGCGAGAGCGGCACGGCGCTCGGCGTGGGGCAGGTGCACCACGTCGGCCCAGCCCGGCACGATGTCGAGCACGAACCCGGCGGCGAACGACAGCCGCATCCGCATGGGCTCGGGGAGGCAGAGCCCCACCACCCGACCGCCTCGGGCGGCGGCGTGATCCGACGCCGCCAACTTCGACTCCCGTGCGGCGCGGGCCTCCTCACCCGACGCCACGACCATCACGTTCCAGTTGAGCGATCGCTGACCGGCCACCGACATGGCGGTCATGCGCTCGACCTCGGCCTCGGTGAAGCGGGCCGACGCGGCCGGGATGAACTCGATGGTGGTACCGGGGTGATCGGCCACCGCCCCGGCGAGGGCCACGAACTCCTCGTCGTTGGCGAACCGTGACGGGACCGGCTGACCCAGGTGGTCGCTGTGGCTGGCCGACGACGTGCTCGAGAACCCGAGACCACCGGCGGCGAGACTCTCGTGCAGGAGCGCCACCATGGCCTCGAGCTGCGCCGGGTTGGCCTCGTGGCCGATGGCGTCGTCGCCCATCACCATGTGCCGAAGGGCGCTGTGGCCGACCAGGAAGCCGGCGTTGACCGCGACCTCGCCCTCGAGCCGGTCGAGCCACGAGCCGAAACCGTCCCAGGCCAGATCGAGGCCGGCCTCGAGGGCCTCGACGGGCATCCCCTCGACCCGGGCCAGCATCGGTAACAGGTATTCGGCCGCGGTCGGGTTCATGGGGGCGATCGAGAAACCGCAGTTGCCGCCCAGCACCGTGGTGACACCGTGCAGCGAGGAAGGAGTGGCGGCGGGGTCCCACATGATCTGCGGGTCGTAGTGGGTGTGCAGGTCGACGAAGCCCGGGGTCACGACCCGACCGTCGGCGTCGATCTCCTTCGCCGCCGCTTCGGTGACGTCGCCGATGGCCACGATGCGGCCGTCACGCACGCCGACGTCGGCTCGAAAACCGGCCCGACCGGTCCCGTCGACGACCGTGCCCCCACGAATGACCAGATCCAGCATCTTCCATGCCCCCATGTCCCGCGGGACCGAACCCCACGACCTCTCCAGCATCTCACCATCGGGCCGGCCCCGTCACCCCGCGACCCTAGGATCCCCCCGTGACCGGCCCCGTGCTCGCCTACCCGCCCCCGGACCACGTGCTCCGCGAGCTCGGGCTCGAGATCGACGCCCGCCCCGACGGGAGCCTCGACGGGTACCTGCCGATCACCGACGCGGTGCGGGCCCCGTCGGGGGAACCACTGCTCGGAGCCGTGGCCACGATGGTCGACGTGATGGGTGGCATGGCCTCCATCCGGGCCTGCGCCCCGGATCGCGTCGCCACCGCCGACATGACCCTGCACCTGATCCCGACCGGCGGCACCGACCAGCTCCTCGGCACCATGAACATCCGTCGTCGCGGCCGTCGCACCCTTGTCGTCGAGGTGAGCCTGCGCGGCGCCCGGGGCCAGCCTGCCGGTCTGGCCACCATCACCTTCGCCGTTCTACCCCAGCCCCCCGGGTCGCCGGTGCTGCCCTCGGTGGAGCCGGGCCGCCGGGCCCCGCTGCCCCCCGAAGGTGTCGGCCGGCGACCGTTCACCGACGCCATCGGCCTGGTCGAGACCGCGCCGGGCGTGGTGCAGATCGAGGTGCGGCCGCAGGTGCGAAACAGCCTGGGCGCGCTGAACGGTGGTTTCCTGACCGCCGGCATCGACCAGGCCGCCGCGACCGCGGCCCGAGCGGCGATCGGGCGGCCCTGCGAGACCGTCGAGCTCCACATCGTGTTCCTCGAGCTGGGACGCGTCGGGCCGGTGCGGGCCGAGGCGACCGTGCTCGGCGACCTCGAGGCCACCCGCCGCGCCGGACGGGCCACGCTCTCGATCGAGGTCACCGACACCGGCGCCGCCGACCAGGTGCTCACCCGGGCCACGGCCGTGGCGGTGGCGTCGTGACCAGCGCCGGCCGGCCTACCGGCCCGAGCCGGGATCCGACCTGGCCCGGGGCCTCGGCCGACCTCCCGTCCGTCGCCACCATCGAGGCCCTCGGCCTGGCGGTGTCGCTCTACCTGCCGACGTTGATGGACGAGAGACCCGACCCGCGTGCTCCGCACGGACCTCCACTCGTCGACGCCCGCTTCGACGTGCCGGATCACCTGGTCGAGGCCGACGGCCGGCTGGGCACGGGACTCCTGGCCGCCCTCGTCGACAACGTGGGCGGGATGGCCACCGGCCTGGCCGTACTCCCCGACTGGATCGTGACCACCAACCTCACCCTCCGCCGCCCCGTGCCGCCCCTCGACCTCGACGGCGGTTCCGGCGGCGAGGGTCCGCTCTCCATCGAGGCGGGGGTACTGCGGCGCGGGCGCTCCACCGTGGTGAGCGAGGTCGCCATCACCGGGCCGGACGGGTCAACGGTCGCCACTGCGCTGATGACCAGCTCCATCCTCACCCCGGAGCAGGGCCCACCCCCGGTGCCCCGCCCGTTGCGGCGCCGACCCGTTCCCATCATCGACGACCCCCTCTACCGGTCCGCGCCCGAGGTGTTCTTCGCCCTCGAACCAGGTCGACGACCCGGCGAGATGGAAACCGACGCACCACCCCGCCTGCGCAACCCGTGGGGAATCGTCCACGGTGGCGCGCTGGCCGTGATCGTCGACGCCGCCGCTCGGGCCGCCGTCGCCCACCCGACCGGCATCGACACCGACCCTGGTGCGCTCCGTGTCACCGACGTCGTGCTGCACTACCTCAGCCCGGGGCGGGTGGGGCCCGTCGTGGCCCGCGCCGAGCTCGTGGGCCAACGGGGGGACGACCATCTGGTGAGAGTGATCGTGCGCGACCGAGGCGCCGACGACCGCGTCCTGGTGCTGTCCGCCCTTACCGTGCGCACGAGACGATGAGCGAGACAGAGGTCACGACATGGCAATGACATTCGACGAGGCCGTGGCCTTCGTGACCGGGCCCGGTGGGCCCCTCGAGATCGTCGAGGAGACCGTCCGCGGACGCACCCAGAAGGTCTTCGCCGCCACACCCCCGTCGCTGCGTTCGATCTGGGACGGCCAACGGGCGCGAGGCGGCGGCACCTGCCTGGTTTTCGAGGACGAGCAGTGGTCGTTCGACCGGGTCGCCGAGGGCTTCGACGCCCTGGGGGCGGCCCTGGTCGCTCAGTTCGGCGTGACCAAGGGCGACCGGGTGGCGATCGCCATGCGCAACTGTCCCGAGTGGGTCGTGGCCTTCGCCGCCATCAACTCCATCGGCGCGGTAGCGGTCTCTCTCAACGCCTGGTGGACGAGCCCGGAGCTCGAGTACGGCCTCACCGATTCCGGCGCCACGGTGATGATCTGCGATCAATCTCGTCTCGACCGGGTCGCTGATCGCCTGCCGGAGCTCGGGATCAGAGCCATCGTCGTGCGCGGCGACGGGGATCTGCCGATCGGCGCCACCCATCTCCACGACGTGACCAGCGCCGGCGCAACCATGCCCGACGTGGCGATCGCGACCGACGACGACGCCACGATCCTCTACACGTCGGGCACCACCGGTCACCCGAAGGGGGCCGTCTCCACGCATCGGGCGGTCCTCACCGGCCTCCTGGGCTTCGGCTGTCGCACCATCGTCGAGGCGTTGCGCAAGGAGCCCGGCGAACCCCACCCGCACCCGACGGCCTTCATCCTGGTCGTGCCCCTCTTCCACGTCACCGGCTGCATCCCGGTCATGCTCGGCTCGGCCCTCACCGGCGCCAAGCTGGTGATGATGAACAAGTGGGACCCTGCCCGCGCCCTCGAGCTCATCGAGCGCGAGCGCGTCACCACCTTCGTCGGCGTCCCCACCATGTCGGCCGACCTGCTCGCCTGCCCCGACTTCGCCACGCGCGACACCTCCTCGCTGCAGAACGTCGGCGGGGGAGGCGCCCCCATGGCCCCGGAGCTCGTGCGCCGCATCGACGCCTCGTTCGGTGCCGCCCGTCCTCAGATCGGGTACGGCATGACGGAGACCAACGCCTACGGCCCGAGCAACTCCGGCGACGACTACGCCCGTAAACCGGCCAGCACCGGCCGGGTTGTCCCCATCCTCGACATCGAGGTGATCGGGCCCGAGGGCGAGGTTCTTCCCCCCGACGCGGTGGGGGAGATCTGCTTCCGGGGCGCCAGCCTCATCCGGGGCTACTGGAACAACCCCGAGGCGACCGCCGCAGCCGTCAGGGACGGCTGGCTGCGCACCGGTGACCTCGGCTACATCGACGACGAGGGATTCGTGTTCATCGTCGACCGGGCCAAGGACATGGTTCTGCGAGGCGGCGAGAACGTGTACTGCGCCGAGGTCGAGGCCGCCATCTACGAGCACCCCGCGGTGCACGAAGCCGCCGTGTTCGGACTGCCGCACGAGCGACTGGGGGAGGAAGTGGTCTGCGCCCTGCAACCCAGGGCCGGCGCCACCATCGACACCCAGGAGCTCGACGCCTTCCTGCGCGAGAGGATCGCCGGATTCATGGTCCCCACCCGGTGGTTCGTGCACGACGTAGCCCTGCCCCGCGGGGCGACCGGCAAGATCCTCAAGCGCGAGCTGCGCGACCGGGTTCTCGAAGGCTGAGGCGCCCGGGCGGGGCGCTCAGCGCCGGGCGACGGCCTGGGCCTTGAGGGCCTTGTAGTCGGCTTTGCCGTTGGCGGCGCGGCCCAACGTCACCAGGGCGTGCACCCGCTTGGGTGCCTTGTAGGCCGCGAGTTGCTGCTTGACCGTGGTGATCACCGCCGCTTCGTCGAGGACGGCCCCGACCGACAACTCGACCATGGCCACCACTGCCTCCCCGAACCGCTCGTCGGGCACCCCGACGCAGACGGCATCGACGACGTCGGGGTGGGCCTTGACGGCCTCCTCCACCTCCTCCGGGTACACCTTCTCGCCGCCGGTGTTGATGCACACCGAACCGCGGCCGAGCAGGCGGAGCGTGCCGTCGGCGTCGACGGTGGCGAAGTCGCCGGGCATCGACCAACGCGCCCCGCCGAACTCGCGGAAGGTGGCCGCCGACTTCTCCGGATCCTTGTGGTACCCGAGCGGGACCCGTCCCCGCATGGCGATCATGCCCACCTCACCGGTACCCGCCGCCACCTCGCGACCATCGTCGGTGAGCACCCTGGTGTGGTCGCTCAGCGTGAACGACGCCGTGCCCGCCGAACCCCGATCGCCGTCGGCCGATGACACCGAGAGGGCCATGCCCACCGCCTCCGAAGAACCCAGGGTGTCGACGCACAGCAGGCGCGCATCGTGGGCCATGAGCCCCTGCTTGACCGGCGCCGACCACATCACCCCCGACGACGTCATGATGCGCAGCGAGGAGATGTCCCACCGTTCGGGCTCGGCGTCGAGGGCGGCGAGCAACGGCTTGGCGAAGGCATCGCCGACGATGGCGATGCTCTTCACCCGCTCGCGTTCGATGGTGTCGAGCACCTCGACGACGGAGAAGTGGCGGTCGACCAAGGTGACGACGCACCCCCCGCTCGAGAGGGCCATGAACGAGCTGAAGGCCCCGGTGCCGTGCATCAGGGGCGCGGCGGTGAGGTGCACGGGCCCGGCCTTGACCAGCGTGGCGATCACACCGGCGAGCCCGCCGTCATCGGGGTGGTGGACAGCGGCGGAGCGGTTGAGCAGGGAGAAGAGGTCGTCCTGGCGCCACAGCACCCCCTTGGGCATCCCGGTGGTGCCGCCGGTGTACACGATGTAGAGCTGGTCGGGACTGCGACCCCACGGTGGCCGGGTCATGATCGGCGGTACGTCGCCGACCGCGGGAACCACCCCCCGCATGACCTCGTCCCAACTGACGGCCCAGGGCGGACAGGACCCGGTGGCGTCGTCGACCCAGACCCAGCGCTTCACCCTCGGCAGGTCGTTGCGCACGGCATCGACGGTCGGCGTGAACTCACCGTGGAAGACCACGGTGCCGGCGTCGGCGTTGTCCCAGAGGTAGGTCAGCTCCGAGGGTCCGTACCGGTAGTTCGTGTTGACCGGCGGCAGGCCCAGCTTGAAGGCTGCGAACACCGAGTCGAGGTACTCGGGGCACGAGTAGAGGTACTGGGCGACGGTCTCGCCCGGGGCTGCACCCTGGGCGAGGAGCCACGCCGCGAACGCGTCGGCCCGCCGCTCGAACTCACGCCACGTCGATCGGCGACCACCGTGCACCTGGGCCGGCGCTTCGGGTCGCGTGGCGGCCACGGTCTCCCACACGTCGGCGAAGTTCCACTCGGTCATCGCTGCGGATGCTGCCACATCGTGATCAAGAGCCGGATCGAGTCGGAAGGGGACGGATCGTCGAAGCAGAGGCGGCGTCACGGGCCGAAACCAGGAACCGCTCGACGGCGGCAGCTTGTTCGACTCGCCATCGCCCGACGAAGTCGTCGTTCGTACTCCGGTTCACGGCCTCGATGACCGGCGCGAGCCGCTCGGACTGCCGGTCGAGGAAGTCCCTCTGGGGGAGAACACGGCGGCGGCGCAGCTCGAGCTTGAGCAGCAACTCCGTGCGCACGTCGCGCAGATGAGCGACCGGCTCGTCGATCCACACCGCATCGGCCCGTCGCCCCGATGCCGTGACGGCGAGCAGCGAGCGCGGCCGGCCGGCCCCGGCGGCGGTTCGCCGGCGGCGGAGCTCACCGTCGGCCACGAGCAGGTCGATGGCCCGGTAGACGAGGGGCCGACTGACGGTCCAGATCCGGCCGAGCTCCCCGTTTCGAGCCAGCACCGATCCCACCGCCCATCCGTGTTCGAGGCCCTGGGCAACGAGGGCCAGACACACGTGTCGGGCCAACGCAGCGTCGGTGGACCGGCGGTCGCTCACTGCGCCGAGCGTAGACGACGAGACGCCAGTAGTCAGGATTTGACTAGTCTCGGTCGGTGCCCGTCCCCCGCCTGCTGCTCGTCGCCGTCATGGCCGGCTTCATCACCCTCACCGCCGGCTGTGGCTCTGGGAGCACCGCCACCCCGAACCCGACCCGACCCGCGGGCTCGACCGGAACTGCGCTCGCCGCCGGAGAACTGACCGTGCTCGCCGCCGCCTCGTTGACCGATGTCTTCGCCACCATCACCGCCGAGTTCGAGGCCGCCAACCCCGGTGTCACCGTGAAGACCTCCTTCGCCGCCTCGTCGGCCCTCGCCACCCAGATCCGCGAGGGCGCCCCCGCCGACGTGTTCGCCTCGGCCGATGAGACCACGATGACCGCCCTCTTCGATGAGAACCTGCTGGCCGGCCCGCCCACCGTGTTCGCTCGAAACGGCATCGCCATCGCCGTCGCCCCGGGCAACCCGAAGGGCATCACCGGTCTCGCCGACCTGGCCGAGCCGGGCGTGGTGTACGTGGCCGCCGGACCCAGGGTCCCGATCACCAGGTACGCCACCCAGGCCGCCCGGCAGGCCGGGGTCGCGCTGGCCCCGGTGAGCGAGGAAGGCGACGTGCGGGCCGTGCTCACCAAGGTCTCTTCGGGCGAAGCCGACGCCGGCATCGTGTACACCACCGATGTGGCCGCCTCGAAGGGTGGGGTGACGGGCATCGAACTGACCGCCGTCGGAATCGTCGCTTCCTACCCGGCGGCCACGCTGGCCGAGGCCGGTCGAGCGGATCTGGCCGACGCCTTCGTGGCCCACCTGACCAGCCCGACCGCCGAGCGGATGCTTGCCGATGCCGGCTTCAGCCCTCCGTCGTGAACCGGCAGGGGCGTCGGGCCCGCACCATTCCGATCCCCATCGCCGTGCTGGCCACGGTGGCCGTCGCCTTCTTCGCCCTGCCCGTCCTCGGGCTCATGGCCAGGGCCCCGTGGGGGGACGTCTGGTCGATCCTCACCTCTGACAGCGCGCTCATCGCCCTGCGTTTGTCGCTGTGGACGTCGGGCTGGGCCACCGTGCTCTCGGTCGTGTTCGGGGTGCCGCTGGCGTGGGTGCTGGCCCGCTCCACCATCCCCGGCCGCGCCCCGCTGCGGGCGCTGTGCACGCTGTCGATGGTGCTGCCGCCGGTGGCGGCCGGAGTGGCGCTGTTCGCGGCGCTGGGCCGGCGGGGGCTGGTGGGCCAGTTCCTCTACGACTGGTTCGACATCCGCCTCCCCTTCAGTACCGCAGGGGTGGTGCTGGCCCAGACGTTCGTGGCCATGCCCTTCCTGGTGATCACCGTCGACGCCGCGCTGCGCCAGACCGACACCGCCGCCGAGCAGGCGGCCCGCACCCTCGGCGCCGGGCCGTGGTACACGTTCCGGCGAGTGACCCTGCCGGCCATCCGGCCCGCCCTGGTGGCCGGAGCGGTTCTGGCCTGGGCCCGTGCCCTGGGCGAGTTCGGCGCCACCATCACGTTCGCCGGAAGCTTTCCGGGCACGACCCAGACACTTCCCTTAGCCGTCTATCAGGCTCTGGAGACCGAGCCCGGGCAGGCCATCGTGCTGGCCCTGCTCCTGATCGCCATCTCCTTCACGGTGCTCGTCAGCCTGCGCCACCGCTGGCTCGGTGGAGGCCTGGCCCCGGGTGAGCCGGCCCCGTGACGAGCGATGCCCAGCCCCTGAGCGGCCTCGAGGCGACGCTCTCCGTCTCACTCGGCCGACTCGAGCTCGACGCCGCCCTCACCATCGGTCCGGGTGAGGTGGTGGCCCTGCTCGGGCCCAACGGCGCCGGCAAGACGACCTTGGTCCGAGCCCTCGCCGGGCTGGAGTCGCGCGCCGTCGGGAGGGTCGTGCTGAACGCCACCGTGCTCGCCGACACCGAGACCGGGGTGTTCGTGGCTCCCGAGCATCGCCGCCTCGGGGTCGTGTTCCAGCACCTGGCGCTGTTCGAACACATGGACATCACCGAGAACGTGGCCTTCGGGCTGAGGGCCACGGGAAGCAGGAAGAGCGCCGCTCGCGATCGGGCCCTGCGCTGGCTGCGCACCGTCGGACTCGACGACCAGGCATCGGCCCGCCCAGGGGCGTTGTCCGGTGGCCAGCGCCAGCGCGTGGCCCTGGCCCGGGCCCTCGCCGCCGACCCGCGCGCCCTGCTGCTCGACGAACCGTTGGCCGCCCTCGACGTCCGCACCCGCCTCGACATCCGTCGGGAGTTGCGACAGCACCTCGTGGACACGGGCCTCCCCGCCCTGGTGGTGACCCACGATCCCGTCGACGCCCACGTCCTGGCCGACCGGGTCGTGGTGATGGAGGCGGGACGGATCGTGCAGTACGGAACCCTCGCCGATCTCGGGGCCCACCCGCGCACGGCCTACGTGGCCGATCTCGTCGGGGTGAACCTGGTCGAGGGGCGGCTGCGCGGCGAGGTGCTCACCACCCCGGCCGGCGCCGACGTGCACGGGACCCGAACCGACGACGCCGTGACCACGGGCGAGCCGAGGCCCGGCCTGGCCGCCGTGCATCCTCGGGCCGTGGCGATCTACCGCGAGATGCCCCACGGCAGCCCGCGCAACTGCTGGGCCACCACGGTCGTCACCGTGGACTCGCGAGCGGACCGCAGCCGCGTCGTGCTGGGCGGCCCCTTGGCCCTCACCGCCGAGATCACGACCGCCGCGCTCGCCGATCTCGACCTGCGACCCGGCGACGAGGTGTGGGCCGTGGCCAAGGCCACGGAGGTGCGCCTCTACCCGGGGTGACCGGGCCGGAGATCAGGCGGAACGGCGCTCGTTGAGGGCGTCGGTGTTGTCATGCATGATGAGGCGCTGGACCTCGGGCGAGAAGTTCTTGAGCTCGTCGACGTAGTCGAGCGGCTCGGGCATGCCCTCGATGTGGGGCCAGTCGGAACCGAAGATGATGCGATCGGCGCCCATCATCTCGACCAGCTCGTGCACGTCGTCCTCCCAGAACGGGTTGATCGACACGTGCTGGCGGAAGGTCTGCGACGGCAGCTCGGGGAACCAGCCCGGCATCTTGGCGTGGGTGACGTCGAGCTTCTTGAGCAGGCCGCGCAGGAACCCCGAGCCGTTCTCGACCGACGCCACCCGCACGTTCGGGAACCGCTCGAAGAGCTTGTCGCAGACCAGGGAGGCGAGGAAGTCCTCGATGGGCCGGTCGAACATCGTGGCCATCTTGATGGGCTGAGGCCGGTTGCCGCTGTTGAAGTTGGCCGAGAAACCGGTGTCCTCGGCGAAGCCGTTGGAGCCGTAGCCGCTGTCGCCGGCGTGGGCGACGACGGTGATGCCGGCCTCGTTCACCCGGGCCCAGAACGGGTCGAACATGGGGTCGGCGGGCGACTTGGGGCCGTTCTCGGTGGTGGGAGCGGCGGGGCGCATCACGATGGTGCGTGCTCCCTTGTCGAGGGCCCACTCGAGCTCGTTCACGGCCCAGTCGAGGTCGACGAGCGAGAAGTACGGGGCGGCGAAGATGCGGTCCTGGTAGGCGAAGCCCCAGTCCTCTTCGAGCCACCGGTTGAACGCGGTGAAGACCATCTGCACGGCCACGGGATCGTGCTTGAGGAGCTCCTCGTAGATCATGCCGAGGGTCGGGAACAGCCACACCTTCTGGAGGCCGTGCTCGTCGAGGGTGGCGATGCGAGCGTCGCGGTCGCGGTAGGCGGGGCGGATGGGCTCACGCTGCTTCATGAGCTCGAGGGGTGACTCGCCGCTCGGGTTGCCCCGGAAGTAGTCCTTCAGGATGCCGGGGGGCGACACCGGATCGAAGGTCGGGTTGACCACCGCCCGACACACCTGGCCGGCGATCACGTGGTACTTGCGCCCGTTGATCTCACACCACTGGATGGTGCGGGGGCCGGTGCTGGGATCGAGATGGCGGGTGAAGGCGTCGAGGGCCTCGTAGTAGTGGTTGTCGGCGTCGAAGGCTGCGTATCCGAGCTCGGTCATGGATTCCAATCTACTACGTAACCGGCTGTTCCGACAGGGTTGTGTAGTACGTCTCGGAGGCGGGGGCCCACCGGGCCTGGAGCTCGGTGAACCGGGCCTTGGCCCGGGCCCCGGCCCAGTCGAGAGGCAGGAGTTCGGCGGGGAGGGCCGGGTCGATGCTGAGCAGGTGCCGCCATTCGTGGGCCAGCCGGGTGCGCAGGGCGAAGGCCTCACGGTCGCCGCCGGGACGGGCGTCGGCGAAGTCGGCGAGGAATCGCTCGTGGGCGGCGGCGGCGCCGTCGAGGTCCCAGGCTTGCGCCACCACCTCGGCCGGGCGGGCCGACGTCTCGGTGGGGGTCGCAGCGAAGAAGACCGCCCGTTCGAGAAGGCCCAGCTCGTCGAGCACGACCCGGGCCCCGCTCTCGGCCCGCTGATCGGCCGCCACCCACAGGCCTGATCCGAGCGAGCCGAAACCCTCGAAGTCGAGTCCGGCCGCCAGCCGATCACGAGAGTGCCGTTCGGGGGCTGCTCCAGTGAAGCTGACCAGAAGGAAGCGACCGTCCCACACGCGGTCAGGTAGGAGCGACCGCCCCAGGCGCTCGCGAGCCGAGCGCAGGAGACGTCGGCCTGCGGGCGACAGCGACCACCGCGTGTACCGCCCAACCGATTCGCCGACCAACCATCCGTCGGCGGCCGTGCGATTGACCGCCTGGCGGGCAGCTCGCTCCTCCACGCCCAGCGCATCGAGCGCCGCCACCAGCGTCGAGGTCCACACCTCCTCGCCCCGGGGCAGCACGTACTGGCCGAGGATCCCGACCAGCAGGGCACGGGCGCTGGGGCCACCATCGGCCCGCCGACGGGTCGTGGTGACGACGACATCGGATCCCGCGGTCTCCATCGCGACGATCGTACGGCGTGGGCGGGCCCCGATGGCCCGACCCGTCCGATGGCCCTCTCGGCCGCGACGGTGGCGGGCTCGGCACCGACGCCCAGGGTGGCCGATGATGGCGGGATGGCGAGCGACGAATGGGCGAAGTGGCGCGACCAGGTCGACCTCGACGGCTACGACGGGCGTTGGGTCCGCATGGCGGCCGAGGGTCAGGACCCCCACGGCGAGGTGGCGATGGTGATGCAACTCGATCCGACACGCGTCCTCGACGCCGGCTGCGGTACCGGGCGAGTAGCCGTGGAACTGGCCCGGCGGGGCATCGAGGTGGTGGGCGTCGACCTCGACCCCGACCTGCTCGACCGGGCCCGCGCCAAGGCCCCCGAACTCCACTGGGTGCTCGCCGACCTCTCCGCCCTCGCCCTCGACGGGCCCCCCTTCGACGTGGTCGTGGCGGCCGGAAACGTGATGGGGTTCATCGCCGCCGACGATCGGCCGGCTGCCGTCGCCGCCTGCGCGCGCCACCTGGCGCGGGGTGCACGACTGGTGTCGGGGGCCCAGCTTCAGGCGGGATGGCCTTCTCTCGCCGCGTACGACGGATGGTGCACCGCCTCGGGACTGGTGCTCGAGGCCCGCTACGCCAGCTGGGACGGGGCGCCGTTGGGTGCCGACCCCGACTACGCGGTCTCGGTGCACCGCCGTCCGGCCTGAGCCACGGTCAGGCGGCGGGGCCCCCTCGGGTGAAGTCCACGTCGTCGACGATCTCGTCGACCAGGCCCCATCGCGCCGCGGTGGTGGCGTCCACCGTGGCCCCGGTGAGCGCCATCCAGGCGGTGCGGTGGCGACCGATCCGGCGAGGCAACGAGGCCGTGCCCCCGGCGCCGGGCACCAGACCCATACCCAGCTCCGGTAGCCGGAAGGTGGCGTCGGTGCGGGCGATCACCCGGTGCGCGAACGCCGCCCACTCCGCGCCCGCTCCGAACGCGGCACCGTGGACGTGGGCGACGAGGCGGTCCCCCAACGTTGCCAGCAACAGCGCCGGCGAGCGGGTCGACCGCACCAGGTGGGCGGTGACCGGGTCGGGCGTCGTCCCGAACGAGCCGAGGTCGCCGCCGCTGCAGAACGACGGGCCGGCTCCGTGCAGGTGGACCTCGGCAACGGGGTCGGCGAGGGCCACCGTGAGGGCGGCATGAAGGTCGTCGCGAAGAGCCACGTCGACTGCGTTGCGGACCTCGGGGCGCGACAGCACGACATCGATCCGATCCCCGTGTCGGCTCACGTCCACGGAGGGACCGTCCCGCGGTCGAGGGGAAGGCCGGTCGCTGACCTCGAGCCACGAACGATGAGCGGGCCCGGACTGGAGCAGGCCGTACACCCATGACTCGGCCAGCACCGCCGCTGTCGGGGTGAGCGAGAGGCCGACCCGCAGGAGTTGGACCAGCGCCACCGCCGCCGCCGGGGAGGCCTCGACCGAACTCGCGAGCAGGTCGACGAGGTCGAGCGGATCCGAACCGGCGATCACCGCCGGGTCGGAGCTCTCCTCGGCACCGACCAGCACGTCGAACCCGTCGAGTCCGGAGGGAAGCGAGGGACCGAGGCCCGCCGGGACCACACCGACGACGACCGCCGGCACGGCGGCCACGGCGGTCGCGACCGTGCGGGCGGCGTCGAGATCGTCGAGGCGCACGGCGAGTACAGGGTGACCCACCAGCGGCCCGAGGCCGTCGCCACCCGCGGCCGGGGCCACCAGGGCGGCGGCCTCGGTGGCACAGAGGACGAGGGGCTCAGCCATGCACCACCGTCCCCCGGATCAGCGTCGCTCGCACCGATGCCGCCGATGGCGACGCCAGCGCTTCCGCACACGGAACAGCCAGCACACAGAGATCCGCCGCCTCGCCGGGGACGACACGGCGAGGCGGACCACCGGGGTCGTGGGGAGCCCCCAGGTAGGCGGCGAGGGCGTCGCCGGTGTCGAGGGCCTCGTCGGGGCCTACGACACGGCCGGAGCGGGTGGTGCGGTCGCGAGCCGAGACGATGGCCACCCAGGGATCGGGGTGGGTGACCGGGGCATCGCTGCCGAAGGCCAGCCTCACCCCGGCCGCCCGCAACGATGCCAACCGATAGAGGTCGACGAGGTCGTCCGGTTCGACCGAGGCCAGATGATGATCGCCCCGCTCGTGGATCAACGCCGGCTGGGCCACGACGGTGACGCCGGCCTCGGCCAGCATCGGGTCGAAGTCGCGCGGCAGCACGAAGGCGTGCTCGAGACGGTCTCCGGCCATCGGCCCGGCGACGACGAGCGCGGTGACCGCGGCCACGCACTCGGCCCGGGTGGCGCAATGGATGGCGGCGGCGCGACCGTTGTCGTGGGCCTCGCCGACCGCGGCGGCCATGCGCTCCACATCGAGCCCTACGTGCTCGTCGGCCACCAACTTCACCGGGCCGAGTACCGCCCAGTCGCCGAGATCGGCGGCCTCGGCCCGACCGAGGATGGTGAGCCGTTGCGGGAGTGCACCCGACACCGCCGCGTCACGCAGCAGGGCCAGCCGCCCGTCGTCGAGCCAGGGGGTGGTGTCGGTGACGCCGGTGATCCCGAACGAGGCCAGCAAGGCCCCGACCGGCGCCAGGGCGGGGGCGGCCCGGCCCACCCGCGTGCCCAGCCACCCGTCGAGGCGGTGTAGGCGCCCGGTGGCGGTGCCGTCGGCGGTGCGCTCCACCGCCGCGCCGGCCGCGCCCGGGGCCTGACCGGATCGTTCGTCCGGGACAGGATCGTGCCGCGGGGCGGCGGGGCCCGGGCCGACATCGAGCCCGAGGGCCTCCAGGCCGGCAGTCGACACTATCCACGACAGGCCGGTTCGGTGCTGGACCCGCAGCGGCCGCGCCCCCGTGAGGGCGTCGAGGCGGGCCCGGTCGAGGGGCCCGTGGCGGTGCTCGTCGTACCCGGCCGCCCTCACCCACCCGGCACCCTCGAGAGGCGCGCCCATCGTTGCCACTGCGGCCCGCAGCAGGGCGTCGGCCGCCGAGGCGTCGGCGGCGGCACCGAGATCAACCGATTCGAGCCGGGCGGCGAGCCCGAGCAGGTGCAGATGGTGGTCGTGCAGACCCGGGAGCACCGCGCCGCCTCGGGCGTCGAGCACCTCGGCCCCGGTCCGGTCGATCTCGGCCGTGGCCCCCACCGCCACGATGCGCTCTCCCTCGATGCGCACGGCCCGACCCGGCCGATCGTCGATCTCGGCATCGACGACGACGAGCGACGTCACGCCGCACCGGCTGCGGTGGCGGCCTCGGCTCGGAGGGCAGCCACGCGGGCCACCTCCCGCAGGGCCACGTCGAGCACCACTCCACCACCGTCGGCGTGCGCTCGCGCCGCGGCGGCGGCGGCGACGATCCCAGCCAACGGATCGGCGATGGCGTCCCCCACGAGGGCGGGGGCACCGTCGGCCTTGCGGTCGACCAGCCCGCCGGCGGCGGCGGCATCGTCGCCGAACCCCACCCGCTGGCACCACGGCCCGGTGCGACCGTAGGCCGTGATCGACACCCAGGTGACACCCGGTCGAGCCCGGACCACCGCCGCGGGGTCGATGCCCATCTGCGCGAGGGCACGAGGTCGTGAGCCCTCGATGACGATGTCGGCGCGCGACACGAGCCGGCGCAGCTCGGCCCGGCCCGCCGCGGTGGCCAGCGGCAGCCCCAGGTGACCCTTGTCCCCGTTGAGCCGGCCGAAGAACTCCGGGGATCCGAGACGCGTTCCGTCGGGGCGGGTCGTCGACTCCACCTTGACCACGTGCAGGCCCAGCTCGGCCAGGAGCCGCCCGCACAGGGGGCCGGCCCAGAGCGACGACAGGTCGACGACGAACGCCGTAGCGGCAGGTGGCGTGACTGCCGGTGGTCGGACGACGGTCCTCACGTGAGAGTCACCGGGCGAGACCATTTGCCGGCTCATCAACTGGGCATCACCTTCGGCGACCTCCCCGGGGTCGGGAACGCAGGCCACGGCCATCCCGAGGAGCTGGCCCTGCTCCACCACGGCGATGGCGTCGCGACCGGCGACGGCGTCGGCCACGCGATCCCAGACCGACTCCTGTACCCCGACCTCGAGGTCCAGCCAGGCCGGCAGCAGATCGAGATCGTCGGCGCGGGCCAGGTTGACGGCGATCCAGCCGTCGGCCGTGCGCAGCAGGCGGCACGACCGGTCGGTCCACCGCTCCTTCCCCACCACCTCGCCTCGTTCACCGAGCAGACCGAAGCCGCCCCGTGGGCCGGGAACCCGAGCACCAGGCACCCGTGCCGCCGCGTCGGCCAGGTGCGCGAGGGCCTCGTCGGCGAGGCGCACCGCGGCGTCGAGGCCTGTCACCGCTCGCTCAACCAGCCAGGTCGGCGAGGACCTCGCGACGCAGCAGCTTGCCGGTGGGCGTGCGGGGCAGCTCGGCGCGGAACACCACCAGGTCCGGGGTCTTCGAGCCTCGAAGGTGCTGGCGGGTGTAGTCCTGCAGTTCCTCGGCGGTGGTCGCAACGCCCGGAGCCAGCACCACGACCGCGGCGATGCGCTGGCCCCACTCGTCGTCGGGCACGCCGACCACGACGACATCGGCCACCGCCGGATGGCGGGCCAGGACGTCCTCGATCTCGGCCGGGGCGATGTTCTCGCCACCCCGGATGATGGTGTCGTCGGCCCGGCCCTCGATGAAGAGATAGCCGTCGGCGTCGACCCACCCCCGATCCTTCGTGGGGAACCAGCCCTGCTCGTCGAGCACGCTGCCTCCGGCGTACTCGCCCGAGACCTGCTCGCCGCGCAAGAAGATCAGACCGGGCTCGCTCGGGGCCAGCATCTCGTCGTCGGGTCCGCGCACCTCGACCTCGATACCCGGGAGGAGCTTGCCCACCGAGCCGAGGCGCTGGCGGGCCACGGGATCACCGGCGCGGGCGGCGGCGTGGTCGTCGGGGCCGAGCAGGGCGATGGTCGACGACGTCTCGGTGAGGCCGTAGGCGTTCACGAACCCGGTGTCCCCGAAGAGCTCGAGGGCCCGCTCGAGCACGGGGAGCGGCATCCGTGACCCTCCGTACGACAGGGTCCGGAGGGCAGGGAGGTCTGCCGGTTCACCATCGAGATGGGCCACGACCCGCGCCAGCATCGTGGGCACCACCATGGCTTGGGTGACCGCCTGGGAGCGGGCGGTGTCGAGCCAGACCTCGGCCTCGAAGGCATCCAGGTAGACGATCCGGCGGGCGGCGTAGACGTTGGACAGCAGGTTGGCCAGGCCGGCGATGTGGTACGGCGGGACGGTGACGAGAGCGGCCTGGTCGTCGTCGGCGTTGGCGAACTCGACCGTGCCCAGCACGTAGGCGGTGAGGTGCCGATGGCGCAGCCACGCCGCCTTCGGCCTCCCCGACGTCCCCGACGTGTAGAGCACCACGGCCACGTCCTCGGGATCGACGAACGGGGGGAGCTCGATCTCCTCGGCGGACGTCGGCTCGGGCTCGGCCAGCAACTCGCGCCGGTCGATCGTCCGCTCCGGGTCGGCCCCCGGCACCGGTGGCGAGGCAGCCACGACGAGCGCACCGGGGTGAGCCTCGACGAGCGGGTGGAGTTGCTCATCGGCCAGGCGGTAGTTGAGCGGTATGAACTCCACGCCCGCGGCCGCGGCCCCGAAGAGGGCGATCGGGAAGGTGACGTCGTTCGGGCCGCAGTAGACGAGGGAGTCGAAGCCCCCCTGCACCAGCCGCTCGGCGCACGCCTGCGCCCGGCGGTGCAGTTGGTCGTAGGTGAGCGCGACGTCTCCTCCGGCCACCGCGGGTCGGTCGGGGAAGCTCGAAGCGACCATCTCGAGGAGGAGCCCGAGGTTCACGGCGCCCTCAATCCGACGACGGCAGGGGCTTGGCGCCCTTGATCGTCAACAGGCGCCCGTCGGCGGCCAGCGGGCCCGGACCCGGCTTGGAGCAGAGCACCTCGAGCCCCGACTCCTCGTCCGTGTAGCGCTTGCCCACCAGCACCATGTCGTCCTCACTCGCCACCGCGGTGTCGGTGCGGTCGGTTCCGGGGTCGACCACCGCCGCCCCCGCGCAGGTCAGTTCGACTTCGCTACTGGGTGGGCGCACCACCACGATCTCCGTCGCGCCCGTCGGGCACGCCAACCGTTGTCCGGCCTTGATCTCCATGTCCCCCTCGATTCTGCTGCGAACCGACGGCACAGTACCGCTGGGCGTCGAGTCCCCGGCATCCGGATGATCCGGCGACCGAACTCGCCCGGTCGGCCTACAGTCCCCACGGCCGGGCGTGCCCGGATCAGACACGCAACAGGGGGACAGATGGCCGGCGAAGGACAGCAGCGCTTCGAGGGGAAGGTGGCGCTGATCACCGGCGCAGGGTCCGGCATCGGCCGAGCCGTCACCGTGCGCCTGGCCACCGAGGGCGCCAGGGTCATGGCGCTCGACATCAGCGAGGCCGGACTCGCCGGCACCGTGGAACTGGTCAAAGCGAGCGGAGCGGGCGGCATCGAGACCCGGATCGTCGACGTCAGCAGGCCCGAGCAGTGTCGAGAGTCGGTGGTCGCCACCGTCGAGACCATGGGCCGCCTCGACATCCTCGGCAACGTGGCCGGAATCGCCAAGGGCGAGCACGTGGCCGACGTCAGCGAGGAGGGCTATCGGCGGATGTTCGGCGTGAACACCGACGGCCCCTTCTTCATGAGCCAGGCCGCCATCCCCCACCTGCTCGAGACCGACGGCAACATCGTCAACATCGCATCGAACGCGGGCCTGATGGGCGGTGCCTACACGGTGGTGTACTGCATGACCAAGGGAGCCGTTGTCCAGCTCACCCGAGCGCTGGCCATGGAGTTCGCCAAGACCAAGCTGCGCGTCAATGCCATCGCCCCCGGTGGCATCGAGTCGAACCTCACCCACGGCTACGAGATGCCCGACGACGTCGACTTCGACCTCGTCAAGCGGTACATGGGGTTCCGGGGCATGGGCGCCCCGGACGACATCGCCGTGCTGTTCGCTCTCGTCGCGTCGGACGAGGGCCGCAACATCCACGGCGCCATCCTGTCCAGCGACCTCGGCCTCACCACCGGCTGATGCCATGACCGGTGCCGCCGCGGCGGGCCCTCGGCTCACGACGGCCTGCGAACCCGGTTCGTCGCGCTACGAGCGGAACCGGGCCGCCCTCGACGACGCCGTCGCCGATCTCCGGCGCCGCACCGCTGAGACCCGGGCGGGTGGACCCGAGACCTCGCGGGTCCGCCACGTCGAGCGGGGCAAGCTGTTGCCGCGCGACCGCGTCGACGGACTGCTCGACCCCGGCTCACCGTTCCTCGAGCTGTCGCCCCTGGCCGCCAACGGGCTGTACGACGACGAAGCTCCTGCGGCCGGCATCATCACCGGCGTGGGTCGGGTGGCCGGACGGCTGTGCGTCGTGGTGGCCAACGACGCCACCGTCAAGGGCGGCACCTACTACCCCATGACCGTGAAGAAGCACCTGCGGGCCCAGGAGATTGCCGCCGAGAACCGTTTGCCATGCATCTATCTGGTCGACTCGGGCGGGGCGTTCCTCCCTGCACAGGACGAGGTCTTCCCCGACCGCGACCATTTCGGCCGCATCTTCTTCAACCAGGCCAATTTGTCGAAGGCCGGCATCGCCCAGATCGCCGCGGTGATGGGTTCGTGCACCGCCGGCGGCGCCTACGTGCCGGCGATGAGCGACGAGACGGTGATCGTGCGCGATCAGGGGACCATCTTCCTGGGTGGCCCGCCGCTCGTGAAGGCGGCGACGGGTGAGATCGTCACCGCCGAGGAACTGGGCGGCGGAGAGCTGCACGCCCGTGTCTCCGGGGTGGCCGACCACCTGGCCGAGGACGACCGCGACGCGCTGCGGATCCTCCGCCAGATCGTGTCGACCCTGCCGCCCACCCCCGACCCACCCTGGGCCCGGGTCGACCCGAGCGAACCCGCCGTCGACCCCGGGCAGCTCCACGGGGTGGTGCCATCGGATCCGCGCGAGCCCTACGACGCCCGCGAGATCGTGGCCCGCCTGGTCGATGACAGCCGGCTCGCGGAGTTCAAGGCCGAGTACGGCACCACGCTGCTCACCGGCTTCGCCCACATCTGGGGCCACCCCGTCGGCATCGTGGCCAACAACGGAGTCCTGTTCGGCGAGTCGGCCACGAAAGGTGCGCACTTCGTCGAGCTCTGCGATCAGCGCGGCATCCCCCTGGTGTTCCTCCAGAACATCACCGGCTTCATGGTGGGACGCGACTACGAGGCCGGGGGCATCGCCAAGCACGGCGCCAAGATGGTCAACGCCGTCGCCTGCACCCGGGTCCCGAAGCTCACGGTGGTCGTGGGCGGTTCGTTCGGCGCCGGCAACTACAGCATGTGCGGTCGGGCCTACTCACCCCGCTTCCTGTGGATGTGGCCCAACGCCCGCATCTCGGTGATGGGTGGCGACCAGGCCGCAGCCGTGCTGGCCACCGTGCGTCGCGACCAGCTCGAGGCGCGGGGCGAAGAGTGGCCGGTCGACGCGGAGGAAGCCTTCCGCGCCCCGATCCGCGACCAGTACGACGCCCAGGGCAGCGCCTACTACTCGACGGCCCGGCTGTGGGACGACGCCATCATCGAGCCGGGCGACACCCGGATGGTGTTGGCGTTGGCCCTCACCGCCGCGGGTGCGGCCCCGCTCGGCCCGGCCGGCTACGGCGTCTTCCGGATGTAGCGGCGGTGTTCGACCGGGTCCTCATCGCCAACCGGGGCGAGATCGCGGTGCGCATCACCCGCACCCTGCGAAGGCTCAGTATCGAGTCGGTCGCCGTTTTCTCCGATGCCGACGCCGACGCCGTGCACGTCCGGGGGGCCGACATCAGCGCCCGTCTCGGGCCGGCGGAACCGGCGCAGAGCTACCTGTCGATCGACCGGGTGATCGAGGCCGCCGTGGCCTCCGGGGCCCAGGCCGTTCACCCCGGCTACGGCTTCCTGGCCGAGAACGCCGCGTTCGCCTCGGCCTGCACCGACGCCGGCCTGGTGTTCGTCGGACCACCGGCCGACGTCATCGCCACCATGGGAGACAAGGTGCGGGCCAAGGCCGTCGTGGCTGCGGCCGGCGTGGCCGTGGTTCCCGGCAGCGAGGGCCACGGCCTCGACGACGACCAACTGGCGCGGTTCGCCACCGAGCTGGGGTTCCCGGTGCTGCTCAAGCCGTCGGCCGGCGGCGGGGGCAAGGGGATGCGAGTCGTGACCGCAGCCCCCGAGCTGGCCGAGGCCATCGGCGCGGCGCGGCGCGAGGCGCGGGCCGCGTTCGGCGACGACACCCTGCTCGTCGAACGCTTCGTCGACTCCCCCCGCCACATCGAGATCCAGGTGATGGCCGACGGCGACGGACGGGTGGTCCACCTCGGCGAACGAGAGTGCAGCCTGCAGCGACGGCACCAGAAGATCGTCGAGGAGGCACCGTCACCCGCCCTCGACCCGTCGACCCGCGCCGCCATGGGCGACGCCGCGGTGGCCGTGGCCCGGTCGTGCGGCTACGTGGGCGCCGGCACCGTCGAGTTCGTGGTGTCGTCGGAGCGACCCGACGACTTCTTCTTCATGGAGATGAACACCCGGCTCCAGGTCGAGCACCCGGTGACCGAGATGATCTACGGCATCGACCTGGTGGAGGCGCAGCTGCGGGTGGCCGACGGTGAGGCGCTCTGGTTCACCCAGTCCGACCTGGTTCCGCGAGGCCACGCGGTGGAGGCCCGGATCTACGCCGAGGACCCGAGTACCGGGTTCCTCCCCACCGGCGGGACGGTGCTGGCCGTCGTCGAACCCGACGGTCAGGTGGGGGTGCGGGTCGACTCGGCGCTGGCGACGGGAACCGTGGTCGGGTCCGACTACGACCCCATGCTCGCCAAGGTGGTGGCCCACGGGGCCGACCGGGCCCAGGCGCTGGAGCGCCTCGACGCCGCTCTGGCCGACACCTCGGTGCTCGGGGTGACCACCAACATCGGATTCCTCCGCGACCTGCTCGCCCTCCCCGACGTGCGGGCCGGCCGGCTCGACACCGGGCTGGTGGAGCGCACCCTGGGCTCCCTCGTGCCCGCCGAGTCAGAACTCTCTCTCCCGGCCGTGGTGGCGGCCACGCTCGGCCGTCTGCGGGCCCCGACGACGTCGACCGATCCGTGGGAGCTGCGCACGGGGTGGGCCCAAGGCGGACCACGAGCCATGGTCTGCACCGTGGCGGCGCGGGGCCACGCCCCGGTGACTGTCGTGAGCCGGCACACGACCACGGGTTGGTCGATGACGATCGACGGCACACCGGTGGCCGCCGGCGAGGTGGCGCCGACGGATGACGCTGAGTTCGCCGTCACCGTCGACGGCCAGCCCCACACCCTGCGGTCCGCCGTCGATGCCGATGGCGACTGGTGGTGGAGCTCGGGTGGTCGGGTCTGGGTCACCAGGGTGGCCGAACCGTGGGAGTCCGGCCCGGGCACCCGAACGACCGTGCACCGCGGACCGGTGGTGGCGCCGATGCCGGGCACGCTGACGGCGCTGCTGGTGGCGGTGGGCGACCCGGTCGTCGTCGGGCAGGCGCTGGCCCTGGTGGAGGCCATGAAGATGGAGTTCACCCTTCGCGCTCCCCACGACGGGGTGGTGGCCGAGGTGTTCGGGCCCTCCGGCCGCGCCGTCGCTCTCGGCGAGGCGGTGCTGGTGGTCGACCCCGACCCCGTGCACCCCGACCCCGTGGGGGCCGACGCCGTCGATGACGGCCCCGTCGACGACGGCCCCGTCGACGCATCGGCAAGGGGCTGAGAACCCGTGGAGTTCGACCTGTCGTCGGTGATCGGGGCGGTGGCCGAGGCCGTGCCCGATCGAGAGGCCGTGGTGCACGGCGGCCAGCGCCGCACCTACGCGGAGTTCGTGGGTCGGGCCAACCAGTTCGCCCGACTCCTGCACGACCACGGCCTCGGCCTCCACGCCGAACGGTCGACGCTGGCCGCCCACGAATCGGGGCAGGACCACGTGGCCCTCTACCTGCACAACGGGATCGAGTTCCTCGAGGCCAACGTCGGGGCCTTCGCGGCCCGCACGGCACCGTTCAACGTGAACTACCGCTACGTCGACGACGAACTGGTGGCTCTCCTCGGCGAACAACGGGCCCGGGCCGTCGTGTTCCATTCGCGGTTCGCCCCGGTCATCGACCGCATCGCCCCCCGACTCGAGCACCTCGCACTGCTCGTCCAGGTCGCCGACGACTCCGACCACGACCTGGCCACCGGTGCGCTCTGGTACGACGTGGCCTTGGCGGCCCGACCGACCACCGCCCCCCCGCTGTCGACCCACCCCGACGATCTCTACGTGTTGTGCACCGGCGGCACCACCGGTACGCCCAAGGGGGTGCTGTGGCGGCAGGCCGACCTCTACGTCGCCGCGTTGGGGGGGATGAGCACCCGCACGCGCACTGAGTTCGCCTCGACCGCTGATCTCGTGACCGAGGCCGTCGAACGCGGCTCCAAGCGCAACCTGGCCACGGCCCCCTTCATGCACGGCGCCGCCCAATGGACCGCCCTCACCACCCTCACCCACGGCAACACCATGGTCCTCACTCCTGGCGTGGGGTCGCTCGACCCGGCCGCGGTGTGGACCACCGTCGAGCGCGAAAGGGTGACGTTCCTCCAGGTCGTGGGCGACTCGTTCGCCCGGCCGCTGCTCGACGAACTGGACCGCCACTCCTACGACGTGTCGAGCCTGCGCATCCTCAACAACGGCGGCGCCACCCTCAGCGTCGACGCCAAGCAGCGCCTGCTCGACCGGATACCCGGCCTGTCGATCGTCGACGGGCTCGGTTCCTCGGAGGCCGGGCCCATCGGCCATCACATGACCGACCGGGAGTCGCTCGAGGGCAGCACGTTCCGCCTGGGCCCGTTCGGACGCGTACTCTCGGCCGACCTCGACGCCGTGCTCGATCCCGACGACGACTCGGTGGGATGGCTGGCGACGACGGGGCGGATCCCGCTCGGCTACCTGGGCGATGCCGAGCGCACGGCCCGCACCTTCCCGCTGATAGACGGCATCCGCTTCGCCGTGGCCGGCGATCGGGGCCGCTTCCACCCCGACGGGTCGGTGGAGTTGCTGGGACGCGACGCAGTGACGATCAACACCGGGGGCGAGAAGGTGTTCGCCGAGGAGGTCGAGCAGGCCCTCCTGCGCCATCACGCGGTGCACGACGTGGTGGTGTGCGGACGGCCCTCGGTGCGCTGGGGCAACGAGGTGGTGGCCATCGTGGCCCTCCGTGCCGGTGCCGCGGCGACACCCGAAGAGCTCTGCGCCACCGCCGGCGAGTCGCTGGCCCGCTTCAAGCTGCCGAAGCTGATCGTCTTCCGTGACCGGGTGCAGCGCAGCCCGGCGGGCAAGGCCGACTACGCGTGGGCGAGAGCCCAGGCCGGCGAGGCCGCACCATGACCGACGCGCCCCTCTGGACGCCACCGGCGGACCGGGTGGAGGCCAGTCGGATGGCCGTGTTCCGACGGGCCGCCGAAGAAGCCGCGGGAAGAAAGTTCGCCGACTCACGGTCGCTGCACCGATGGTCGGTCGATGATCCGGCTGCGTTCTGGTCGCTCGTCTGGGACGACTGCGGCCTGGTGGGCGACCGCTCCGGGCCGGCCGTGGTTCGGTCCGACCGGTTCTCGGCCACCCGCTTCTTCCCCGAGGCGCGCCTCAGCGTGGTGGAGAATCTGCTGGCCCGATCGAGCCCGTCCCCGGCGCTGATCGCCGTGGACGAGACCGGCCGGCGGACCACCCGGAGCTGGGACGAACTGCGGGGCAACGCCGCCGCGGTGGCCGGAGCGCTGCGGGCGCTGGGGGTCGGCACCGAGGACCGGGTGGTGGCCTGGCTCCCCAACGGCATCGAGGCGGTCGAAGCCATGCTCGGCGCCGCCTCGATCGGCGCCGTGTTCTCGTCGTGCTCGCCGGATTTCGGCGCCCAAGGGGTGATCGACCGCTTCGGGCAGATCGAACCGGTCGTGCTGGTGGCCACCGACGGCTACTGGTACGGCGGGAAGTGGTTCGACTGCCTCGACCGGCTGCGGGCGGTGCAGGCCGGCCTCCCCACCCTGCGCGCCACCATCGTGGTGTCGGGCGACACCCAGGTTCCCGACCTCGACGCCGAGCCCTGGGCCGAGTTCGTGGCCCGCGGCGCCCGGTCAGCGGTGGGCCCTGAACGCTTCGGGTTCGACCACCCCTGGTACGTCGCGTACTCGTCGGGCACCACTGGGGTCCCCAAGTGCATCGTGCACCGCAGCGGCGGGGTACTGCTCCAGCACGCCAAAGAGCACCAGTTGCACTGCGACCTGCGCGCCGACGACCGGATGCTCTACTTCACGACCACCGGCTGGATGATGTGGAACTGGCTCATCAGCGGCCTGGCCTCCGGCGTCACGGTGCTGTGCTTCGACGGCTCACCGTTCCACCCCTCCCCCGACGCCCTCTTCGACCTGGTCGACGCCGAGGCGGTGAACCTGCTCGGAGTCTCGGCCAAGTTCCTCGACGCCCTGCGCAAGGACGACCACCGGCCGGTCGACACCCACGATCTCGGCTCGCTGCGAACCATCTGCTCCACCGGCTCTCCCCTCTCGCCCGAGAGCTTCCGCTTCGTCTACGACGCAGTGAAACCCGACGTGCATGTGGCGTCGATCTCCGGAGGCACCGACCTGCTCGGGTGTTTCGCCCTCGGCGATCCCACCCTGCCCGTGTACGCCGGGGAGATCCAGGGCCCTGGCCTCGGTATGGCCGTCGACGCGTTCGACGCCGACGGCCGGTCGCTGGCCCCCCGACCGGGCGGGGCCGGGGAGCTGGTCTGCACCCGGCCCTTCCCGTCGATGCCCCTCGGGTTCTGGGCCGACGGAACCGACGGCTTCCCCGACCCGACCTGGCCCGGTCCACGATTCGTGCAGGCCTACTTCGCGGCCTTCCCCGGCATCTGGACCCACGGCGACTTCGTGTCGTGGACCGACCACGGCGGGCTGGTGGTGCACGGACGCAGCGACACCACCCTCAACCCGGGCGGGGTGCGCATAGGCACCGCCGAAATCTATCGGGCCGTCGAAGGGGTGTCCGAAGTGCTCGAAGCGCTGGTGTTCGCCCAGGAGTGGGGCGCCGACGTGCGCATCGTGCTGCTCGTGCGCCTCCGCGACGACACCCGCCTCGACGACACCCTCCGCCGCGAGTTGCGTTCCCGGATACGCGACGCGTGCACCCCCCGCCACGTGCCCGCCGTCCTGGCCCAGGTCGACGACCTCCCCCGGACCCGCAGCAACAAGCTGGTGGAGCTGGCCGTCGCCGACGCCGTGAACGGTCGCCCGGTGCGCAACGCCGCCGCCCTCGCCAACCCCGAAGCCATCGACGCCATCGTCGCCCTTCCCGACCTGCAGCGCTGATCCGCCGCCCTCACACCAGGAGACCCATCGTGCGCCGTGCCATCAGCGGAAAATGGTTCGAAGACCTCGACGTGGGCATGGTCATCGACCACGCCGTCACCCGGACCCTCACCGAAGCCGACAACACCTTCTTCAGCTGCCTCACCATGAACCCGCAACCCCTGCACCTCGACGCGGCCTACGCCGCCGACACCGAGTTCGGGGAGCGGCTGGTGAACTCGATGCTCACGCTCGCCCTCCTCGTCGGCATGACCGTGCACGAGACGACGCTCGGCACGACCGTGGCCAACCTGGGTTTCGACGCCATCGAGTTCCCCCGACCGGTCGTTGCCGGCGACACCATCTGGGCCGAGACCGAGGTGATGGCCAGCCGGCCGTCGGGCTCGCGACCCGAAGCGGGCATCGTGACGTTCGAGCATCGGGGCTTCAACCAGCGCGACGAGCTGGTGGCGCGTTGCACCCGCAACGCCCTCATGCTGCGCCGACCGACCTGACTCTGCGGGTCGGTCGACGATCAACTAGGGCTGGGTGGAGATCTGGGCCTTGAGGCGGGCCAGCAGCTCGGTGAAGGCCGGCTCCCCCATCGACGCGAACTGCGGTCCGACCTCGAGGGCCACGGCCTGATCGCCGGCATCGATGGCCGCCAGCGCCTGCACCGTGGCCTTGGTGCGACGCACGAGTCCGGCCGGCGCGGTGGCGGCCCGTCCGGCGATGGCCTGGGCCGTCGCCAGGAGGGCATCGTCGTCGACGCACTCCCATGCCAGCCCGATCTCGGCGGCCCGGGGGCCGTCGACGACCTGGCCGAACACCACCATGGCCATCACCGCCTGATGGTCGGTGATGCGCCGCAGCCGCCAGGTGTGACCACCACCGGGATGGATACCGATCTGCATGAACCGCGTGTCGAACCGGGCCGACCGGCCGGCCACGATGACGTCGCAGGCCAGCGCCATGTTCATCCCCGCGCCCACCGCAGGGCCGTTCACGGCGGCCACGCTCGGCAGGGGCGACTCGGCGATCCGGAGGAAGCCGGCGTAGATGGCCTCGAGGTCCTCGGGACTGGCGCAGTTGGCCAGGTCGTCGAGGTCACCGCCGGCGCAGAACGCCGACCCGGCACCGGTGAGCACGACCGCGCCGACGTCGCCTCGTCCCTCCAGGTCGTCCATCGCCACGCCCAGCTCGGCGTTGAGCGCGTGGGAGACGACGTTGCGCCGTTCAGGGTCGTTGAGGGTGAGGACGGCGACCCGGTCGGTCACCGCGACATCGAGAAGGCTCATCCCCCCATTGTCGCCCAGGCTCGGGATCGGAGCTTCAGGCCCCGGAAAGCCCCCGGAAACCGGAGATCACGAAGGCGGTGACCGACCGCAGGAAGTCCGGCGTGAACGGCTCGCCCCGCACATAGGCCCGGTGGTACATCGGCCCGCTGACCAGGCTCCAGGCCATGTCGACACTGGGAGTATCGGCGAGCTCACCGCCGGCTTCGGCGCGAGCGAGGATCTCGCGCAGGAGCGCCAGTCGGGGGGCGAGGAACTTGGCGTCGACCGCGGCCCGCAGCTCGCTGTCGCGACGCAACTCTCCGGCCAGCACCCCGGCCAGGTCGTCGCGCCGTACGGACATGGTCTTGGCCATGGCCTGGATCAGCGCCGCCATGTCGCCGTCGAACGAGCCGGTGTCGATGGCCACCGGCTCCGGGTGAAGGCTGGCCAGAGCGGCGACGACCAGCTCCTCCTTGGTGGCCCAACGCCGGTAGAGCGTGGCCGACGAGACCCCGGAGCGGGCGATGACCGCGGCCACGGTGAACCCGGCGTACCCCGTCTCGGCCAGCACGTCGAGGGTGGCCGAGAGGATGGCCTGGTCCGCGGCCTCACTGCGCTGGCGCCCGGGCCGGGCCCGGGTGGTGGCGCTCATCGACGGAACCCACCCGGACACGAGGCCAGGGCGACCCGTTGCCGGCGCGTAGGCGAACCGATGCAGGTCAGCGGCAACTCCACACGGCGACGCTAGACGCTGGCCGACGCGAGACGGGGTTCGGTACCCTCGCCCTCGCCCTCGCCCTCGCCCGCGCCCGATGCCGGGAAGGGCCGGGGCGGGGCGGACACCGCCCGGATCAGGCGAAGTACGCTGCGTCCATCTCCGCCGGCCGGGCCGGCGCCGACCCTGGGAGCACGTAGTGGAACGACTGAAGATCGACCTGCTGGCGCCGGAGCTCTACGGCGGCGACCCGTACCCGACCTACGCCTGGATGCGGGCCAACGAACCCGTCTACTGGGACGACGTCAACGAGCTCTGGGGCATCGCCCGCTACGACGACATCGTCGACATCGAGAAGAACAAGAGCGTCTTCATCAACTCCGACCAGGAGAAGGGCGGGTACCGCCCCAACCTTGCGGCCGACGGCGCCATCATCGGCCTCGACGACCCGCTGCATCTCAAGCGCCGCAACCTGGTGTCACGCCGATTCACCCCTCGGGCCGCCTCCAACTGGGAGGACGACATCCGGGAAAAGGTGAACCGGCTCATCGACGGGGTGGTGGCCAACGGTGGGCAGGCCGAGATCGTCAACGATCTGGCCGCTCCCCTGCCGGCCATGATGATCGGCAAGCTCCTCGGCTTCGAAGAGGGCGACTGGCCGAAGCTGAAGCATTGGTCGGAGACGACCATCGCCATGGGCGGAGGCCCCCGCTACTTCACCGAGGTCGGCATGGTCTCGGCCATCGAGTTCGCCGGTGCCGCCGCCGAACTGTTCGAGGCCAAGAAGGCCTGCCCCGCCGACGACGTGTTCAGCCACTACACCACCGCCGAGGTGGACGGCTGCCCCATGTCCACCGAGGACGCCATCGCCGACGGCCTGCTGCTGCTCGACGGAGGCGCCGAGACCACCCGCACGGTGATCGCCCGCATCATCCTCGAACTGATCGCCCACCCCGAGGAGATGGCCAAGCTGCGCGCCGGCGCCGACATGACCGTCGCCGTCGAGGAGATGATCCGCTGGATCACCCCGATCCACAACATGTGCCGGGTGGCCAAGGTCGACGCCGAGGTCAACGGTGTCACCATCCCCGCCGGCCACCAGGTCGTACTCATGTACAGCTCGGCCAACCGCGACGAGGGCCACTTCGATGACCCCGAGCGCTTCGACGTCACCCGCAACCCCAACAACCACATCGCCTTCGGGTTCGGCACCCACTTCTGCCTGGGCGCCTCGCTGGCCCGCCTCGAGATCAAGGTGTTCTTCGAGGAGCTGCTGCGGCGCACGTCGGGCTGGCGGCTCGTCGAGGGCACGACACCGGTCGACATGCCCAACGCCTTCGTACGGGGCCTCGAGAGCGCTCAGGTCGAGTTCGACTTGGTCGGCTGATGCCCGATGCGGAGGGCCTGCCCATCGAGGGCAAGGAAGTCGTCTTTCGCCACATGGACGACGCCGACATGCCCTGGCAGCTGTGCCGGGCCCAGCGCAACCCCGACGGCACCGAGGCCTACGTCCGGGAGAAGTGGTTCGCGTTCAGCCCCGACCCCCAGTACTTGTCGCTGTACGCCGAGTACGACCCCGGCATGATCGTGCGCCGTCACGGTCACTACAGCCCCCACGTGGTGTTCGTGATCGCCGGTGGGCTCTGGTTCGGTGATCGCTGGTGCCCGGCGGGGACGCACGTGGAGCTGCCGTTCGGTGCCGCCTTCGGGCCCATCCGGGCCGGCGACGCCGGCGCCAAGCTGTTCGAGGTGATGATGGGCGACCCCCGGTCGTGGGGCGACCAGCCCGAGACCTACGAGGCCGCGTTGGCCGCGCACAGCGTCACGCCCCTGCCCGACCCGCCCCTCGACTTCCCCGAGTGGCTGGCCGATCTGCGCACCCACTGGTCCGGCGCCGAACCCGGCGACGCCTGACCGCTACCTGCCGAACCTGTCTACAAAGACCGCCCCATATGACAGGGACGGTAGACAGGTTTGGCCGCTCTGCCGAACCTGTCTACAAAAGCGGCCCCATATGACAGGGACGGTAGACAGGTTCGGCTGATGGAGGCGTCGGCATCCGGGTTCGACCGGTTCGACCGGTTCGACCGGTTCGGCCGAACCGGTCGAACCGGTCGAAGCGACCTCGCGGAATCAGGCGTCGCCGGGCCACAGCGGTTCGGCCAGCTCGAAACCGACCGGGCTCCCCCACCGGTTGCGGAACGACACCTCGTGGGCGGGCTGGCGCTTCGCCACCCCCCACCGACCGGTCGGGTAGCCGAAGGAGACGCAGCAGTTCATGTGCCAACCCTCGGCGGCGGGCACGCCCAGGATCTCCTTCACCTCGGCGTCGCTGAACGCCAGCACCTGGGTGAGCGAGCTCCCCACCCCCTCGGCCCGAGCCGCCAGCTGGGCGCTCCACACCGCCGGGTAGACCGAGCTGCCGCTGGTGTCGTGCTGAGCGAATCCGAACAGGTAGAGCGGCACCTCGGCGAAGTGATCGGCGAGCCATTCCGCGGAGCGTTGCACGGCCAGCATCGACACCGACTCGGGGTCGTCGGGGTCGGCGAGGGCCTCGGCGATGCGGTCGGCGTAGATCGTGGCCCACAGCGTGGTGATGGCTGCCCGATAGATGGGCGCGAGCTTCGCCTTCACATCGGTGTCGTCGACCAGGAGGAACCGCCAGTTCTGGGAGTTGCCCCCACTCGGCGCACGAATGGCGGCGTCGAGGATCTTGGCCTGCACCTCCATCGGGATCGGATCGGAAGTCACCCGGCGCATGGCGCGGGTGGTGTAGAGCGCTTCGTAGACGTCCATGTCAGCGGGCCTTCCAGGTCTCGTGCACCGAGGTCAACAGCGTCACCATGTCGTCGAGCTCCTCCCCGTCGAGCGAGGACAACGGCCGGGCCATCGCCGCGTCGGTGCCGACCTCGGCCACCTTCCAACGGGCCTTGAACATCTCCGGTTCGTCCATCCCCTCGAGGTCCCACCCGTAGATCGGGGCCATGAAGGCGCTGCGGAAGGCCACCGCCTCGGCCGGCAGGAGGCCGGCGGCCAGCACCGCACCGCCGTGATAGGCGCCGCGCAGTTCGCGCAACGCGTTGGTCTGGTGCTGCACCCTCGCCTTGGGTCGATCCAAGCCAGGCACCTCATGGGTGCGCCAGCCGGCCAACAACGGTGCCCCCGCCGGCGACGCCGAGTCGACCACCCGCGTGAGCAGATCGCCGAGGCGAACCAGACCGTCGTGGTCGGCGATGTGGGCTTCGCCGTAGAGGTGAGCCACGTCGGCGAACAGCGCCGCGCCCTGGGCGGGGCTCATCACGGTTCGGGCCGCCTCCCACTGGGTGCGCACCTGATCGGGGTTCCAGAAGTAGAAGGCGGCCGACACCACCTCGGCGTCGACGTCACCGAGCACACCACCGCGCCCGAGCACGTAGAAGTCCACCCCCGAGAAGCCGGCCTCACCGCCCCGGGCATACGTGGCGCCGTCGGTCATGAAGCCACCCCCCAGTTCCTGGATGGCGCTGGCGGTCGCTCGCGCTGCCTCTTCGGGTGTCATCGTCGGTCCCCCACTCGTCGGTCCCCCACTCGTCGGCCTGCCGGCGTCGGGCTCGACGCCGACCCGGGCTCCGCACCCTACCGAACGCGCCCGGTGCCGAACCCACCGCCGACCCAGGCCGCGCGCGCCCGGTGTTAGCTTCCCGGCACCGAATCGACGGGCGCTCTCTGCCCGGCCATCGCCCAGGGGGGCCGACCATGACCGACGCCGACAGCGCAGGACCGTTCAAGGGTGTGAACCAGCGCAACAAGATCGTGATGAGCACCGACGAGGTCGACGCGTTCCTGGCGGAGCGCCGCGCCATGACCATGTCCACCATCAACGGTGACGGCAGCATCCACTCGATCGCCATGTGGTACGGCTTCCTGGAGGGGGCGGTGGCCATCGAGAGCAAGGCCAAGGCCCAGAAGGTCGTGAACCTGCGCCGCAACCCGAACCTCACGATGCTGGTCGAGGACGGCGACACCTACAACGAGCTGCGGGGTGTCACCCTGATCGGCAAGGGTGAGATCGTCGAGGACCCCGACCGCATCTGGGAGCTCGGGGTGAGCGTGTTCGAGCGCTACAACGCGCCGTACACCGAAGAGATGGCCCCGTTCGTCGAGGTCATGCTGCGCAAGCGCGTCGTGGTGAAGCTCCTCGTCGACCGCGTGATCTCCTGGGATCACCGCAAGCTCGCCCAGGCCTGACCCCTCGCCGCCCCGAATCCCGCGCTGGTCGATTGCCACGGGTGTAGACCGGCTCGTGATGACGACACTCCGCAGCTGGATGCCCGGCCTCGACGTCATGGCGGGCTACCAGCGCCGATGGCTCCGCAAGGACCTCATGGCCGGGGTGATCCTCACGGCGTTGTTGATCCCGGCGGGGATGGGCTACGCCGAGGCGGCGGGCCTTCCTCCCGAGACCGGGCTCTACGCCACCATCGTCCCGCTCCTCGCCTACGCCCTCTTCGGGCCGTCGAAGATCCTGGTCCTCGGGCCCGACTCGGCGCTGGCGCCGATCATCGCCGCGTCGGTGATCCCGCTCGCCGCCGGCGACCCGCAGCGAGCCGTCGCGCTGGCCGGGCTCTTGGCCAGCCTGATGGGCGGGCTGCTCGTCCTCGGCGGCGTCCTACGACTCGGTTTCGTCACCGAGCTGCTGTCCAAGCCGATCCGGATCGGCTACCTCAACGGCATCGCGATGGTGGTGATAGCCGGACAGCTCCCGAAGCTCATGGGCTTCTCCATCGACGCCGACTCGCTGACCGGAGACGTCGAGGCCACGTTCGACGGGATCCGCAATGGGCAGGTCAACCGGACCGCACTCCTCATCGGCCTCGGCTCGCTGGCCCTGATCGTCGTGCCTCGCCTGCTCCGGAGTCGTGTCCCCGGCATACTCCTTGGGCTCAAGGGGTGGTCGTCGCGACTCTCGGCCTCGAGGACCAGATCCCGGTCGTGGGGGCGCTCCCCGAGGGCCTTCCGACCCCGGCCCTGTCCGGGATCACGTGGTCCGACGTGTTGGAGGCCTGTTGGGCGGCTTCCCGGTGTCGGCCTCGTCGTCGCGGACGCCGGTCGCCGAGGAGGCCGGCGGCCGCACCCAGCTGGTGGGGGTGCCCGGAGCGGTACTGCTCATCGTCTTCATCCTGATCGCACCGGGGCTCACCGGATACCTCCCCCCCTCCACCCTGGCCGCCGTGGTGATCGTGGCGGCCGCGGGACTCATCGAAATCAGATCGGTCGTCCATATCCTCAAGGTCGACCGAACCGAGGGGCTCCTGTCGATCTCGGCCTTCCTCGGCGTCGCCCTCATCGGGGTGCTGCAGGGCACCGTCATCGCCGTCGGCCTCTCGTTCGTGGCCTTCGTCAACCAGGCGTGGAGGCCCCATCGCGCCGAGTTGGGCCAGATCCCCACGGTGCGCGGGCACCACGACCGCTCCCGACACCCCGACGCGGAGCGTCTGCCGGGCATCGTGATCGTGCGCTTCGATGCGCCGCTGTTCTTCACCAACGGCGGGATGTTCGACGACTACGTGCGGTCGTTGGTCGCCGATGCCGGACCCGATGTGCGCACCGTGATCCTGGCGGCGGAGCCCATTACCGACATCGACACGACTGCGGTCGACGAGTTGATCGAGCTCGACGACTTCCTGGCGTCCCGAGGCACCGAACTGATCATCGCCGAGATGAAGGGCCCGGTGAAGGACCGGCTGCGGGCCTTCGGACTGGGTGACCGCTTCGGGCCCGACCGCTTCGAACCAACCGTGGGGGCCGCAGTCGACCAGCTCCTCGACCAGGAGCGTGACGACATCGGCCACCCTTCGGACCGCCCGTCGGACCGACCCGACGAGGCAACCCCGTAGCAGGAGCCGGTCAGCCGCCCTGCTCCGAGAGGCCCGGCGTCGCCAGGAGCCCGGCGACGAGCGTGTCCTGTTCCGCCTGGGTGAGCACGGCATCGGCGTGGAGACCGAACCGAGTGAAGTACGACGGGGGCATGCTGCCGTCGAGGATCACCTCGACGGAGTTCTCGGCCTCACCAGGGTCGGTCGCGAACTCGCTGTAGTTCACGGCCTGACGGCCTTCCTCGACGTGGCGCTGCACCGCCCAGGAGACCGGCGCCACGTTCGAGTACCCGGGGTACTCGACCTGGTTCGAATGACAGGCGAAACACGACCGCACCATCAGCTCCCGGGTCTCGGGCGTGGCCCACTCGGGTTCACCGGTCACAGGCAGGTTGGCGTGCGCCCGACCGTAGGGCACCACCTGGATGACCAGCAGCGTGCCCAGACCCACCACCACGAAAACCCCGAGGGTCAGCACCGCTCCGGGCCGCGCACCAGACCGTCGGTCGAGCCACCACACGGCGGCGAGGGTGATCAGGACCGCGCCGCCGTACAACACCACGGTCACCGGGAACGGGAGGCCGACGAGCTCCCCCAGCACCAGGAGCACGACGAAGAGCACCGCCACCGCGCCCGTCACCACCGGCCGGGCCTTGACGAATTCCAGCAGCCACCGGACAACGCCACTCACGCGTTCAACCATGCGGCGAGCGTACCCATGGAGCCGAACCACCGGAGGACGACCGAGGCCCGCGCAGCAGGCGCGCGGAACCCGCGAGGCACCAAGCTGTGGTCATGATCGCGCTGACGACGACCATCGCCCTCGCCGCCGCCGACGGGCCCACGCCCGCGATCATCGCCGAGCCCGATGGTGCTCCTCGCGGCGGGGTGGTGGTGGTGATCCAGGAGGCGTTCGGACTGCCCGGGCACATCGAGCGCGTGGCGACGGCACTGGCCGAGGCCGGCTACCTGGCCGTCGCCCCGCGCTGTTCCATCGCTCGGGGTCGCCGGTGTTCGGGTACGACGACTTCGCCGCCCTCGGCGCGCTCACCGACCGGGGCGTCGCCACCACCCGCCGAGCGATCATCGGGTTCTGCATGGGGGGCAGCGTGGCGTGCGCCACCGCGGCTCGACTCGAGCTCGGCGCCGCCGTCACCTTCTACGGCGGCGGAGTGATCACCGGTCGCTTCGATCTGCCCGCGCCGGCGAGCAGGGCCCATGGCACCCAGCCCCGGATCTCGTCGACCAGGCCCACGAGCGGCGGCACCACCATCAGCACCAGCGCCCCGGCCACCGTGGCTGCGCCGAAGAACAGGCGGCGACGCACCCCGGTCAGCCCGCCGAAGACGACAAGCCCGAGACCCAGTGCGACCGCCAGGAGACCGAACGAAGGCGAGTCGCTGACCGTCTGCAGGAGCGCGGAACCGACAACGAATGTCATGCCCAGCAGATCGAGGCCCACGATGGGCGGCGCCACCGAATCGAGGTCGGCCTCGGACCGGCGCCGATCCCCGCGGATCAACGCCACCATCACGAGCACGGCCAGACCGACGGGGACGGTGAACCACTGCGGATCACCGGTGAGCGCCTGGCTGGCGAACACCAGCCAGGCCGAGACCAGGGTGGCCGTGGAGGCGACGAGCCAACCCGCCCTCCGGGTGACGAGGCCGAGCGCCAGCAACTCGACCCCGGCCACCAGCAGCGCCACCACGAGCAACGGGCGATAGGGCAGCTCCCCCGCGGCGACGGCCAGCGCCACCCCGGTGCCCGATGCCGCCAGCAGCCCTGCCGGCCGGCGCCAGGCCAGGGCTCGATCGGTGAGGTGCAGGGCGAGCCCGCCCATCATCGCCACCACCGCCACGCTCGCGGACAGCACCACCCATGCCGTGGGCGACAGCTCGACAGCCCCGCCCGCCAGCGCTCCCGCCGCGACCAGCAGGACCACCGACACCTCACGCAACCAGCGCTGACCGGTGGGCGTGGCCAACAGCGCGACGCTGAGCGAAGCGACCGCCAACGCTGCGGCCACCACGAGTTGCGCCGGGCGGCGCGGCACCTCCGGCGAACTCGACTCCACCGCCGCGTACGCCAGGCCCACCACCGGGAGGGCCGCCCAGGTGGCCAGCCAATCGAGACCCAGGCCGACCGACCGCGTCGCCACCGCCAACACAGCCAACACAGCCAACACAGCCAACACAGCCAACACCGCAGCCGACGCGACTGCGGCCACCACCACCGCCTGCTCGATGGTCCAGGCCTGCCACCACGACAACGAAACCCACGCGGCGACCGCCGCCAGCATCCCGGTCAGCGGCAAGGCCAGACGGGCCTCCGCCCGGGCCCGAGTCGCGACACCGGTGGCCCCGAGGGCGGTGACGGCGACTCCGAGCGTCAGCCAGGCCGGGCCGGCCCCACCGAGGCCGACGAGGGCGACGGCCACCCCGCCGGTCGCCCACCACCACGCCCGAAGGCGGGCGGCCCCGATCAGCCCGATGGCTCCGGTCGCGATCCAGGTCGCGGGAATCCACCCCTGCGGAAGGGCAGCAACGAGGGCCAACAAAGCCGCCGCGTGGGCGGGTCGGACATCCAGGGCCTCGGTGACCCAGAACGCGGCCAGGGCGACGGCGGTGGTGGTGGTCCACACCCGGAGGCAGGCCCAGCGAGGGGCGAGAGCGAAGGAAACCGCGGCCAACGCCGCGGCCAGCGCTCCCCACCAGGGTCTCCCGACGCCGTCGACACCGACCGCCACCGTGACGGCGCCGGCCGCGGCGGGGACCCAGACCGCCATGACGATGTCGCGCCGCGCGGCCGTGAGCCGCACGACCAGGGCGACGGCCACCACGAACACCCCGACCACGACCAGGGCAGAGTCGACCGGGAGGAGGCGAACGACACCCACAGCCGCCAGCGCCGGGAACACGAACACGCCGACGACCGGCACGACCTCGGTCAACCCGGCGAACGGCCGCCCCGGGGATGGCCGCGGTCACGCTGGCCCGGGCGATGACGCCGGCGGGACGCAATCGGCAGAGACCGAGCGTCGCGGCCACGGTGGCGGCGACGAGAGCCCACTGGATCGGGAACGGCCGCGAGGCGTCACGCCCGTCCTGGACCACGGGGGCGAAGGCCAGACCGACGAAAGCGACGGCCAACCACACCATCGGCGCCGCCAGGAACCGTAGAGGCGAGCTCGGGCGCCGGCGCACCACCAACGCGTAGGCGCCGGCCAACACCAGGCTGACCACGACGAGCACGAGCACGAGTGAAGCACCGTCGAGGTCGGGCGGGAGTTCGGCGCCGTCGACGAACGACGCCACTGCGACGATGGGAAGGATCAGCCCGCCGAGGAACTCGAGGGCGGCGCTGACGAACGGCGCGCCCCGCCGGTACAGGAACGCCGCCGACCCGAAGCAGACGAGCGGCCGCGCCAGCTCGGCGACCGGCCGCCACGCGTCCCCGACGTCGCCGAAGGCGAAGATCACGAAGCCGAGCACACCGGTGAAGATGAGCGCGACGCCGAGGTAGGCCAGTCCATGGACCCCGAGGTCGGCCGACACGCTCGCCTTGCGCTCGGCCCACCACCGAGCGACCGGACCGGCCGGGCGAGGCTGGGCCGGCGGAGGGGCCCGACGGGGGCGATCGGCAGTGGGTGGTGCGGGCGGTACGTCGGGTCGTGGCGGGGGTGGTGGTGGCCGAACGGGCGGGGATGGAAGGTCGCTCGCCACCAGGGGCGGGGCCACGACCAAGCGTTGGGCGACCGGTGTCAGCTCAGGATCGGGGATCCTCGCGCCGGCAGTTACCTGCGGGGGCGGAGAAGGAGGCGACGCGACCGGGGTGGGGTGAACCCGTTCGGTCCAGCGCGCCCCGTCCCAGTACCGGATCTCGTACACGCCGGACGGATCCGAGTACCAGCCCGACACCTGGGTTCATGACGAGAGCGTAGGGCTGTGTCGGTGCGCACTCGAGGCAAGCGCGTTGAACGCTCCGACCACAGCCGAACCACGAGCGTCTCAACGCACGCAGTCCGGGCCAGGGCCCCGAGAGGAAGCTCGCGAAGTTCCGACGCAGGGGGTGTGGGCTCGGGAGGCGGAGTCACCAAGTGGTAGACAGCGGTTTCAGAGCTCTGGCTTCGCGTCAGAACTCGACTCGACGTGGGGGGCCACACCATGACCGTTGCTGAAGAAACTGTTGCGTCCGGCAGCACCAGAAGGGCCCGGGCTCGCCGGGCCCGATCGGTCGCAACGGCGGTGGCGCTGGGTGCGACCATCGCTCTGGTCCTCGGCGCCTGCTCGAGTGGCGGTGACAGTGCCACCACCGCAACTGACACGGCTCCGGCCACCACGGTCGTGCCTGCCGACGTCACCGTCACCGGGCCGATCACCGGTGGAACCCGAGGGGTGGCCTACAGCGCCATGCCTCCCGGCGTCGCCGACCGGTACGGCTACACGGAGGAGGAGTACTTCGTGGCCGGCACCGCCCCCTCGTACACGCCTGCCGCTCCGCTGACCGAGGACGGCAAGTGGACCGTGAACGCGGGACCCGAAGCCTCCTACGAAGTGCGGGTGATCGTCCGCCGGCCCGCGAACCCCGATGATTTCAACGGCAAGGTCGTCGTCGAGTGGAACAACGTGACCGCCGGCTTCGAGAACCAACCCGTGTTCTCGCTCACCAACGACTACCTGATGCGCGAGGGATACGCCTACGTCGGGGTGAGCGCCCAGCAAGGTGGGATCGATGGTCTCGAGAAGCCCCTCGAGGTTCCAGGGGCGCCGCCGGAGGTCCTCCTGGCCCTCAAGCAGTGGGATCCTCAGCGCTACGGCGCCCTCATTCATCCCGGGGATGCCTGGTCCTACGGCATCTACACCGACGTCGCCGACATGCTGCGGGCCCCCGGCGCAGTCGATCCGTTGGGGGGCCTCGTCCCGGAGGGGGTGATCGCGGCGGGTCAGTCACAGTCCGCGGGGCGCATGGTCACCTACGCCAACGCCGTCCAGCCCGTGACCGGGGCCTACGACGGCTTCCTCGTCCACAGTCGGGGCGACAGCGCCTCGCCGCTTGGGCCGACCGATGCCGACAAAGCCCCGGCGGTGGTCAAGGTCCGCACTGACCTCGATGCTCCCGTGCTGGTGTTCCAGACCGAGACCGAGGCGGCGCGATCGAGGGCCCTCGGCTTCCGCCAGCCCGACACCACCTCGGTGCGCGTGTGGGAGGTCACCGGTACCGCCCACGCCGACCAGGCCACCCTTGACTTCGCGACGGCCGCAGGCAAGCGCTGGACGACCCTTGGCTATGACCCCACCCCCTACTGCGGCACGGTCAACAACGGCCCGTCCGGGTCGTATGTCATCACGGCGATCGACTCGCTCGGCCGTTGGATCGCCGACGGCACGGCCCCGCCATTCGGTCCGCCGATCCAGGTGACCGACGGCAAGGTGGTTCGTGCCGCCGACGGCATCGCCCTCGGTGGCATCCGCAGTCCGGCCGTCGACGCACCGATCTCGATCCTGAGCGGCGAAGGCAACCCGTCGAGCGTCTTCTGTTCGTTGTTCGGGCAACGAACAGACTTCACCCCCGAGCAGCTCGTCGGGCTCTACGGCGACCACACCACGTATGTGGCGAAGGTGACCACCTCGGCCGACGAATCGGTGAAGGCCGGTTTCCTGCTCCCCGCCGAACGCGACAAGTTCGTGGCCACGGCCGAGGCCAGCCGCGTGGCCCGGTGATCCATCTCTAGATGAGGAACTCCTCGCCCGAGGCCCGCACGGTGACGTCGCTGATGGAGATGCCCCAGGGCTGATCGATCACCCACACCACCTGGGCCGCCAACTCCTCGGGGGTGACCGCCCAGTAGCGGATGTCGTCGGGGTCGGTCATCTCGGCCGGCATCGATCCGTCGAAGTACTGCCCGATGTGGTCCATGTAGCTCTCGGTGTTGCGACCGAGGACCCCCACCAGCGCATCGGCGTTGACGATGGAGCTGCCGAGGTTGGTCCCCGGTACGCCGGTGGGTCGCACCACCGTCACCTTGATACGACCCTGTGCCTCGGCTCGCAATGCGTCGGACAACACGTTGACCGCGGCCTTGGTGGCCGCGTACACCCCGGCACCAGCGGTGGGAACGTTGCCGTAGATCGACGAGATGTTCACGATGTGACCACGGCCCTGCTCGATCATCTGGTCGTACACGGCGGCGATGCCGTTGAGCACACCCTTGAGATTGATGTCGATGCAACGGTCCCAGGCCTCGGCGGCCCGGGCGTGGTCGGCGTAGAAGGCGAGGGGCATCACCCCGGCGTTGTTGACGAGGACGTCGATGGCACCGAACGTGCCCACCGCGACCGTCGCCAGCGCGGCCATGTCGGCCCGGCTCGTCACGTCGGCCACACAGGCGACGGCCGACCCGCCCGCGGCCCGGATGCCGTCGACGACCCCGTCCAGCGCCGTGGCGTCGATGTCGGCGACCACGACCATCGCGCCCCGGGCGGTCACCATCTCGCTGATGAGCCGCCCGAACCCCCCGCCGGCCCCGGTGACGACCACGACCTTGCCCTGCACATGATTCACCATCGGCGGAACGTACCCCCATGGAGCAGGCGGCGCCGCCAGTTGCGCCGTGTCGCCTCACGTCGGGCATCGGCGCCTGGGCACGACATGCTGATGGTGTGCTCCGGCCCGATGGCTCCCCCAACCCCCACCCTCTCGACAACGCCGTCTGGGCGGCGCTCACCAGCCACCAGGCCCACCTGTGTGAGGGCGACGGGGCGGCCCGCCGGTTCGATCCAGAGGTGTCGGTGTTCGCGGCGATCGACGTAGCGCACGACGAGGCCTGGGCGGCGCTCGCCGACCTGGCTTCCGACGAGCCGGTGGCGCTGTTCCGGGATCGCATCCCGGCTCTGCCCGCCGGGTGGGTCGAGGTCGCCAGAGGTGAAGGTCATCAGCTCGTCCTCGAGCCGCATGACCTGACCAGCGTCGGGGCCGCGCCGGGGCGGCCACTGACCGGCGCCGACGTCCCCGCCATGCTCGACCTCGTCGCCGCCACCACCCCCGGGCCGTTCCTGGCCCGCACCATCGAACTGGGTCGCTATCACGGCGTCTTCGAGTCCGGTCGCCTCGTGGCGATGGCCGGCGAACGGCTCCACCTGGACGGGTTCACCGAGATCTCGGCGGTGTGCACCCACCCCGACGCCCGCGGCCGCGGGCTGGCCGCCACGCTCACCCGGAGGGTCGCCGTCGGCATCATCGGCCGCGAGGAGACACCGTTCCTGCATGTGGCCCGGGGCAACGACACCGCCCGTCGCGTGTACGAACGTCTCGGCTTTCGCGAACGGCGGATCGTGCAGTTCGTGCTCGCCCGACCCGCGTTCCTTGGCGACGACGGCCGGACCGATTGACTCAGGAAAAAAGCTGTAGGACGTTCTTCGCAACGAGGCCTGCGCCGACCCGAAAAGCGCTGGTCTCGACGGCGAAACCCCCCGAGCTCAGGTCAATACAGGTCGGGGACGAAAGTCTGGCTCTCCATCGGGGGACGGACCCGCTTGTCCGATGCCTTCGGCCGGGCCGGGAGCTTCATCGGGCCCGCCGGAAGATCCTCGTACGGGATCTGCGACAGCAGGTGACTGATGCAGTTCAGGCGGGCGTGGCGCTTCACCTCGCCGTCGACCACGAACCACGGGCTCTGCTTGGTGTCGGTGTAGGCGAACATCTCATCTTTCGCCCAGGAGTAGTCCTCCCACCGGGTGCGCGACGCGAGGTCCATCGGCGAGAGCTTCCAGTGCTTGGTGGGGTCCTTCAACCGGGCCCGGAAGCGGCGCTCTTGTTCATGGTCGCTGATGGAGAACCAGTACTTGATGAGGATGATCCCGGAGCGTTGCAGCATCTGCTCGAACTGCGGGCAGGAGCGCATGAACTCCTCGACGTCGTCCTCGGTGGCGAAGCCCATCACGCGGTCGATCCCGGCCCGGTTGTACCAGGAGCGGTCGAACAGGACCATCTCGCCGGCGGCGGGGAGGTGCTCGACGTAGCGCTGGAAGTACCACTGGGTCTTCTCACGGTCGCTGGGGATGCCGAGGGCGACGGTGCGGATCACGCGGCTGCTCGTCTTCTCGGTGATCCGGGTGATGACCCCGCCCTTGCCGGCGGCATCGCGACCCTCGAACAGGACCACCACCCGCAGCCCCTTGGCCTTGATCCACTCCTGGAGCTTGACGAGCTGTATCTGGAGGTCGGCCAACTCGGCTTCGTAGACCTCGCTACGCAACACCCCCGACGTCGTGTAGGCCTCGTCGCCGAGACGCCTCGCGCCCCCGACCGCCGCTCCGCCGCCTGCGTTGCTCTGCGAACCCTTGTTGACATCGGCCGTCGTCATCACCTCGAAGGTAGCAACGACGCGAAGCCGGAGCATCGATCCGGGGCTGATGCCATCGGCAGGAACAGATGGTCGCTTGCTCGGCTTTCAGCTTCCCGCGGCCTTCGCGTGGGCTCCCCGGGGCCCGCGGTGGGTGCTCAGAACGGTGCCCGGTCGAGAGGGTCGTCGTCAGCGCCGGCCTCGACCGCCGGCTCGTCGGCCAGGGCCAGCGCCGCCAACGCCGTCGTCAGCGGGACCGCCAGGACCAGCCCGATGCTGCCCACCAGGGTGCGCACCACCTCGACCGCCACGAGCTCGCTGGTGAGCGCCCGCTCCCAGGGCCGCCCACCCTGGAGGAACACGAGCAGCAATGGCAACGACGCCCCCGCGTAGGCGAGGACCAACGTGTTGACCACCGAGGCGATGTGGTCGCGTCCCACCCGCACCGCGGCGCGATAGAGCTCGGGTCGGGTCATGCCGGGGTCGCTGCGCCGCAGCTCGACCACGGTCGAGACCTGCGTGATGGTCACGTCGTCGAGCACCCCCAGCGCGCCGATGACGATGCCGGCCACCAGGAGGGCACGCAGGTCGATGAGATCCGCGGTGATCCGCAGCGTCGTCGCTTCCTCGCCGAGAAGGCCGGTGAAGGCCGTCAGACTCACGAACACCTGCGCCAGCACCGCGGTGACGGCCAGGCTCGCCAGCGTCCCCACCAACGCCACCGTGGTGGCCGGGTTCACCCCGTGGGCGAGGTAGAGCACGAGGAAGGCCACGATCACCGTGGCGACGAGCGCCACCGGGAGTGCCGCGCTGCCCCGCAGCAACGATGGCAGGAGAAAGACCATGATCACGGCGAGAGCGATGGCGATGCCGAGCAGCGCTCGCAGCCCCTTCCACCCCGCGAAGGCGACGACGGCGACCACGAAGATCACCGTCAGGGCGACGAGCGGGGCACCCCGCTGCATGTCGGCGTAGCTGTACTGGAAGCCGACCGGGGCCTGCGGGTTGCGGGCCAGGACCACCTTGTCGCCGACGGCGAGATCGGGCTTGGAGAAGTCGGTGGCCTGGATGCTGAAGCTGGCCGAGGTGCCAGCCGCGGCTCCGGAGGTGACATCGATGGCGACGACCTGGCAGTCGACCGACGCGTCCGGGATCTCGACGCTCAGACAGGGCTCGATGCTGACGTCGGTCACGGTGGCGTCGACGAACTGGAGCGTCGCCCCGCCCGGGTTCAGCTCGGGGGCCTCACCACGGGGCCAGAACCAGGCCATGCCGACCATGGCGAGGATCGCCGCGAGGGCCACGGCCACCGTGAGGCCACGCCGAAGCCGGGCCCCCTCGGCACGATGAAGATGGTGATCGCCGGCCACGCGCCGAGTATGGCGATCCCCACCGCATCATCGGGCGATGGTGCCGACGGCCCCAGGCTCGACGGCCT
>JBDNHK010000045.1:0-21120 GCA_041688815.1 Acidimicrobiales bacterium | reverse complement strand
TGTTCGAGGATCTGGCGCGGCCCTACTGAGGACACGAGCCCCACCGCGCTGACCAGCAGACGCTGGCGGTTGACTAACGTCACCGTCCATGGCCGACGAGAACGCTCCGATGAAGATCGACACCCCGTGGCGGCGTGATGCCGTCGAGGTGGGAGCCTGCCTCGAGAAGTGGGCCCAGACCGAGATCGCTCCCGACGCCAAGCTGGTGTCGGTGTCGGCGCCCGACAACGGCATGTCGAGCGAGAGCGTGCTCTTCGACATCGAGTACGGCGGCACCGTCGACCGGCTCGTGGCCCGGCTCGCGCCGCTGCCGTCGCTCGTGCCGGTGTTCCAGGTCTACGACATCGAGATGCAGGCCAAGGCCATGCGTCTCGTCGGTGAACGCACCGACGTGCCCGTGCCCGAGGTGCCCTACCTGGTGCTCGACACCGGCGTGCTCGAGTCGCAGTTCCTGGTGATGCACCGCGTCGACGGCCAGGCCCCGAGTGACGTGCCGCCCTACCCGTTCGGCGGCTGGGTGTTCGACATGACCGACGACGAGCGGGCCACGATGGAGCGCAATGCTGTCAGCGTGCTGGTGCGCCTGCACGACCTGCGGCCCGACAACGCCGACCTGGCCTTCCTCGAACGGCCCGACCGGGGCGACAGCCACCTCGATCAGCACCTCGGCCACGAGCGCCACTACTACGAGTGGGCCCGCGACGGCGGCACGTACCCGCTCATCGAGCGCACCTTCGAGTGGCTCGAGGCCAACCGCCCCACGCTGGCCAACCCGAGCGTCCTCAACTGGGGTGACGCTCGCATCGGCAACATGCTCTGGAACGGCACCGAGCCCACCGCGGTGCTCGACTGGGAGATGGCTTCGGTCGGCCCCGCCGAGGTCGACCTCGGCTGGATGATCTTCCTGCACAAGTTCTTCCAGGACATGGCCGAGACCTACGGCTTCCCGGGGCTCCCCGACTTCATGCGCCGCGACACCCTCGCCGCGCTCTACACCGAGATGAGCGGTCGGCCCGTCGAGGCCCTCGAGTGGTTCGAGGTGTTCGCCGCGTTGCGCTTCGCCATCGTGTCGGTGCGCACCGGGGCGCGGGGTGTGGCCTACGGACAGTCCGAGGAGCCGGCCGACCCCGACGACCACATCATGTTCCGCAAGCTGCTCGAGCAGATGCTCGCCGGCACCTACTGGGCCTGAGGATGCGCCGTTTCGAGGGTCGGACCGCGCTCGTCACCGGGGCCAGCCGCGGCATCGGCGCCGCCACCGCCGAGCGCCTGGCCGCCGAGGGCGCCGCCGTGGTGATCACCGCCCGAACCCTCGAGCCCGACTCGCACCCCTTGGGCGGCAGCCTGCGCGAGACGCTCGAACGGTGCCGTCGCCACGGCGGTCGCGTCGAGGCGGTGGTGGCCGATCTGGCCGACGCCGACAGCCGTTCCACCATCGTGCCCCAGGCCCTCGAGGTCTTCGGCGGCCGGCTCGACGTGCTGGTCAACAACGCCGCCGCGTCGATCCATGGGACCGTGGGCGAGATGCCGTTGAAGCGCCGGCGCCTGATGATCGAGATCAACCTGCACGCCCCCGTCGACCTGGCCCAGGCGGCGCTGCCGGCCATGCTCGCACGGGGCGAGGGCTGGATCGTGAACGTGTCGAGCCGCACCGCCGAACTGGCGCCCGGTCCGCCTTTTCGCACCACGGGCGCGGCCACGTCCATCGGGGGCTACGGCGCCAGCAAGGCGGCCCTCGACCGCATCACCAACGCGCTGGCGGCGGAAGTAGCCGAAGCCGGCATTCGGGTCAACACCGTCGCCCCCCGGGCCGCGGTGCTGAGCGAAGGGGCCGACGCCCTGGTGGGGGCCACGCTCAGCGACGACCAGATCGAGTCGATGGAGGCGATGGTCGAGTCGATCGTGGCGCTGTGCCGGTGCGAGCCGGAGCGCACGGGGCGCATCCACATCAGCCTCGACCTGCTCGACGAACTGGGTCTCGACGTGTGGAGCCTCGACGCCTCCGGGCCCCACCCCGAGGGGCGCTCGGTCGTCCGCACCTGAGGGCGCCGGTCGCGCTCACCGGCGCGCCTGACCGTGACGTGTCATCCGTCACATGAAGGGGCCCCGCGCTGCTAGGTTCGCCCGGCAATGAGCAGACTCGATGATCTTCGACGGGTGGAAGAGGCGATCGTCCGCGTCGGGCGAATCAGCAACGGGCGGGAAGCGGCGCGCATCCGCGCCGAGAGGGCTGGGCTGTCGTTGTCGCGACCGGCCATCAGCATCCTGTCGTCGTTGCGCAAGGCCGGGCCGATGCGCCTGTCGTCGCTGGCCCGACTCACCGATCTCGAGGCTCCGTTGATCAGCCGCGAGATCCGCGAGCTCGTCGAGATCGGTTACGTCGACCGCGCCGCCGACCCCACCGATGGCCGCGCCGGCATCGTGGCCCTCACCTCCGCCGGGGTCGAGGCCCATCAGGCCTACCGCGACTCCACCGACGAGATCATCGCCGAGACCTTTGCCGGCTGGAGCGCACCGGAGCTGCGGGCCTTGCGCGAGAACCTCGAACGGGTGGCGTCGAACTTCGCTCGGCCCCCGTCGTTGAACGGGCATCGCGCCGCCCGGTTGGGCTGAACTCCACCCTCGCCTCGACCAGCGTGGGCGGATCTGATTGACCGAGTGCAGCGTTCGATTACGGTCGGATCCGGGCTGATCGACGAGACCCGGCCCGGCCGCACACCTCACGAGGAGATCACGATGACCACGAGCCGACGCCGCATCGACTACGCCGGCAGCGTGCACGACGAGGAGGAGATCGAGGCCGTCGTCGAGGTGCTGCGGGGCGGGCCCACGTCGATGCGCATCGGCAAGAACGTCAAGGCCATGGAGCAGGCGGTGGCCGAGCTGTTCGCCAAGTCCAAGGGGATCATGTGCAACTCCGGTTCGTCGGCGCTGTACCTTGCCGTCGAACTGGTGGGCGCGCAGCCCGGTGACGAGATCATCACGTCGGTGCTCACCTTCTCCACCGACATCGCCCCGATGGTGCGCGCCGGCATCGTGCCCGCCTTCGTGGACGTCGAGCCCGACACGTACCAGATCGACGTGGACCGCATCGAGGAGATGGTCGGCCCGCGCACCAAGGCCATCCTGGCCCCCAACCTGATCGGCAACTGCCCGGACTGGGACCGCATCCGGGCGATCGCCGACCGTCACGGCCTGATGGTCATCGAGGATTCGTGCGACGCGCTGGGCTCCACGCTCCGGGGCACTCCCACCGGTACCCGCAGCGACATCAGCGTCACCAGCTTCGCTCTCAGCCACATCATCACCGCCGCCGGCACCGGGGGCATGGTCTGCCTCGACGACCCCGACCTCGTCGACAAATGCCTCATGCTGCGCCGGTGGGGCCGGCGTTCCGAGGTGATGCTCTGGGGCTCGTTGAAGGGGAAGAAGACCACGTTCTTCTCCGACATCGACGGCATGGAGTACGACGACCTCTTCATCTTCGACGAGGTGGGCTGGAACTTCGAGCCCTCGGAGCTCTCGGCCGCGTTCGGGCGGGTGCAGGTGAAGAAGCTGCCGTTCAACCTGGCTCGCCGCCGGGCCAACTTCGACGTGCTCTACGAACACTTCGCCGGCTATCCAGAATTGTTCGATGTGCCCGTCCAGACCGAGCACGTCGAGACGGGCTGGCACATGTTCCCCTTCGTGATCCGGGCCGAGAGCGGCATCCGGCGGGCCGAGCTGCAACAGCACATGGAGCGCAACGGGTGCGACACCCGCATGGTGTGGACCGGCAACGCCCGCCGCCAGCCCGCTTTCGCCAAGATCGAGGCCCGGGTGCCCGATGACGGCTTCCCCAACGCCGACCGGGTGATGGAGCAAGGACTGATCCTTCCCCTCAACCACTCGCTCGACGCCGACGACATGGGCTACATCTGCGAGCTCGTCGACGACTTCGTGGCCACGCTCCCGGCCGAGTGAAGGGCGCCAGGTGAACTGACCGGTCGTCGGTCACACGCTGAACTCGGTGAACTTGTTGGGGTCGGGAGCGGCCGGTAGTGTCGAGCCGCTGTGACCGCCACCTTGTCGTAGGGGCAGGTCCGGATCGCACTGCTCGAAGGGGTCGTTGGTGCAGCAGTTCCTGCAATACACCATCCTGGGCCTGGTCATCGGCAGCGTGTACGGCATCGCTGCCTCCGGGCTGGTGGTCACCTACACGACGTCGGGCATCTTCAATTTCGCCCACGGAGCCATCGCCATGCTCGGCGCCTTCACCTACTGGCAGCTGCGGTTCGATTGGGGCTGGCCGGCCCCGTTGGCATTGCTGGTCGTGCTCGGGGTGCTGGCCCCGGCGATGGGCGCCGTGCTGTACCAGGCGATCATGAAGAACCTGCGGGGCACATCCGAGGTCACCAAGATCGTGGTGCCCGTCGGGGTGATGCTCGGTCTGTTGGCCCTGGCCACCTGGATCTGGAACCCCACCCCGCGGGTGGCCCGCCAGTTCCCGAAGTTCTTCGGCACCGACGCCCAGGTCTCGATCTTCGGCGTCAACGTCACCTGGCACGAGATCATCGCCGTGATCCTGGCCGTGGTGACCGTCTTCGGCATCCGGTTCCTGTTCCAGCGCACGCGTTCGGGTGTGGCCATGCGGGCCGTCGTCGACGACCCCGACCTGTTGCAGCTCAACGGCGGTCGCCCCGAGCGGCTGGCCACCATCTCGTGGGCCGGTGGGGCCTTCCTGGCCGCGCTGGCCGGCATCCTCATCACCCCGATCCAGGGTGTGGCCCTCAGCGCCAACACCCTCACCCTCCTGGTGATCGACGCCTTCGCGGCCGCCATGTTCGGCCGCTTGCGCAGCCTGCCCCGCACCTTCGTGGGGGGCATCGTGCTCGGACTCATCGGTGCCTATGTGATCGGTTACTTCCCGGCGTCGGAGTGGACGTGGACCGGCGCCTTCCGGGCCTCGATCCCGATGATCCTGCTGTTCGTGATCCTGCTGCTGCTGCCGCAGGACCGCCTCCGCGGTGCCACGGTGCTGCGCACCCGTGAACGCTTCCGCATGCCGACCCTGCGCAACGCGTGGATCGCCGCGCTGGTGCTCGTGGTCGTGGTGTTCGCCCTGCGGTCCATCATGGCCACCACCGCCATCAACACCTTGGCCTTCGGGCTGACCTTCGCCCTCGTGGCGCTCTCGCTGGTGCTGCTCACCGGCTACGCCGGCGAGATCAACCTGGCGGCTCTGTCCTTCGGGGCCATCGGCACCATCGTCGTGTACCACTTCGGCATCTCCGGTGGCACCGGGCCCAACGGTCGCACCACTCTGCTGGGCTTCGTGCTGGCCGGGGTGGTGTGCGCCGTCGTGGGCGCCCTCGTCGCGCTGCCTGCGCTGCGCCTCCGTGGCCTGTACCTGGCGTTGGCCACCCTGGCCTTCGGCGTGTTCGTGAGCCGCATGGTGCTCACCGAGATCGGTGAGCGAGAGCTGTTCGGGGTGCGATTCTCCATCTTCGAGGGCGGGTCGCTCAGCATCCCCCGTCCCGCGCTCGGGCCCCTCGACTTCAAGGACAACGGCGCGTTCCTGATGCTGCTCACCGTGCTGTTCGCCCTGCTCGGTGTGGCTCTCGTGGCGCTGCGCCACAGCGGCTACGGGCGGCGCCTGTCGGCCATGAAGGACAGCCCGGCGGCCTGCGCCACCCTGGGCATGAGCGTCGTGCGCCTGAAGCTGTCGGTGTTCATGATGTCGGCGGCCATCGCCGGCATCGGCGGGGCGCTGATGTCAGCCCAGCTCGGCACCGTGAACCTCGACCGGTTCGACGTGTTCTTCAGCCTGGCCTTGCTGCTGCTCACCGTCGTCGGTGGGGTGGGTTACGTGGCCGCGGCGCTGTTCAGCGGGGTACTCAACGGAGCGGCGTTCCTGGCCATGCAGAACGGCCTCACCAAGTTGGGCACCGACTTCGTCACCCTGAAGCCCATCTTCGGGTTCTTCGTCAGTTTCGTCACCGTGTTGCCCGCCGCCATCGGCGTCACGATGGGCAAGAACCCGAGTGGGGCCATCTCCGACATCGTCGACGGCCTCGAGGACATCAAGCGGGCCAAGCCGGTGATGTTCACGCTCATCGGGTTGCAGGTGCTCATCTGGGCCGGCGCCTGGCAGGGCCTCTACAACGGCTGGTGGTTCACCATCCTCACCGCCGTCAACCTGCTCGTGGTGGCCCGCATAGCCGGCATGGTGATGCTGGCGTGGGCCCGCCGCAAGTACCACCTGCCCGTGCCGTTGGCGCCCGAGCTCATCGGCATCGACCGCCCGTTCACCGACGACGACCTGCGGACCATGGACGACGTCCTCGGCCTCGACGGCGTTCCCCTCACCGAAGGCGACCGGGTCCGTGCCCCTGCTTGAGACGGTGGGCGTGAAAGTGCGCTTCGGCGGCAACGTGGCCCTCGACGACGTGTCCATCGCGGTCGAGCGCGCGTCGGTGACCGGCCTGATCGGCCCCAACGGCGCCGGCAAGACCACGCTGTTCAACGTCATCACCGGCCTCCAGCCGCTCTCGGAGGGCAAGGTGATGCTCGATGGATCCGACGTCACCAAGACACCGCCGCACAAGCGGGCGCGTCAGGGCCTGGCCCGCACCTTCCAACGTCTCGAGCTCTTCACTTCGCTGTCGGTGCGCGAGAACGTGCTGGTGGCCGGCGAGATCCGCAACCGGTGGGGACGGGGCGTCAACCGCCTCAACGCGTCGGCCGAGGCCGATCGGGTCATCGGCCTGGTGGGCCTCGCCGACGTGGCCGACCGGGAGGTCGGCGAGATCCCCACGGGGAAGGCCCGAGTGGTGGAGCTGGCCCGGGCGCTCATGTTGCACCCCACGTTGCTCCTGCTCGACGAGCCGGCGTCGGGGCAGACCGAGGAGGAGACCGAGGCCTTCGGCCAGCTCCTCACCACGCTGGCTCGCGAGGACGGTCTCGGTATCTGCCTGGTCGAGCACGACATGGCCCTGGTGATGCAGGTGTGTGAGACGATCCACGTGCTCGAGTTCGGCCGCCTCATCGCCAGTGGCAACGCCGACCAGGTGCGCAGCGACCCCGCCGTCATCGACGCCTACCTCGGTTCGCCGGAGTCCGCGGTATGAGCTCGTTCCCGTCGTTCCCGTCGTCCGCCGACGCTTCGTCTCCCCCGATTCCGCTGCTCGAGCTGGTCGGTGTGAAGGCCGCCTACGGTTCCATCGAGGTCCTGCACGGGGTCAGCCTGGCCGTGCCCCAGGGCACGGTGGTGGCGCTGCTCGGCCCCAACGGCGCCGGAAAGTCCACCATCCTCAAGGTGTGTTCGGGTCTTCTTGCCCCCACCGCCGGTGAGGTGCGCCTCGCCGGACGGGTCGTCAACGGCGCCGGCGCCGACGAACTGGCCCGCCTCGGCCTGTGCACCATCCCTGAGGGGCGCGGTGTCTTCCCCAACCTCACCGTGCGCGAGAACCTCTGGATGAACACGTTCGCGGGGGTGTCGCTCTCCGACGTCGAGGACGTGGCCTACGCCCGCTTCCCCCGTCTCGGCGAGCGCCGCAAGCAGCTCGCCGGCACCATGTCGGGCGGCGAGCAGCAGATGCTCGCCATGGCCCGCGCCCTGGCCACCGACCCTGCGGTTCTCCTCCTCGACGAGCTGTCGATGGGGTTGGCGCCGTTGGTGGTGGCCGACCTGTACGAGATCGTGGCTCAGGTCTCGGAAGAAGGAGTCTCGATCCTGGTGTCCGAGCAGTTCGCTCGGACCGTGCTGGGCATCGCCCAGTACGCCGCGATCGTGCTCCACGGGAACGTGACCCGCGTGGGCACCCCCGATGAGCTCGAAGATGAACTGTCCGCCGCCTACCTGGGCTCGTGAGGTCAATTACACCCATGGAAACCACCACCCCTGTCACTTCCGCCACTCCGGCCACCGATGTTGCGCCGGCCACTTCCGCCCCTCTGGCCACTGACGCCGCGCCGCGGGTCGACCAGTTCAAGAGCGAGGTGGCCGAGATGAAGCTCAAGACGGGTAACGCCACCCGTGAGCGCGTGTACGGCGTGCTCGGGCTGGTGGTGATGCTCGTCGGTGTCGGCGGGGCCTTCTTCTGCTACGTGTCCAGCCGAAACTTGTCCGACGCGCGCGACATCCAGTCCACGTTGATCCTGGCCGTCGGGTTCGTGGCGCTCACCTTGCTCGGTCTCGGCATCTTCCTGCGCTTCGCCATCGCCAACTTCCTGCGCATGTGGCTGCTGCGCCAGCTCTACGAGGGCCAGGCCAACACCGAGCGTATGGTGCAGGCACTCGAGCAACGGAGCTGACATGAGAACCGTCGTCGTCACGGGATCCGGATCAGGTATCGGGGCGGCCACCACCGCCCGCCTGCGGGCCGACGGCCACATCGTCCTCGGGGTCGACCTGAAGGGCGCCGAGATCGAAGCCGACCTCGGGTCGGCCGACGGGCGGACGGCGGCCATCGCCGCCGTCACCGAGGCCAGCGGCGGTGTACTCGACGGTCTCATCACCTGTGCCGGCGCCGCCGGTTTCCCTGGTCGCCCGGCGTCGCTCCTGGCGTCGGTCAACTACTTCGGCACCGTCGTGCTGATGGAAGGTCTGCGGCCCCTACTGGCGGCCAGCACGGCCAACCCGTCGGCGGTGGCCATCAGTTCCAACTCCACCACCACCGCCCCCGGCTACTCCCTGAAGCTGGTCGAGGCGCTGCTGGCCGGCGATGAATCAGCCGCTCGTGAGATCGCCGACACCACTGATTCGATCATCTCCTACGCCGCCACGAAGTTGGCCGTGGCTCGCTGGGTGCGCCGTTCGGCCGTCTCGCCCCACTGGGCCGGCGCCGGCATCCGCCTGAATGCCATCGCCCCGGGCATGATCGCCACCCCCATGATCGACGAGGGCAACAGCGACCCGGCGCTGGCCGAGCAGTTGGCCATGTTCAAAGACACCATCGCCCTCGGGCGCGCCGGTCGGCCCGAGGAGATCGCGGCGTTGCTGGCGTTCCTGGTGGGCCCCGAGTCCACGTTCTTCTGCGGCTCGATCATCTTCTGCGACGGCGGCACCGACGCCGCTCTACGCACCAACGACTGGCCCGCCCGCTGGGAACTCGGCTCGCGCACCCCCACGGGGGGGCAACCGGCCACCCCGCATCCCTCTTCTGCCGAACCTGTCTAACGACACTGCCCGATAGGGCAGTGTTCGTAGACAGGTTCGGCAGAAGAGGGATGCTGCGGGAGGTTCGGTCGGGTGCAGCGGGGCTCAGCTGGGGGGCGGGGTGGTCATCGAGGCGAAGACGGGGCGAAGGTTGGCCAGGAAAGCATTGGGGTCGGCGTTCTTCGCCTCGGCGGTGGCCTGATCGCGCGCCGTGGCGAAGGTGAGGAAGCGCTCGTCGCTCAATGCCGCCACCAGCGCGGCGCCCACCTCGTCGGCCGACGCGGCGGTGCGCGGGTCGGTGGGGAAGGGGGCGTCGTTGCCCTCCTTCGGCGTGGAGAACTCGGTGGTGGTGGTGCCGGGCACGAACAGATGCACCCGCACGCCGGTGTGGGCCAGCTCCACGTGCAGCGACTCGCTGAACATCTCGAGTGCCGCCTTCGACGCCGAGTAGGCGCCCACCCTGAACGCGGCCATGTGCACGCCCATCGACGACACGTTGAGCACGTGCCCGGTGCCGCGCTCCACCATGGCCGGCAGCACGGCCAGGGTGAGGCGCACCGGCGAGAAGTAGTTCATGGCCATGACGCCCTCGACGTCGGCGGGGGTCATGGCCACCACGCTGCGGCGCTTGGGCACGCCGGCGTTGTTGATCAACGCGTCCACACGGCCGCCCAGCAGCGCAGTGGCCTCGGCCGCCACCGCCTCCAACCCGTCGAGGTCGGCCAGGTCGGCCACCAACTGTTGCGAGGCAGGGGAGTGCACCCGCACTTCGGTGAGCACGTCGGCCAGGCGGTCTTGGCGGCGGGCCACCAGACACACCACCGCCCCCACCTTGGCGAGCTCCACCGCGGTGGCCGCGCCGATACCCGACGAGGCGCCGGTGAGCAACACCCGCTGGTCGGTGCCGGGCCAGCCCCCGCCGGTCACGAGTCGGCCCCGGTGCGGTCCTCGTAGACCCGCCTCAGGCCCTCCCGCCACGTGACCTGGCAGGGGCCGGTGAACGAGGCGCGGCGGGTGTTGTCGGTGACCGACCCCCGAAGGGTGCCGGGCTGCTCGACCACGTCGACCACGGCTTCGAACCCGCCCAGCTCGCCGATGTAGGCGCAGTACTCCTGCACGCTCACCGGTTCGTCGCCGGCCCAGTTCACGATGGTGGCCGGCACCGACGCCGCGTCGAGCAACGCCGCCGCCTGGGTGTTGATGTCGTCCTGGTGGATGGGCATGTACAGGCACGGGTCCCAACGGGTGGTGACCGGCCCGCCGGCCAGCAGGGCGTCGAGGTGCTGGGTGGGCAGGCCACCGTTGGTGCCGTAGGAGGCATTCATGCGGGCGATGGTGACGGGCAGGTCGAAGAGCTTGGCGCAGGTGCGAGCCACCGCCTCCTGGGCGATCTTCGACATCGAGTACGTGGGCGCGTGCCTGGCGTTCACCTCGCCGAGCGGGTCGGTCTCGGCGAACACGTGGTGCGGGTCGCCGTCGAAGGGCGGCCGGTACACCGAGTGGGTGCTCATCACCAGCGCCGCCTTGGCCGATCGGCAGTGCTGCAACAGCAGGCCTGTGCCCTCGGCGTTCACCGCGAAGGCCTGGTCGTAGTCCCACCCGCCACCCTGGAAGGCGGCCAGGTGCAGCACGTAGGTGAAGTCGTCGGGCAGCGCCGACAGGTCGCCGTCGCCGAGGTCGAGCTTCAGGGTGTGCACCCCGGCGTCGAGGCAGCGCTGTTCCGAGCGCTCCTCGGAGAACCGGGCGATGCCCCACACCTCGTTGTCGCGGGCCAGGTGTTCGGCCAGCGGGAAGGCGATCTGCCCGGCGGGCCCGGTGACCAGGATCTTCTCACCCGAGAGCGTGGCCACGAGCTCAGACCTTCAACAGGTCGGGATAGGTGGTCTCCACCAGCTGGCGGAACCCGTCGCGCCAGCTCACCTGGGGCTCCCAGCCCAGGGCCAGCAGCTTGGACGAGTCGACCGGGTTCGGCGGGATGGTGGCCGTGGTCTCCTCGAGGTCGAACTCCACACCGGTGAGCCGGTTCAGTTCGGCGCACCACTCCTCGATGCTCACGATCTCGGGGTTGCACCAGTTGTAGGTGGTGGCGGGCACGGCCGCCGCGGCGAGCAGGTAGGGCAGCGACGTCAACAGGTCGTCGTCGTGCAGGAGGCAGTGGGTGTTGGGGCCGTCGGCGCTCACGCCGATCTTCATGCGGTGCTGGGCCATCTGCACCTGGAACGACATCCACCCGTGGGTGGGACCGTAGGGCACGTCGAGGCGGGCGATGACCGTGGGTACTCCGAAGCGTTTGGCCGCGTACTTGGCCGACGACTCGGCCGCGATCTTCGAGATCGAGTACGTGGGCAGGAAGCCCATGGCCCGGTGGTTGTCGCCCAGTGGGTCGGTCTCCTGGTGGGGCACCTGGCCGTTGGGTTCGTAGACGGCGCACGACGAGCAGTGCAGGAACGCCTTCACGCCGGCGACCTTCTCGATGAGATGGGCCACACCCTCGGCGTTGGTGGCCAGCGCCTTGTCGAAGTCCTGGTCCTTCGACACCGCCATGTGCAACACGTAGTCGAGCCCGTCGGGGATGTCGTCGAGGTCCTGGGTCTCGAGGTCGATGGTCACGGGGATCACCCCGTCGGCGGCGACCTTGTCCTTGGCCGTCGGGTGGGCGAAGCGTGACGTGCCGTACACGGTGTTACCGGCGGCGACGAGGCGGCGTGACAGGGGCCCGGCCACCTGGCCGGTGACCCCGGTGAGGAGAATCTTCTGGCCGGTGAGGGGCTCGGGGGTGGTCATCGGAGGTCTCCCGTGAAGTCGTCGGTGCCGAAGTTGGTCTGTTGCCACGGGCCGGTCCACACGTGGTGGGCCAGGCCGCTGGCTTCGATCTGCTCGCCGATGCGGGCGTAGCCGTCGTCCCAGCCCTCGGCGGGGTCGTGGTCGAGGAAGTGCAGCTGCAGGAAGCGGTTGGGCCCGGCTTTGGGCCGCACCACATCGGCGGGGGCGTCGTCGGCGAGGGGGATGGTGGTGCCGCTGCCCACCAGTTCGGGGCCCCACGGCTGGGCCATGGCGTCGGGGATCCAGGTGTTCTGGAACCAGGCGTCGACCTCGTCGTGGGTGTGGCCCTCGGCCACGTCGCCGGCCACGACCACCAGGCCGGGGTAGTTGTGGTCGAGGGCCAGATCGATGGTGCAACCCGTTGGGTCCTTCTGCACGTTCCAACGCATCGAGTAGAGCAGCGTGTGGATGTGGTCGCGCTCCGCGTACATGCGGCCCTGGGTGTGGAGCTGGTTGACGTTGTCGACGTTCCAGCGGTTGGTCTCGTCGTCGGTGCCCTCGAGCCACCAGTAGACGGCCACGTACGACCCGGTGAGCGGGTCGGGGGTGACGTCGTTCTCGGCGGTGGAGCGGAGGTCCTTCAGGCGGCGGGTGGCCACGAACCGGTCGCCGGCGAACACGTTCGGGCCGACCAGGCACCCCGAGTAGAAGTGGTCGTGCTCGTACCAGCGGTTGTAGGGCACCTCGTGGTCGGGGTGCGGCTCGACCATGGTGAACAGGAAGGTCCCGACCTTGATCGGGTAGTCCTTCTCCGGCGCTGCTGACACGTGCGTCCCCCTCGTGTGGCCTGTGAGCGTCGCCACGTTAGACCCGATCTGACGAACCGTCAGACGGGCCTAAACGGTCGGACCGGGGCCGCAACGAGGCCGGGTGACCGTGAAGGCACGAACCGCTTGGAGCTCCTCCGGCGCGGCGCGTCCGCCGTCCTCGCGGCTGCGGACGAACAGGATGACGATCGTCGGTTGGATTCGGCGACCGTCGTACCCCGCGCGCCGCGACTCTGCACGACTCCATCGGCATCGAGGGCCTGATGGGCCCGGGCGGCGGTCGGCTCTCGCCGGCGGGTCTACTGCACGGACAGGAGGGGGGCGATGGTCTCGCCGAAGGCGCGGAGCTGGTCGGCCATGTGGGTGGCGGAGGTGGCCCGGAAGCGGACCTGGAGCTGGTTCACGCCGGCCGGGGTGTTGGCGGCGATGGCCTCGGCGATCTGCTCGGGCGGACCGGAGATGTCGCCCTCGCGGACCTCGGCTCCCTCGACAACATGGAGGAAGGGGATGAGCACGTGGCCGAAGGCGAAGGGCTCGTCGCTCTTGCCGGTGGCCTCTCGCTGCTCGCGGATGTAGGCGATGCTCTCGTCGGTGGCCGGGCCCTGGGGCAGCCAGCCCTCGTAGCGGGCGGCGCGGCGCAGCGCCGGCTTGGCCGACCCGCCGATCCAGATCGGCGGCCGGGGGGTCTGCACCGGTCGGGGGCAGGCGCCCATGTCGCCGACGTAGGTGTGGGTGAGGGCGTCGGCCAGCCAGGGCAGACGCTCGTCGGTGATCCGGCCGCGGTCGGCGAACGACACGCCGAGGGTGTCGAACTCGGCCTCGACGTGACCGGCGCCGATGCCGGCGATGGCCCGACCGCCCGAGAGGAAGTCGAGGGTCTCGTAGGCCTTGGCCGCCACCAGGGCGTGGCGGTAGGCCAGCACGAACACGTGGCTGAGCAGCGCGGTGCGCTCGGTCTGGGCGGCCAGGAAGCCGAGGGTGGTGAAGGTGTCCTGCCACCACAGACCCATGGCGTCGGCCTTGTCGCGCGGGATGGCGATGTGGTCGCACACGGCCACGTAGAAGAAGCCGGCGGCATCGGCGGCGCGAGCGATCTGGGCCAGCTCGGCGGGGCCGGCGTCGCGTTCCCAGTCGGCGACGTAGAGCGAGCTCTGGGACTGGATGGCAAGTTGGGTGCCGTAGGCGAGGGTGCCGTCAGGAATCGTGATCATCCGTTGAACTTAGTTCCACCCCTACCCGCGCCGTCCCGGGGGTCGTCGCCCCCCGGGGACTTTGCTTCGAACGCGGCTGGGGGATGTCGCGGCAATGCCTGTGTTGGCCGCGGCCAAGGACGTGGGCGAGAAGGTGAAGGACGCCGGCGCCGCGGTCAAGGACGCCGTCACCGGCAAGTAACCACCTATCAGGAGTGATCCGGTCCGCTCGGGCGGGCCTCGTCGCTCTGCCTCGGAGGACCCGCTAGCATTGCTAGCAACCGGGAGGCGCGATGGCTGCGGTGAGTATCAGGGACCTGGATGATCACGTGAGAGAGCGGCTCCGGGTGCGAGCGGCCGCGCACGGCCGATCGATGGAGGCCGAGATCCGCCTCATCCTCACCGACGCGGTCAGCGAACCGAGCGAGTCTCGTGGGCTCCTCGCGACACTGCTCGACCGCTTCGACGAGGTCGGTGGCGTCGAGCTCGACCTGCCGGCGCGGTCCACGCCGACCCGTGCTGCTGAAGTGAGCCCATGATCGTCGTCGACACCAACGTGGTGTCCGAACTCATGAAGGCCGAGCCTGACGAATCGGTCCGCCGCTGGACCCTCGACCAGCCCGGCGCGGCGCTGTACACGACCGCGATCACCCTCGCGGAGATCTTGTACGGCATCGAGCGTCTCCCCCCGGGGTCGCGCAAGGAGCTCTTGCGCTCGACCGCCACTGATGTGTTCGCCACCTTCGCGGACAAGGTGCTGGCCTTCGATGCGAACGCGGCCGTCCACTACTCGCGGATCGTCGACACCCGAGTTCGTGTCGGACAGCCGATCGATGGTTTCGATGCACAGATCGCCTCCATCTGCCTCTCCCACGACCGCTCGCTCGCCACCCGAAACACGAAGGACTTCGAACATACGGGCATCGATCTGGTTGATCCCTGGCGGGTCGGCTGATTCCTGCGGCCAGGCGAGGAACAGGCGACCCCGGGAACGGGCGGCTGGGGTCAGAGCCCGAGGAAGGAGCCGCCGTCGCAGACGATGGTTTGCCCCGACACGAATGAGGCCTCGTCGCTGCACAGGAACACGGCCACTCCGCCGATGTCGGCGATGGGGTCACCGATGCGGCCGAGCGGGGTGCGGGCCTCGATCGAGCCGCGCAGGGTGGGGACCTGTTCGAAGATGTCGGTGAGGGCGGGCGTCTCGGCCACCGGGGCGATGCAGTTGACGGTGATGCCGTCGGGCCCCCACTCGCGGGCCAGGCTCTTGGCGATGGCCCGCTGGGCGCCCTTCACCGGCGCGTAGAGGGGCAGGTTGGCGCTGCCCTCCACCCCGGCGGGGGAGGTGAGCATCACGTACCGACCGTGCGGGCTCGAGGCCAGATGGGGGTGGGCGGCCTGGGCGCACCAGAAGCTGGCCCACACCGCAGTGCGCGACAGCTGGAACCAGACGTCGTCAGGGGTGGACTCGAGGCGGGTGGCCACCCCACCGGCGAAGGCGTTGTGCACCACGATGTCGAGCCGGCCGAAGCGCTCGACGGTGGCGGCCACACCGGCCTCGATCGACGCCCGCTCGGTGACGTCGGTGACGATGCACACCGCGTCGCCACCGCCGGCCCGGATGGCCCCGGCCACCGGCTCGCCGGTGGCGGCACGGCGGGCGGCCACCACCACCGATGCGCCCTGTCGAGCCAAGGCGTGAGCGATGCCCTCGCCCACGCCTTGACCGGCGCCGGTGACGATGGCGACCCTGTTGCTGAGTCGGCTCACATCCACAGCCCACCGTCCACGACGAGGGTCTGGCCGCCGAGGTTCGCGGCGGCGGGGCTGCACAAGAAGGCCAGCACCTCGCCCGGGTCGGCGTCGGGCAGCGCCGGCGAGGCGATCGACACCGGCCCGGCGGCTTCGGGGTCGGCCAGTACGTCGTCGGGGCCGACGGCCAGGACGTTGGCGGTGATCCCCACAGGGCCCCATTGGCGGGTGGCGGACTTGGCCAGCAGTCGCACCCCTTCGGCGGCGGCGGCCCAGTGGGCGTAGCCGGCGCCACCGGCCATGGCTATGGTGGGCACCACCATCACCAGGCGACCACCGTTGCCTTCGAAGCGATCGCGCGACCGCTTGCACATGGTCACGGCGTCGTCGAGCGTGTCCTGCCACGCCGCCCCGAACTCGTCGTCGATGAGGTCCACCAGTGGACGGGGCGTGACGAGGGCCGGATCCCACGGGGCGAACACGGCGGCATCGAGCCGACCGTGTCCCGGCAGGGAGGAATCGGTCAGTTCGGGGTCGTGGCCGAGAGCAGCGAGTCCGCCGGCCAAGGCCTGGGCCAGCGGTCCGGCGCCCACCACGGCGACGTGGAGCGGCTCGGTCTGCTCGGACATGGCGGTCAGTCAAGCACGTGGCTGGGAGGCTCGACGGCACGTAGACCCGGTAGCCCCGGGTACGCCCGTCGGAGTGGTCAGGGTGGCCGTGCGCACCTCGCCGGCGGGTTCCACAAGGTGCTGACGCGCCGCTGAAACCCAGTGATCGAGAAGCGCTCGAAACAAGTGCGCGCCCGAATGTGTGACCGTGTTCACCTTTGGCTACTGTCTCGCCTCATGGAGATCGGGTACACAACTGAACAAGAAGCCTTCCGCGCCGAGCTGCGTGAGTACTACGACCAGCTCCTCGACGCCGAAACGGTCGAGGAGCTCTCCCACAGCCACGGCATCGGTGATGCCACCAAGCGGGTGTGGAAGCAGATGTGCGCCGACGGGTGGGCCGGCGTCGGTTGGCCGAAGGAGTGGGGCGGCCAGGGCCGCAAGCCCGTCGACCAGTTCGTCTTCTTCGACGAGTCGATGCGAGCGGGCGCCCCGGTGCCGATGCTCACCATCAACACCGTCGGCCCGACGATCATGAACTACGGCACCGACTTCCAGAAGGAGTTCTTCGTCCCGAAGATCCTCGCCGGCGACATCCACTTCTGCATCGGCTACTCCGAGCCCCAGGCCGGCACCGACCTCGCCGCCCTCCAGACCCGCGCCGTGCGCGACGGCGACGAGTACGTCATCAACGGCCAGAAGATGTGGACCTCCCTCGCCGGTGGTGCCGACTACTGCTGGCTGGCCGTGCGCACCGATCCCGAGGCCAAGAAGCACAAGGGCATCTCGGTGATCATCGTCCCGATGGACACGCCCGGTATCACCATCCAGCCCCTCACCCTCATGGGTGAGCACGACATCAACGCCACCTTCTTCGACGACGTCCGCGTGCCGGCCAAGTTCCTCGTCGGTGAGGAGAACGGCGGTTGGGGGCTCATCACCAACCAGCTCAACCACGAGCGCGTCACCCTCTGCTCGAGCGGCATGCCCGAGGGCATCCTCACCGACGTGCGCCGCTGGGCCCAGGAGAACACCCTGCCCGACGGCCGTCGCGTCATCGACCAGGAGTGGGTGCAGCTCAACCTGGCCCGGGTGCACGCCCGCCTCGAGTACCTGCGCCTGGCCAACTGGAAGGTGGCGTGGTCGGCCGAGGAGCACGCCCTGCACCCGGCCGACGCGTCGAGCGTGAAGGTGTTCGGCACCGAGTTCTACCTCGAGGCCTACCGCCTGCTCATGGAGATCCTCGGCCCGCGCAGCTATCTCAAGGCCGACGCCCCCGAGTCCATCCTGCGCAGCCGGCTCGAGTCCGGTATCCGGGGCTCGATCATCCTCACCTTCGGCGGCGGCACCAACGAACTGCAGCGCGACCTCATCGCCATGTTCGGGCTGGGCTTCCCCCGCTCGGCTCGCTGAACCGCCCGCCGCCTCCCTCGACGACGAAAGCAACCATGGACTTCTCCTTCACCTCCGATCAGGAAGAGCTGCGTGGCCTCACCAACCGGCTCCTCACCGACAAGGTCACCCCCGAGCACCTGAAGACCGTTCGCGAGAGCGACACCGGCGTCGACCTCGCCCTGTGGCGCGAGATGGCCGAGCTGGGGCTCGTGGGCATCGGACTGCCCGAGTCGGCCGGCGGTGCCGGGCTCGGCTTCACCGAGGTCGCCATCGTGCTCGAAGAGGTGGGCCGTTTCGTGGCCGCCGTTCCCGCCCTGCCCGTCATGGCCATGGCCGGCCCGGTGCTGGCCGAGTTCGGCACCGCCGAGCAGCTCGAGGGTCTGGCATCGGGCGAACGCATCGTCACCGTGGCGCTGCACGACCTCGTGGGTGATGTCCTCGACCCGGCCCTGGTGGCCGTCGACGGCAAGCTCACCGGCGTCAAGGTCTGCGCCCCGTTCGGCCACGTGGCCGACGCCTTCATCGTGTCGGCCACCGACGGCCTCTACTACGTGGCCGCCGACGCCGCCGGCGTCACCGTCACCCGCCAGGACACCGTCGACGACATCCCCGACGCCATGGTCGAACTGAACGGCGCCGTCGGCGAGAAGATCAGCGGCCCCGAGGGCCTCACCTTCATGGTCGAGCGGGGCCTGGCCGGCCAGTGCGTGATCATGGCCGGGGTCACCGCCCAGGCCCTGTCGCTCACCTCCGACTACGTGAAGGAGCGGGTGCAGTTCGACCGGGTGATCGCCACCTTCCAGGCCGTGGCCCAGCGCGCCGCCGACGCCCGCATCGACAGCGAAGCCATCTGGCTCACCGCCTGGCAGGCCGTCACGCTGCTCGACAATCGCGAGCCGGCGTCCGAGCAGGTCGCCTCGGCCAAGTACTGGGCCGCCGAGGGTGGGCAGCGGGTCGTGCACGCTGCCGTCCACCTGCACGGCGGCGTGGGTGTCGACCGCGACTACCCGCTGCACCGCTACTACCTGTGGACCAAGTACCACGAGCTGTTCCTCGGCGGTACCTCCGCCAGCCTGGTTCGCCTCGGCAAGCTGCTGGCCGACACGCCGGCCTAGCGCCGGCGCCGGCCGGGTCTCGTCGTCGGGGGGCGGCGGGGCCCGGCCCGAATTCACCGGAGGGGGAATCCAGTTCGACCCCGGGCCTCGGTCCGGGGTCGAACTGCGTTCTGGATCGGTTGGCGAGTCGGCGCCGAGCGTCAGCGCACGAGGTAGACGATGGCGATGCCGACCCCGATGGCGACGACGATCCACCGGAACACCAGCGGGTCGAGCCGCCCGGCCACCCGCCCACCGAGGTTGCCGCCGAGCACCGCACCGATCGCCATCACCAACGCCGCTGCCCACCACACCCGGCCGGAGAACACGAAGAACGCCGCCGCAGTGAGGTTGACGACCACCGCGAGGGACTGCTTCAGGGCGTTGACGTCGCTGAGGTCGTCGGGCAGGAACACTCCGAGCACGGCCAGGAACACGATGCCGAGGCCGGCACCGAAGTAGCCGCCGTAGATCGAGGCCAGGAACACGGTGATGATGGCCGCGGCCGACAGGCCGTGGTCGGCCCGCTCCCTGGCGCCTTGCTCGCTGGCCTGGCGGCGGGCGCGGCGGGCCTCGACGAGGTCGCGCACCTTGTCCTGGCCGGCCAGCAGGGCGCACGACAGCAGGATGAGGTACGGGATCAGCAGGCGCAGCAGGTCGTCGCTCGTGGTCAACAGCAGCACGCCGCCGAGCAGGCCACCCAGGGCCCCGGCCGGGGCGAGGATGCGGAGGCGGTTCCACTGGCGGCGCACCGAGTCGCGTTGGGCGTAGGCGCCGCCCACGTAGCCGGGGGTCAGGGCGATGGTGGAGGTGACGTTGGCCGAGACGATGGGCACCCCTACCGCGGTGAGCGCCGGGAACGAGATGAGTGTGCCCCCGCCGGCCACCGCGTTCACGAACCCGGCGGCCCCACCGGCGGCGGCCAGGAACAGCAGCTCGATCGGGCTCACACCCCATCCTCGCCCATGGCGGTGCGCCCGCTGAACCACGTTCGGCGCGGGGAATGCTTTGGCGTTGTGACAGGTGAGGTGCTCGAACGGCTCGAGGGTGCCGCCCGACACCGAGGCGGTGAATCCGGGCTACGAGCAGCTCGACATCAACGCCGGGTCGACCGGCGCCGAGGTGCCGATCTGGGTGACGGCCTGAGTTGGAGCGGTGGTCGTCTTGGTCGGTCCCGGTCCCGGTCGCGGCGCGCTGCGGTGTGCGTCAGCCCCCGGCCGCCACCACGAGGGCCACGAAGCCCACGTAGAGCCCGAGCAGGGCGACGCCCCGCCATCGGCCGAGGGCCAGTCGGCGGCCGGGCACGAGGAACAGGATGCTCAGCGCTCCGGCGGCGAGGCTGAGCGCGGCCTCGTCCAGGGCGACGTCGAAGGGGCTGAGCACGGCGACGACACCGATGATCCAGAGGCCGTTGAAGATGTTGGAACCGATGACGGCACCGAGACCGATCTCCTCGTGGCCCCGCAATCCGGCCGCCAGCACGGTGGCCAGTTCGGGCATCGAGGTGCCGAAGGCCACGAAGGTGGCGCCCACCACGAAGGGGTCGAGCCCGAGGCCGTCCCCGATCGCTCCGGCCGCGACCACGATGAGCCGACCGGCCACGACGAGCAGGACCAGCCCGACGCCGACCAGGAGCACGGCGCGGCCCCGGTTCCGCTTGCCGGGGACCTCCACCGAGTCGGCCCGTGCCCTCCGGGCATGACGCACGGTGACCCCCAGCCACGCCGTGAAGACGGCGAGCAGCACCACGCCGTCGACGCGGGACATCGTGCCGTCGACGATCAGGGCGAAGATGAGGAAGGGGAGGGCCACGGCCACCGGCAGGTCGCGTCGCACCGTGTCGCGTTCGGCGATCACCGGATGGATCAACAGGGCCAGGCCGAGGATGAGCCCGACGTTGGCCACGTTCGACCCGAGTGCGTCGCCGAAGGCGAGGGCGGGCGTGTCGTTCGCGGCTGCGCTGAGTGCCACGAAGAGCTCGGGGCTCGACGTGGCGAAGGCGGCCACCGTGACAGCGATGATCGCCGCCGGCACCCGTGCCCATGCGGCGATGCCCACGGCACCACGCACGAACAGCTCGCCGCCCGTTCCAGCGGCGATGATGCCGGCGAGCAGCGTGACGACGGTGGTCATCGGACTCCGGACACGGCTCGACAGGTGCCGACCAGGGGTGCCGGCGCTCCGCCGCTCACCCTAGTGATGCCGACCTCCGGCTCTGGGCGGCACCTCCAACGAATGGCCCGTTGACCCCGTGCTCATCGACGCCAACATCCTGCTTTACGCCGTCGACGAGCGAAGCCGATTCCATCGTCGAGCTGGGGAGTGGCTGACCGGCGTCCTCGACGGTGAGCAGCG
>JBDNHK010000044.1:0-19589 GCA_041688815.1 Acidimicrobiales bacterium | reverse complement strand
CGCCCATGGCGGTGTTCGGCCGGTCGGGGCTGCGGCCGGGGGCACGAATCCGGGCTCGCAGGTCGGATCGGGGCGCAGGTAGAGGGTGTCGTCGAGGTCACGGTTGATGGACTCGGCGTCGTTGCGGCGCGGGTAGAGCCGCGCGAAGTCTGGGTCGCCGGGGGCGATGGGCCGCAGGTTCGTGGACGCTTTTCGGTTCGCGCTGCCCCTCGTCACGGCGCGGGTCCTCGGCGCCGGCTTTGGCCGCGATGACCCGGTTGACGGGCAACAGGCCGAGGTCAGACAGCAGGGTCGCCCGGGCCTCGTGGGTGGCCTCTTGAACGAGATGTCCGCCCGTCGGGGGATGTTCCCCGCGCCACGCTGCGCTTTTGGGTGTACGGTGCCAGATGCGACGCATGGGTTGGCTCTCAGCGTTGGTGATCGTTGCGGCGACGTTGGGTGTTCCCGGCGCGATGGCCGCCGGGGTGGACTCCCCGCTCCGAGCGGGAGGACGTTCGACCTACATCGTCACGTTCGTCGATGGCACCGATGCCCGTTCCGAGGTGGCGGCTCTGGCGAGGGCGGGCGCAGGGGTGAAGCGGGTGTACACCAACGTCTATCCCGGTGCGGCACTCGAGTTGTCTGCAGCGGCTGTCGCTGCGCTCGCCCGGAACCCCCAGGTGAGCCGCATCGAGGCCGATGGCGTGGCGACGATCAACAACTCCCAGCCAGCGGCGCCATGGGGCCTCGATCGCACCGATCAGCGCGCGTTGCCGTTGTCCACCGCCTACTCCTGGAACGCCGCCGGCGCTGGCGTCACCGCGTACATCGTGGACACGGGCGTGATGAGCGCCCACGTCGACTTCGGCTCCCGCACCGCGCCCGGTTACACGGCCATCAGTGACGGCTCGGGCACCACCGACTGCAACGGTCACGGCACCCACGTCGCCGGCACCACCGCCGGGACGACGTACGGCATCGCCAAGCAAGCAACTGTGGTGCCGGTCCGGGTCCTTGGCTGCAACGGGTCGGGTTCGTGGTCGGGGGTCATCGCCGGGCTCGACTGGATTGTCGGCCACCACCTCGAGGGCGTGCCGGCTGTGGCCAACATGAGCCTCGGCGGGGGCGCGTCCAGCAGCGTCGACGACGCTGTGCGCCGGGTGATCACCGATGGCGTCACGGTCGCGGTCGCCGCGGGCAACTCCAACGCCGATGCGTGCAACTCCTCACCCGCCCGGGTGCCCACGGCCGTCACCGTCGGTGCCACCACCTCGAGCGACGCCCGCTCGTCGTTCTCCAACTTCGGCACCTGTGTCGACCTGTTCGCACCCGGCTCGTCCATTACGTCGGCCTGGTACACGTCGACCACGGCCACGAACACCATCTCGGGCACGTCGATGGCATCGCCTCACACCGCCGGCGTGGCCGCCGTGCTGTTGTCGGGCGCACCGACGATGACCCCGGCCGCGGTGTCGTCGTTGCTGGCCAGCTCGGCCACCCCCGATGTCGTCGGCGACCCGGGCATCGGCTCACCGAACCGGTTGCTCTACCTCGACCCGACGACCGCGCCCTACATCGCACCGCCCGGCATCACCACGACGACCACCACGACCGTGGCCCCGACCACGACCACGACCACGGTGGCACCCTCCACGACACGCCCCGCCGCGCCGACGAACGTGGCGGCCCTCGCCGCCAAGCGCGCCGCGACGGTGACATGGACCCGGGGCAGTGACGGAGGCTCGTTGCTGACCGGGCAGACGGTGTGGGTGTTCATGGGGGTCAACCGAGTGCGTTCCGTCGCCGTGTCGGGCACCACCACGTCGGTGAGGATCGGCGGGCTCACGGCGGGTGCGTCGTACACGTTCACGGTGACAGCCACGAACGCCATTGGTGCGAGCGCCGGATCGGTCCCCTCGAACGCCGTCACCCCCACCCGCTGACGAAGGTAGGGATGAACGAGGCGGTCGTGGTGGTCGGGTTCTCCGGCGAGGGCAGCACTTCTCCAGCAGGCCCACCGCGGCAACGCCGCGCCTGCGGGAGCGGTAGGTGACCGAAGCCGGCCTACCCCGGTCGCTCGCATGTCGCCCGCGTGCTGCGAACCACCCGCGAGCAACCCGTCACGACCACGGGTCTGGCGCTGGTCACGCTCGCCGAAATCGGCCCTAGTCGACCGGCGTGGACAGCGGTGCGCCCTCGCGCAGCAGCGCAGCGAGCGTCACGACCACCGTCTCCTCGCCCAGGTTCTGGCCGTAGTGCACGAGCGCCTTGTCCTCGACGAGCGACTCGCCCACCTCGAGCTCGATGGTGATGGGCCCGGTGACCCGCTCCTCCGCACCGTCTGCGCGAGTGACGAGCGCCGTGCCGGACTCGATCACGTAGGTGAGCGTTCCACTGCGCACGCTCGCGATCTGGGTGCCCTCGTGCACGTGCTTCTGCAGGGTCACGCCGCCGGGGATCGTCACCTCCACGAGGTACAGCTGCTGGCCCGGCGCGTTCTCGGGAAGCGCGGTGGCGAGCTGCACCCGGCTCGCTTCGTTCGCGGCATCGTCGGCTGGACCGCCGGCCCCGCAGCCCGCGAGCAGCAGGGACGTGGCGATCAGTGCAGCGGCCCACGATCGGCGCGTGGCCGTACGAGGGGTGGCAGATCCGGTGGTAGCGGTGCGTCGGGGCATGAGGGCGAAGGGTAGACCGCCCCCGGCCGCACGGTTGCGGCCGGCCCGCGACGGCCCCAGCCAGCTGGGACGGCGCCAGATGGGGTGGTCGGCCCGGTTCCCGGCGCGCGAGGCATGACCTACCGTGTGGCTCTTGTCCATGCCCCGTCGACTCCACTGGCCGCCGGCCGCCCCTACCCAGTATGGCTGGCCGGATGACCCCGACCTGGACATGGGGCCGGTGGAGTTGCGCCAGGTCCTCGTCATCGCCTCGACCCCACGAGTGGCCTCGAACTTCTTCGACGCTGCGCTGGCGGCCACCGGGCGAGCCGGCCATCCCTTGGAGTATCTCAACAATGGGGGCCTCGTCGAGAGTCGCCGCCATACCGGAGCGCCGCGGCTCACCCAGCGGGGGAAGGTGCAGAATCTCAAGCGGCGCCTGGCGGGTGACCCGCGCTGGGATTTCTCCGGCGAGCTCGACCCGACCTCGTTGGTCGACCACCTGCGTGGCATCGCGGCTCGACGCAGCACCGCCAACGGGGTGTTCGGGGTGAAGGTGCATGCGGGACACCTCCTCGGGTTGTTGGATCGATACGGCTTGAGCGTGGACCTGTGGGGGGTGCCCGTGCGGTGGGTGCGGTTGCGTCGGCGCGACCGGCTCGCCCAGGCCGTCTCGTTGGCGGTGGCGCACCAGACCCAGCAGTGGCGTCCCGTCGAGCGTCAACGGGGCGAACCGACCTACGACCTTTCCGCCACGCGAGCGGCCATGGCTGAGATCGAGGCTTGGGAGTCGGTCTGGGACCGCCGATTGGGCGAGAGATCGGAACCCAAGGTCTCGTTCTGGTCCGAGGACCTCGTCGTCGACCCCACCGGCGCAGTGGACAGGACCCTGGCCCTGCTCGGCGAGGTACCCGTGCCCGGCGCCGGCGTACCACCGGTCGAGCAGTACCGCCACCCCGACAGGGTGATGCGTCAGCGTTGGATCGAGCGGGCCATGGAGGAGTCGCCCGACCTGGCCGAGCGCCGCTTCGCCCTCGGCGGCGCAACGGTCACCGGGAATGACGCCGGTGGGTGAAACGTGTCTCGGAATTCTTTGGAAGCGGCCCTGGTGCCAGGCGCCGTGACCGGATACGGCGCGGTGGAACGCCGACCCGGGCTCGGCGCGGGGCCGCAATCGTGAGTGGGGCGGTCCCTGTGGAAGCAATCAAATGCTTCCGGCGCCCCGCCGCCGAGCCAGGGCGGCCGGGAGGGGTGGCGCACTACGCGTCGCTGTTCGCATCGGCGCCGCCGGAGGCTCGGGTCGGAGAGTCCACCCCCGAGTACCTCTTCTCGTCGGACGCGCCCGAGCGCATCGCCTCCGCGTTCCCGGCACCACCGCGCATGGTGGCGATCCTGCCCCCCCCGATGGACCAGGCCACCCGCCAGCGCCTCGCGGTGGAGTTTCGCGACGACAACCTGGCCCTCGCCGAATGGCTGGGGCGAGATCTCTCGGGTTGGGCGACGTGAGCGCTCCGGGGGCTTCGGTGACCTCGAATCGCTCGGGGCCACCCTTGCCCAACATGTTGCTCTTGGGTGCGCAGAAGTGCGGCACGACAGCGTTGGCGAATTCACTGCGCCGCCATCCCGAGATCTTCTTGCCCGCCCGCAAGGAGCTGCACCACTTCGGTGAGGTGCCCGACGACCGGGCGGCCGGTGACGCCTACCGCACCCTGTTCGCAGGTTGGGAAGGGGAGCGTTGGCTGGGCGAGGCCACGCCCGCGTATTTGTACCTGGCCTCGGCGGCCCGCCAGATCGGCAAGCACCTGCCCGGTGTGATGGCATTGGCGGTGCTGCGCAACCCCGTGGACCGGGCCTATTCGGCCTACTGGCACGGGCGGCGCCTGTACCGCTTCAGCGGCACCTTCGAAGAGGCCCTGGCCGACGAACCCCGCCGGCTGGCCGAGGGGGCCTGGGGTTTTGCAGCGCTCGTCGACCGCGGCCGCTACGCCACCCAGTTGCAGCGATACGCCGACAGCGGCGTCGCCCGTGACCGGCTGCTTGTGGTTCTTCACGAGGACCTGGTCGGCGACCAGGTCACCACTCTCGCCGGCATCGCCCGATTCCTGGGCTTGGCGTCAGCTCTGGACCCGCTCGAACGGAGAAACGAGTCGGCACGACAGGTGCTGCCGGCCTTCGTGGGCCGTCGGCTCCAGAACAGAGCCGGCCGCCAGCCGTTGGCCGCCCGCATCGTGCGTGCCGGACGACGCCCGTTTCGCTACCCGCCGATGGATCCCGTCACCCGCCGGGTGCTGGTCGACACCTTCGCCCCGGGCAACGCCGCTCTTGCCGAGTGGCTGGGGCGCGACCTCTCGCACTGGAACCGCTGACCGTTCAGGCCCCCCCAACTTGTCCTGGAAGCTCGCTCGCGTGGGGCCCGCGTGCGGGGGTGTGCGGGATCGGACTGGCGATCAGAACGGTTCGAAGGCACAGCTCTGAGGGGCGCCCCGAGCTCGGGTCAGCCAGGCTCACCCCGTCGGGGAGGCCCTCACCGTCGAGGCCACATCGGGGCCATGGTCCGCCACGCCATGACCGGGTGCACCTGGGTGGCGGAACCGACCGGGTTCGACAAGGTCCTACTGTTGGCGTGTGTCGGAACCTCCTGCGCTCTCGGTCGTCATCCCTGCGTTGAATGCCGAGGCTCATCTGGGCGATCAGCTCGATGCGCTGGCGGCTCAGACGTTCGCCGGGCGCTTCGAGGTGATCGTGGCCGACAACGGCTCCACCGACGCCACCGTGCGCATCGTGGAAGCGCACCGCTTGGCCCGTGACGGGGTCGCTCGAGTGGTCGAGGCCCGCGGGCGGACGGGTGTCAACGCGGCCCGAAACGCCGGTGCGGCCGTTGCCGCCGCGCCGGTGGTCTGCTGCACCGATGCCGATGACGTCGTGGCCCCCGGGTGGCTGGCCTCGTTTGCCGTGGCCTTCGCTGGTCGTACCCACCAACGTGTGGTGGCCAGCGGGTTGATCGATCCCCGACCCCTGGCGCCCGAGAGGTTCGCCAGGGTGCAGCCGTGGTCCGGGGGCCACCCGACCACGGCCGGTGGCGTGCCGTGGTCCTACGGAACGTCGATGGCCTTCTCCCAGGCAGCCTGGCACGACCTGGGCGGCTTCGACGAGAGCTACACCGGCGGGGGCGACGAGATCGAGTTCTTCGTGCGGGCCCACCGACGCGGCCACGTGCACGTCATCGCGTCGGATGCGGTCGTGCACTACCGGTCGAGGACCACCCGGTCAGCCCGGTTCCGTCAGATGCGCTTGCGGGGGGCGGGCAACCGGCGGCTGGCCGAGGACTTCCCCGAGGAGGTGGCCGGCGCCGGCCGCTGCCCTCCTCTGCGCTCACGTAGTGTCGTGTGCTCGACGGCGGCCCGGTTCCGTGACGAGCCCTTCGGGGTGGCGCTGCAGCTCGGCCTCGACCAGATGGCCCTTCACCTCGGTGAGCTGGATCACCATCGGAGCCGGTCGCGCTGATGCGGGTCGCGCTGCTCAGCCTGTACTTGCCCGGCAGCTCCAAGATCGGCGTGGGACACCAGGTTCACGGGCTGGCGAACGCCCTCGTCGACCGGGGCCACGACGTCACCGTCCTCAGCCCCGACGAGCCGGGGGAAGGGGCCACGTATCGCTGGCAGGCGGTAGCGGGCGGCCCACCGGCCCGCCTGGTGCGGGTGCCCGTCGGGCGCGAGAAGGCCCGCATGGCACTCATCGGGGCCACGGAAGGGCTGGCGTCGATGACCGCCGATCGCACGGTGGCCATCTCCGACGCCACCCGCAGGATGGCGCCGTGGGCTGGCCGAGTGATCCCGTGCGGGGTTGACGTGGCTGCCTTCGATGGCGTTCCCCGCGCCGACACCGAGCACCCGACCATTCTCTTCGTGGGTACGTTCGCCAACCGCAAACGGGGCCGGCTGTTGTGGGAGGCATTCGGCGAGGTGGTCCGTCCGGCGTTGCCCGACGCCGAGCTCTGGATGGTGTGCGATGACGCCCCCCCGGTGCCGGGGGTACGGGTGCTGGGCCGTCTCTCGCCCCGTGAGTTGGTCGAGGCCTACCGCTCCGCGTGGGTGTTCTGCCTGCCCTCGAGCTACGAGGGATTCGGTGTGCCCTACGCCGAAGCCCTGGCGGCCGGTACACCAGTGGTGGCCACCCCGAACCCGGGAGCGCTCGAGGTGCTCGAGGACGGCCGCCTGGGCGAGTTGGTGGATCCCGGCGACCTGGGCCCGGCGCTGGTCCGCCTGCTCGGTGACCCGCAGCGGCGGGCCACGTTGGCGGCGGTAGGGCGCGGCGCCGCCGTCTGCTACGACTGGTCGTCGGTGGCCACCGCCTACGAGCAGGTCTACGCGGAGGCGATCATGTCCCCAACCGCCCACCGCCCACCGCCGTCGCACCGGTGGGGATGAGGTGACCGGCGCGCCGCCCGGTTCCAGCATCCGCCGTCCCGCGTTGTTCGCCAGCTCGTTCCATCCGCACCTGGGTGGAGTGGAGGAACTGGTGCGTCAGCTGGCCCGGGCCGAACAGGCCACGGGCGCCGAGCCGGTGGTGCACACCATGCGCTGGCCCCGCTCCCTGCCCGCCCGCGAGCGCTGGCAGGGCCTCGACATCCGCCGCCACGCCTATCGGGCTCCCGAGGGGAGCCTGCGTCGGGTGGCCACCGCCATGGTGGGCAACCCGGTGGTCCTGGCCGACGTGACAACTCAGATGCGCCGGGACCGCGCCGACCTGGTGCATGTGCAGTGCGTCAGTCATGGCGCCTGGTTCGCCCACCAGGCAGCCCGGGCCCTCGATCTGCCGTTGGTCGTGACCCTCCAGGGTGAGCTCACCATGGACGCCGACGACGTGTACGCTCACTCGCCGATGCTGCGCCACACGCTGCGGTTGCTGCTACGTCGCGCCGATCGGGTGACGGCTTGCTCGGCGGCGACGCTGGCCGAGGCCGAGGCGTGGGCCGGTGAGGACCTGGGCGAGCGGGGCTCGGTGATACCCAACGGCATCGACCTGCGCGAGTTCGACCTCCCTCCGGCGCCCATCGCGCCGCCGACGGACGGTCCCTACGTGGTGGCGCTGGGCCGTCACGTGGCGCAGAAGGGCTTCGATGTCCTCCTGGAGGCGTTCGCCCTGGCGGCCGGCTCAACCGGCGTGGGTGCACGAAACGCCGTGCGGTCCGGCCTGGCCGCGCCGACCCTCGGACCGCAGTGGTATCTGGTGATCGCCGGCGATGGCCCCGAGCGCGACGCCCTCGAGGAGCAAGCCCGCCGCCTCGGTCTGGCCGAGCGGGTGCGGTTCCCCGGACGGGTCGAACGCGCCGCAGTGGTGGCGCTCCTGCGGGGCGCCGAGGTGTTCGTGTTGCCGTCGCGTCACGAGCCCTTCGGCATCGTGAACCTGGAGGCCATGGCCGCCCGCACCCCAGTGGTGGCCACCGACGTGGGCGGGGTCGGTGAGTTCGTGCGTCATGGCAGCAATGGGGTGCTGGTGCCGCCGCAGGACCCCCGGGCGTTGGCCGCCGCCCTGGTGGCGCTGGCTGGCGATCCGGATCGTCGGACCCGCCTGGCTGCCGCTGGTCGGGTCACGGCCGAGGCGCACGACTGGGCCGCCATCGAGGGTCGTTACCGCGAGGTCTACGCCGCGGCCGCGGCCGCCCGTCCCGGGCGCGGGGCCGGGCGCCGTCGCCGTGGCCGCCTCTTCCCGCGTCGAGGGTGAGCGCCACGATGGCGCCGCTAGACACCCGAGTAGAGGACGCCGATGGACGCCGAGGCGCAGGCTTCGGCGGCGTCGCGGCTCGCCGGCTCCACGCCGAAGTGATGGCCACGCTGGTCCAACCGGATCGCCTTCGGCTCCTGAACGGCAGCAGGTCGGCTCAGCGGTCGGCGCGGGTGGGTTCGGCGTCGTAGCCGCCGTACCCGTTGTAGCCGTAACCCTGGTAGCCCTTGCCGATCCTGCTCGAGGTCTTGGCCTTGTTGAGCACGAAGCCGACCACCGGAGCCGACACCAGCCCCAGGGTTTGGAGGGCCTTCTTGACATGGTGGCGGCGGCTCTGCGACGCGGCCACCACCACCAACAACGCGTCGACCCGGCCGGCGAGCACGACGGCGTCGGTGATGGGAAGCACGGGTGGTGCGTCGACGATGATCACGTCGCAGGCACCGTCGGCGCTGAGGGCGTCGAACACCGGCTTCACCCGTGAGCTGGACAACAGCTCGGAAGGGTTGGGTGGAGGGGGGCCCGCGGGGAGCAGGTACAGCCGGTCTTCGCCCGGTACCGCGCGCAGAGACTCCTGGAGGGTGGCACTGCCCATGACGACCGAGGTGAACCCGGGCTCGAGAGGCACCCCGAATACCACGTGCTGGCGAGGCCGGCGCAAGTCGCAGTCGACCAGGCAGACCCGTTGGCCGGCGCGAGCCAGCACGACGGCCAGATTGGACGCCGTGGTGGTCTTGCCCTCGCCGGCACCGGTGGAGGTGACCTCGATGACCTTCAGGGGCCGGTCGATGCCGAGGAACTGCACCGAGGTGCGCAGGCCCCGGAAGGCCTCGGCGGCCGGGGAGCCGGGGTGATCGATGGTGATGGGTCCGCGCCCGTCGACCTTGACGGAGGGGACGGTGGCCAGGAGGGGCACCTCGGGGGCGAGCAGGCGCAGGTCGTCGTCGTTGCGAAGCGAGTCGTCGAGGTGATCGACGAGCAGGGCGAGGGCCAGACCGACCATGAGGCCGGCCACGAGCGCGATACCGGCGTTGCGAACCGGGGTGGGGCTCACCGGGTTGCCGGGCGTGAACGCGGGGGTGACCATCTGGCCGCCGCCTTCCTGCACGGCGCTGTCGACCTGGAGCTTGTCGATGCGCTCCCGGTACAAGGCCTGTTGGGCCTCGAGGCCGTTGCGCGCACCGGCGCGCTGCGCGGCCTGGTCGCGGCCTTCGGCGGCAGGGGCGGCGGCGATCTGGACGTCGATCTCGTCGATCTGGACCTGCAAGGCGGTGATCTGGGTTTGCAGCTCGGCGCCGGCGGCCGCGAGGTCATCGATGGCGGCCGTTCGGCGGCTGTCGATGAACACCTCGACGTAGGCATTGGCGGCGACGGCGGCCAGTTCGGGGTCGGACGACTCGACCTGAACGGCGACGACGAGGGTCTGGCCGATCTGGGAGGCGGCCAAGGGGGGCACCTGGCCCACCCCGATACCGAGGCGTTCGGCGACCTGGGCCCGGACGAGAGCAGAGCGCATGAGCTGCAACTGGGTGGCCAGCTCCTGGGCGCTCTGGACCTTGGACCCATCTGCGCTGGGGCTGAAGAGGCTGCCCGAGCCGGGTTGAGCCAGCATCTCGGCCCGACCCACGTAGACAGGGTTCTGCAGCTGGGTTATGCCCACAGCCACGAGGAGAGCGACGACGGGGCCGATGACGAGGAAGTACCAGCGACGGCGGACAGCATCGAGGTAGTCGGACAGCCCGCTTGTCGGGGCGACGTTTTCGGGGCTGGCGGTGGGGCTGGTCACGCGGCGTCGGTTCCTGGCGGCGGTTGGGGGGAGGACTGGCCGGGCCCGCGCTGGCGCCCAAATCGAACGTACACTAGCGGTCGGCAGTCGAACCGCCGGGGCATGGGCCCGTCGTTGGTCTCCCGACGGCACGGGTGACGATGGGTAGGGTAGGGATTTCCCGATGATCAGTGTGCGCTGGCGGCCGTCGGTCGGCCGAGCCCGCGCCACCGAGGCGCCGTCTGTGCCCCTCGACTCCCCGACATCTCGGTCTCGCCCCACCGCCCTCATGGCGTCGGTCGGCGTGGTCGATGGCCACCGTTTCGCACCATGATCCCTGGGTGGCTGCGTCGCTACCGGAGCTCGCTCATGGTGCTGGACCTGGTTTTGGTGACGCTGGCCATGACCCTCGCCGCGACCACCGTGCACGACGAGGCGGGCCTGGTGATCGTCGGGTCACGGGTGCTGACGCCGCCGTTGGTGGTGCTCACCGTCACGGCCGTGTTCTGGCTCACCTTGTTGCGATCTGGCGCCTACCGGGTCAGTGCGGTGGGGTCGGGCTCAGAGGAGTTCACCGCGGTGCTGATGGCGACGGGGGCCTTCGTGGCTGCGGCCGCGGTGCTCGAGTTCGTCTTCGACCTGGGGTTCAGCCGGCGGCTCGCCTTCGGCGGAGCGCTCGGCGCCATGGTGCTGGTCGGTGTGGGCCACTACCTGAGCCGGCGTCCGCTGCACCGCCGTCGGGCCCAGGGCGCCGACAGCCACCGGGTGCTGGTGCTTGGTCCGCCCGCGCTCGCCGCCGAGCTGGCCACCCACCTCCACCGCAGTGCCTACATCGGCTTCCGGGTGGTGGGCGTGGCTCCCACGGCGCCCGTGGATGACGAGGTCGGCGGAGCCCTTGCCGTGCTGCCCTACGGCGTCGACATGCGGCCTGCGGGCGAGGACGTGTTGGCGGCGGCGGCCGCGGTCGGGGCCGATGTGATAGCCGTGGCCGGCGACGGGCGGGGCGACGCGGGGGGTCTGCGCCGCCTGTCATGGGCACTGGAGGGCACCGGCATCGGCCTCTTGGTGGCGCCGGCGGTGCTCGACGTCGCCGGGCCGCGCCTGCGCGTGCGCCCGGTGGCCGGCCTGCCCCTGCTCGAGCTCACCGAGCCGCGCCTCACCAGCAGTGTGCGCTTCTTGCGCGAGATCGTGAACCGGCTCACCGCCTTGGTGTTCGGCCTGGTGGCGGCGCCGTTGTGGATCGGGGCCGCGGTGGTCGTGGCCGTCACCAGCCGGGGCCCGGTGCTGTTTCGTCAGACCCGGGTGGGGGAGGCGGGCCGGGAGTTCACCATGTTGAAGTTCCGGTCCATGGTCGTCGACGCCGAGGACTGCCGGGCCGGGCTGGTCGACGCCAACGAGGCCGACGGCCCGTTGTTCAAGGTGCGCGACGATCCCCGCATCACACCGGTGGGACGATGCCTGCGGCGTTGGTGGATCGATGAGTTGCCCCAGCTCTGGAACGTGATGCGTGGCGACATGGCCATCGTGGGTCCTCGGCCCCCGCTGCCAGAGGAGGTGGCCGCCTACGATCGCGACACCCTCCGGCGCCTGCAGGTGAAGCCGGGCCTCACCGGTCTGTGGCAGGTGAGCGGCCGAGCCGACCTGCCGTGGGACGAGGCCGTGCGCCTCGACCTCTATTACGTTGAGCAGTGGTCGCCGACCCTGGACTCCCTCATCCTCTGGAAGACGGCGTTCGCCGTGCAGAGCAGGCGCGGGGCCTACTGAGGCCGTGACCCCCGCCCCCGTGGTTCCCCGGCCCCGCACCCGGCCCCGGCCGGGTTCCCCCGCCCGCTCGCTGCACCACCCCGAGCGCTACGTGGACGAGGGTGTTCGGGGTCGGGCCGAGCGGGCCGTACTCGGGGCGCTCGGCTCCTCCTTTCGGGCCCGGGACCGCCCCGCCGTGGAGACCGCCGCCGGGCCCTTCGACGCCGTCCACTTCCGGCAACGCCGGCGCGAGGCAATAGCGTGATGTCACGTCGTTGCGCTCCATCGGGGCTGTGACCGATGCCCTCGCTCCCCATGCGCCCTCTCAGCCGCCCGCACCGCAACCTGGTCCTGTGGGCCGTCATTGCCGCCGTGGCCCTTGCGTCGCTCGCGGGTGTCGCCGCTGGGGGGGGCGACCTCATGGCGTTGGTGGTGGCCGGGGGGGCCTTGTTCATCGCGGCAGCGTTCGCCGCGCCGCAGGTGGTCTTGGTGCTGGCCCTCGTCGGCGCCGTCGCCGTGGGCCGGGTTGCCTTCATCGACGTCACCGTGAGCTGGGCCGACCTGCTGATGGTGCTCGGGACCGCAGTGGCGTTGCGCGTCGCACCGCGCCGCAACGACGTTTTGATCCTTCGCGTGCTCGTGGCTTTCGCCGCCTACTTCGCTGTCCTGGCGATGGTGGTGGCGGCCAACTACAGCACCGCCGCCAGCCTCGAACTGTTGCACCGTCTGATGCTGGTGCCGGGCCCGCTCCTCGTCGGAGTGGCCATCGTGCGCTACCAGCGGGTCGAGACGGCCCTGCGCTGCTTGCTGGTCGTGCTGGTCGTGGTGGCAATGTCCGCCGTCGTCTTCTACGCCAGCACTCGCGCTCCTGCGTATCCCTTCGGCATCCACAAAAACGCCGCCGGCTTGTTGCTCGCCTTCGGTCTCGTCGTCACGCTCGGCGCTCCACATCGTCTGGGTCTGCGGCCGTCGATGCTGTTGGCCTCGCGCGTCGTGCTGTTCTTCGGGCTGATCGCCACGCAATCTCGTGGTGCCGCCCTCGCGCTGGTGCTCGCTCTGGTGGTTCGGGCCTTGGCCGCTCCGTCCACCAGCCGAGGAGGCCGCCGGTTGGGTGTCGGCATCGGCCTGGTGTCGTTGGTGCTGGTCGTGGCCGTGGCGGTCTCGGTGAGCCAGCAGGATCTGGCCCCCGACGCCAGTCCCGACAATGCTCTGAGTTCGCGCACCGAGACCTTCGGTGTCGCCCTCGGGTACTGGTCCGAAGAGCCCGTGTTCGGGGCGGGCCTGCGGTATTTCCTCGAACCCGGGGCCGAGACCGGGGTGGCCCACAACCTCGTCGTCAACGAGTTGGCCGAGTCGGGCACGGCCGGCCTGGTGACCCTGGTGGCGCTGCTGTGGGTGCTGTGGCGGGCCATCCGAACCAGCCGCAGCGACCTGGCCCCGATGGCGGTGATGGTGTTCGTCGTCGAGGTCTCGGCCTCCATGCTCGACGTGTTCTGGGTCGCAGGGCGGATCGGCTGCGCCCTGGTGCTGGTGGGTATGGCTCTGGCCGAGCCGGTGAGAGGTCGGTCCCTGTCACCGGCCCGGGTGACCGACCGGGCGCTTCTCCCACCTCGATGATGACGCCGTATCGTCCCCGGGCGCCGGTCGTGGTGTCGACCACTGCGTTCGGTCGCCCCCCACTTCCCGCCGAGGTTCCGGCCTGGATGGAAGTGCGGCCCCGCGCCACCGACTATGGGCTCTCGGGCTGGAAGGTGCGTTGGCGCCACCTGCGCTCTGGGTTCGGCGTTGCTCGTGTCGGTCGGGGCCGTTGCGCCGTGGTGGTGTGCACCGCGGGGCTCGAGTCGTTGGTGGCCGGGCTGTTGTTGCGGATGTGCAGCCCTCGCACCCGGCTGGTGTTGTTCGATCCGCTCGTGCCGGCACTCGAGCGGGGCGATCGGCTGGTGTTGAGGGCGTGGCGGGTCTACGACCGTGTCGTCGTGATCCGCCGCGGTGACCGTGACACCCTGGCCCGTCGGGCCGGGGTGGATCCCGCTCGCATGGTCTTCGTGCCCTATCCGGTCTCGTTGATCGAGCCCGCCACCGCAGGGGGCGGCTACGTGTACGCCGGCGGCATCGCCCATCGCGACTGGGACACTCTGCTCGCCGCCCTCGACCTGGCCGGCCTTCCGGCAGTGCTCGCCGTGGACCGGCCGACTGCCGAGCGTCTCGGCCCGGTGTGCCCGGTCCGGGTGGAGCTGAAGCGACGGGTGAGCCCAGAGGCGGGGAGGCGCTTGGCCGCAGAGGCGACGGTGGTGGCGGCGGCGCTGGTCGACACCGACCTGCCCTCCGGTCCCCTGGTGCTGCTCGATGCCATGGCCATGGGCCAGGCGGTGGTAGCCACGCGCGTCAACGGCACCCGCGACTACGTGCTCGACGGCGTGACAGGCGTGCTGGTGCCGCCGGGCGACGCAAAAGCGATGGCCGAGGCGCTGACTGCGCTGGTGGCCGAACCTGCCGCCGCCCGGCGCATGGGGGAGGCCGCCCGGACATGGGTGGGCGAGCACGACACGCCGGAGCATTTCGTGGCTCGCCTCGGCGAGGTGTTGACCGACCTCGGCGTGCCGCTCGACGTGGGCGACGGTTACGCGAACGGCCACGGTGCTCGATTCCTGGGTCGGCGCCGTCAGAGGTAGAGCACGCGCTCGCGCCAGGAGCCAACCACCCGGCCCCACCGGCGGGCCAAGGTGCCCAGCCATCGGCCCCTCACCTGGGCCGAGAACGGCACCAGCACCCCAGTGGTTGCCAGCGCCCCCCAGCGCATCAGGACCTCGAGGGCACCCGACCGGGGCATGCCGGCCTGGCGGTAGCGGGCGAAGAGCATGGCCTGGCCCACTCCGCGGGCGCGTTGTTGACGAAAGGCGGATGCCGCATCGGGGCGGGTTCGATAGCGGTTGATGGCCAGGGGGGCCACGCCGAAGTGGCCACCGGCGAGCTGCACGTCCCACGAGAAGGCGACGTCCTCGGCACCGAACCTTCCGAGGGTGAGGTCGAAACCGCCCACCCTGTCGTACCAGGCCCGCCTCACCCCGAGCGCGCCACCTCCGGCGTAGGGCAGAAAGGCCACCGGGACGGGCACGCCGATGGGAGCGGCGGTCGCGCTGATGCCGGCCGCGGACGCAGATGACGTGCTGGTGTCGGGCACGTTGACCCCGGCGACGAGGGCGTGGTGGTCGAGCGCCGTGCGCATGGCGTGCACCCAGTGGGGGCCGACCTGGTCGTCGGCGTCGAGGAAAGCCAACTTGTCGGCGCGGGCTGCGGCCACGCCCACGTTGCGGGCGTAGGAGATGTTGGCCACGGTGGGGGCGGCCGCGACCCGCAACGGGAGACGGTCGGCGTAGGCGGTCGCCACCGCCACGGACGCGTCGTGCGAGGCATTGTCGACGACGATCAGTTCCCATGACCCGGGGTCTCGTTGGGCGCACAGGGCGTCGAGCTGTTCGGACAGCCAGGGCAGACCGTTGTGACAGGGCAGGATCACGCTGAGGTCGGGAGCTTCGCCGACTTCGGTCACGGCCGTTCGGCCGACGGTACCGCCCACGGCCGCACCTCGGGTCCGATGATGGGGGGCAATGGGCTGGGTCTCCCGTGCATCGTCATGGCTAGACGCCGAGCCTAACCTTGCCCTTGCCATGACGACGCGCTCGCTTTCATCCGGACGAGGCGACCGATCGCTCACCGTCATCCGGCCGAGTAGGCGCTTCGCCAACCTGTTCGTGTTCGGCAGTGTGGCCAATCTGCCTGGGCCCGTCGTGGTGCCGTACTTCATCTTCGCGTTCGGCGGCAGGGTGGTCTTCACTCTTTTCACCAACGTGGCCAACCGGGCCACGTTCGCCCCCACCGCCAACTCCGCGCTGGTGTCTCGCACCTGCTTCCCCCGGCTGCTGCTGCCGCTGTCGACGCTGGTGTCTGCTCTCGTCGACGCGTCGGTGGCGGTGGCCATGCTCGGCGTCATGCTCGGGATCGAGGGCATCTGGGCGGGTTGGCAGCTACTCACTACGCCACGGTGGCTCCTGCTCGCCTTGCTGTTCGGGTTGGGCATCGGCATGGTTGCCGGGGCCTACGTGGTCCGCTACCGCGACGTGGGGTTCGTGCTGCCCGTCACCCTCCAGTTCGCCCTCTACGTGTCGCCGGTGGCCTACACCCTCGACGCCGTGCCCGGCGGCATCGGCCGAACGCTGTTCTCGCTCAACCCCTTGGTGGCGGGCTTCGTGGTCTTCGCCGAGCGGGAGCGGAAGTTCGCCGATGTCATCTGAACCGGCGGTCTCCATCCGGGAAGTGTCCAAGAAGTACCCGCTGCGCCACGACGTGCACGACCACGAACACCTGGCCCTGGCTGCGCTGGAAAAGCTGAAGCACCCCCTCAAGCGCCGGCCTGTCGACTGGCTGTGGGCGCTCGAGGACGTGAGCTTCGACGTCGCTGACGGTGAGGTGTTGGGCCTGATCGGCCACAACGGCGCGGGCAAGTCCACGCTGCTCAAGGTGCTCACCCGCATCACCAGCCCGACACGCGGGGAGATCCGCATCCGAGGACGCCTCGGCAGCCTGCTCGAGGTGGGTACGGGCTTCCACCCCGAGCTCACCGGTCGCGAGAACATCTACCTCAACGGCTCCATCCTGGGGATGGGCCGCCGCGAGGTGGCAGCCGTATTCGACTCGATCGTCGAGTTCGCCGAGGTCGACCGCTTCCTCGACACGCGGGTGAAACGGCTCTCGTCGGGCATGTTCGTGCGTCTGGCATTCTCGGTTGCCTCTCACCGCGACCGCGACGTGCTGCTGCTCGACGAGGTTCTGGCCGTGGGCGACCGTAATTTTCGGGCCAAGTGCTTCGAGCGAATCACCGCGGCGCGCGACGACGGTCGCACAGTGATCCTGGTCAGCCACCAGCTCGACTTCATCCTCGAGAACTGCAGTCGCACGGTGGTCATGGCTCATGGCCGGGTGGCCTTCGATGGCTTCACTCCCGACGCGGCCAAGGTCATCGAGTTCGCCGCCGAGCCCTTTCGTCTGGGTGCCCCCGAGTTCCACGTGGCCCTCGACATCTGCGACGAGGACGGCACCGTGCTGGCCCACGCCGACTCCCGGGTGTGGGCCTTCGACGTCCTGCCGGGGGCGCCCTACCCGTGCTGGCCGGGGCGCATGGCCACCGGCGGGGCCCGCACCATCACCGAGTTCGTGGTCGACGACGCCAGTGCTCCTGCCGACCCGCCGGGTTCCCCGGTCGTCGGCGGCCGGCGCGGGGTCGACGACGTCACCCGTTCGAGGCCCTGAGGGTGGTCGTGCGTCGCCGCCAGGCGCGACTCGGTGAGCGTCCTTTCGTCTACTGGTTCGCGTCGCTGCCCTCCGCTCCGGGTGAACATCAGCTGGGACTCACCCGCGCTCTCGTCCGGCACCGTCCGGGGGTGTTGTTGGGTCAACGCCTCACCGGCCGGCGTGGATTGTGGCCCCGGGTGACGGCTACCCCTGACGACGACGTGTGGGTGCTCGAGGTGCCCCGGCACCTCGACGGGGTGGGACGGCGTTGGCCCGCGGCGGCCGGGCTGGTGCGGGGCGTCGCGGTGCGGTTGTGGACGACCCGCCGCCGATGGTGGCGGCCCGTCGTGGTGTTCGGCATGCCGCAACGGTGGAGCCTGCTGGGTGCGGGCCGGGCCCGGGTGCTCGACCTCCACGACCCGCCGTTGCCGTCGACCGACCGGGCGGCGTGGTGGCGGGCCACGGCCCGGTTCGCCCGGCGCTGCCGGCTGGTGGTCACCACCGCCCGGGGGCTGCACGACGGCCTGGTCGAGCACGCCGGCCTCGACGTGGAGATCGTGGCCAACGCCACGTTGGCTGCGCCGGTGCCGTCGGTCGAGGTGGACCGTGGCCGGGTGGTGGGCTACGTCGGGGCGATCGACTGGCGCATGGACGCCGATCTGTTGTTAGCGGTGGCCGACGGGGTGCCGGGCGTGCACCTGCACGTACTCGGCAGGGTCACCGATGCCGAGCGGGCCGCGGTCGACGTCCTGGCGGCGCGACCCGATGTCACCGTGCACGGCATGCTCACCGGTCCCGAGCTGGCCGAGGTGGTGGAAACCCTTGCGGTGGGCCTCAACCCGGTGCGCCCCGGTTGGTATGCGGATTGTCTAAACCCCACCAAGGCCTACGAGTACGCGGCGCACGGCGTGGCCTGCGTGTCCACCGACGGGGCCGAGGCCAGGGCCCTGCCCCACGTGGTGACGGCCACCGACCGGGCCCGGTTCGTGGCCGCCGTCGCCGCCTTGCTCGACCACCCCCCCGACCGCGGGGCGCTGCGGGCGTGGGGCAACGCCAACACCTGGGAGCACCGGGGCGACCAGCTCCAAGCCGCCCTCGTGTCGGCGGGCCTGTGACGGGCGCGGCTGCCTCGGGCGCACCGGGGCCCTCATCTGGTGCCGAGCCGTTGGCCGTGCTGCGGGTGTACCACTCCGGGGTGGTGACTTCCTGGCGGGCCCGTGACGAGGCCCTGGCCGACGAGGGAGTCGACGTGGCGCTGGCCAGCGCCGCGGTCTGGGAGGAGGCGGGTGGGCGGCGGCGCCTGCAGCGCCGCCCGCTGGAACGGGTGCTGGCCGTGCCCACCTGGGGTCGGCATCCCTACGCCTTCGTCTACGACCCGCGTCCCCTGTGGCGTGAGCTGCGCCGGCGCCGCGCTCGACGCTCGGACCTCGGACCTCGTCGTCAACCTCTCGCCCGCCGGCACCTTCTTCGACCAATGGAACCCCACGACATCGATCGGGCCACGGGCCTTCGGCAATCCGCCCGACTGCAACGACCCGGCCCACTGCACCACCGATGCGTTCCGTCGGGCGGAGGTCCCCGCCGCCAATCTGCACGCCAATGCCCGTGGGCTCGACCGCCTCTTCTCGGTGCTCGCGGCGGGGGGCAGCGTGGCCGAGTTCTCCGTCGCGCCTACCGAGTTGGTCGAAGAGTTCGGCCGGTGCCACGTGAAGGGCGACGACCTCGTGATGGAGTTGCTGACGGCGTTCGGTCTCGGGTTCGAACACACCATTGCGGAGTGGCCGTTCGGCCCCGGTGAGCGCACCTACGGGCACAACGGCAGCGGCGGCTCGCTCGCTCTCGTCGATCCTGATGCCGGCGTCTCACTCGGCTACGCCATGAACCGGCTCTGGTGGGGTCCGGACCGCACCGGCCCCCGTTGGGGCCCGATCTTCGACGCCCTCTACGGCTGCCTCTGAGCTCCCCGCGCCTCCGTGGGCCGGCCCGTTCGGCGCGCCGCCTGTGATCCGTCCGTCCGGCCCTGACCCCAGGCCGAGAGGCTCATCGCACTGACGGCACCGCGCCGGTCGACCCGGCCGTGATCAGCCCGGTCCGAGGATGTAGTGGCCGTCGTCGGGGTCGTGGTACCAGCCGCCGGCCGCATGGGTGCCCCCGTCGACGTGGATGGTCTGGCCGGTGACGTAGCTCGACAGCGCCGAGGCCAGGAACACCGCCGCCCCGGCCATCTCGTCGACGTGGCCGGGGCGGCCCATCGGGATCATGCGGGCGAACCCCTCGCTCGATCCCTCGGGCGACACCGACATGAGCCCCTCGGTCAACGTGACGTCGGGAGCGAGGGCGTTGACCCGGATGCCGTGCTCGGCCAGTTCGAGCGCCGCGGTCTTGGTGAGGTTGATCACCCCGGCCTTGGCCGCGGCGTAGGCCGCGTACCCCGG
>JBDNHK010000043.1:0-13684 GCA_041688815.1 Acidimicrobiales bacterium | reverse complement strand
GGCGGGCCCCGACGCCCATGGAGCCGAAGCCGAGTTCGAAGCCGAGCCCGACCCGGCGGTGGTCGCGGCCGAGCGGGACGAGTACCGCGACACTCTGCTGCGCCTGAAGGCCGAGTTCGACAACTACCGCAAGCGGGCCGCCCGTGAGGAGGCCGAAGTCCGCGAGCGGGCCACGGCCAACCTCGTCGACAAGTTGCTGGTGGTGCTCGACGCCTGTGATGCGGCCATCGGGCACGGGTCCTCCGACGTGGAGCCCATCGCCAAGATGCTGCTCGAGCTGCTCGAACGCGACGGCCTCGAGCGCATGACGCCCGAAGGCGAGCCGTTCGATCCGAATCATCACGAAGCCGTGCTGCACGAGGCCGGCGACGGAGGCGAATCTGTCGTCGTCGAGGTCCTGCGCACCGGCTACGTCTGGAAGGGCCGGGTCGTGCGCCCGGCCATGGTCAAGGTGCGCGGGTGACAGTTCGGCGGTGGCCCGCCGAGGGAGCCGCCTCCACCGCAACGTCCTTTGATGGCGAGAGGCAGGAGTAGGCCGCCGTGGCCCCACAACGTGAGTGGTTCGACAAGGACTACTACAAGGTCCTGGGCGTCTCGGAGACGGCGACGGCCAAGGAGCTCACACGCGCTTATCGCAAGCTGGCCCGCGAGCTGCACCCCGACGCCAACCCCGGCGACGATGCCGCCGAGGATCGCTTCAAGGAGATCTCGGCGGCCTACGAGGTCGTGGGCGACGAGGCCAAGCGCAAGGAGTACGACGAGGTCCGCAAGATGGGGCCAGTCGGAGGCTTCGGCGGTTCCTCCGGCCGCGGTGGATTCCCCGGAGGGTTCGGGGGCCCGGGTGGGACCGAGTCCGGCGACCTGGGCGACCTTCTCGGTGGCCTCTTCGGGCGTCGTGGTCGAGGGGGTGCCCCCGGCTCGCGCGGCGCCGGCCCGCAGCGGGGCGCCGACCTGGAGGCCGAGCTCCACCTGCCGTTTCGTGAGTCGGTCGCCGGTATCACCACCACTTTGCACCTCACCTCCGACGCCGGGTGCACCACCTGCCACGGCACCGGCGCCAGGCCCGGCACCATGCCGACCGAGTGCCCGGCGTGCCACGGGCGCGGAGTGCTCGACGACAACCAGGGCCTCTTCTCCTTCTCCACCCCGTGTGCCAACTGCGGGGGCAACGGCTCGGTGGTCGTCGATCCGTGCTCGGCCTGCCACGGCAGCGGTGTCGAGCGGCGGGCCCGCGAGGTGAAGGTCCGCATCCCCGAAGGGGTGAAGGACGGGCAGCGCATCCGGCTGAAGGGGCGGGGCGGTGCCGGCCGCCACGGCGGGCCGGCCGGCGACCTCTTCGTGCTCGTCCATGTCGACGCCGACACGGTCTTCGGGCGCGACGGAGACAACCTCACCCTCACCGTTCCCGTCACGTTGGCCGAGGCGGTGCTCGGCGGCCGTCTCACCGTGCCCACCCTCGACGGCTCCACTGTCACCCTCAAGCTGCCCGAGGGCACCCCGTCGGGCAAAGTGCTGCGGGTGAAGGGCCGGGGTGTCACCACCAAGAAGGGCGTCGGCGACCTCCTGGTCACCGTCCAGGTCGACGTCCCCAGTACCCTCACCGACGAGCAACGCCGGGCCGTCGAGGCCATGGCCGAAGCCTTCCCCGACTCGCCTCGCGCCCACCTGGGGGTCTGATCGTGGCCGGCGTGACGAACTCCTCCGAGAAACGGGAGGCCCGTGCGGTGTATGTGATCTCGGTCGCCGCCGAGCTGGCCGGGGTCCACCCTCAGACCCTGCGCATCTACGAGCGCAAGGGCCTCGTCGAGCCGGCCCGCACCGTTGGCGGCAGTCGTCGCTACAGCGACGACGACATCGGCCTGCTGCAGCGCATCCAGTCGCTCACCGACGAGGGACTCAACCTGGCGGGGGTCAAGCGGGTGCTCGAGCTCGAACAGCAGCTGGCCGCCATCCAGGCCGAGCTCGACCAGGCTCGCCGTGACGCCGCTGATGCCGTCGCCGTGACCCACCGCACCTATCGCCGTGACCTCGTGCCGGTGCGCCAGGCCATGGTCCGCTACGGCGAGACCTCCGAGGTCCTCCGCCAGCTCCTCGGGCGCTCGTCCCGAGGTTGAAGGAATCCGCCACCGAACACGCGCCAGAGAGGAGATCGCCACCATGGCCCTCGACCCGAACCGTTGGACCCTGAAGACCCAGGATGCCGTGAACACCGCCATCGCCGCGGCGCGAACGGCCAGCAACCCCGAGGTCACCCCCGACCACCTCCTCCAGGCTCTTCTGGGCCAGGAGGAAGGCATCGTGTTGCCGATCCTGCAGAAGGTCGGCGTGGCGCCGATGGCCCTGCGCAACAAGGTCGACGATGCGTTGTCGAAACTACCCAAGGCCTACGGGGGCGAGTCCAGGGTGGGCCGCGAGCTCACTGCCCTGATCGATCGGGCCGACGAGTTCCGGCGGGAACTGACCGACGAGTACCTGTCCGCCGAGCACCTCCTGGTGGCGATGGCCGACCGGGTGGGCGTCGATCGCGAGACGTTGCTCACCGCGCTGGCCGATGTGCGGGGAAGCCACCGGGTCACCAGCCAGAACCCCGAGGACCAGTACCAGGCGCTCGAGAAGTACGGGCGCGACCTCACCGAGGCGGCTCGGGAGGGCAAGATCGACCCGGTCATCGGCCGCGACGACGAGATCCGCCGGGTCATCCAGGTGCTGAGCCGACGAACGAAGAACAACCCGGTGCTCATCGGTGAGCCCGGTGTGGGCAAGACGGCCATCGTGGAGGGTCTGGCCCGACGCATCGTCGAAGGTGACGTGCCCGAGAGCCTGAAGAACAAGCGCGTCATCTCCCTCGACCTCAGCTCGATGGTGGCAGGGGCCAAGTACCGCGGTGAGTTCGAGGAGCGGTTGAAGGCGGTGCTCAAGGAGATCACCGACTCCGGGGGCGAGGTCGTCACCTTCATCGACGAGATGCACACCGTGGTCGGCGCAGGGGCGTCCGAGGGGTCGATGGATGCCAGCAACATGCTCAAGCCGCTCCTGGCCCGAGGCCAGTTGCGGATGATCGGGGCCACCACCCTGGCCGAGTTCCGCAAGTACATCGAGAAGGACGCTGCCCTCGAGCGCCGCTTCCAACAGGTCTTCGTCGATCAGCCGTCGGTCGAGGACACCGTCGCCATCCTGCGCGGCCTCAAGGAGCGCTACGAGGTGCACCACGGAGTGCGCATCCAGGACGCAGCGTTGGTGGCCGCGGCCGTGCTCTCCGACCGCTACCTCACCGGCCGCTTCCTGCCCGACAAGGCCATCGATCTCATGGACGAGGCGGCGTCGAAGCTGCGCATCGAGATCGACTCGATGCCCACCGAGATCGACGTGGTGGAGCGTCGCATCCGCCAGCTCGAGATCGAGCGGGTGGCGTTGGCCAAGGAGACCGACGCCGCGTCCGCTGATCGTCTCGCCGCCCTCGACGAGGAACTGGCGAACCTCACCGAGCAGATCACGGGGATGAAGGCTCATTGGCAGGGCGAGCGCGACGCCATCGACCGCATTCGCGCTCTCAAGGAGCAGCTCGAGACCAAGCGCCTCGAGCTCGAGCGTGAGGGCGACCTCGAGAAGGCGGCGGAGATCCGCTATGGCCAGCTCCCCGAGATCGAGCGCCAGGTCGCCGAGGCGTCGGTGGCGCTCGACGAGCTCCAATCCGTGCAGAAGATGCTGAAGGAGGAGGTCGACGAGGAGGACATCGCCGAGGTCGTCGGCAAGTGGACCGGCGTGCCCGTGAGCCGGCTCATGGAAGGGGAGATGGCCAAGCTCGTGCGCTTGGAGGAGGTGCTGCACGACCGGGTGGTCGGCCAGGACGAGGCCGTCGTGGCCGTGGCCAACGCCATCCGCCGCAGCCGGGCGGGGCTCTCCGACCCGAATCGGCCCATCGGGTCGTTCCTGTTCCTCGGTCCCACCGGTGTGGGCAAGACCGAGCTGGCCCGGTCGTTGGCCGACTTCCTCTTCGACGACGAGCGAGCGATGGTGCGCATCGACATGAGCGAGTACATGGAGAAGTTCTCCGTGAGTCGGCTCATCGGCGCCCCCCCTGGCTACGTGGGCTACGACGAGGGCGGCCAGCTCACCGAGGCGGTGCGCCGACGCCCGTATGCGGTGGTCCTGCTCGACGAGATCGAGAAAGCCCACCCCGATGTGTTCAATGTGCTGCTGCAACTCCTCGACGACGGCCGGCTGACCGACGGTCAGGGTCGTACGGTCGACTTCACCAACGTCGTGCTGATCATGACGTCGAATCTGGCCGGCGACCCCCGGGAGTTCTTCAAGCCGGAGTTCGTGAACCGGATCGACGACATCGTCCGCTTCCGTCCCCTCACCGAGGGTGACCTCACCCGTATCGTGCAGATCCAGCTCGAGTCGTTGAAGGCCCGCCTGACGCGACGTCGGATCACGTTGGACGTGACCCCGGCGGCCGAGGCGGCGTTGGCCGCCGGGGGGTATGACCCGGCCTATGGAGCGCGGCCGCTGAAGCGGGTGATCCAGCGGGAGATCGGTGACACCCTCGCCCTGGCCCTCCTCGAGGGGACCCACGGCGACGGCGACACGGTGATCGTCGACGCCGACGCCGACGGGGCCATCACCATTGGGTGAGGTTCCCCCTCTACCGGGGGTGGCGCCCCCGACCGACGCATCGTGCTACCGGAGGAGCTCACGTTTCTCCCCTCCGTCGCGTCCTGCGACCGGCGACTGAGCGTGTGCCCGGCCCGTAGCGCCCTGGTCAGTAACCGCCCGTGAGCGCCGGATCCGTCGCCCGATACAGCACAGCCGGCTCGCCGATCGCGTTGAGTGCTCGGATCCGCTCGACGGTCGCATCGGTCGGGTCCGTTTCCTTGCGAAGGGTCACCAGCTCGGCCATCTGGGTGGGATCGAGCGGCTCGTAACGGGCGATGGCCTCCCACACCGGGTCGCTGTCCCATTCGGCGATCGTCGCCCCGACCACGACGGCGAGAACGACGTCGACGTCGGTGGCATCGCCGCTCCGGAAGCTCCATGCGGGCCCGCGACCCGGCTCGCCGGGGACGACGACGGTTCGGTCGTTGCGGTCGAGCTCGTAGAGCACGCCATCGGCGACGCCCGAGAACGCCTCGCTCAGGGTGATCACCATCGCCACCGTGCTGCCAGCGGGTGCCGCCTCCAACGCTGCGGGTGTGAGTGATCTGACCATCTCCGACGACATGGCTCGCGGTGGTTCGATGGAGGGGATCCTCACCGATCCCACGACGACCAAGATCAGGGCGATGGCGCCGGCGGCCTTGCGGAGCGCAGCCGGGCTGGCACGATCAGTGCCTGTCACAGCCCGCCAGGTGGCAAGGGCGACGGTGAACCAGATGAACCCCGAGACGCTCCGGCTCCAGCTGAAGAGATACGGAAAGGGGGTGTCGCGGATAGCGGCCAGCGCCAGCGTTGCCCCCGCGGCCGCGACTCCTGCGATCAGTGCGAGACGGAGCGCGGCGCGGTCGCCTCGCCGTTGTGCTGACCAGGCGCTCCAGCCGAGGGCGGTGGCCGGCACCACGAGCCACCACGCCGGCATGGCCAGTGCGTCGCCCCAGACCAGCGTCGGGTCGGGGCCGCCGGCCCATGGCCCCGACGGGAGATAGGCCCTCGCCAGGAGCCCGAGCGCGGATCCGGCCCCGACCGGGGGATCGTCGTTCCCGGCCAGAAAGGAACCGACGGCGCCCAGGTTCCCCGAACCGCCGACCTGGTCCCAGATCACGGGGGCCCACAGGATCACGAGGATCGCGGCGGCGGCGGCGAGCGCGGTGATGGAGGATCGCGAGGGGCGGAGGGATCGCCGGTGGTTCCTCAGCGTGCGCCACGCAACGGGTAACGCGGCGGTGGCGGCGGCGAGGAGTACGACCGGGGCATAGCCCACGTGGGCTTGGATACACACCGAGCCGGCGGCGGCGAGGACCGGTACGCCCCAGACATCGCCATTGGCCACAGCCCAGCACGCCACAAGACAGCAGAAGAGGACGACGATGACGATCGTGGGGTTCCACACGGCGAAGGGGCCATCGGGCTGGGTGAACATCAACAGCGTTGCGGTCCCGGTCGCCAGCGCGGCGCCCACGAATCCAGCCTGGCGTCCCGCCAACCAGACTGCGCCGGCAGCAGCGCAGGCTTTGAGGGCGATCGCGGCGAGGAGCGCGACCACCGTCGCCCCGCCGCTCACCCACAACGGCCCCGAGAACCACCAGTGGAGGACCGGGCCGGGGTGGTACCACCCGAAGCGGCTGTGGACACCGACGAGCGGGAGGTCTGTGGGGGCGTCGAGCGCTCGGGCGAGGAAGACGGCTTCGTCGCTGGCCGGGGCCCAGGTGCTGAATACTGCGGTCGCGGCGGCGACCAGGTACGGCACCATGGCGAGCGCGACGAGCCATGCCCATCGCGGCGGGGCGTCGGCGTCACTGGCCGGCGCGTCCGGTGTCGACTCCGTGGTCACGGCCCCGGAGCCTAGGCGGGGGGTTCCTGGATCGACTCCGCTGGGATCACTCGGGCCGGATCGGCCGTGGCCGCACGGGGCGTCCGCGCTCACGAGTCGGTACGACCGAGTCGAGGACGTGGTGGGTCATACTCGTGTTCCATGATCGACGGTGCACCCTCGGCGCTCGGGGTGGCCCCTCGGGTCGATGGCGCAGACCGCGACCCGACCCCGCGAGGTCAGCGGGACTTCGCCATCGGGCTGGCGGTGATCACCGCCTTCGGTCTCGCCCTCCGGCTCGCCTACGTGTGGTTCGTGTGGAAAGACCGCGAGCTCGGCGGAGACCCGATCTTCTACCACGTGGCCGCCAACCTCCTGGCCGACGGGCGGGGCTTCATCAATCCGTATCTCTCGTTCGAGGGGCTTTCGGTCCCGGCGGCCGATCACCCGCCGCTCTACACCGCCTACCTCGGTCTGTTCTCGTTCCTCGGTGTCCGATCCGTCGTCGGCCACATGGTGGTTTCGTGTCTTGTCGGTGCCGCGGCCGTCGCCGTGACCGGACTGTTGGGGCGTCGGGTGGCCGGGCCCAGGGTGGGATTGATCGCCGCCGTCCTCGTCGCCGTCTACCCGAACACCTGGCGCTACGACGCCATGGTGCTGTCCGAGACCCTGGTCGGTCTCGTCGTTGTGCTGACGCTGCTGTTCGCCTTCCAGTTCTGGGATCACCCGGGCACCGGACGCATCGCCCTCGTCGGGCTGGGACTCGCGCTGTGCGCGCTGGCGCGGTCGGAGTTGTTGTTGCTCTCGCTCTTCCTCGTCGTGCCGTTGGTCCTTCTGCGGAGGGAGAGGTCGTGGCGAACGAGGTTGAGCTGGATCACGGTGGCCGCCGCGGTGTGCATCGCCGCCTTGGCCCCCTGGGTGGGTCACAACCTCGCCCGCTTCGATCGGCCGGTCCTGCTTTCGGGGCAGCTCGAGAGCACGCTGACCGTCGCCAACTGCGACACCACCTACTACGGGCCGTTGTTGGGCTACTGGGACTACGCGTGCGGCGTGCGCATCCTTGACCGACGAGGGGTGACCACTGCGCAGCAGGACGGCACCGTGGAGGACGTCCTCCTCGAGGAGACGCTCGACTACATGTCCGAGCAGCGCGACCGCATCCCGGTCGTGGTGGCCGTCCGGTTCGCCCGGATCGTCAACCTCTGGAGCCCGACCAACGCCGTCGATCTCGATGCCGGGGTCGATGGCCACCCCGTTGCCGTTGCGTGGGCGGCGCACGTCACGTTCTGGCCGATCGCGTTCGCCGCCGCGATCGGCGCCCTGATCCTGCGGAGGCGACACGTCCCGGTGTTCGCGCTCCTGGCTCCGTTGGCGGTCGTCCTCTTCACGGCGATCTTCATCTACTCCACCCCTCGTTTCCGCGTTGCCGCAGAGGGGGCACTCTGCGTGCTGGCGGCCGTGGCCATGTCTGCGCTCTGGGGTCGGATCCGTCCCCAGGCCGGCTCGAACGCACCGGCCCGGCCTTCGACCGGCGCTCGCCACCCTCTCGCGGTCGAAACCGCACCGAGCGAGGCAAGCGGGTCTGTGTCCGACACCTCGAGCCTGGTCTCCCACCGAGGCGCCTCGGGCACCGGGGTGGGCCGGTATCGCTGGGTTCACCAGCGGGTTCGCTCTCTCCGCACGCTGGTGCCGACCTGACTTCGAGGTCTCTACCGGTATTCTCATCGGCGTGTCATCGGGGGTGAAGCTCGCGGATCTCGGGATCGATGCCCCGCGTCCGGATTCGGGAGCGCGGGCAGAGGGGGATGGGCACGGTTTCGCGTTTCAACCCGGCCTCGAGGGCATGCGGGGTCTGGCCGTGCTGGCCGTGCTCGTCTTCCACAATGGCTTCTCCTGGGCCTCCGGCGGCTTCCTCGGTGTGTCGACGTTCTTCACGCTCTCGGGCTTCCTGATCACGACCCTGTTGCTTTCGGAACGGGCCCGAAATGGCACCATCGGGCTGAAGCGCTTCTGGGCCCGACGCTTCCGGCGGCTCATGCCGGCCTCGTTCGTCTGCTTGGCCGGTGTCCTCGTGTTCGCCGCAACGGTGGCGACGCCCGCGCAGCTCGTCAACCTCCGCGGCGACATGACCGCCGCCCTCTTCTACGTGGCCAATTGGCGGTTCATCGCCGACGGGGCGTCGTACGCGGAGCTCTTCGTGGCCCCGTCCCCGGTCCTGCACTTCTGGTCGCTGGCCATCGAGGAGCAGTTCTATCTGCTGTTTCCTCTGCTGGCCGCGGGCCTGTTGGCGCTCGGCAAGGGTTCACGACGGGTCTTCACCGGAGTTCTCGTGGCGGCCACCGCGGCGTCGGTCGGGTATTCGTACGTTGTTTCCGGGCGGAGCATCGACGACGCCTACTACAACACGTTCACCCGGGCCTCCGAGGTGCTCATCGGTTCTCTTCTGGCCCTGACCATCGCCCACCCCGCGGTCCGCAACTGGTTGAAGAGCCGTCCCGCCCAGTCGGCGATCGCGCTGGCATCGGTGGCGGCCCTGGCGCTGTGCGGGTGGGTCTGGTACGCGGCCCGCCAGACCGACCTGTGGCTCTATCGAGGTGGCCTCCCGCTCTACGCGCTACTCACCGCCACCGTCATCGTGGGCGTCGTCGAACCCGGTCCGCTCAAGACCGCCTTCTCCAACCCCACCCTGCGCTGGCTGGGACGCATCTCCTACGGCGTGTACCTGTATCACTGGCCGATCTTCCTGTGGCTCACCTCGCTTCGTACCGGACTCTCCGAGTGGCCGTTGTTCGCCCTCCGGATGGCGGTGACCCTCGCGGCCGCGGTGGCCTCGTACCACCTGATCGAGGAGCCCATCCGGTCGGGACGGCGCATCACCGGTATGCAGCCGTTCGTCGTCGTGCCCCTCGCGACGGTCGTCCTGCTGTTCGGCATCGTGCGTGTCGCCGTCCCGCCGTCCGCTGACGATCTTGTCTCGTTCGCGTTTGTGGAGCAACCGGAGATCCCCGACTTCGTGGCTGCCGAGGCTGTCGTCTCCACGGTCCCGACCACGGTGGCCCCGGACCTGTCGGGCTACGCGATTCCTCCCGCTCCGGCTCTGCCCGACCCACCCGCACTCCGCCCGGGGGAGAAGCCCCGGATCTACCTGGCCGGCGACTCGGCGATGTACACCCTCGGTGGTGGGCTCTCGACGTGGTCGAAGAACTCGGGCGAGGCACTCGTCTGGAACGCCGGCCAGCTCGGTTGCGGTTTCGGTCGCAGTGGAAGCTACCGACACGTGGGGGAGGAGAAGGAGCTCGCCAAGGCCTGCGATGCCCACCCCGTCGAGTGGATCGACGCCATGGCGCAGCTTCGGCCGCACGTCGCAGTTCTGATGTCGGGCACCTGGGATGTCGCCGACCGCCAGCTTGCGGGTGATGATCGATGGCGCGCTCCCGGCGATCCCGTGTACGACCAGTTCCTTCGTCGCGAGATCACCAACGCTGTGGATGTGCTGCAGAGCCAGGGATCCACGGTGGTGCTGTTGACCCACCCGATCATCCGCACCGGTGTCACCGAGCAGTTGGCGGGTCCGTTCCCGGAATCGGACCCTGCGCGGATGCGTCGACTCAACGAGTTGCTGGTGGAGGTTGCCGCCACGCGACCCCGGACGAGGGTGGTCGACCTGGCCGCCAAGATGGCGCAGCGCCCTCAGGGCGAGTTCGACCTCGCTGAACGGCCTGACGGGATCCACTGGACCTGGGCGTCCGCTCGACCGCTTGGTGAGTGGCTCGGCCCTCAGCTCTTGCTCGTCGTCCGTGGCGAGCCAACCGAACCTGGTGCCGTGGTGATGTCGTCCTGAGGTACATGTCGCGGTGTGTGCGGAACGGCCGTGACACGATGGGCTCCTCGGATCGAGCAAGCGAGGTCGACGTGGGGTTGCAGGGTCGGATGGCGAGGTGAGTCGGCCACGTGCCGACGGGGTGGGACCCGGCCGGGCTGGTTGGGTGGTCGGCGCGGCGATCGTCGTCGGATTCCTGCTACGGGTGGCGTGGGCGTGGTGGGCGACCCGGGAACCTCAGGGCTCCAACGACCCTGTGCTCTACCTCGGCCTGGCGGAACGCTTCGCTTCCGGACAGGGGTACGTGGGACCCACGGGGGCGCCGACCGCGTACTTCCCACCGGGCTATCCGCTCGTGCTGGGTGCGGTGTTCCGGGGCGCATCCGCACTCGGGATCGACGGCTCGCGTCCGGCGCTGGCGTCCGGGCTCAACGTGGTGCTCGGGACGGCGACGGTGGCATTGCTGGCGCTGCTCGCGGTCCGCCTCTTTGGCTGGCGGGTGGCGGCGGTGGTGGCGGTTCTCGCCGCCTGCCTCCCTACGCTCGTCGGCTATTCGTCGCTCACTCTCGGCGAGCCGCTCTTCATCTTCCTCGTCGTTCTCGCCCTGGTTCTGGCGCTGTGGGAGCCACTCGGAGCCGCGCCGGCTCCCTGGCTTCGTCTCGCGGGCGCGGCGATGACGCTGGGCCTGGCCCTGCTCGTGCGGCCCGTCGGTGCCCTCCTGGTCGTGGCGTTGGTGGTCGGGGTCGCGCTTTCGGTCGACCGTCGCCGCGCTATCGGGCTCAGCGCGATGGTCGTCGGGGTGGTAGCCGTGGTCCTGGTGCCGTGGGCGGTCCGTAACGCCGCCGTCGTCGATGCCGGTTTGACCCTCTCGACCAACACCGGTGACAACCTGTGCATCGGCAACAATCCTGAAGCCGGCGGGACGTTCGCGATTCCGGGCTATTGCTTCGACGACCTCCCTGATCAGGATGGACCCGCCGATATTGCCGAGGTGACTCGGGCACGAGTCACGCAGGAGCGGGCGATCGACTGGATGACCTCGGATCCGCTCGCCCAGCCGAGGCTCGTGCTGCTCCGGACGGCCGCCACCTTCCAACACGGCCACGACTTCCGTTGGGCCTCGCAGTCCTACGGTGCCGACCTCTGGCTCGACGACTCGACGAGCGTCCTCGTCGACTGGGCGGCCGATGGGCCCTGGTTCGCCGTGATCGCTCTCGGTCTGTGCGGCCTTCCGATCCTCTGGGATCGGCGCGACCCCCGTCGTATCGTGGTGCTCCTCAGTATCATCGGGCTGTCCACCGCCGCCTGGCCGTTCTTCGGCAACCCGCGATTCGGCGTCCCCGCAGTTGCGCTGATGATCCTCCCGGCGGCCATGGTGCTGTCTGGTCTGCCGGCCTGGTGGAGGACCGCACGCTCGACTCCTGATGCGGACCCGGCCTACGGGGAGTTCGGCGGGCTGGTGGGTGCACCCGCCGAGGGGGTACGTCCCGCTGCTGCGAAGAGCTGATCGGCGAGGAACGAGGTCACGACCTCGCGCCCGGTCTCCTCGGTGACGTGAACGCCGTCGGGGCGCAGCGATTCCGATTGGGTGGCGAACCATCCGGCGATGTCGATCACCTTCAACACGTCCGGCCGCTGGCCGGCCGCCTCCGACAGGATCTGGTTGAAGATGTTCACCCTTCGCCGATTGAGTTCGCTCGTGGTGTTCGTGTTTGGGGCGAGGGTGAGCCACACCACGTGGCGGGCACCGGCGGCGTGCAGGGCATCGGTCAGCGCCACCATCTCGGCGCGCAGGTGGTCGGCCGCCACCGGATCCTCGACGGTGCGCCACCCGCTCCAGAGGAGCGCGTTCTGGCGGGGCGTGACGTCCCAGGCTCCGCTGTAGACGATGGCCAGCTCGGTGCCCGCGGCGGAGACGGTGGCCGGCCACCGTTCCGTCCAGTCGCACTGGTCGGTCGGCTGGGTGTAACCCGTGTCGCTGTGATTGTTCCCTTTGAGGGGTCCGCCGCGGGTCAGCGTGCAGCCGAGGTTGGACCAGCCTGGGCGCACGTCGATGCGAGGGTCGGTGCCTTGGAGGCCCAACCGGAGCTGCCACGCCGTGGAGTCGCCGAACACCGAGACCGGCAGCGGACCGGAGGGAACCGGGGCGACGGGCGGATCGGTCGAGGGATCGGCGGTCGTCGTGGTGACGGGGAGGGCGAAGTCCCCGAGATCCTCGATGCCGCGTTCACCCGAGAAGTCGAAGGTCGGCGCCGTGGATCGCGAGCTGCCCCAGATCGCAACGCCACCGATCACCAGCGTCAGCGGCAACGCAACCGCCAACGGTCGGATTCGATGCCACGCGCCCAGACGCACCGGGTTCTCGAGCAGCCGAAGGGAGAGCACAGCCAGCCCCCACGAGCCGGCGATCGTGATCGCGGCGATGGACCACTGCGAGAGATCGGTCGTGCGTAGAGCGAGCAGGATCGGCCAGTGGAACAGGTAGATCCCGTAGCTGAGCTCGCCGATGCGAACCAGGGGACGTACGGATACCGCCCGGCCGAAGAACCCAGGTTGGGTGGCGCCCAGCACGGCCGCGGCGGAGACGAGCCCGACGGCGGTGAGCCCCCCGTTGGCCCAGACGGGATCGGTCAGACGGGATGTGGCGCTCAACGCGATGAAGCCGGCCAGCGCCAGCGCCCCGAGCACGCCGAGGATCCAGGCTCTGGTGGGACGGCTCAGGCGATAGGTCACCACGGCCAGCAGGGCGCCGATGAGTACTTCACCGGCCCGGGAGAACGTCGAGAAGTACACGGTGAGCGGTTCGCCGCTCGCCGACACGGTGTAGGCGACGCTCGCCGTGAGGAGTACCGCGAGGAGCGCGCCGAGGGCTCTCAACGGGTGGTTCGTCCGCCGCAGGACGGCCCAGACGATCACCGGGTAGACGAGGTAGAACTGCTCTTCGATGGCCAGCGACCAGAAGTGCAGCACCGGAGAGGCCTCGGTCGTGGCCCCATAGGCCGTCCCCGTGACCAGGAAGCGCCAGTTCGCCACCTGCGCCAGCGACGCCACGACGTCACCACCGATGGCCGGCGTGATCCACCCGGTGGTCACCCACACCACCGTCACCACACCGAGCGTGAGCAGGGCGGCCGGGGTGAGACGGCGGTAGCGGCGCCCCCAGAACCGCCGGAGCGCCAGCCGCCCCGTGGTCAGCCGCTCACCGAGCAGGAGGCGGGTGATCAGGAAGCCGGAGAGGGTGAAGAAGAGGCTCACCCCGAGGAAGCCCGCGGGCATCAGCTCAGGGGCCACGTGGTAGACGACGACGACACCGACGGCCACGGCTCGGAGCCCGTCCAGGGCGGGGATCCGAGTCAGCGTCGACGGGAGCAGAGAGGGCCCCTCGGTCGGCGGCG
>JBDNHK010000042.1:0-63208 GCA_041688815.1 Acidimicrobiales bacterium | reverse complement strand
GCGAAGTCGTCGAAGCGCAGGGGGATCCAGCACCACCACATGGCCGGCTCGTGCGGCTGGCCGGCCGGCGCACCTGCGCCCACGGGTCGCACCCCCCACGAGCGGTCGCGGGCGCCGACCCACTCGACCTCGTCACCCAGCAACTCCGTGCCGTCGAGGGTCAGCGAGCCGGTGACCGAGGCCGTCTGTACGAACCGGAAGGCGTCGAGGATGACGTCGTCGCCCTGGCGGCGGATGTGGCGGGGCTCGTCGATGGCCGGGAACGATCCCTCCCAGGTGAGGTCAGCGCACACCCCATGGGCGTCGGCGCAGGTGAAGTGCACGGTCTGCAGCCCCTCGACCACGTCGATCCGCATCGGCCCGACGACCTGCTGGAGTCGATCATCCCCGAGTTCCCCGGAGACCCGCAGTGACGAGAGTGAGCGTCCGTTGCGAATGGCCATGTAGGCATCGATGACCCCGACGTGCGGATAGACCCCGAGGCCGACGGCCACCTGACGCTCCCCGTCACGCGACAGCGCATGCATGATGCAGCGGTCGTAGACGTTGCGGTCCGAGGTGACGAAGTACTTCATCGTCTGCGGTCCCTGGTGGATCGGGAACTCGTCGAGGGGGACGGGCATCGGGGGCCTCCTAATGCGGCGCGGGCGAACGACCCGAGACCCTACGTGCCGCTCCGAGCGCAACGGGCCGCGACGCGGCGCCGGTTGCGAACCTGATCGATGTCGATGGGGCGGCGCGACTCCTGACACTCTTGCGGCTCGCCCTGTGGGTCGGCGGCTACCGCAGTCGCCACTCCGGACGAGTTCCTGAAGCGAATCGGGCCTGCCCGGCCTTGAACGACTCGGAGTCGGCACCGATCCTGATGTAGAGAGCCGCCAACTCGATGGCCTGCTGGCGAGAGACCTCGAGCGCGGTCCACAGCGCCCGCATGGTTCCCTGGATGGCCAGCGCGGGCGAGTCGGCGATCACCCGTGCGGCCCACTCGGCCCGGGCGCTCAGTTCGTCACGCGGCGCCACCTCGCTCACCAGCCCGATCTCCCGGGCGCGCTCGGCCGACATCCGCTCGTGGACCCCGAGCAGCGACATCCGCATGACCTCTTGAAACGGCATCTTGGAGAGCATCTGGATCGGCTCGAAGGCCGCGGGCATGCCGTAGGTGACGTGGGGATCGAAGAACGTCGCGTCCTCCGAGGCGATGATGAACTCCACCTCGCCGAGCATGTAGAACGCGCCTCCGCAGGCCATTCCCTGTACCGCGGCGATCACCGGCTTCCAGCAGTCCCGCGATTTCGGCCCGATGTCGCGGCCGGGATCGTCGTACATCCACGGTGTCGGAAAGCCGGGGAAGTCGCCTGCGGCCATGGCGTCGGTGTTCTCCTCCGAGACCGACTCGGAGCGGTCGGCGCCGGTACAGAACGAGTGACCGGCGCCGTCGAGGATGACGCAGCGCACGTCGTTGTCGTAGCGGATGTCTCCCCAGACGTCACGCAGTTCGTCCTGCATCTGCTGGTTGATCGCGTTGCGGACCTCGGGGCGGTTGAGGGTCACGCGGGCGATGCCGTCGTCCTTGGAGAAGAGCACGGTTTCGTAGGTCATGGTCGGCATTCTCGGCCAATCCCGTCCGCGCTGCCATACGGCACCGGATGACAGCCTCACCGTCGAGACACGGGTGAGGACCGGCCTAGGGTCGACCCACTCGACAGACGATGCGGCCGAAGCCAGAAGCGTCTTCCTGCGGCGATGCGAAAGAGGGTTGACGATGCCCGATGCGACCTGGATCCGTGACGGCTCGGCGGCGACGATCACCGAGGCGCTGCGTCGACGAATCGAGACCGACCCGGACAGCGAGTACCTCGACGTGTGCGGCGATCAGGTCAGCGCCGGCGCGACGTACGAGACCGCATGTCGACTGGCCAACGCGTTGGCCGAGATGGGGGTGAGACCGGGCGACAGGGTGGCCAGCCTCGTCGAGAACTCGATCGAGGCGGCTCTGGCCTGGTGGGGGATCGTGTTCGGCGGGGCGGTCGCCGTGCCGATCAACACCGCGTACAAGGGTCAGTATCTGCGTCATCAGCTCCACGATTCCGGTGCCAAGGTGCTCATCGTGCAGGCCGATCTCGTCGATCGGGTCGTGTCGCTCACCTCCGATCTGCCTTTTCTGGACATGGTCGTGGTCATCGACCAGGTGTCGCCAGACCTTCCCGGCGTCGCCACCGACACGTGGGCCGGCCTGCTGACCGCCGACGCCACCGATCCGATGGTCTCGGTCCGGCCCGTCGACCTGGGGACGTTCGTCTACACCGGCGGCACGACCGGCCCTTCGAAGGGCTGCATGCTCAGCCACAACTACCACCTGGCGCTGTCGACCCAGATCGGGTTGTGCTGGGGTCGCACCGCCACCGACGTGGTGTGGACCCCGCTCCCCCTGTTCCACTTCAACGCCATCGTCACCGCCGTGCTCGGACCGCTCCTCTTCGGGGGTCGTTCGGCGATCTACAAGCGGTTCTCGGTGTCGAACTTCTGGTCCGAGATGAATCGCGTGGGGGCGACCGTCACCTCGACTCTCGGCACGATGGCCTATCTGTTGGCCAACGACCAGGATCGGCCGGAGATGCCGCGGTCAGGGGCGCCCGAAGCCAACACGTCGCTGCGCCTTCTCGGGGCGGCACCCCTCCCGACGGAGGTGGACGACCTCATCCGCAGCCGGTTCGGGATCGAGACGTTCTCGGGCGCCTACGGGGTCACCGAGGCCAGCCTCATCTCCTGGCAGCCACCGGGGGTCCGCAACAAGCCGAACGCCGCGGGGGTCGTCAACGACGAGTACTTCGACGTGCGGATCTTCGACGACGACGACAACGAGGTGCCTCGCAACACCGATGGAGAGATCGTCATCCGCCCCAAGCGGCCCGAGGTGATGTTCCAGGGCTACTGGGGGCGCCCCGAAGCCACCGTGGAGGCCAGTCGGAACTGGTGGTACCACACCGGTGACATCGGTCGGATCGATGACGAGCAGTTCTTGTTCTTCGTGGATCGCAAGGCCGACTACCTGCGGCGGCGGGGCGAGAACATCTCGAGCTTCGAGGTCGAGTCGATCCTGATGGGCCACGGGGCCATGGCCGATGTGGCCGTCCACGCCGTTTTCAGCGAGCTGAGCGAGGACGATCTCAAGATCACGGCAACTCTGCGCGTCGACGCCGCGCTCACAGAGGAGGAGCTCTTCGTGTGGTGCGTCGACCAGCTGCCCTACTTCGCGCTACCTCGCTACATCGAGTTCCGCGACGAGTTGCCCCGCTCGCCGGTGGGACGGGTGCTGAAGCGCGAGCTGCGCGACGAGGGGGTCACGTCGGCGACGTGGGACCTGGAGGGATCGGGCATCATCTACGAGAAGCGGTGACGGCCGCGTTGCGGGGCCGGTCCGGCGGCCGCTGGTCGAGGGGGGTGGTGGGCGAGGATGGGGACTGAGGGGGACTGATGATCTGGGGCATGAGATTCGACTTCCGCAACCCGGCGTTCGCGGGTTCAACGACGGCCGAGCGCTATCGAACCGCGCTCGAGATCGCGGAGTGGGCCGATCGGCTCGACTGCATCAGCAGCAGCATCGCCGAGCACCATTCGTCAGCCGATGAGTACATCCCGAGCCCGGTGGTCCTGCTGGCGGCGATGGCGGCGCGCACCACCAACGTGCGCCTCTCGGCGGCCGCATTGATCGCCCCCTTCTACGACCCGTTGCGGTTGGCCGAGGCGCCTGGGCGGCCCAGGACGGGGTGGCGTCGCCCTATCGCACCATGAGCGACGTCGACGAGCTCCGGGCCTCGGGCGAGTACCTCGTCCTGACCCCCGACGAGTACGTCACCGAGCTGAAGGCGCAGCCGTTCCCGTTCCCGTTCCCGTTCCCTTTCCTGCACCCCCTGTGCGGCGGGATGCCCATCGACGTCGCCTGGTCGAGCCTCCGGCTCTTCGAGGAACGGGTGCTGCCGGCCTTCCGCTGAGCTGAACGCGCCACGAGTTCCGTCGCGGGGCTCAACGCCTGGTCCGCCCCGGTCTCGACGCCGCCGCCGAGACCGCGGCCCAGGCCCACGACGCCACCACCCGCGAGCACCCGCTCGACCCGGGTGGCACACTTCGGGTGTCGGCGCCGGGGGGCGCTGGGCACCAAGGGGGAAATCACGTGCAGGCCACCATCGACTTCTACGACCCCGACCTCTACGTGAACGGGCCGCCCCACGAGCTCTTTGCCGAGCTCCGAGCCAGCCAGCCGGTGGCATGGCAGGACATCCCCGGCCAGGAGGGCTACTGGGCGGTGCTCAAGCACGCCGACGTCGTGCACGTGTCACGCCAGCCTCTTCTGTTCAGCGCCAGCACCGGGGGAGTGGTGCTCGAGACGCTCGATGCCGAACGGCTCGTCCACATGCGCAACATGCTCCTGGCCATGGACCCGCCCCGACACATCGCCTACCGCAAGCCTCTCGCTCCGGAGTTCCGGGCCCGCATCATCGCCGGCATGGAGGATCGCATCCGTGCCATCACGACCGAGATCCTCGACACCGTCGAACCAGGCTCGGTGGTCGACGTGTGCCATCAGGTGTGCGGACCGTTGCCCAGTCAAGTGATCGGGTACCTCTTCGGCCTACCGCGTGCCGACTGGGACCACATCCACGACCTGTCCGAGCGCATCACCCACGGCCAGGACCCCGAGGTCAACCCCGAGGGCCAGGGCGCGGCCGACGGCGGCAACGACGCCTCCATGGAGATGACGATGTACGGCGTCCAGTTCGCGGCGTCCCGCCGGGAGATGGAGCCCCAGGGCGACGTGATGGACATCATCCTCGGCTCGGAGTTCGACGGCCGCCTGCTCACCGACCTCGACATCGGCAGCCTTTTCGCCCAGATGGTGATCGCCGGCAACGACACCACCGTCACCATGCTGGCCTCCGGCCTGCTCACCCTCGCCCGTCACCCCGACCAGGTGGCCGAGATCCGCGCCGACGCCGCCATGATCCCCGGTGCCGTCGAGGAGATCCTGCGTTATGACAACCCGCTGCACTACTTCCGGCGCACCGCCACCGAGGACACCGAGCTGGCCGGCACCCCCATCGCCGCTGGCGACAAGGTGGCGATGTACTACACCTCGGCCAATCGCGACGAGGACGTCTTCCCCGACCCGCAGACCTTCGACATCCACCGCGACCCCAACCCGCAGCTCTCCTTCGGCATCGGCGAGCACTTCTGCCTCGGCGTGCACGTGGCCCGCCTCGAAGGCCGGGTGTTCTTCGAGGAGATCCTGCGCCGTTTCCCGAGCATCGAGGTGGCCGGCGAACCCATCCGCACCCGCAGCAACCTCAACAACGCCTACCGGTACATCCCACTGCGCCTGGCCTGAGAGCCAGCTACGCCCCGGGCGGCCCACCAACGGCGCCGATCCCTCCGCCGCGGGGCGTCTGTGACACCATTACAGGGACGTCCGGCCGAGGGGCCGGCAAAGGGGGAGCAGTCGTGTACGACCTCGTGATCAAGGGCGGCACCATCGTCGACGGCACCGGCCGGGCCCGGTTCGTGGGTGACGTCGCCATCGCCGACGGACTGCTCGTCCAGGTCGGCGGCACGGTCACCGGCGACGCCACCGAGACCATCGATGCCACCGGGCGCATCGTCACCCCCGGGTTCGTCGACGTGCACACCCACTTCGACGGTCAGGTCACCTGGGACGATCTGCTCGAACCGTCGGCGTCGCACGGCGTCACCACCGTCGTGGCCGGCAACTGCGGAGTGGGCTTCGCGCCATGTGCACCAGAGCGGCGCGACCAGCTCGTGCAGCTCATGGAGGGCGTGGAGGACATCCCTGGCTCCGCCCTCACCGAGGGCATGACCTGGGACTGGACCACCTTCCCCGACTACCTCGATGCCCTCTCCACTCGCCAGTGGTCGATGGACGTCGGCACCCAGATCACCCACGGGGCGCTGCGGGTGTGGGTCATGGGCGACCGGGCCATCGGCGACACCGCCGCCACCACCGCCGAGGTCGACGAAATGGCCCGGCTGGTGGCCGAGGCCATCGAGGTCGGTGCCCTCGGGTTCTCCACCTCGCGCACGTTCAGCCACAAGGCGCCCGACGGCAACTACGTTCCCGGCACCTACGCCGACGCCGATGAGCTGTGGCCCATCGCCGCCGCCATCGCCGCCACCGGCCGGGGCGTGTTCCAGCTCGCCCCACAGGGCACCACCAGCCAGGATCCCGAGGAGGTGCTGAAGGAGCTCGACTGGATGCGCCGGCTCTCCCTCGAGTTCGGCCTCATCGTGTCGCCGGTGCTGGCCCAGATCCCCACCAACCCGGGCCTGTACCGTGAGGTGCTCGACGCCTGCCTGGCCGCCCGGGCCGACGGCGCCCGGGTGGTGCCGCAGGTGTCGGCCAAGAGCCAGGGGCTGCTCGTGGGGCTCACCACGTCGCACGCCTTCCAGCGCCGCCCCACCTTCGTGGCGCTGGTCGAGCGCACCGCCGGCGACCTCGACGCCCTGGTGGCCGAGATGGAAAAGCCCGAGGTGAAGGCCAGCATCCTGGCCGAGGACGACCTGCCCCTCGCCGGTGCGCTGTTCGAGGGCGTGGCCGCCTTCGCCCAGAACGCCACCGCCATCCTCTTCCCGATCAGCGCCGACGTCGACCAGGAACCCACCGGTGACCGAAGTGTGGCCGGGCTGGCCGCCGCCGCCGGCCGTGATCCGCTCGAGTACAGCTACGACCTGCTGCTCGAGCAGGGCGGCACCACGCTGTGGCAGGCCGGCATCAACAACTACGGCGGAGGTGGCCTCGACGGGGTGCACGACATGCTCACCCACCCCGCCTCCGTGCTCGGCCTCAGCGACGCCGGCGCCCACTGCGGCATGCTCGTCGACGCCTCGATGCCCACCATGCTGCTCACCCATTGGGTGCGCGACCGTTCCCGCGGCCCGCGAATCGCCCTCGAAGCCGCCGTGCGCATGCAGACCTCCGAGACGGCCGAGCTCTACGGCCTCGGCGACCGGGGCGTGCTGGCCGCCGGAAAGCGGGCCGACGTCAACGTCATCGACCTCGACCACCTGCACCTGCTGCCGCCCGAGGTGGTGCACGACCTGCCCGCCGGTGGCCGCCGACTCGTGCAACAGGCCTGCGGCTACGACGCCACCGTGGTCGCCGGCACCGTCACCCGTCGCCATGACACCGACACCGGTGAACGCCCGGGCCGGCTCATCCGAGGCGCCCGCTGAGCCGAACCACGCGCCCTGCGTCCCCGTCGGGCATGATGACCTGAACGATCCAACCCGAATCTCCTCTCGTCTGATCCACCCAACGTCCCAGGAGGACCCGTCATGGCCACCACCGAGCTCAGCGTTCCCGAAGCCGTCCACATCGGCATCGACGATCTGCCCTTCGTGGAGATCGGTGGGGGCAACATGCTCCGCGTCCTGCAGGTGAAGGAGGAAGAGGGGCTCTGGATCATCGAGAACATCTTCCAGAAGGGTTTCGCCGTGCAGACCCACCGTCACACCGGCCCGGTGTGGGGCTTCACGGTGTCGGGTGGGTGGAAGTACAAGGAGTACGACTACGTGAACCGCGCCGGGTCGTTCCTCTACGAGCCCGCCGGGTCGATCCACACCCTCGAGTGTGTCGAGGACAACACCCGGGTGTGGTTCCACATGAGCGGCGTCAACCTCAACATCGACGCCGAGGGCAACGTCGAGTCGGTGGCCGACGGCGCCGGCACCCTGGCCTTCTACCTGGCCATGTGCGAGCAGCAGGGCCTGGGCCGACCCGACGTCTGCATCGGCTGACCAGAACACACCACACGCCATCCCGACGGCCCCGGCTCCAGCCGGGCGCCACGGAGCCATTGGGGGGACAAGAGCGATGACCGTCACGTCCTGGGACGATTACCCGGTTCATCAATCGGCCGACTGGATCGCCCACGTCGCCACCAGCGACCGCAACTTCTACGACCGGTACTACTTCAACGCCCTCGACACCGGCGGCCAGTTCATGTGCGTCATGGGCTACGGCCAGTACCCCAACCTCGGCACCACCGACGGGTTCATCACCATCCGCACTGGTGACAAACAGCACGTGGTGCGGGCTTCGAAGCCACTCGTCGACCGGTCCGACATCGGCGTGGGGCCGTTGCGCATCGAGGTCATCGAGCCGCTGAAGAAGCTGCGAGTGGTGGTGGAACCCAACGAGCACACCATCGCCGCCGACCTCACGTGGGAGGGCTTCGGCCCCGCCATTCCCGAACCCAACCAGTTCATCCGATCCGGTACCCGGGTCACGTTCGACACCCAGCGCCTGGCCCAGATGGGCTCGTGGAGCGGCACCCTCGAAGTGGCCGGCGAGGCGATGACCGTCGATCCCACCAGCACGTGGGGGTCACGGGACCGCTCGTGGGGGGTGCGGCCCGTGGGGGAGCGCGAGCCCGAAGGCATCTACGCCGACACCGTGCGCCCCGGGGGCATGTGGAGCTACTTCCCCATGCGCTTCGAGGACCACTGCATCTTCTACATCTGCTCCGAAGGGGCCGACGGCACCCGCAGCCTCGAGCAGGCCGAGCGGGTGTGGCTCGATGGTCGCATCGAGCAACTCGGTCGTACCGAGCACGCCCACGAGTTCGTGCCCGGCCTTCGCCTCCTCGCCGGTTCCACGATTTCGTTCCCCGACGCCGACATCGAGATCCGGTGCACGCCCCTCATCGCCAACTTCATCGCCGTGGGTACGGGTTACGGCCTCGAACCCGACTGGCGCCACGGCATGTATCAGGGTCCCGACACCGTGGTGCAGGGCATCACCTACGACGTGCCCGAGATCGCCCAAATCGGTGCCTATGCCGTGGTCGACCACGCCGCCCGCTTCGAGTACGACGGCCACGTGGGCTACGGCCTCTACGAGCACGCCTTCAGCGGAGCCATGCCCAAGTACGGCCTCGAGTAGCCGATTCCGGCGGGCCCGGTCGGCGGCGTAGTCAGGCTCGGAGGTGTTCGACCAGGAAGTCGCGCATCACGGTGGCCGCGTGACCGAAACCCGGCTCTTCGTAGTCGGAGAAGTGGTGGCCGGGGATGATCTCGAGCTGCTTGGGTTCGGACGCGACCGCGAACGCCGACAGGGCCATGTCGGCCGCGGCCACCCGATCGTCGGCGGCCACCACCATCAGGAGGGGAGTGGGCGCCAGGCGTTCGATGCAGGCCCCGGGGTCGAAGGGCGGATCGGCGCTGAAGCGCACCGCGACCTCGTTGGCCCAACCGGTGCCGGGTCCGCCTGCGGCCAGGAACCACTCGGCGCTCTCGGGTTGATCGAGGAACCCTGGTGTCGCCGAGCCGGGCTCTCGGACCACCGGCATGGGTCCCATCGGGGGGTCGGCGGGGACAGGGCGCCGACCGTCGAGCACGTCGGTGATGGCCGCGAAGGTCACCCCTCGGTCGGTCGCCCCTTCCGGGTCGATCAGCCCGAGACCGGCGAAGGGCACGTTGGCCACCACGGCCCGCACCCGTCGGTCGACGGCAGCCACGCAGATGGCCTCGCCACCGCTGAAGCTCGAGCCCCACAGGCCGAGACGCTCGGCGTCGACCTCGGGGCGCGTCGCCAGCCAGCTGATGGCCGTGCGGGCGTCGAGCATCTGGGGCCAGGGGTCGATGAGGCCCCTGGGCTCGCCGCCACTGTCACCCAGGTTGCGATGGTCGTAGAGCAGCACCGCCAACCCGGCGGCGGCAAAGACCTCGGCGAAGGCGGGGAGCCCCATGTGTCGGGTGGCGGAGAACCCGTGGTTCATGACGACCCCGGGCCCGGGGCCATCGCCCATTGGGGGGAGGTAGAGCCAACCTCGCAGGACCACACCACCTGCGGCCTCGAACTCGACGTCGAGACGGGGGCGTGGATCGGGTGGGGTCATGGAGGGCCTCCGGGAGCGGTGACTCGGATCCTAGGGGCCACCCTCTCCGGCCTTCTCCTGTTCCGGTCTTGACTCAATCAACAGTGGCGCAATACGCTGGATCTGCGTCCGCAGCAGCCCTCTTTCCAGGAGCGACCTCGATGCCCGGTTCCGACCGCTACACGATCATCTCCGCCGACGGCCACGCCGGCGGCAACCACGCCCAGTACCGCGAGTACCTCGACCCCGCCTGGCGGGACGAGTTCGACGCCTGGCGTGGGCGTTACAAGAACCCCTTCCGCGACCTCCAGGACGACGGCCGGTCGCGCAACTGGGACACCGCTCGTCGCAACGGCGACCTCGACGCCGAAGGCATCGCCGCCGAGGTGCTGTTCCCCAACACTGTTCCCCCGTTCTTCCCGACGGGTGTGGTCATCGCCCCCGCTCCCTCCCCGGAAGACTTCCCCGAGCGCCTGGCCGGTCTGCGCGCCCACAACCGTTGGCTGGTCGACTTCGTGGCCGAGAGCCCCGAGCGCCGCGCCGGGCTGGCCCAGATCACCCTGAACGACGTCGACGAGGCCGTCGCCGACGTCCGCTGGGCCCGCGAGCAAGGTCTGCGGGGCATCCTGCTCCCCGGCGTCTCGCCCGACACGCCCTGGATCGACCCGCTCTTCTCGGCCATCTACGACCCCATCTGGGCCGTCTGCCAGGAGCTCGACATGTCCATCACCCACCATTCCGGGGGCAGCGGGATCCCGAACTACGGCCAGCACCCCTCGGCCGTCACCATGTTCGTGCTCGAATCCGGCTTCTTCGCCAACCGGGCCCTGTGGCACCTGGTCATGTCCGGTGTCTTCGAGCGCTTCCCCGGTCTCAAGTTCGTCATGACCGAGCAGGGCGCGTCGTGGCTCCCCCCGGCGCTCACCCGTATGGACGACATCCACAACTCGATGGTCAGCGGCCGCATCGGCGAGGTGGCCGCCAACGCCGTGCTGCCCCACAAGCCGAGCGATTACTTCAAGCGCAACTGCTTCCTGGGCGCCAGCTTCCCGTCGCCGTCCGAAGCCGCCACCTTCCACGACATCGGCATCGACAAGGTCATGTGGGGCAGCGACTACCCCCACAACGAGGCGTGCTCGCCGCTGAGCCGGGAGGCGCTGCGGCGTAGCTTCGAAGGTTGGAGCGAGGACGAGATGCGCATGATCCTCAGCGAGAACCAGGCTGCGGTCTACGGCTTCGATCTCGACAAGCTGCAGGTGATCGCCGCTTCGATCGGTCCCACCGTCGACGAGCTGGCCATTCCCCTCGACGTCGTGCCCGACCATCAGAGCCCCGCCTTCACGCGGGCCTGATCGCCACCCGAGCCGGCTGCCGTCCGTGAGCTCTCGTCCCGCCGCCGCACCTGCGCCCGATCGCGCTCGGCCCGACGAGGAGTTGGCGGCGGTCCGGCTGGGCATCACCCGCTTGCAACGGCTGTTCTCCAGCCGCCGGGTGCACACGGGCATGGCGGCCGCGGCCGGGGTGGCTCTCTCACAGCAAGCTCTCCAGGTGCTCCGGGCCCTCGGCGGTCACGGATCACAGGCGGTGAGCGACGTCGCCCGGTCGGCCCGGATGGACACCGGCGCCGTGAGCCGGCAACTGAGGGTGCTCGAGGAAGCCGGCCTCGTCCGTCGTCGGACCAGCCCGGCCCACGGCAGCATCGTCCTGGTCGAGGCCACCGCCGACGGCCAGCGGATCAACCGCCGCTACGAGCGGGTGCGCTTCGGGCATCTGGACCGGGCCCTCGAGGGCTGGACCCCCGAAGAGCGAACCGAGCTCGGGCGTCTGCTGGTGCGGCTGGTCGACGACCTCCAGTCCACCCCGTATCTCGACCCCGACCACTGAGGCTCGATCCGTTCCCCTTCGGATTCTGGTGAGGACCCTGCGCGCGAGGCGCGAGAAATCATCACGAGAATGGATGGGCGAGGACCGGGCGGAGAGCTACGAGGGGATGACGACGGCGCGGCCGCGGAGACGGCCCGCCTCCATGTCCACGTAGGCCTCGGCCACGCGATCCAATGGGTACAGGTCGACGTCGACGCGAATGGCCCCGGCTTCGGCCAGGGCCATCACGTCGAGGGCATCGGCGATGTCGGAGCGTTGGAAGGTGAAGGCCATCCCGTCGTGGGGCAACCGACCCATGAGCGGCCCCTTGGGGGCCGAGCCCTGACCGGCGCCGATCAACCCGTAGGCCCCGCCGGCGCGCAGCATCGCCAGTCCGGCGGCGATCGTGGTGTCCACCCCCACGAAGTCGAGGACCACGTCGACACCGCCCCCGCCGAGAGCGCGCAGGTCGCCCGCGGTGTCGGCGTCCACCCCGTCGACGACGTGGTGGGCCCCGAGCTCGGTGGCGTAGGTCCGGCGGGCGGGGTTCGGGTCGACGGCCACGACCGTCGCCCCGCTCTGCGCCCTGAGCAATTGCACCGCGAACGACCCCAGTCCCCCTGCGCCCAACACCACCGCGACGGCGCCGGGAGCGAGCTGCGGCAGCACCTTGCGCACCGCATGCTGGCTGGTGGCGCCGGCGTCGGTGAGTGGCCCCGCCAGCACCGGGTCGAGATCACCGAGGGGAAGGATCTCGCGGCGGCTACCGACGAGCACGTAGCGGGCCAGACCACCGTCGCGTCCGTAGCCCCGACCGACCAGGCCGTGGTCGCATCGGGCGTCGCGACCCCGGACGCACACCGCACAACGGCCACATGACGTGGGGGAGATCGCGGCTACGCCGTCACCCACGGCGAGGTCGTCGACCCCAGTGCCCAGCGCGGCAATCCGGCCCGCCACTTCGTGGCCCAACGTGAACGGCAGCTGCCACCCGATGGCCTCACCGATGGCGCCCGGCATCTGCCACATCCCGACGTCGGAGTGGCACAGGCCGTTGCCTGCCACTTCCAGCAGGATCTCGCCGGGCCCGGGCTCGGGGACGGGGACCTCCATGAACTGCGGTGACTGCTCCCACTGCACGATCCGGTAGGCGGTCATCGTCTCGTTCATGAGATCAGCCTGGCACGGCCGATCGACGACCGACGTGCATCGGGAGGACCGAGCGGCTCGGTGCGGCCAGCGCGGTCGGCGCTGGGGCATGATGACCGAGAGATGGACATCGACGCAGGAGGGGACGCCGTGGCGACAGACGAGGCGATCGACCGGGCCGGGACGATCTGGGACCTGGTGGAGGCCCGCGCCGAGGCTTCACCGGATGTGGTGGTGCTGATGGACGGCGACGACCGCGAGGTGACGTTCGCGGAACTCCGCGTCCAAGCCGAGCGGGTTGCCGCTGGACTGCTCGCCGAGGGCATCGGGGCCGGAACCCGGGTCACGTGGCAGCTCCCCACTCGCATCGAGTCGGTCCTCACCTGCCTGGCGCTGGCCCGGCTCGGTGCGGTGCAGAACCCCATCATCCCGATCTACCGCGACCGCGAGGTCGGCTTCATCATCGGTCAGACCAACGCCGAGTTCTTCCTGGTGCCCGGCACCTGGAAGGGCTTCGACTTCGTCGACATGGCCGCCCGCATCGCCGCCGACACGGGCGTGACCCTCACCGTCGTCGAGACCTACGACTCCCTACCCGACGGCGATCCGTCGTCGCTGCCCCCCGCTCCCGACAATGGTGACGACGTCCGCTGGATCTACTACACGTCGGGGACCACCTCGGCCCCGAAGGGCGTCAAGCACACCGACGGCACGCTGCTGGCCGGGGGCCGGGGTCTGGCTGATGCCGTCGAACTCACGCCGACGGACGTCGGCTCCATCGCCTTCCCCTTCGCTCACATCGCCGGGCCCGACTACCTCATCATGTTGCTCTACCGCGGGTTCGGCGCCGTGCTGGTCGAGGACTTCAACCTCGACGCCGCCGTCGACCTCTTCTCGCGTAAGGGGGCCACGATGGCCGGCGGCGGCCCGGCCTTCTATCAGATGTACTTGGCAAAGCAACGTTCGCAGCCCGACAGCCCGATCATCCCGACGTTGCGCGTGCTGTCCGGTGGAGGGGCACCCAAGCCGCCGGAGATGTTCTTCGAGGTGAAGCGGGAGATGGGTATCCCCATCTGCCACGGCTACGGCATGACCGAGTGCCCGATGATCGCCCAGGGTGGGCCGTCCGACACCGACGATCAGCTCACCTACACCGACGGTCACCCCGTCACGGCGTGCGACGTGCGCATCGTGACTGCGGACGGGGTGGTGGCCGACCCGGGCGTCGACGGGGAGGTCCGGGTCAAGGGCCCCATGGTCTTCAAGGGGTACACCGACCCGTCGCTCGACGCCGATGCCTTCGATGTCGACGGCTACTTCCGAACCGGCGACCTCGGCCACCTCGACGAGTCGGGCCACGTGGTGCTGACGGGCCGGCTCAAGGACGTCATCATCCGCAAGGGCGAGAACATCTCGGCCAAGGAGATCGAGGATCTGCTCTACCAACATCCAAAGGTGGGCGACATCGCCATCATCGGCCTTCCCGATCGCGACCGCGGCGAGCGGGTCTGCGCAGTGGTCGAGCGAGCCGACGGTCAACCAGACCTGGGTTTCGAGGAGATGGTCGAGTACCTGAAGGCGGCCGACCTGATGCGCCAGAAGATCCCCGAGCAGCTCGAGGTCATCGACGAGCTGCCGCGCAACCAGACGCTGCGCAAGGTGTTGAAGCAGGACCTGCGTGACACCTATCGCGACAAGCCCTGGGGCTGACGCCGCCGACAGGCGGTCAGCTCCTGGTTTCGTCAGCCCGGGACGGGGACGCCCGAGCCGAACGGGCCCGGGGCGGGAACACCGAGAGCGTCGACGGGGCGCAGGACGGCAAAGGTGGCGTGGGCCACCCAACTGGGGGTGGGCTCCAGCGTGAGCCCGCCGCTGCGGGCGTGGAGGATCTGGCCGCCGCCGACGTACATGCCGGTGTGGCCGTCCATGAGGAAGACGTCGCCGGGTTGCAGCACGCCGGGGTCGAGCTTGTCCGCCACCCGGAGCGACATGAACCGGGCGTCGGCCTCCATGGCGTAGGTGGTGACGGGCACGCTGACGCCGATCTTGCGGTACGCCGCCGACAGGAAGCCCGAGCAGTCGAAGAAACCCACACCGTAGCGATTGGTGCCCGGCGGGCAGATGGGGTCCTGGGGCCGGGCGTCGGGGCCGAGGCATTGGGAATAGGGCGTACCGATGCGGGTGAGGGCCCAGTCGATCATCCCGTTGACGTCCCCGGGGGCGAGGAGAGGAGATCCGTCGTCGAACTGCGGCATCCCGTCGGAGACCTGGAACGGGTCCGCGGGCACGGTGCCCAGCTCGACGCCCGGCATCCGTGCGTAGCGGCGGGCGGCGGCGAGGATGACCGTGACTTGCTGGGAGTCGCGGTCGAGGGAGTAGAGGGCGCTCTGCAGCGCGGCGAAACCATCGAGCGGGCGGCCGGTCGCACAGAGTGCCGCGGCGACCGGTCCCGACGAGTTCTGGAGGTCGTAGGGTCCGAGGGGATGGCCGGCCTCGGGGGCCACGACCGCCAACTGGGCGGTCGGTCCGGTCGGGCGGCCGTGGCGCCACTTGACCCGACCCAGGCCGGCCAGCACCGCGCCCGACAGGCGGCAGTTCGCGGTGGCGGCGTTGGCATCGTCGGCGGCGCGCTTGTAGGCCAGGTAGGCAGCGGCGGGAAGATCGGTCGCGCCAACCGCGGCCATGGCCTGGTCGGCCGCCGCTTCCTCGGTGGCACGGTCGGTCTCGGCCACCCCGCGGATCGCCTCGGCGGCGGCGAACTCACGGTCGGCGCGCTCGCGTGTGTCGATGGCGACGGCATAGGCCTCGCCCGCGGCCCTCGACGCCACTAGCGCGTCGGAGAGCATCGTCTTGCGGGCCGTCATCGCCGCCACCATCACCTGGTGGTCGCGCTTCGAGGCCACGCCGTGGTGGACGTAACTGGCGGCACCCAGGGCGCCGTATCGCTTGCGTTGATCGTCGAGCACCACCTTGGCCCGATTGACCTCGGCCTGGTCCGAGGCCTCGAGGCGACGGGCCTCGCGCTGGCGCTCGAAGACCTCGGCCGAGGTCGCTTCGGCGGCGACGACCCGATCCACCGCCGCAGTCAGTCCTTCGATCGCCGTCTGAACGGCGCGCGCCGGATCCTGGACTGCGGCGACCGGTGCCGGCGCGAAGGTGGCGAGGAGGACGAGGCTCACGGCGACCGCGAGGATCGCGAGCGCACGCGACCGTGCGCCCCTCGGGGCCGGAGACGGACCGGACATCACCGCTCCAGTGTCGGCAGCCCAGATGGACGAACTGAGTCTTTTGGGTGGACTCAGCCTTACGAACGAGCAAACGAAGTCGAAGGTGTCCACCTGCCGATGGGGGGAACGCGCCGGTTCTTCTCTATGGTGGGGGTCGAGCAGGTCAGATCCGACCTCCTCGTAAACGTAGAGAGAGAATAAGTTGACTACTGGAACAGTGAAGTTCTTCAACAACGAGAAGGGCTTCGGCTTCATCTCCAGGGAGCAGGGCGACGACGTGTTCGTGCACTTCTCCAACATCCAAGGCTCCGGCTTCAAGACCCTCGAAGAGGGTCAGCAGGTCGAGTTCGACGTGGCGCCTGGCCGGAAGGGCGAAGAAGCCCAGAACGTCCGCCCCATCTGACCTGCGGGTCGACCGGAGCCGTCGGCGTCATGCCGACGGCTCCTCCGCAGTTCATGGCCAGGTAGAGGGAAAGGCGGTGTCCGATGGGGGCACAGCGCACGAGTTTCGAGAAGTTGCAGCGCGATCGGGCCAAGAAGGCCAAGGCCGCCAACAAGCGGGAGAAGCGCCAGGGGCGGGCCGAGGACGACGAGACACTGTTGGCTCCGGACACCGAAGCCCTGCTCGCCGATGACGGTCACGAGCTGACTGCGGGAGAGTTGTTGGCGCTCGTCGAGGAGCTCCATCGCCAGTACGAGGCGAAAGAGATCGAGTTCGACGACTTCGAGGAGCGAAAGATCGAACTCCTCGAGCGCCTGACCGTCGAGTGACGGCGGTTGTGGCCCGGGTGGTCAGTCGTCGACGCGCATGGCGAGCTGCCAGCGTTGGGCGCGCAGCACGTTGCGGCGCTTCCAGAACGGCGTCTTCCAGTGCTTCAGGCGTTTGGGACTGACCTCTTTCGGCTCGTGGACCAGTTCGTCACGGCCGTGCCGGTGCACCTCCTCCACCACGACGAGATCGTCGAGATCGGCGCCCTGCACCGCCTGGTGCAGTTGGACGTGGGCGGCGTGTCGCACCTTGCGGTGCTCGACCCTGCGCATGTCCCGGCCGGGGATGAGCCGTCCGTCGCGACGTTGGCTGCGATGCCGTGCTCCCATGGGCGAACCTCCTGGGGACGGGGGTCTCACCTGGTCGGCGGAGACCCGCGGACCGCATCCTGCCCCGACTCGACAGCCTCGCGCCAAGAACGCGCCGCTCCATTGGCCTCAGGTGTTCATCGGCGCGTCACCAGGAGTTCGCCCGTTCCCGTACTGACGGGTGGGCCCGGTCAACGGGTGAGAGTCACGGGACGGCTCTTCGCGACCTCTTCGAAGAAGTCGTTGCCCTTGTCGTCGACCACCACGAAGGCGGGGAAGTCCTCGACCTCTATCCGCCACACCGCCTCCATGCCGAGCTCGGGGTACTCGAGCACCTCGACCTTGCGGATGCACTCGAGGGCCAGTCGGGCCGCGGGACCACCGATGGAGCCGAGGTAGAAGCCCCCGTGGCGGGCACAGGCCTCGGTGACGGCCTTCGAGCGGTTGCCCTTGGCCAACATCACGTGACTGGCTCCGTGCTGCTGGAAGAGGTCGACGTAGGAGTCCATGCGCCCGGCCGTGGTGGGACCGAAGCTGCCCGACGCGTAGCCCTCGGGGGTCTTGGCCGGGCCGGCGTAGTAGACGCAGTGGTCCTTCAGGTACTGCGGGAGCCCCTCGCCGGCATCTATCCGCTCCTTGAGCTTGGCGTGGGCGATGTCGCGGGCCACGATCATCGGCCCGGTGAGCGAGACGCGGGTCTTGACCGACAGCTTCGTGAGCTCGGCCCGTATCTCGTCCATGGGTCGGGTGAGGTCGATGCGCACCACGTTGTCGTCGAGGTGGTCGTCGGTGACCTCGGGCAGGTAGCGGGCCGGGTCGTGTTCGAGCTGTTCGAGGAAGACCCCCTCGGCCGTGATCTTGCTCAAGGCCTGGCGGTCGGCCGAGCACGACACGGCGATGGCCACCGGACAAGAGGCTCCGTGGCGGGGGAGACGGATCACCCGCACGTCGTGGCAGAAGTACTTCCCGCCGAACTGGGCGCCGATGCCGGACTGCTGTGAGACCTTCAGGATCTCCGTCTCCAGCTCGAGGTCACGGAAGCCTCGACCCAGTTCGCTCCCCGAGGTCGGCAACGAGTCGAGGTAGCGGGCCGAGGCCAGCTTGGCCGTCTTCAGCGTGTGCTCGGCCGAGGTGCCCCCGATCACCACCGCCAGGTGGTACGGGGGGCAGGCCGAGGTGCCGAGCAGATCCATCTTGGCCGCCACGAAGGCCAGCAGGCTCTGGGGGTTGAGCAGGGCCTTGGTCTCCTGGAACAGGTAGCTCTTGTTGGCCGAGCCGCCGCCCTTGGCCATGAACAGCAGCTTGTAGGCCGACCCGTCGACGGCACTGATCTCGATCTCGGCCGGCAGGTTCGTGCCGGTGTTGACCTCTCGGTACATGTCGAGCGGGGCCATCTGGGAGTACCGGAGGTTCGACGTCTGGTACGTGTCGAAGATGCCGCGAGCCAGCGCGGCTTCGTCGCCACCACCGGTGAAGACGAACTGGCCCTTCTTCCCCTTCACGATGGCCGTGCCGGTGTCCTGGCACGAGGGAAGCACGCCGCCGGCGGCGATGTTGGCGTTGCGGAGCAGGTCGAGGGCCACGAAACGGTCGTTGCCGGACGCTTCGGGATCGTCGAGGATCGAGGCGAGCTGGGCCAGGTGGCCCGGGCGCAGGAAGTGGGCGATCTCGCGCATGGCCTCGGCGCTGAGGAGGGTGAGCACCTCCGGCTCGACCCTCAAGAAGATGCCGGCCGGCGACTCGAAGGTGGACACGCCCTCGGTGGTGAGCAGGCGGTAGGGCGTGGTGTCCTCACCGAGGGGGAGGAGGTCCTGATAGGCGAAGTCGACCATGGCCGAACGGTACCGCCGGCCCACGCCCCCGGACGAAACCTTCGATGCTCGGTTCGCGGGCGGGCCGGTGCGGGCCGGTCAGCGATCCTGGGTGAGCCCGTAGCGACGGCGGATCCAGCGCTCGAGCGTGCCGAAGCCGAGCGCGTCGACGACGACACCGATGAAGAAGATCATCATCATCGTGGCCAACAGCCATTCGGGGTCGAGCAGGTCGCGGGCGTTCTGGAGCTGCACCCCCAGCGTGAGGACCCCGGCGATGATCACGATCAGCTCTCCGGCGAGCAGTGATCGCCATGCGAACGCCCACCCCTGCTTCATGCCGCTCACGAACATGGGGAGCGAGGCCGGCAGGATGACGTGGCGCCACAGGCCGAAGCCGCGGGCCCCGAGCATGCGCCCGGCGCGCACCAGGATGGGGGGCACGTTGTCGGCCCCGGCGATCAGCCCGTTGGCGATGGCGGGAGCGGCGCCCAGCACGACGACGAACAGGATCGCCGCCTCGGTGAGCTGGAACAGCAGGATGGCCAGGGGGAACCAGACGATCGACGGCATCGTCTGCAGCCCGGTGATCATCGAGCCGACGGCCGAGCGCAGGACCCGACTCCTCGCCACGGCCATGCCGACGGCGATGCCGATCACGAGGGCGATGGCGTAGCCCACCAGGGCCCGGCGCAAGGTGAGGGCGGCACCTTCGATCATCGATCCGTCGGTGATCCCTTCCCCCAGTCGGGCGAGGACCGGGCCCGGCGGCGGCAGCACGTAGCTGGGCTTCCAACCGGACCAGACGACGAGCTGCCAGATGGCGAGGAACAGCGCCACCGCCGCGACCTTCGGCCACACCGCCGTCCACATCTGCGCCGCCAGCTCCCGCCGGGGTGAATCACCGAGCTCGAGGGCGTCGAGACCGGCGAGCTGCGTTTCGATCGTGTTCGAACGGGCGGCGTCCTCAGCGACCGGTGGCATGGCGACCGACCTCCTCTCGGAGCCGCTGGGTGATCTGACCGGCCAACGTCGAGACGTCGGGCGCCTCGATACGGCGAGGGCGGGCGAAGGGCACCTCGAAAGTGTCGACGACCCGACCGGGGCGGCTGGAGAGGAGCACCACCCGGTCGGCCAGACGCACCGCCTCGCGCACGTTGTGGGTGACGAAGAGGCAGGTGAAGCGTCGTTCGAGCCAGAGGCGCTCCAGTTCGTCGTGCAGGAGGTCGCGGGTCATGGCGTCGAGCGCGCCGAACGGTTCATCCATCAACAGCACGTCGGCGTCCTGGGCGAAGGCCCGGGCGATGGCCACGCGCTGGCGCATCCCTCCGGACAGCTCGTGGGGACGGGCCTGGGCGAAGTCGTCGAGGTGCACGGCCTCGAGCAGCTCGTGCACCCGCGCCGAACGCTGCCGTCGGGGCCCGTGGTTCAGCTTGAGGGCCAGGCTCACGTTCTGGGCCACCGTGAGCCACGGGAACAGCGCCGACTCCTGGAACATCAGCGCCGGTCGTCCCTCCACCCGGCTCGTGCCGCTGGTCGGTCGGTCGAGCCCGGCCAACAGGTTCAAGAGGGTGGTCTTGCCACAGCCCGACGCTCCCACGAGGGCCACGAAGCCCCCCGGTGGCACGTCGAGGGAGATGCGGTCGAGAGCGAGGACGGCGCCGGGGCCCTGGCCGTAGGCCTTCGAGACGGCGTCGACGACGATGTGCCCGACGGACGAATCGGGCTGGTGGCCGGCCGGTAGCGATGGGGTCGACGGGGGAAGCGTCTGCCCCTTGGTCGACGCGGTCGGCGAGCCCACGGCGGTCACAGTCCCTCCACCGGGGTTGCACCCCGGGCGGCCAGCAGATCGTTCACGAGGCGGAGATCGAAGAGGTCCTGGAGGTCGGTCTCCTTGCTCAGTCCGAGCCCGACGGCGTCGCCTGCCGACTCCTCCACCGTGGCGGCCTGCGGATCGGCGGTGAAGGCGAGCCCGCTCCATGCCGCGGCGATGAGAGCATCACTCAGGGGCTTGCCGCTGGCCGCTTCGATGGCGGCGTTGGCGTCACGTCGGGCGGTCGTGGGATCGGCGGCGATGGCGGCGAGCGAGGCCAGGTGGGCCTTCACGACCGCGTTCACGGCGGCGGGGTGCTCGTCGAGGAACTCCTTGCGCACCAGGATGACCGTGGTGGTGAACTGGCCGTTCGGCCACAGGTCGGCCTCGTTCAGGAGCACCTTCCCTCCGCCTTCCTCCACCAGCCTCGTGTCCCAGGGGGCCGGCACCCAGGCTCCGGCGATCTGCCCGTCCCGGAAGGCGCTCAGGGTGTCGGCGTTGGCCTGGGGCTTCACGCTGACGTCGCCGCCCCCGGTGGTGTCGGTCTTCAACCCCTTCTCCGAGAGCCAGTGCCGTAGGGCGACGTCCTGGGTGCCGCCGAGCTGCGGTGAGGCCACGGTCGTGCCCCGGAGGTCCTCGGCCGAGTTCACGTCCTGGGCCACGACCAGCTGGGCGCCTCCCGACGTAGAGCCCGCCACGACGCGCACCGCCTCGCCGTCGCTCTTCTGGAAGGCGTTCACGGCCGGGTTGGGCCCGATGTAGATGATGTCGAGCGCCCCCGACAGCAGCGACTCCAGCGCCTCGGGACCGGCGTTGAAGGTCCTGGTCTCGAGGGTGGCTCCCAGTGGGGTCAGTGCTTCGGCGAACAGTCCCCGCTGCACGCCGACGAGCGCCGGGGCGTGGGTGATGTTCGGGAAGTACCCCAACCGCACGTCGACCTCGTCACGGGTGGAAAGGGCCGACGATGCCGCGATGGTGGCCGAGGACGAGCTGGTGTCCGATCCCCCGCAGGCGGCGGCGAGCAGGCCGACGAGCAGGACGCCGACGGTGGCGGAGATCGTCCGTCGGTGCCGTATTGACGCTGACGACATGAGACGTCGCGTTTCGGGATACATGACCATATCGGTCAGGTTTACCGGGGCTTCCGGTCGAATGCAACTCCTTTCAGAATGACATTCCGCATTGCGGATAAGGCGCCGGGCTTGCGCGCCTCACGGACGGGCGGGAGGTCCACGAGCGGACCAGTTCCTGAGCCGGGCGCGGGGGTCGAGCCGAGGCTGCGCCCCTCCACGATCGGCAGGAACGTCACGATGGCGATCATGGCCAGGGCCCGCAGGGTGGAGGTGCTGGCGTCGGTGCCGAACCCCAGGGGGTCGAGCAGCGCCACCCACGCCAGGACCAAGAGCACCACGGTGCGACGCCGGCTCGGGTCGATGGTGATCGCCCCGAGGGCCAGCACGAGGAAGCCGAGGTGGTGCGTCCACGAGATGGGGCTCACCAGCCCCGAGGCACAACCGACGATCACCGTCGCGGCGAAGAGGTCGTGCCGAACGGCGGCGCGCCGGGCCCGCCCCAGCGCGACCACGACGATCACCGCGGCACCGCCGAGCCAGAGCGCCGTGCGTACCGAACCGGGCCCGACCCCCCGACCGATGGCGGCCAGCAGCGAGTTGTTTTCCACGTCGGTCACCTCCCCCACCCGACGCGAGTCCCACAGCAGGTCGGTCCAGTACCGCCACGAGTCCGAAGGGTCGAGCAGCCATCCCAAGCCGGTCACGGCCACGGTGACGGCCACGGCGCGCATCGCACCGCGCCGCTCGCCGATCACCAACAACCACACGATGAACAAGCCGGGGACGAGCTTCAGGGCGGTGGCGATCCCGATACCCACCCCTGTCCATCGGGGACGGCGACCGATGGTGCCGATATCGGCGATCACGAGGATCCACAGGACCACGTTGATCTGACCCTGGTAGGCGATGCTGATCCAGATAGGCACCGTCACCGCAGCCAGACCCATGGCCACGAGGGTCCACGTCTGCGCTCGTTGCCCCGACATCCCGAGGAGCCGGGTCGCCACCAGTCGGCAGATGACCCCGAGCATGGCCACGTTCAGCAGGGCCCAGACCACATCGCGGACCTGGTCGCTCAGGGGCACGAGCACGCTGAACACCGCAGAGGCGATGGGCGGGTAGGTCGAACCAAGGCCGTAGACGGGGTCGGCGAAGTCGTACATCGAGCCGCCTTCGAGCCACGCCCGGGCCGCGCCCACGTAGATCCCGAGATCGATCAGGCCACTCGGGGGAGGGGCCGCCCAGGCCTGGGCCACGCACGCACCGGCGCCGGCGGCGGCGATGACCCACGCCATCCGGCGGGTCCGCAGCACCCACCACAAGGGCAGGCAGACGGCGGCGAGGTAGAGACCTGGGATCGAGTCCGGGTCAGCAAGTCGTTCGAACGGGAAGGGCATGGTCGAGGTGGAGCCGCTCACCGCTCCCGACTCAGGTCGGGTCGGCGAGCACCTGATAGACGGCGAGGAGGATCCGGCGGGCTTCCTGGTCGAGGCGACTGTCCTGCTCGACGGCTGCGGGCACGGTCGTGACGGCGCGGGCATCGAGGGGGAGGTAGCCGAGCAGACGCGAGAGGGTGCCGGGCTTGGTGCCGAGGGTCTGTTCGATCGCCCACACCTTGGGCCGTGTCGGCTCGGTGTCGCCGTTGACCCACATGGTCACTGCGGACGCCGTGTAAGGGCGAGAACCCTCTCCCATCTCCCGACGCGCCACTTCCCCCCCGAGCCAGGCCCGGCTCCGCCCGAGATCCTCGAGGCGCTGGCGGACGGCCCGGCCGAAGGCTTGTCGCTGTTCGTCGCTCGTGTCCATCGTGCTCCCTGCGGGGCCGTCGGCACGTCGCTCGCCGACCGGTCACAGCAGCCGGAACCACTCGACCGCCGAGTCCGTTCCTACTACACGCTCACAAGGGCCGCAACCGTACGACAAGCGTTGCTGATGCAACGACCCGGCCCGCTCACGTGAGGTTCGCGCCCAGTTGTTCGGCGGTCGGCTACCGGCCGAGGTCGGCACCCACTCGTTCGGCGGTTCGGCGTCCGGAGAACATGGCGCCCTGGATCGACGCCGTGTCTCGATGGTCCCCACAGACGTAGCGCCCGTCACCGAGGGCCACGGTCCGGCGGGGTCGAAAGGGCGGGCGTTGGTCGGGTTGGCCGTGCTCGATGACGTCGACCCTCAGGGTCTCCCACGAGTCGACCTGACCCCCGAACCAGGCCCGCATCTGGGCCGAGGTCTCCCTTTCGAGGGCGGCCCCGAGCGCGTCGGGGCCGGGGACAGCGGCCACGATCAGGGCCCGGCCCGGCGGGGCGTAGGTGGGCGCGACCTCGCTCATCACCGCGACGTTGGCCGCCGGACCGGAGGCGTCACCGTCGAGCAGGAGCGTCCGCCCGCTGATCGGCGGCGTGGGGGCCGAGTACCACACGGCCCCCACCGGCCGCGAGCCGGGGTCGGGCAGCCCCAGCAGTTGGGAGGCGACGGGGCCCTGGGTGGCGATCACCATTGCCCGGCCGGCGAAGCGGCTTCCATCGGCCAGCACCGCCGACGTGCCATCGAGGTGATGGACCGGGCTGTCGAGCTGCACGACACCCGGCGCCAGCCCGTCGGCGATCTGGCCCGCCACCGCCCCCATGCCCAGAGCGGGGACGGCGGTGGAACCCTGGGCGAGCATCCGCAGGATCACCTCGAACCGCCGGGACGAGACTTCGAGATGAGGGTCGAGCTGGATCCCCGCGAACAACGGCCGGAAGAAGCGCTCGATGATGACCGGACTGAAGCCGAAGCTGCGGAGACGCTCGAGGGTGGTCACGTCGGGACGCCTCAGGAGGTCCGAGACGGTGCCTCGTGACACGGAGGCGACGAGCGCGAGCACCCGGAGCTTGTCGGGCACGGTGCCGATCGGGGCCCTGAGGGTGGCGACCGCATCCAACGGTCGGCGTCGCGGGTCGCCGACCCGATGGAAGCGGTCGCCGACGCGCACGAGTGCCCCCGGCTCGAAGTACTGCAGGGCGAGGGCGTCGAGGTCGAGCCATCGGTCGAGCTCGGGGTACGCAGTGAGCAGGATCTGGAAGCCGCGATCGAGGTGGAAGCCGCCGACGACATCAGTGCGGACACGACCACCCACGCCGTCGGAGGCTTCGAGTACCACCACATCGCGGCCGGCTTCGGCGAGGGTGCGGGCGGCGACGAGTCCGGCCAGACCAGCACCGATGATGACGACGTCGTGAGCCATGGCGGCGACGCTACCGAGAGCCGCCGGCGCCGACACCCTGGGCCCCACCGGTGGTGGTGAAGGACTTCCGGAACTCGCTCATGGCGGCCTACCGCGTCGAGGAGGTCGAGGCCCAGCTCCGCGAGCACGGGCTCGACGGGCACCTCGTGGTCCACGTGGTCTCGGATCGACATCTCGTCGTGTGTGGCCGGCTGGAGGAGTGACACCGAGGCAGGGAACGCCAGCCCTACGCTCGTCGGTGTGTCGACCAGCCCCGCGCCGCCCCGGTGAGCGATCCCCGCGAGGGGTCGTCGCCACCGATCACCGGCCCGAGGGTGATCGGCCGATCGGCGGCGGCTGAACCCCGCCACGTCGTGCTCGGCGTGCCGTCAGGATCGAGTGCGTCCGCATCGGCGGCGTCGGCGGCAGGGCCATCGGTCGTGGCCGCACCGCCGGCGCCGAGACCGTGGAACCCGCCCGTCGTGCCCGCAGGTCAGGCTCGCCCGGTGAAGGTGCTGGGGCGCAGCTCGGACGCCGCCCCTGCCCCTTCGGTGCCCAATGGTCCGGTGGCCCCGCCCCGGGCGCCCTCGCCACCCGGACGCGGCGCCCGCCGGAGACCGTGGCGGCGGGTCGTTGCCCTGCTGGTCGTGTTGGTTCTTCTCCTGCCGGTCGGGATGTTCGCGTTCGGCTGGTGGCAGTTCTCCCGCATCCCCACCGTCGACGTTTCGAGTGCTCTGCGCCCGCAGGCCGGTCGGAGCGGCACCAACTACCTGATCGTGGGCACCGACTCCCGGGCCGGGATCGCGGCCGACGACCCCAACGCTGGCGCCTTCCTCGACGAAGGCATCTCGGGGTCGAGGACCGACACGATCATGGTGCTCCGGATCGAAGGGGGATCGGCATCGCTGCTCTCGATCCCGCGTGACCTGTGGGTCACCGACCCGGCCACCGGGCAGAAGGGGCGGATCAACTCCACTTTCGCCGCCGGTCCCGCCAACCTCGTCAACGCGGTCACCGCTCTCGGCATCCCGATCCAGCACTACATGGAGATCAACTTCGTCAGCTTCTCCCGGCTCGTCGACGCCATCGGCGGGATCACCGTCGAGGTGCCCGCACCTGCCCGCGACGGCAACTCCGGACTGCAGATCGATGCGGCCGGGCCGGTGACGCTCGACGGCGCCCAGGCGCTGGCTTTCGTGCGCAGTCGTTACTACGAGCAGTTCGTCGACGGTGTGTGGCAGGCCGATCCCACCGGTGACATCGGCCGCACCGAGCGCCAGCGAGTGTTCCTCACGACGCTGCTGCGGGGCGTCGCCGACACGCGCAATCCTCTGGCGCTGGCCCGGATTCCTGGGGCGGTCGGGGGTGGGATGCGGATCGACGACGACTTGACCTATTTCGATGCGTTGCGCCTCGGTTGGACGTTGCGGGGGGTCTCGCCAGCGGCCACGACCATTCCGGTGACGCCCCGCACGACGACCGGAGGGGCGGCGGTACTCGAGCTCGGACCAGGCGCGTCCGAGGTGTTCGCCTCCTTCTCCCGGTGATCCCGACGCCGAGTGACCTTCTCTGGTCGGCCGTGGATCTCCCGCCTCACCGGCGACGGCCACAGCCGTGGCGGCGGCCGTGACCGACGACGACGGACGCATCACTCCACTGTGGCTGTCGCACCACTGGCCCGAGGACTACGACCGATGCACGATCGTCGCCGGGCGCCACGTGTGTCGTCGTTGCCTGGTGCTCTACCCGATCGCGTTCGCGGTGCTGAGCGCCTCGGTGCTCGGTGCCCGCCTCTCCCCGACGCTGGAGCTGGCCGCCTATGCGCTGCTGTCGCTGCCGGCTCTCGTGGACTTCGTGGTCGAGCACCTCGGGCGGGCGCGGGAATCGCCCCGCCGGTTGGTGTTCGTCACGTTGCCGCTCGGCGTGGGGGTGGGGCTCGGCTTCGCCCGCTACGTGCACGCCCCTGGCGATCCGTGGTTCTGGCTGATCACCATCGGCTACGCCGCCATCGCCGGAGCATCCTGGGCCACCGGTCGCCGCTGGGGGTGAACGAGGTCAGTCGGTGATGGTGAGCAGCACGTGGTCGGGTTTGGTGAGGGCCGCCTCGAGGACCTCGAAGGCGTTCTCGACCACCCCGACGAGATCTTGGTGACGACGGAAGAGGTTCCGGTCGAGTCCCCGCATCAGGTCGAGGGCGGAAGTGACGTCGTCGTGATGCAGCCAACCCTTGTTCCCCATGCGCATCAAGGGTGACAACTGCTCGGTGAGGGAAGTCGGTGCGTACTGCTCGGCCAGACAGAGCAGCTCACGGCCCCGGGCCAGGCGTCGGGCCTCGCGCGGCGGCCAGCCGAGATCGGGGAGCCGACGCCGGAGGACATCGGGGGAGCGAAAGGCTCGAGTCGGGATGAGGTAGGGGGCCATCAGGACCCGATACCACTCGACGAGATGAGATGACTCAGGGGCCAGTTGCCACTCCTCGGGATCGGAGATGGTGAGCAGCTCGAGGTAGGAGCGCACGATCGGGTCGGCGTTCTCCCAGATGCGGACCGCCCGGTCCCGCAGGGCCAGCTCGCCGTCGGGCGTGCGCCTCAGGGCTTCGATGTCGATGTGGAACTCCAACGGGTCCAGCATCCATGCTCGGCTGACCATCGTCATGCGGCACCCCCTCCGCGTCATCGGGTGCCTTCAATGCTGACCCGTGGTTGCCGGTGGGTGGTGGATGCTCAGCGAGGACGAGAGATGGCGGCGACCAGGGCTTCGACCACCGGACGCAACGGCGGGGTGGGAGCGGCCTCGATCGAGTCCATCGTGCAGAAGGCGTCGGTCCCGAAAGTCCGCCCTTGCAGGGTGATGAGGACCGAGCACGTGGGCCCACCCTCGAAGCGCACCATGACCTCGAGCATCCCGAGGTGCCGATCGACATAGCCGATGCTGCCGACCTCGCTCGCGGCCTCGAGCAGAAGCGCGAACGCCTCGGTGGCAGGGGCGCCGATGGCGATGGTGTCGCCGTCGACGTCTGCGGCCTCGACGAGATCGTCGAGCCATGGCCGAGACGCAGGGTCGGGCTGGGGCCCAGGAGAGGTCGGAGCAGGTGGTGAGGGCACCACGTCACGGCCGCTGGCCCTCACTGCGGCGGAGATGGTGGCGAACGCCGTGGTGAGCAACGCCGTTCGTCCATCCGCGTCGGTTCCGGTGGACACGTCCGGGTGGGTGACGCGAAGGCGGTCGCGATAGACGGCGCGTACGGCATCGAAAGCCAGGCCCGGTTCGACCCCGAGGACACGGATGGCCTCGGTGAGGCTCATCGCCGCCATCGCCGGTCAGCGCCCCGGGCTGGCGAGCACGACCTGGTTCCGCAGCTCGCTCGACCCGTCGGCGGCGACCAGCACGAGCTGGATGGTTTTGGCCGCGCCGTCGCACGGGAGCCGGATCTCGAACGGTTCGGCGACAGGCACCGGACCTGCGACCTGGGTGTTGTCGACCAGCACTGTCGCGGCGACGGCCCCGGTGGCCCGCCATCGCACGGTCGCGGTGAAGCCGGCGTCGCCGCACTCGAGTGGGGCCTCCACGGCGAACGCCGCGATCTCGACTCCGGTGCCGGTTGTTGCGGCCGGGGCGGAAGTCGTGGTCGTTGCGTCCGGTGTCCCTGCTCCACCCGGCGGCGGCAGGAGGGCGGCCGGGAGGGTGATCGGGGGAGTGACGGCCGTTGGCTCACTGCGGTCCGCCGAAGAACAGCCCGAAGCCACCGGGCCCCACACGAGGAGCACGCCCACGAGAACGGCTCGGGCGGCGTGGGCCGAGGTGGTGGTCGGTCGCCGGGCCATCGACGGAGGGTAGGACCCGTTCGTCGGTGTCGAGAAACCGGCGGGGCCGATCGAGCCGCGGCCGGGGCGACGACGAAGGTCGGAGAAGGGCGGGCGTGGCCGCGTGCCAACATCGTGCGGTGCTCTACGACTTGGCGGACGTCGACCCGGACGCATCGGGAGTGGACGATGGGGTTCGCACGAGAACTCGCCGCGAGTTGCTCGATCGCGCCACTCGCCTGGGTCGCTCGTGGCTCGATCGAGGATTACGACCGGGTGACCATGCGGCGGCGCTGTGGGGGAACCGGGTCGAGGCGGTCGAGGCGGTGTTGGCGGCGACGCTCAGCGGCATCTGGCTCACCCCGGTGAACCGTCACCTGGCGGTCGAGGAGATCGCCTACATCGTCGAGGACTCAGGAGCGGTGATCGTGCTCACCGACCCCGAACACGAAGCGACGGCACGCGCTTCGGTGGGCGGCCCACAACCGGTCGTCGTGGCGGGGGACGAGCTCGACGGCCAGATCTCGGGCGCCGACGCCACACGGTTCGCCCTCGACGGTCCCGTGGGGGGGACGATGTTCTACACGAGTGGGACCACCGGGCGGCCGAAGGGGGTACGTCGCCGCGTGGCGTCGGACCTCGGGGCGCAGCTGCGGGCGCTGGCCGCGGCGGGACGGCCCCTCGGGTTGGTGGGTCGCGGGCCCCACCTGGTGACCGGTCCACTGCACCATGCCGCGCCGCTCGGGTTCGCCTTCTTCGATCTGCACAACGGGGCGCCGCTGATCCTGATGGCGAACTGGGACGAGCGGCATTGCCTGGACCTCATCCGGCGCCATCAGGTGGTCACCACTCATCTGGTGCCGACGATGTTCGTGCGTCTCCTACGTCTCGACGAGGCTGATCGTGACGGGTTCGATCCTTCGTCGCTGCAGACGGTGCTTCACGGTGCCGCTCCGATCAGCGCAGTGGTGAAGCAGCGAATGATCGACTGGTGGGGGCCCACCCTGGTCGAGTATTGGGGCGGGAGCGAGGGGGGCTACGTCACGGTGGCGACCACCGAGCAGTGGCTGACGCATCCGGGCACGGTCGGGCGGGCGGTGTCGACCTATGAGGTCTTCGCCGGGGACGATCGTGGGGCTCGGCTCCCGGTGGGGGAGACCGGACCGCTGTGGTGCCACAACACCGTCGTCGACAACGTGTTCGCCTACCACAACGCGCCCGAGAAGACCGCCGCCGCCTTCGCCGGACCCGGGGTGTACACCCTCGGTGACATCGGACGCGTCGACGAGGACGGGTTCGTGTATCTCTCGGACCGAGCCAGCGACATGATCATCACCGGCGGCATGAACGTGTACCCCACGGAAGTGGCGCAGGTCCTCGCCGAGCATCCCGCCGTGGCCGACGTGGCCGTATTCGGCATCCCCGACGACGAGTGGGGCGAACAGGTGAAGGCGGCGATCGAACTGCTCCCCGGCTCCGAGCCGTCCGACGCGCTGGCCCTCGAGCTGATGGCGTTCGCCCGAGAGCACCTGGCCGGCTACAAGACACCTCGGTCGGTCGACTTCGAAGCCGCGCTGCCGCGGTTCCCGACCGGCAAGCTCCACAGCCGCCTGCTCCGCGACCGTTACTGGCCCGATGGTGGCCGGCGGATCTGAGCCGCGGTCCTTTCAGGCGGATACGGGCGGCGCGTCGTCGGAGAGGACCACGCAGAGAAGACGTGTGAATCGCTCGGGATCGTGGGCTCCACAGAGCTCACGAGCCGAGTGCATCGACAGCTGAGCCACGCCGACGTCGGCGGTGGGGATTCCGAGGCGGGCGGCGGTGAGGGGCCCGATCGTCGATCCGCAGGCCATGTTGCTGCGCACGACGAAGGGTTGCAGGGGCACGCCGGCCACCTCGGCGGCCAGAGCGACGGTGGCTGCCGCCGGTGCATCAGTGGCGTAACGAACGTTGGCGTTGCTCTTCACCACTGGCCCACAATTGACGAGGATGCGGTGGCTCGGTTCGTGCCGTTCGATGTAGTTGGGGTGAGTGGCATGGGCCCCGTCGGCGGAGAGGCAGAACGACGACGCCAGCGCCGCGAACCACTGGTCACGATCGAGGGTGGCCGCCCCGGCGATGCGCTCGAGCACCGTGGGCAGGAGCACGCCGGCGGCACCGGTGGCCGACTCGCTCCCGATCTCCTCGTGGTCGAAGAGGCACACCACGGGAACGGCGCGTGGCCCCGAGTCGGCCAGTGTGGCCGGCTTGCGGACGGTGCGGACCAGCGCCGTCACCGCGGCATGGCAGGACAGCAGGTTGTCGAGGCGCCCGCCGGCCAGCAGGGAGCGGTCGACGCCGAGGAGGGCGGCGGGAGTGATGTCGTGAGCCATGACGTCCCAGTCGAGAACGTCACCGGCGTCGACCCCGGCCAGGGTCGCGAGGTGACGGGCAAAGGCACCTTCCTCGATCGGCCCTGTTCCCCATACCGGTGAGAGGTGATTCTGGGGGTCGAGCACGAGACCGCTCTCGTTCACCCCTCGGTCGAGATGGATGGCCAGTTGGGGAACCCGCAGGAGGGCGCGGTCGTCGCGGACCAGGCGCACGGCCCCGCCGTCAGGGGTGCGCACCACGACGCGGCCCGACAGGCCGAGGTCGCGATCGAGCCAGGAGTTGAGAAGGGCGCCCCCGTAGACCTCGACACCCAGTTGGCGCCATCCCACCGCGCCCGTGTCGGGGCGGGGCTTCACCCGCAGGTTCGGCGAATCGGTGTGGGCGCCGACGATACGGAAGCCAGAGGAAGGGTGGCGTTCGGCGTCGACGACCCAGGCCACGAGGCTGGCGCCCCTGATGAGCAGGTAGCGCCCGGCGGTCGTGGGCCACGGGGCGCGCTCGTCGACGGAGCGAAATCCCTCGGAGGCCAGCCGGCGTCCCGCCTCCTCCACGGCGTGAAACGGTGAAGGGGAGGCGTCGAGGAAGGCGCACAGATCGTGAGCGTGCTCGAGCGACGCCGCGTCGCCGTGGTCCGTGGCGCGGGAATCCCTGCTCGTGCTCACGTCCGCACCCTAACGGGGGCGGGGCTGGCGGTCGGCGGCTGCGGGCGGTTCGGACCTCTCGGCGCCGTCCGTTCCGAATGGGCGGGATCCGTTGACCCCGGGTATCGTAATTGGTCCGTACAGGGGCCAGCGTCGTCCCCGCCGCGCGGGTCGTGTCCATTGGCTCAACCAGGCCGCCCACGTTCAGGAAGACGCATGATCAGCTCCAGCTCCGACTTCCCCGCCCGCCAGGGGCTCTACGATCCCCGGTTCGAGCACGACGCCTGCGGCGTGAGCTTCATCGTGCACATGAAGGGGCTGCGCAGCCACGACATCGTGATGCAAGGCGTGGGGGCGCTGTGCAACCTCGAGCATCGCGGCGCCGCCGGCGCCGAACCCAACACCGGCGATGGCGCCGGCATCCTGCTGCAGATCCCCGATCGCTTCCTGCGTGATGTCGTGGCGTTCCCCCTTCCGGCCGAGGGGCAGTACGCGACCGGACTGGGTTTCCTGCCCAAGGATCCGGAGCGAGCGGCCGAGGTCGTCGAAGCCGTCGAGAAGATCGCCACCAGCGAAGGGCTCAGAGTCCTGGGGTGGCGTGACGTTCCCTACGACGACTCCATGATCGGCACGCAGGCGGCTGCCGTCGAGCCGTCGTTCCGCCAGCCCTTCCTCGCCGGCGACGGATTGGCCGACATGTCGCTCGAGCGGCGGGTGTACGTGGTCCGCAAGCGGCTCGAGCACGAGCTCGGGCCGCTCACCGCCGAAGGTGGGATCTACTTCCCTTCACTGTCGTGTCGCACGTTCGTCTACAAGGGAATGCTCACCACCAACCAGCTCCCGGAGTTCTTCCCCGACCTGGTGGACCCGCGGGTCGAGTCGGCCCTGGCCCTCGTTCATTCTCGATTTTCCACGAACACGTTCCCGTCGTGGCCGTTGGCCCACCCGTTCCGGTACGTAGCCCACAACGGCGAGATCAACACCGTTCAGGGGAACCGCAACTGGATGCGGGCCCGTGAGGCATTGCTGCACACGGATCTGGTGGCGGGGGACCTGGACCGCATCTTCCCCATCTGCACGCCCGGCGCCAGCGACTCCGCCACGTTCGACGAGGTCCTCGAGCTGTTGCACATCGGCGGCTACGACCTGCCCCACGCCGTACTGATGATGATCCCCGAGGCTTGGGAGCACCAGCCGTCGATGGCGCCGGCCAAGCGGGACTTCTACCGCTACCACGCCAGCCTGATGGAGCCGTGGGACGGGCCGGCGTCGATTGCCTTCACCGACGGAGCGGTCATCGGCGCCGTCCTCGACCGCAACGGGCTGCGGCCGTCGCGGTACTGGGTCACGGCCGACGACACAGTCATCATGGCGTCGGAAGTCGGCGTCATCGACATCGATCCGACCCGCATCGTCGAGAAGGGCCGTCTCCAGCCCGGGCGCATGTTCCTCGTCGACACGACCGCCGGACGCATCATCGGCGACGAGGAGATCAAGGGCCACCTCGCCGATCGTCACCCCTACGGAACCTGGCTCGACGAGAACCTGGTCGACATCGACGACCTCGCCGTGCGTCCCCACACCCTGCGTCCCCACGACAGCGTGGTGCGACGCCAGCAGGTGTTCGGCTACACCACCGAGGAACTGCGCATCATCCTCGAACCCATGGCCCGTAGCGGTACCGAACCCATCGGCTCGATGGGGACCGACACGCCGCTGGCGGTGCTGTCAGACCGTCCCCGTCTCCTTTTCGACTACTTCAACCAGCTCTTCGCCCAGGTCACCAACCCGCCCCTCGACGCCATCCGCGAGGAGCTGGTCACCGCCCTCGGACGTACCCTCGGGCCCGAGGGGAACCTGCTCAACCCCCAACCCGGCTCGTGTCGCCAGCTCCAGGTCCCCCGCCCGGTGATCGACAACGACGAGCTCGAGAAGATCATCCACATCCACGAGTACGACGACCTCGCCGATTTCCGCACCGTCGTCGTCCCGTGCCTCTTTCCCGTCGCCGAAGGAGGAGAAGGCCTACGCGTCGCGCTTCGAGACGTGCGTCGGGCGGCCAGCGATGCCATCGCCGACGGGGCCACGATCATCGTGCTGAGCGACAGGGACTCGACCGCCGAGTTGGCGCCCATCCCCGCCCTGTTGTTCACCTCCGCCGTGCACCATCACCTGATCCGCGAGAAGACCCGCACCCAGGTCGGGCTCGTGGTCGAGACGGGTGAGGCCCGTGAGGTGCACCACATGTGTCTGCTCATCGGGTACGGCGCCGCCGCCATCAATCCTTACCTGGCTTTCGAGACCATCGAGGACCGTATCGCCGAGGACCTCACCGACCTCCAGGACCCCACGAAGGCGGTGTCGAACTACATCAAGGCGTCGAGCAAGGGCGTGCTCAAGGTGATGTCGAAGATGGGCATCTCCACGGTGGCCTCCTACACCGGCGCCCAGATCTTCGAAGCGGTCGGTCTGGGGGAAGAACTGGTCGAGGAGTACTTCACCGGCACGGTGAGCCGACTCGGGGGCATCGGGCTCGCCGAGGTCGCCGAGGAGGTGCGCCGCCGTCACCAACTGGCGTACCCGGACAACCCCACCGAGCGGGCCCATCGCACCCTGCAGCCCGGGGGCGAGTACCAGTGGCGGCGGGAGGGTGAGTTCCACCTCTTCAACCCGGAGACGGTCTTCAAGTTGCAGCATGCCACCCGTTCGGGCCGCTACGAGATCTTCAAGGAGTACACCAGCCAGGTCGACGAGCAGGCCCAGCACATGGCCACCCTGCGCGGCCTGTTCCGGCTGAGTGCCGGTGACCGGACTCCGGTGCCGCTCGACGAGGTGGAGCCGGTCTCGGAGATCGTGAAGCGCTTCTCGACCGGGGCCATGTCCTACGGGTCCATCTCGGCGGAGGCCCACGAGACGCTCGCCATCGCCATGAACCGGCTCGGCGGCAAGTCGAACACCGGCGAGGGCGGAGAGGACGCCGAGCGTTTCGTCCCGATGCCCAACGGCGATTCGAAGCGGTCGGCCATCAAACAGGTTGCATCGGGTCGCTTCGGGGTCACGAGCGAGTACCTCGTCAACGCCGACGACATCCAGATCAAGATGGCCCAGGGGGCCAAGCCGGGCGAGGGCGGCCAGCTCCCGGGCAGCAAGGTGTACCCGTGGATCGCCAAGACCCGGCACTCCACCCCCGGCGTGGGTCTCATCTCACCGCCGCCTCACCACGACATCTACTCCATCGAGGATCTGGCCCAGCTGATCCACGACCTCAAGAACGCCAACCGCCATGCCCGGGTGCACGTGAAGCTGGTCGCCGAGATCGGTGTCGGCACCGTCGCCGCCGGGGTGTCGAAGGCCCACGCCGACGTGGTGCTCATCTCCGGCCACGACGGAGGTACCGGCGCGTCCCCTCTCACCTCGCTCAAGCACGCCGGTGGACCGTGGGAGCTGGGTCTGGCCGAGACGCAACAGACCCTCCTTCTGAACGGCCTGCGTGATCGGATCGTGGTCCAGGTCGACGGTCAGCTCAAGACCGGTCGTGACGTGGTGATCGGCGCACTGCTCGGCGCCGAGGAGTTCGGTTTCGCCACTGCGCCCCTCGTCGTCTCGGGCTGCGTGATGATGCGCGTCTGCCATCTCGACACCTGCCCGGTGGGTGTGGCCACCCAGAACCCGGAGCTGCGCAAGAAGTTCACCGGCCAGCCGGAGTTCGTCGTCACCTTTTTCGAGTTCATCGCCGAGGAGGTCCGCGAGCTGCTCGCCGAACTCGGCTTCAGGACGCTCGAGGAGGCCATCGGTCGGGTCGAGGTCATCGATGCATCGGCCGCCATCCGCCACTGGAAGGCGTCGGGACTCGACCTCAGCCCGATTCTCCATTTGCCCGACATCCCCGCCGACGCCCATCGCCATCAGGTGGTCGGACAGGACCACGGCCTCGAGCATGCTCTCGACAACCAGCTCCTCGAATCGGCCTCTCCGGCGATCGAGCGCGGCGAGGTCGTCCGAATCGAGCTGCCGATCCGTAACGTCAACCGCACCGTGGGCACCATGCTCGGGGCCGAGCTGACCCGACGCCACGGCGCCCAGGGACTGCCCGACGACACCATCGTCGTCGACCTCCACGGCTCCGCCGGTCAGAGCCTCGGCGCCTTCCTGCCTCGGGGCATCACGCTGCGGCTCTCCGGCGATGCCAACGACTACGTCGGCAAGGGGCTGTCCGGTGGCCGCATCGTGATCCGCCCGCCGGTGGGCTCCTCCTTCGTCGCCGAGGAGAACATCATCGCCGGCAACGTCATCCTCTACGGCGCCACCAGTGGCGAGGTCTTCCTGCGGGGTGTGGTCGGAGAACGCTTCGGCGTCCGCAACAGCGGTGCGGTGGCTGTGGTCGAAGGCGTGGGCGACCATGCGTGCGAGTACATGACCGGTGGCCGCGTAGTGGTGCTCGGGGGAACCGGTCGCAACTTCGGTGCCGGCATGAGCGGGGGCGTGGGCTTCGTGTACGACGCCGACGACACCTTCGCCTCGCGGGTCAATCCGGACATGGTCGACCTCGAGGCCCCCGCTGACGACGACGTGACCTGGCTTCACGATCGCGTCGCCCGTCATCTCGCCGAGACCGATTCGGCCGTGGCCCGCCGGCTGCTCGAGGACTGGGATGCGGCGTCGGGACGTTTCGTCAAGGTGATGCCGAAGGACTACAAGCGGGTGCTGAAGGCCGAGCGCGAAGCCCGGGCGAACGGGACCGACCCGGTGGAGGCGGTCATGGCCGCCGCCCGGACGTGAGTCGAGGACGACATGGGTGACACCACAGGATTCATGAAGTTCCCACGAGAGCTGCCGCCGCGACGTGAGGTCCCCGTTCGCCTCCGGGACTGGCGGGAGGTCTACGAGGAGTTCCCGATCGCCAAGGTCCGCGAGCAGGCCAGCCGGTGCATGGACTGCGGTATCCCGTTCTGCAACAACGGTTGCCCCCTCGGGAACCTGATTCCCGACTGGAACGATCTCGTGTACCGCGATCACTGGCGCGAGGCCATGGACAGCCTCCACGCGACCAACAACTTCCCCGAGTTCACCGGGCGGCTCTGTCCGGCGCCCTGCGAGGCCGCGTGCGTCCTCGGCATCAACGAAGACCCGGTGACCATCAAGCAGGTCGAGGTCGAGATCATCGATCGGGCCTGGTCTGAGGGTTGGGTCACGCCGCAGGTCCCGGCCGTGCGTTCGGGAAGGAAGGTGGCCGTCGTGGGCTCCGGGCCCGCCGGGCTCGCCGCCGCCCAGCAGCTCACCCGGGCCGGCCACGACGTGGTCGTGTTCGAACGCGCCGATCGCATCGGCGGTCTGCTGCGTTACGGGATCCCCGAGTTCAAGATGGAGAAGCGTCACATCGATCGACGCATCGAGCAGATGGAGGGCGAAGGTACGGAGTTCCGTACGAGCGTCGACGTCGGAGTCGACGTGACCGCCGAGGACCTGCGTCGCGACTTCGACGCGGTGGTTCTCGCCGCCGGGGCCATGGCGGCGCGGGATCTCGACATCCCGGGTCGTGCCTTCACGGGCATCCACCAGGCCATGGAGTACCTGCCCCTCGCCAACCGGGTGCAGGCGGGCGACCTCACTGCCACTCCGATCGACGCCAAGGGCAAGAAGGTCGTGATCATCGGCGGTGGCGATACCGGCGCCGACTGCCTGGGGACGGCCCACCGTCAAGGTGCGACCGTCGTGCATCAGTTCGAGATCATGCCGCGACCGTCCGAGAGCCGCCCTGGGAGCACCCCCTGGCCCACCTGGCCGCTCGTCTACCGCACGTCGTCGGCCCACGAGGAAGGCGGCGAGCGGGTCTACGCCGTGAACACCATCGAGTTCACCGGTGATGCCGACGGCCGCCTCACGGGTCTGCGGGCCGTCGAAGTGCGCTCCGAGGTGGTGGACGGCCGCCCGACGTTCGTCGCGGTGGAGGGTTCGGAGTTCGAGCTCGAGTGTGACCTGGTGTTCCTGGCCATGGGCTTCGTCGGACCGGAACGCGGCGGACTGGTCGAACAACTCGGGGTGGATCTCGACCCCCGTGGCAACGTGGGGCGGGGCCAGGACTGGGCCACGAACGTTCCGGGAGTCTTCGTGGCCGGCGACATGGGACGGGGCCAGAGCCTCATCGTGTGGGCCATCGCCGAGGGGCGATCCGCCGCCGCCGCGGTCGACGCTCACCTCATGGGTGACACGCTCCTCCCGTCACCGTTGACCCCGGACGCCCGTCCGCTGGTCTGACGTCCGTCGGCTCACCGGCGCCAAGCAGGACAGAGAGGGTTGGCGAGACGCGAGAGAGCCCCGGACCTGGTCCGGGGCTCTCTCACGTCTGTTGAGGGGGATTGTGCTCAGACGGCGACCGGTTCGCCCTTCAGGTCCTTGTAGACCTTCGCGGCGGCGACGACGGCCAGCGGCCAGGCCACGAAGAGGCCGACCAAGCAGAGGATCACCCCGACCGCCATGATCAGAAAGGCGACCACCATGAACCCGAAGACGCTGCCGGCCTGACCCTTGACCAAGTCGATGCTGCGCTTGATGGCATCGCCCGGTTGGAGACCCTCGTCGAGAACGACGAACTGTGAGAACAACAGGAAGGTCGCGGCGATGATGCCGGGGACGATGTAGAGGGCGATTCCGATGAAGGTGATGACGTTGACGATGATCCCGGTGATGGCGAAGGGGACGACCAAGGGGCCGCTGGGCAGCACGTCCCCCATCCCGACCGTCTCTCCTCGGGTGATCTTGAGCGCCATGTTCACGAGTCCGAATGACACGACGGCACCGATGGCGATGCCGATCAGCTGGACGATGAACCGGAGCAGGAACGAGTCGAAAGCGCCGGAGAAGAGCCCGACGATGCCGTTGGCAACGATGATGAACAGGACCGCGACGAGGAGCGGTCCGATGTTGGCGGTGAACTTGTTCCAGCCATAGCTGATCGACCCGCCGATGTCGACTTTCCCGGCGCCGGCGGGCGTCATCCCCGGCACATTGGTGGCGCCTCCCCCTGGGGCCTGCTCAGGTGGGTACCACTTGCCGTCGGAGGCTTGCCACCAGCCCGGTCCCTGTGAGGTATCGCTCATTCCGTCTCCTTGTTCGCCGGGGTGTCCGGAGGCCCACCAGTTGCAAGCCGAGTGAGGGAGCGACCCTTGTGGGTCTCACTGCTTCGCTCCACCGCGCCACAACTTAGTCAGTTGCTTCGGGCCGCGGAGCCAGTTCTTCCCCCCGCCATCCAGTCGGCTCCGCGTGTCGGCTGCGGGCGCGCTCGGCGATAGGCCACTTGGCCCAGACGAAGGGTCGAGTCTCAAGTCGTGCCCAGAACGTCCCGATCAATTCCACACGGGGAATCCAGACCTCCGACACGAACACGCCCCGGCCCCGGTGGGCCGAGCGGAGAGGCCGAGGATGCTGCGAAACATGAAGGTCGGGACCAAGTTGATGGCCACCCTGGTGGCTCCGGCGCTGGTAATCGTCATCCTGGTCACCATCGGCACCCTCATCGCCTCGTTGGTGCAGACCGCCAGCGACGCCGAGTTGCTGCGTGGTCTCGAGACCGTGGCCGCCTTGGAGAGGATCATCACCCCGCAGGGCGCTCTGGCCGGTCAGGTGGTGACCGCGACCCGAGTCGGGAAGTTCACCGATCGAGCCGGGGAGGCGTGCTCCACCTTCGGGACGGAGTGCGATTCCTACACACGCGCCGAGGACGCCGACCGCAGCCTCGTCCATGCCAACGAAACGTTCGTTGCGGGTCGAGCCACCCCGGCGGAGAAGCAGACGCTCCAGAACGCAACGGCCGGTCAGAGTTTCGATGAACTGGCCCGAAAGACCCTCGAGCAGGGCACCGCCGGCAACTCCCTCACCGTTCCGGCCGACGAACTCACCCAGGCCGCTCTGGCCCGGATCGACGGCCTGGCTGGTGTCAACGAAGTCTTCACCCAGAACGTGGTCACCACCGCTTCTGACCTCAATTCGAGCGCCACCAGGGGTGCCATCCTCTACCTGCTCGCCGGAATTGCCGCGATGGGATCGGCCTTCGGCCTGGCCCTCGTGGTCGCCCGTTCGGTGACTCGGCCCCTCAACCGGGTGACCAAGGCGGCCAACCGACTCTCGACAGAGCAGCTCCCCGCTCTGGTCGAGCAACTCCGAAACCCTGACGACGAGTCAGCGGACCTCGCTGCCCAGGCCCTCGAACCCATCGTCGTGGACTCCCGGAACGAGATCGGACAGCTTGCGGCGGCCTTCAACTCCATCCAGTCGGTGACCGTCGACGTGGCCGAGGAGCAGCGCCGTCTCCTTCGCAAAGGCATCGGCGACATCTTCGTCCACCTGGCCCGTCGCAACCAGAGTCTGCTCGATCGCCAGATCGAGTTCATCGATCACCTCGAGACCCACGAGGAAGACCCCGATCAGCTCGACAACCTGTTCAAGTTGGACCATCTCGCCACCCGGATGCGGCGCATCGCCGAGTCGTTGCTGGTCCTGGCCGGCGCCGAGCCGCCGCGGCGTCGAGGCCGGCCGGTGCCGGTGGTCGACGTGGTTCGCGTCGCCATCGGCGAGGTCGAGGACTTCGCCCGGGTGCACCTGATTGCTCTCGACGAGGCCACCATCGCCGGCAACGTGGCGGTCGACCTCGCGCACCTCCTCTCGGAGCTGATGGAGAACGCCACCCGCTTCTCCCCGCCGGAGAGCAGCGTCGAGATCCTGGGCCGACGCGACGAGAAGAGCGGCTACGTGGTCACGGTCGTCGACCGGGGCATCGGGATGAACGCGCAGCAGCTGGCCGAGGCCAATGCTCAGCTGGCGCGGCCGCCGCTCGTGGGCCTGGCCCTGTCGCGATCGCCGGGCTTCATCGTGATCGGCCGACTGGCCAGTCGCTTCGGGCTCGCTGTCGTTCTCGAGCCGACGCCGAACGGGGGGACCACGGCTTCGGTCACGCTCCCGTACTCCCTCGTCGAGTATCCGGGTGAAACCCAGGTCGAGTCCGGTTCGAACGGGCCGGCCTCCAAGCTGGTGTCGCCCCGTGGCGACCCCTCCACCCGCGGCGACCGCCCGAGCCGGCCGACGCCCATGGCGGCGTCCGAGGCTCGGTCGACCGCCGTCCCCCCCTCTCGCGACGATCGGTCGCGTCCGGGACGGCTACCTGCAGGGTGACCGACAGTCCGGTCGTCCCCACGGCGACCCCGGCCAGCGGCACCGAGCCGGCACCTCCGGGTGAGCTCACCACCGCCGGTCTGGTGCGTCGGGCACCGAGGCGGGCGACGTCCAGTCGATGCCTTGGCTGCGGCGGCGGCCTCCACTCCGCGGCCTGCGGCGAGGAGCAGCCGCTCCCCGGAAGAAGTGCGCCGCATGCTCTTGCGCTACCGCTCCGGCCTCGACCGAGGTCGCCAGGGCGACGGCACGACCGACACCGGTCCCGACCGCAACACCGACGACCAGGCCTGACCCGGCCACCTCACCGAAGGATCGACACCACGATGATCGAACTGTCCGCTGGAGCCCGAAACCTGAACTGGCTCGTCCAGAGCTTTGCCGAGCGTGTGACCGGGGTGAACGAAGCCGTCGTCGTGTCCTCCGATGAACTTCCCGTCGCCGCGTCGGCCGGCCTCGATCGTGACGCCGCCGATCGATTCGCCGCCGTGTCGTCCGGTCTGATCGGTTTGGCCTACGGAGCGGCTGGTCGCTTCGGTGGTGGGGCCGTCAACGAGGTCATCATCGAGATGGAGTTCGCCTTCATGTTCGTGACGGGGATCAGCGACGGTTTGTGCCTCGCCTGTGTCGCCGACGCCGGGTGCGACGTCGGCCTCGTGGGCTACGAGATGGCGGTCCTCGTCGAGAAGGCCGGTTCCGTGCTGACCCCGGAGATTCGCGCCGAGCTCCAGGCGACCCTTCCACGATGACCCCAACGGGTGCCCCCGAAGGCCACGACTCGCGTCCGGCCCTTCGCGTCGGGTCCTATGTCCTGACCGGGGGCCGTACCCGTTCCGCCACCGACCTGCCCTTCGAGACCTTGGTCAAGGTGACGGAACGGGGACGCCTCTTGGGCCCCCGCCTCACCCTGGAGCGCAAGGAGATCGTCGGGCGCTCCACCGAGCCCCTCTCGATCGCCGAACTGTCCGCCCACCTCGAGATTCCCCTCGGTGTCGCCCGCGTGATCGTGGGCGACATGACTGCCGAAGGGCTCCTCGTTGCATCCACACCCCAGCACACCGGAGCCGGCGACCGGCCCGACCTGAGCCTGCTCGAAAGGGTCCTCGATGGCCTCCAAGCACTCTGACGTCCCCACGTCTGCCCCCACTGCCGACCGCCCCGGTGCCGTCGGGACCGACGAGCATGTCCCGCTTCCGGTCAAGATCATCGTCGCCGGAGGGTTCGCGGTCGGGAAGACGACGTTCGTCGGGTCGATCTCCGAGATCGCACCCCTGACCACCGAAGCGGCCATGACCAGCGCCGCCGAAGGAATCGACGAGACCGGTGGCACCAACACCGGCAAGACGTCGACCGCGGTGGCCATGGACTTCGGGCGCATCACCCTCGGGACCGACTTGATCCTCTACCTGTTCGGCACCCCCGGTCAGGACCGCTTCCAGTTCATGTGGGACGACCTCGTCCGGGGCGCCATCGGTGCGGTGGTCCTGGTCGACACGGGCCGGCGGGCCGACTGCTTCCCCGCGGTCGACTACATGGAGACGCACGGCGTTCCTTTCATCGTGGGGGTCAACCAGTTCCACGGTCAGATGGACCACCGACTGGAGGATGTGCGTGAAGCACTGGCCGTGCCCGATGACGTGCCTCTGATCACCACCGATGCCCGTGACCGCACCCAGACCAAGACGGCGTTGCTCGAGCTCGTCCAGCACGCCCTGCTTCGAGCCAGCGTCAGCGCGCCCTGATCACGGGCCCATGCCCGCTTCGGCTCGGGCGATCTTCGGGCGGATCTTCGTGAGGTACCAACCAGAGATGATCAGTCCTCCGATGACCGAGACGAAGCCCATCAGGATCACGGCCATCCACACGACCTGTCTCCGGTCGGCGAGGGCCCAGGCCCAGCCGGGTCGCTTGGCACAGTCGAGGAGGGCCCACAGCGACATCCCGATCGGCACACAGAGCACGGCCGTCCACACGATCACCCCAAAGAGCTCGCTGACCTCTTCCACCGGGTCACCGTATCCACCGCCACGACGCCCCTTCTGATCGTGGGCCCCGCCCGCACGGGGTGGTGTGAGGGCCCACCACCCTGGGCATCAGAAGGTGCGGTCGTCGGGTCGGCGCAGGCGACGAGCGGGGTCCTCGTCGAGCTGGAGGGTGGACTGGACCGGACGGCCCCGCTCGGCCATCAGGCCGAGGACCCACTGCTCGGCCTCGGCCCATCCCGCCGCTCGCGGCCCCGGGACGTGCTCGTTGTAGGGCTGGTCGAACACGAGCGAAGGCGCCCCGGTCCCTCGCAATGCCGCGATGTTGTGTGGAGCGTCGTCGATGTACGCGTCCGCTTCCACCTGCGGCTTGTCGCCGAGGAAGCAGAGGTCCCGGTACGGGATCCCGTGCTCGTCGAGCCAGGCCACGGTGTCGGCGACCGCGACGGCGTGGCCCCAGTTCGTGTAGAGCCGATGGGTGATCAGCCGGATCCACACCCCGGCGTCGGAGAGGCGCCACAGAGCCTCCGCGGCCCCGGCGACGACCGGCATGGTCCGGAACATCCGGTGCTCGAGGACGGCCTTCTTGTGCATCTCGATGAAGCCGAGGTGGTCGAGACCCCACTCCGAGAAGTCCCAGGTTCGTTGGGTTTCGAGCTCGTGGGTTTCGAGGTCGCGTTCGGCGGCGACCACCCGACGGAACGCCTCGCCGTGGTCGGCGCACACGCCGTCGAGGTCGACGCCGAGCACGAACTCCCGATCGGTGGTTGGTTCCTCGCTCAACGTCCCTGCTCGAGGAACTCGACGACGGCATCGATGAAGGCGAAGCTCTTGGGCGTGGCGAAGTGGTCGACGCCGCGGAGACTGACGAAGCGGGCATGGGGAACCCGCTCCAGGAGCGGGTCGGCCGGGCCGGCGAAATCTTGGTCCCCGAGCACGACCAACACCGGGCAGGTTATGCGGGCCAATCCCTCATCCGTCAGAGCGACGGTCTCGGGGCGACGCATCAGTGCGGCCAGCGCGGCCGGATCCTGGTCGGGCGCTTCCGCGAGGGTGGCGAAGTAGCGAAGTTGCGGATCGTCGAGATCGCCCCGGCCGTCGATGGCGTCGGCGATCAGGCCGGAGGTGCCGTCGGACGCGAAGAGGTTGGCTCCGACCCCGGCCACCACGAGGGAGTGGAACCGTTCGGGATCGCCGGACGCGCCCACGAGGAGCGACCGTGCGCCGAGCGAGAAGCCGACGGCATCGACCGGCTCGGTGGGCAGGCGATCGAGCAGGTCAGCCTCCAGCCGGTTGTAGGCGGCCGGTTCGGTGGGCCGATCGGCGGTTCCATGACCGAGGAGGTCGGGGGCGACGACCTCTCTCCCGAGGTCACCCAGGATGTCGAGCCAGCCGTTGTCGCCCCAGGTGCGGGCCGCAGACGTGGCGAAGCCGTGGACGAGGACGACGGGTGGGCTCAAGGGACCTCCTCGGGGTCGGGCGGTGCCGGGTCGGCGAACCCGTCATCGGGGACTCGACGGCGAACGATCACGTCGCGGGTGGCCTCGACGAAGAGGAGGAACGCCGCGGCCAGTGCCAGCGCGTTGACGGGGGCCACGATCTCTATGAAGTCCTGGCTGCCGGCCCTTCGCACCCCCAGTACGACGGCATACGCGCCCGCCAGCCCATAGGCCACCACCGCGGCGAGGCCGGCGACGCCGCGGCCGCGTGGGGACCGGAAGACAACCCACGCCACGCCGGCCACCACCGGTGCCACCAGCAACGTGCGCGCCGAGAGCGGAAGGTTCGGGAGCATCACGGCGAGGAGGACGGCGATGGCGACAACGGTCGCGCGAACCGAGGCCCGTTCGAGCACGCCCGGATGGTGGGGGAGGGTGCAGGGCCATGGTGAGAGGTCCGGGTCGAGGGGCAGCGCCCGGTGGCCGTTACGGGTTCGCGTCTCGTCGGCTGCGGCCCATAGCCGGCCGGCCGCAGCGTCAGCCGGCTGGAATCCGTGGCGGCGACGGCGCCGGAAGGCCCGAAAGGCGGCGAAGAAGATGACCCCCAGGCAGACGAGCACGGCGCCGACGGAGACGGCCAGTGCTCCCCACACGGTTCGCTGGGGAGTCCAGTCGACACGGACCACGTACGGGCCCGGTCCCAGTTCGGCTGGGTCGAGGCGCCAACCGTTGGCGTAGCCGTCGACGACGACGGCGGGTCCGAGGTCGCGCCCATTGACCGTTGCCTCCCACCCCGGACTCCACGACTGGCCGAACGACAGCCATCGGGGGCCGGTGCCATCAGCGACGGTGACGTCGAAGCCGACCCCTCCTCGGGTGACGACCTCCACCGGTGGCTCGGGCGCCACGACGGGTGTCTTGAACTCGCTCAGGGTCATGGCCGTCCCGTCCCGTTCCGAGGTGAGGAGGATGCGGTCGATGTCGATTCCCAGATCCCGACCAGCGGCGGTGGTGAGCTCATGTCGACTGGCGGCGAGCGTCACGGCGAGGGGAGCGTCGTCGCAGGCGACCACGCCGAGGGGCTGGCGGTCGAGGGCCTCGTCGAGGGTGCCGGTGATGCGGACGGGAACGGGAGCGCCGTCGATGGCGAGGAGGTCCTGGCGACAGCCGGAGTCGAAGGTCGTCGCCGGGTTGTCCGCCACGAGCTCGGAGAAGCCGAGTTCGGTGATGGCGGCGGGCATCTCGATCGGCCGCTCGCTGTACCAGTCCCTGGTGGTGACGGGCCTGACCTCGTCGATGGAGACCCGGAACGTGGAGCCCTCGAGGGGCGCGAAGGTCACCGGCACGGAGGTGGGTACGTTCGGTGAGGTCCCGTCGACCACCGGGGGGATCGAGATCGTGCGGGTGCGAGAGGGGTCGCCGTCCGCCTGCACGGTGATCTGGGTGGGCACGGAATGGTTGCCATCGGTAACGATCTGGAGGTCGAGCCGGTCGACGGAGGTGGGCGCGGCGGCGGTGACTTCGATCCAGTGCCCGACAGCCCCGCCGAAAGGCGTCGTCCAGGCGGTACCGGGATCGCCGTCGACGGCGGCGTGGCCGCGGGCCCGCAGGGCTCCCGGAAGGGCCTCCGAGGTGCGCACCGTCAGCCCACCCTGCTGGGCACCAGGCACTCGCAGTAGGGAATCAAGGACGTCAGCGCGGGCGAGGGGGTTGAGGCGGGCCTGGCCAGAGAGTCCGAATGACCGGGCGGTAGGGACGTCGACGACGCGGGTCATGTCGATTTCCGTATCGGTTCGCACCGGCTCGGCCATGTTGGAGCGCTGGCGGGTGAAGATGTAGCTCAGCCGGTTCGCCTGGGAGGAGGCACCGGCGGCCCGGAGCAGGTCGACCGGGGGCCGCACCACCTCTCGAACCCGCAGGCCCGCTAATCCGATCTCTGCGAAACCGACTCCGCTCTGGCCGAAAAAGGTGCCGAGGTCACCGGCCGTGTCGGCAAGGATCTCCACGTCGAGGGTACGGAACGGGCGCGAGTCGATCTCGATGCGCTGCCCGGGGGCGGAGCGGCTCTCGTCGGTCAGATCGACCACGACGGGCTCGCCCCCATCGAAGCGCATCGCCACTCGAGTGATCCACCGGCTCCGAATGCCGTTCTGGGGTTGGAGCAGATCAATGTGGTCGGTGGTGACCGGGTCGTCGGCGACGACGACGAGCCGCTGGCCCCGGGCGTCACCACCGTCGGCGACGCGCCAGGCGGTGAGTGGGTCGCCGTCGAGGGCTCCGACTGGGCGATCGTTCGGCGTCAGCGTGCCGATGTTGCCGTAGTCGGTGGCCAGGACTCGCGCCCCCCCGACCTGGGCGCTGACGGTCTGGGTGTCGTCGCCGGCGTTCGGGAACAGGTCGAGGCGCTGATCTCCTGGTTTGTAGGTGAGGAGGGTCTCGCCGGCCTGCTCGGTGAAGCCGACGTTCTCCCGGGTGGTGTTCCACGAACGAGCCTGCTTGCGGTTGGTGTCGGTGACGATGAGATCGGCCCCGCTGGCGATCATCTGGTCGAGCACCGATGGCTGGTCGGCGAGTGACCCGCTGTAGAAGAGGCCCTGGGCCGAATGGAGCCCGCCGAGAGATGCCACGTCGACGATGCCGTCGGCGCTACCGGACAGGATCACCGGTCGGGCCGCGCCGAAGGTGCGAATCGGCAAGAGGCGATCCTGGACGCCGAAGACCGCCACTGCAGGGGGGTCCTCCCAGCCGGGTGGGGTGGCGAGCTCGATCTCGTCCCGCAGCGGGAACTCGGGTCCGGCGACGTTGCGGTCCGTCGGGCCGAAGCCGATGGGCTCGTCGAGCCCGGGTGCCGCGGTGACGATCTGCCACAGGTGACGGGGTCGGGCGAGCCGGTAGCGCTCGTACATCAGGTCGTTGCGCACCACGATGTCACCTCCGCCCACCAGTCGGGCCAAAGGAGCGATGGCCTCGGGCTCCATCGTGTCCTCTTGGTACCGTTGGTCGACGGCCAGCTGCAGATCGGCCGACGGCGAGGTGCCGTAGAGGAAGAGCTCGCGGGCGGCGTACTGGCGAGTCGTGAGCCCTGGGGTGATCGGGTCGATCGTGTTGCCCCAGCGGTAGGAGGCGAAGTCGGCACCAGGGATCTCGAGGGCTCGGGTGCCGTCGTCGGTCTCGGTGAGCTGACGAGCCACGTCGTTCCAATAGGAGGGCACGTCCTCGGGACGCTCGAGGTTGGCGGCCACCATCTGCCCGTTCCAGAGGGTCGGGAGATTCACGATGACGAGCATGGCCACGATGCCGGCGGTGGGCCAGGTGAGCCGGGGCCGAAGACGCCCCAGCGCGGCCACGCCCGCACCGAGGCACACCGAGAGTCCGAGGGCGATGAGGGGCACCGCCCGTGGCGTCGAACGCAGGGCCAGACCGGCGTCGGTGCGGGTGAAGTCGGTGAAGACGCCCCCGAGAAACGACGAGCCGTTCCAGGGGTGCCCGGCGACCGCGGCGAGGGTACCGAACAGAACGAGGGTGAGGAAGAAGGCCCGGTAGCGCCACCGCAGCAGGGCGGCGGAAAGCATGGCGAGGAGCGGCACGCCGTAGCTGAGCGCCAAGAAGAACGCGTTGCGGGTGTAGGTGACGCTGGGCTCGATCCAGGGGCCGAGCTTGTCGTTGCCGTAGAAGAGCCAGTAGCCCAGCCCTCGCATCACCTCGGTGGCGCTCGAGGCATCGGCGATGACGCGATACGTCTCGGTGTAACGGGTGACCGGAAGCCCGTACTTGCCCTGTGACCAGAGCCCGGCGATCCACCACACGGACGCGCCGATGGTGAGCACGCCGATACGCAGGGCCACCCCGATCGCCCGTCGGGCACTCGCTTCGCGATCGATCACGACGACATGAACGAGCCAGAGAAGTGGGCCCAGACCGATGAGCAGCAGCGCCGTGGCGTTGACGCCACCCACGGTGAGCACCACGAGGGCGAAAAGGGCAGGGTCGAGCCAGCCGCCGCGACGCACCGCCCGCACGGTGAGCCCGATGAGCCATGGCAGCGCAGTCCAGGGCAGAAGGATGACCGAGATCCGGGCCGAGTAGTTGAGCAGGTATGGGCTCAACATGTAGGCGAGGGTCGCGACCAGTACCCCAGCCTTTCGGGCCGGCAGAGCACCCCAGTCCAGCGTGCGCAGCAAGAAGCGCACCCCCATCCCGGCGAGGAAGATGACGGTGCTGATCCAGAGCCGCTGCGCCACCCAGTCCGGAACGTTCAGCAGGTCGAACAGGAAGTAGAACGGACCCATCGGCCAGAGATAGCCGATGTTCTGGTGGGTGACCGTTCCCAATCCGATCTGGGTGTTCCACAGGTAGGGCGCCTCGGAGAGCAGCTTGCCCGGGTTCAGGTACAGGTAGGTTTTGGTATCGGCACCGACCATGCCGGGGTGGGTGAACAGCAGCGGGACATAGGCGATCAGCGCCGGAATGCCGATCCCGACCCAGTCGAATCTCCGGGCGCGACGGCCGGCGGCTGGGGCGGCCGCCTCCTGGGTGAGCCTCACGAGCGTCGGGGGGCAGGGCGGCCCCGACTGTGCCGCCTCTGCCGGTGCATGGCGTCTCGCGCCAGGGGAGTGAAGGCCCCGAGGGCGGCGGCCGACCACGTGAGGGTGGCCGCGTGCTCGAGGGCCCCTTGGCTCAGGCGGGACCGCAGGTCGGCGTGGGTGAGCACCGCGATCAGGGCTTCGCTGAGCTGACGAGCATCGGCGACGAGGAGGCCCGATCGGTCGGCGGCGACGGAGTCGCGATGGCCAGCGATGTCGGTGGCGACGGCGGGCGTCCCGCAGGCGGCCGCCTCGGTGAGGGTCATTCCCCAGCCTTCGGCGATCGAGGCACTGGCCACGACCCAGGCGCTTCGGTACAGCGACAGGAGTTCCTCGTCGGAGACCTTTCCGGCCAGCCGCACCCACGACCGGGCGTCGAGCTCGTCGACCAGGGTGTCGAGGGTCGGGCGTTCGTAGCCGTCGCCGACGATCACGAGCCTGAGGTCGGGGACCGAGCGGCGCACGACAGCCGCGGTCCTGATCAGGTCGTCGAACCGCTTCGAAGGCATCAGGCGCCCGACCGCCACGATGAGGGGGTTCACGTTCTTCGATCCACCAGGAGAGTAGCGATCATCGATGCCCGGGGGAACGACGCTGATCTGGTTCGGCTTCAGCTTGAGATAGTCGATGAGTTCTCGGCGGGACGATTGGGAGAGGGTGACTATCGGTGTGCGACGGTAGAGCGGCGGAGCCAACCGGTGCTCGAAGAACTTGCCGGCCTTGGCCAGCTTGTCCTCGAGCACCATGTCCCACATGTCGCGGTGGACGTGGTGCACGAAAGCGATCTTCGGGCCGGTCGCCCAGAGAGGGGACAGGAAGGGGACCCCGTTCCAGATCTCGACCAGCCCGTCACGCGGGCCGTGGGAGCCGGCGAGCTCGGCGACCACGGCCGTGGGGAAAACCATGAAACGGCCGTGCTTGCGGACGACGCGGTAGCCGTCGCGCGTGCCCTCGTAGGGGTGACCCTGGGCGTAGGAGGTCCTCATCGTCACCTCCAGGCCGGCCTCGGCCCAGAGCGACAGGATCTTGGCGGCGTGGACCTCGGATCCACCCGCCTCGATGTCGACGAGGTCTCGCCACGCCAACACGTGGATGCGGCGCAGTCCTGCCTCGGCGGCGAGAGCGGCGATGTCGGTCTGAGTGGGACGACTGCTCAGCGCGGCCTCATTGTCGTCCGCCACGTCGGGTCGGGTCTCAGGACGCCGGGCGGTTGACGGGATGACCCGGTCCGAAGGCGTCTCGGGGTATCACCGGCGCATCGCGCCCCGTTCCCGGTGTCGGGGCCGAGGCGCCGTCGCTCGCCTTCTCCTCGTGGTACTCCTCCTCGACGTTGACTTCCCAGACGTCGTAGTTGGTGCCGCTCACGAGATTGTCGACGGTGAGCATGGCGGTGTACATCGAGTGGTCCTGGTTGTTGTAGCGGTGCATGCCGTTCCGCCCCACGGGGTGCACGTTGGGGGCGCAGTCGGTGAGCCAGTCCCGCAGCCGCTGGACGTTGGCCTTGTAGTGCTCGTCGTAGAACGGATACGCCTTCGGCATCCGCACCACGTAGCCGGCTTCCACGGCGTCAGCCTTCACCAGCCCGATGATCTCGATCTCTCGCTTGGCTCGTTCAATGAGTTCGGCATCGGTGGAGTTCCAGAGATGGTCGCCCTCGAAGACGAAGTACTCGAGGCCCAGGCAGGTCCGCCCTTCCTTGACCATGTAGGGCGACCACGACGCGAAGTTCTGGATCCGCCCGACCTCCACCTCGGGGGAATGGATGTAGATCCAGTTGTCCGGGAAGCTGGCGGTCTCGGGCACGACGAGGGCGACGGTGAGGAAGTCGCGGTAGGCCAGATCGTCGGCGGCACGCATCACGTCGGCCGGGACCGGTGGGTCCATGGCCCGCAGCAACTGCGACATCGGCATCGACGAGATGACCTCGTCGCACGAGTACTCGGTGTCGACCCCGTCACGAGTGGTTGCCACCACCGACACGGCGCGACCCTGGTGGTGCCGGATCTTGGTGGCCCTCGTCTTCATGTGGACCTTGGTGCCGGCCGCTTCGACCTTCTCTTGGCACACCTCCCACATCTGGCCCGGTCCGTACTTCGGGTACTCGAACTCTTCGATGAGGCTGGTGATGTCGGTGGCCTTGCGCTTGGCCAGAATCGGGATCTTCCTCGAGAGTTCGTCGATGACGGCGTTCATGCCCGCATTGAGGAGTGAGAGGTTCTTGATACGTTGCGCGGCCCAATCGGCCTGGAGCTTGTTGGCGGGGACCCCCCACACCTTCTCGTTGTACGTCTTGAAGAAGTGCCGGTAGAGCCGCCAACCGAACCGGGCGGCGATCCAGCCCTCGAGGGTGGTCTGGTCCTTCGGCGGGTGGATGCGGGCCCACACGTACGACAAGACGCAGAGGATCGCCTCCCACACACCGAGGTTCTTCAGCGCGTTCGACGCTTTCAGTGGATAGTCGAAGTACTTCCCGTCGTAATAGATCCGACTCATCCGAGGACGCAACAGGAAATCCTCGGGCGGGAGGATCTCGTGCCACAGTTCCTCGACGGGCTTGACCTTGGTGAAGAACCGGTGACCACCGATGTCGAAACGCCACCCGTCACGTTCGACGGTGCGAGAGATGCCACCGACGATGCTGTCCGACTCGAGGACGGTCGAGACGATGTCGTGTTTGGTGAGCTGATAGGCGGCAGTGAGGCCGGCCGGCCCCGCCCCGATGATGACAACCTGGGGATCGGTGCGCGGATCAGCTTCACCGTGGGCGTCGGGAGAAGACATGAAGACGTCACTTTCGCGGATCGGGAACCGGTAGGAGTGTAGTGAACAGGGAGGCCGGGCCAGAGCATCGTCGTGCGGCAAGGTGCGCCAACGGGTTCGGGTCCGAGGGTACAGTCCGCCTCCATGCAGGACGGAGCACCCGAGGCCGGGGAGCGGGACGGCGTTCGGGCCGTAGCGCCGAGGGCGCCGAATCTCGTGGTCGCCGTCGCCTCGGCCGCGGTGATCGTCGGGGTGGGCTTGCGCTTCGTCACGCGGTCCGCTCTCTGGCTCGACGAGGCCCTCAGCGTCAACATCGCCGCGCTCCCGGTGCCGGACCTGCTCGAGGCCTTGCGTCGCGACGGGCATCCGCCGCTCTACTACCTGCTCCTCCACGGGTGGATCGAGCTCTTCGGAACGAGTGACCTGGCCGTTCGGTCGCTGTCCGGGGTGATCGGCGTGCTCGCCCTCGCCGTGGCCTGGTGGTGCGGCCGCCGTCGTGGAGGGCCGGTGATGGGCTGGTTCCTCGTCGCCGTGGTGGCCATGTCGCCCTTTGCCCTGCGCTATGCCACCGAAGCGCGCATGTACTCGCTGGTCATCCTGTTGGTGTTCGTGGGCGCCGTCCTGCTCGACGACATCTTCGTTGGGCGTGACGGCTGGGGCCGACTGGCGGTGTTCACCCTCACCGCAACCGCGCTGCTCTACACCCATTACTGGTCTCTGTGGTTGCTCGGGGCCGTCGGGATCCTCGTCCTGTGGCGCCTCTGGCGCGATCGGGACCCCCAGGTCCGGCGCACAACCCTGAGGGTCCTCGGTTCGCTGGTCCTGGCCGGGGTCCTGTTCCTGCCCTGGGTTCCCACCCTGCTCTATCAGTCGGCCAACACCGGTACACCGTGGGCCAGCCCGTCGCGTCCCACCACCGTGGTCGCGGTGACCCTCGCCGACTTCGTCGCCGGTGCCTTCCCGGACGCGACCGCCGTCGTTCTTGTCGTGGGCGTCGTCGCCCTCCTCGGCCTCTTCGGTCGGGGATTGGACGGTCGCACCATCCGCCTCGATCTGCGCACCGAGCGGAACGGCCGACGTGAAGCTCTCGTCATGGCCCTGACCATGGTGCTGGGCATGGTTTTCACGTACGCCACCTGGAGTGCCTTCGCCTCCCGCTACGGGGCCGTGGTCTTTCCGCTGTTCGCACTGCTCGTCGCCGTCGGGCTGACGTGTTTCGTCGATCGACGCGTCCAGTTGGGCGTCTTCGTCGCAGTACTGGGCCTTTTGTCGGTGGGAGCGGGGTGGAACGTGCGTGACCAGCGCACCCAGGCCCGCGAGATCGCCACGGCGATCTCGGCCGAGGCCGAACCAGGTGACCTGGTGATCTACTGTCCCGACCAGCTGGGCCCAGCTGGGAGTCGGGAGCTCCGCGGCGATCTCGACCAGGTCGTCTATCCGACCTTCGCTGCTCCCGAACGGGTCGACTGGGTCGACTACGCGACCCGTAACGAAGCCGCCGACCCGGAAGCATTCGCCGCCCAAGCCCTCGAGCGAGCTGGCGACAACGCCATCTTCGTGATCTGGAACGGCAGCTACCGCACGCTCGAAGGACAGTGCGAGACCCTCGTCGACGCCATCGCCCGAGCCCGATCGGCGAGCGAACTCGTCGGTGACGGTGGGCGCACTTTCTTCGAGCACGCCACCGTCACCTGGGCGCCGCGGAAGTGAGCCGGGTCCGGGTTCTCGGTGCCGATCTCCGGGCGGTGCTGGTTCCCTGGCTGACAGCCCGGGTACTGGTCGGGGCCGGGTTCGTGCTGGCCGTCGCCGTGGCCGACCGGCTGGTCCCCGGAGCCCGACCCACCCCCCTCACCGAGGGTCTCGTGGCGTGGGACGGCACCTGGTACCGAGACATCGCCCAGTTCGGCTACGGCGCCCTTCCCCAGGAAGGCCTCCGGTTCTTCCCCCTCTTCCCGCTGCTCGGACGTCTCCTCGGTCCCGTTCTCGGCGGACGTGTCGACATCGGGCTGGTGATCGTCGCCAACCTCAGCTCGCTGGCGCTCGCGGTCGCGGTCCGCCGGCTCGTGCTGTTCGAGCGGGGCAACACCCAACTCGCCGACCGCGCCGTGTGGATGGTGGTGCTGTTCCCCGGAGCCTTCGTGCTGAGCTGGGCCTACGCCGAGGCCCTCTGGATGCTCGCCGCCGTCGTGGTGTTCTGGGGCATCCGATCGCGTCGTTGGTGGTGGGCGGTCGCCGCCGGCTTGGTGGCCGGGGCCAGTCGGCCGCTCGGCCTACTCCTGGTGCTGCCCGTGCTGGTCGAGCTGATCCGGGTCTGGCGACCGGTCCGCAACGACGAGCGCATCGCCGGTCTCGCTGCGCTCGCCGCTCCCGTCGTCGGAGCGCTGGCCTACCTGGTGTGGGTGCAAGTGGAGTTCGGTGATGCCTGGCTTCCCTTCCGGTCCCAGGGCCCACTTCGGGGCGACGCCGTCGACCCCTTCAGTCGGCTCTGGGAAGGGCTCTCCCAGATGGTCGGTCCCGACGCCATGGGCGACGGTCTCCACATCCCGTTCGCGTTGGTCTTCGTGGTCCTACTGGTCCTGGTGTGGCGATGGTGGCCCGCTTCCTACGGGATCTTCGCCACCGCCGTCCTCGTCGTCGCCCTCGGGGCCGAGAACCTGAACTCCCTCGAGCGCTACGCCCTGAGCGCTTTCCCCCTGGCCCTCGTCCTGGCCGGAGCCACCCGTGACCCGCGGGCCGAGCGGGCCGTGCTGGCGCTGCTCGCGGGTGGGGTTGTCGCCTTGAGCGGTCTGGCCTGGCTCGCGGTCTACGTGCCCTGATATTGGCGGTGCGAAGCGCCGCGGGTGGGGCTCGGTCGCTGGCGCTTCCCCTCGCCACCGGGGTGGGGGTCGTCGGGCGGCTGGCGGTGGGGGTCAACAGCGCAGGGCGTTGCCCTCGACCCGGCGGACGACCATGACCTCGCTGGTGCGGAAACTGGCCAGGCGGACGCTCCAGCGGTCGATCAAGCACCGATCGGGATCGGTGCGGAAGAACGTGGTGAGTTGACCTTCCTGGGCGTAGGCGTCGGCACCGTCGATCCGCTCGATCCGCTGGTCCTTCATGGTGATCTCGTAGGCGATCATCGTGGCCCTTTCATCGCTCGGCTCGGTGGCCACCGTACGAAGTGATGCTTGTGGGCTACAAGGGGGACAAGCCTGTGAGTTACGGGAGTTGTCCCCAGCCTCAGTCCTTCGAGGCGACGGCGTTCGGGGTGACGTTCATCTTCGGTTCGTACCCGGCCATTGCGACATCACGGGCGAGAGGGGTGAAAGCCGCCCTCAACGCTTCCCGGCAGTCGGAGCACGGCCCGTAGAAGCGTCCGGTGGACGGGTTGGCGCACCTCGGGCAGACGAACTCGAGCACTTCGTCGCTCACGCCTCGAGCGGACGTTCCTCGACGGTGACGCTCTGCATCACGTCGCCCTTCTTGGTGGCCCGGACGGCGTCGAGACCCGACACCACGTGGCCGAAGAGGTTGTACTGCTTCGGCAGGCGCCCCGTGAGGTCGTTGAGGCACACGAAGAACTGCGAGCCGTTGGTGTCGGGCCCGGAGTTGGCCATGGCCAGCGCTCCTTCGCGGTAGTTGCCCTGGACCGGCTCGTCCTCGAACTTGTAGCCCGGTCCACCCCGCCCGCTGCCCTCCGGGCAGCCGCCCTGGATGACGAAGCCCGGTTCGACCCGGTGGAAAGTGAGACCGTCGTAGTAACCCTGGCGGGCCAGGACCACGAAGTTGTTGACCGTGATCGGGGCGATCCGCGGATCGAGGTCGGCCACGATGGCTCCTCGTTCCGTGGTGATCGTCACCCGGTAGATCGTGTCGGTGTCGGTTTCCATCTCGGAGCGTGTCGGCATCGAAGCATCGTGGCACACCCGGCGAGGCCCGGTCTCCGTTCGTCCTGGCCATAGGATCCGGCCCGTGCCCGGGGCCCGCCGCTACGTCGAAGCCAGTGCCGCGGTCGCCGCTCTCGATCCGGTGCTGGCCGAACTCCATCGCCTCCATGGACCCATGCGAGTGGGCCCGCCCGCGGTGGTGCGCGATCGCTTCGAGAGCTTGGCGCACTCCATCACCCATCAGCAGCTGGCGGGCGCGGCGGCGCGAACCATCTGGTCGAGGGTGAGGACCAGCGTTCCCGGGCCGTTCACCCCGGAGGCAGTGCTCGCCGTCGACGAGGATGCGCTGAGGGCGGCTGGACTTTCGGGGGCCAAGTCGGCGGCGCTGCGTGATCTCGCCGCTCACGTGGCCGATGGTCGCGTCCGGCTCGATCGGATGGGTCGGCGAACCGATGACCAGGTTGTTGCGGAACTGATCCGGGTGCGCGGCATCGGACCGTGGACGGCGGAGATGTTCCTCATGTTCACGCTGCATCGCCTCGACGTGTGGCCGGTCGGGGACCTGGGTGTGCGCAACGGCTGGGCCCGGGCCCACGGCCAGCCCGAACCTCCATCACCCGACGAGCTTCGTGTGCTCGGAGAACGCTTCCGCCCCTACCGCAGCGTCGTGGCGTGGTACTGCTGGGCGGCGGTCGACAGTCCCTGAAGACGGCGGTCCTCAACCAGAGCCCGCTCCGACCGGCACGACCCCGGCGGCTCCCGACTCCGGGAAGTTGATGCTCGCGAACCCGTCGACGCCCGAGAGTCCCAACCACACCATCCGGTGGATCACCTCGGTGGCGGACTCGAGCTCGAGGGTGCTCCCCTCGAGCCAGCCGATCGTGGCCGACTCGAGCAGTCCCACGACGGCATGGGCGATGATGTGGGCCTCTGCTCCGCCCCCCCATGCCTCACCCATGCGTTCGAATCGCGTCCGGCGGGCACGCTGGACCTCGGGGTGGGCACCGGCCTCGGTCGTGGCGATCAACCTCCAGGTGGCCAGGTTCTCGGACGCGAACCGGAGGTAGCACTCGACCACGGCGCGGATCCGGTGCGGTCCGTTGCCGCCGACGGCCAGCGTCTGGGCCAGCTCCGAGTCGAGACGTTCGAAGCTGCGGAAGTAGAGCGCGGCGACCACTCCGCCCTTGTCGCCGAAGTAGTTGTACACGAGCGCCCGTGACACTCCGGCCGCCGACGCGACCTCCTCGAGCGTGACGTTGGCCGGGTCGCGGCCGGCGAACACCCTTTCCGCGGCGTCGACGATGAGTTCGCGTCGGATACCGGGCTCGAGGCGCGTCCTCGTCCTCGTGGCCGCTCGCGGGGAGAGGAGGTCACGATCCGCCACTAGTGCCCCGAGACGGTCCCGCCGGCCGATCGAGGAGTGGATGGCTCGAGCTGAGGTCGGGCGGACGCGCTCAGTTCGACGGGAACGGGGTCGCCCTCGAGCGGGAAGTGGCAGGCCACATGGTGCCCGGGTCCGACCTCACGCATCACCGGTTCCACCTGGGCGCACAGGTCCTGGGCCAGGGGGCACCGCGTGCGGAAGCGACACCCACTCGGTGGGGCCACCGGAGAGGGAAGTTCCCCGCCGAGGGCTCCGTCCATGTTCAGCGGCACCGATGGGTCGGGTACCGGGATGGAGGCGAGCAGCGCTGCGGTGTAGGGGTGGGCGGGATGGGCATACAGATCGTCGGGCGCGGCCACCTCGCACAGCTTGCCGAGGTACATCACCGCCACCCGGTCGCTCACATTCTTGACGACCGCCAGGTCGTGGGCGATGAAGACCAGGGTCAGGCCGTAGCGCTCCTTCATGTCCTCGAGCAGGTTCAGGATCTGGGCCTGTACCGATACGTCGAGAGCCGAGACCGGCTCGTCACAGATGATCAGTTTGGGATCGAGCATCAACGAACGGGCGATGCAGATGCGCTGGCACTGGCCGCCGGAGAACTGATGGGGGCGTCGGCTCACCGCGGCCTCGGGGGCGATGCCGACGGCCTCCAGGGTTTCGTAGACCTTCTGCCGTTGCTCCTTCGCGGTGCCCCGGTTCCAGATCCGCAGGGGCTCGGCCACGATGTCGCCGACGCGACGGCGAGGGTTCAACGATGAGATGGGATCCTGGAAGATCATCTGCATCTCGGGGCGCATCTGGCGCAACTCCGAGGGTGACATCTTGGTGAGGTCGCGCCCGTCGTAGGCTACTTGTCCACTGGTCGGGCTGGGCATCTGGATCAAGGCCCGTCCGGTGGTGGACTTGCCGCACCCCGACTCGCCGACGAGACCGAGCGTCTCGCCCCGCAGTGCGTCAAGGCTGATGTCGGACACCGCGTTGACCTTGAGACCGGTTGAGCCGAGGGGGAACTCGACGACGAGGTTCTCGGCCCGCAGGAGCACGTCGGCGTCGTCGCGGAGGTGAGCGGTGCCACTGCCAGCCATGTCAGGCCTCCTCGGTCGGTTGGGTGCGGTTGGGCGGTGGAGGCCGGGTTCCGCCCGGAACCGGGGCCGCAACCGGTGGGGGATCGAGGGACTGTGGCGTCGCCCCCACGGCCACCTGGGCCGTGCGGAACGCGGCGACGGCCACGTCCTCGTGACCCGCCGCGGCGATGTTGCGGGCGAGGGCATCGTCACCTTCGGGTGTTCCGACCGGGTACCAGCATCGATAGTGGTGACCGGTCGTGGCGATGGACATCAGCGGAGGCTCCTGCACCAGGCACGAAGGCTGCACGTACCGACAACGAGGAGAGAAGTTGCATCCTGGCGGCGGATTGACCAGGTCCGGGGGGCGGCCGGGGATCGCATCGAGTCGGGTGTGACTGCGATACGAGAGCTTGGGGATCGAGCGCAGGAGCGCCTCCGTGTAGGGCATCTTGACGTTGTCGAAGAGGAGCGCGGTCGGGGCCTGTTCGACGACCTTGCCGCCGTACATCACGAGGATCTCGTCGGCCCGCCCGGCGACCACACCCAGGTCGTGGGTCACCAGGATCATCGCCATGTGCCGCTCCTGTTGCTGGGCGGTGAGAAGGTTGAGGATCTGGGCCTGGACGGTCACGTCGAGGGCCGTGGTGGGCTCGTCGGCGAAGAGGACCTTGGGACCACAGGCCAGCGCGATGGCGATCGTGACCCGTTGGCGCATGCCTCCCGACAGTTGGTGGGGGTACTCGTCGAAGCGCTGGACCGGCTCGGGGATGCCCACCGAGGCCAGCAGGGCGGTCGCCGTGGCCTTGGCTTCCTTCTTGTCCATCTTCAGGTGATGGGTCAGCGACTCGGTGATCTGGAGACCGATCTTCATCACCGGGTTCAGGGAGGTCATCGGGTCCTGGAAGACCATCGCCATCTCGGCTCCCCAGATGTCGCGCATCTGGTTCTGGTCGTAGCCGACGATGTCGACACCCTCGTAGAAGACGTGGCCCTGTCGAACGGTGTTGCGAGAGGGCAGAAGGCCCATGATCGATCGGGAGAGGATGGTCTTGCCCGATCCGGACTCGCCCACGACCCCGAGTGTCCGACCCCGGTCAAGATTGAGCGACACCCCGTCGACGGCGCGGACCGTGCCGCGCTCGGTGCGGAAGTAGGTCTTGAGGTCGACGACGTCGAGCAGTTGGGTGGCGGCGTCAGGGGTACCGGTCGCGCCAGCCGTCGTGAGGACCTTGCGGCTCACAGCGCCCCTTCCTTGATGTCGAAGTACTCCCTGATCCGGTCGCCGGCGAGGTTCAGCGAGAGCACGGTCAGGAACATGATGAAACAAGGGATCAACGACATGTAGGGGTGGTTGTCGAGTTGAGCTCGCCCGTCGTTGATCATGCCGCCCCATGTCGGGGTGGGTGGGGGAACCGACAACCCGAGGAAGGCCAGGCCACCCTCGGCGACGATGGCGACGGCGACACCGATGATGCTGAACGACAGGACCGGCAGAAGGACGTTGGGCAGGATCTCGCGAGTGATGATGCGGCCGTTCGACGCTCCCAACGAGCGGGCCGCGGTCACGAACTCGCGTTGACTGAAGACGAGGGTCGAAGCCCGCACCAGCCGGGCAATGGGAGCGATGGAGACGATGCCGATGGCGAGGACGACGTTGGTGATGCTGTTGTCGCCCGTGAAGCTGACGATCACCAGGGCGAGGAGAAGGGCGGGGAAGGCGAGCAGTACGTCCATCGAACCCATGAGGAACGCCTCGGTGCGTCGCTTGTAGTAGCCGGCGACGATGCCGATCGTCCCGCCGACGGCCAGCCCGAGCAGGATCGACGCAAAGCCCACGACGAGCGAGACCCGCCCGCCCCAGATCACACGGCTGAAGATGTCGCGACCGATCGAGTCGGTGCCGAACCAGAACTCGATGTTGGGGGACTGGCGGGGCCGGCCCACCGGGAGCAGCGGATCCTTCAACGGCAGCAGTGGGGCCAGGATGGCGAGGACGAGGACCAGAAAGAACCAAGTAGAGGCCAGCCAGAACCCGAAGCCCAGGCGCTTCTTGGCGACGGCACCGTCGACCTGGCCGGGGTCGAGATCCTGGAGGAGGTCGAGGACGGCGACATCGCCGTCGGCGATCTGGGAGATCTCCGACGCCATGTCGCCCGATCCGGCGAAGAAGGACGAGCTGCCGGGGTCAGATGAGCGCTCGGGCATGGCGGATCCTTGGGTCGAGGACGGCGTAGAAGAGGTCGACGGCGAAGTTGACGAGCACGTAGCCGATGGCGATCACCAGCACTGCCCCCTGAACGGGGATGTAGTCCTGCCCGAGGATCGAGTCGACGGTGTACTTGCCGATGCCGTTGAGGGCGAAGATGACCTCCACGATCAGGGTTCCGCCGATCAGGCGTCCGAAGTTGAGGCCGATGACGGTGACCAGCGAGAAGGTCGAAGGCCGGAAGGCGTGGCGGAGCAGGACCCGCCCGGAGGACATGCCCTTGGCTTTCGCCATGGTGATGTAGTCCTCTTGAAGGGTGGCGATGAGGTCGGTCCGGAGCAGTCGCATGTAGACCGCCATCTCGGCCACGGCCAGCGTGAGGGCGGGAAGGAACAGCGACCAGAGGTTCTCCAGTGGGTTTTCGGTGAACGGGGTGTAGCCGACGGCCGGGAACCACCCGAGCCGTTTGGAGAACACCAGGAGCAGGATCAGCGCCAACATGAAGTTCGGGACCGAGAGCAGACCGAAGAGCGTGCTGGTGGAGATCCGGTCGTACAGCCCGCCGGCCCGCTGGGCGGCCAGGAGGCCCATCGGGACCGCCACGATGAGGGCGAGGAACTGCGAATAGAGCAGCAACTCGAGGGTGAGTGGTAGTCGCTGTTGGATGGCCTCCCAGACGGGTTGCTGGTTGCGAGCAGAGGTCCCGAGGTCCCCCGTGACGGCGTTGCCCAGCCACTCGGCGTAGCGGATGGGGATGGGTCGGTCGAGTCCCAGTTCGGCCCGCTTCTCGCTCACACACTCGTCGGTGCCGGCACCCGCGCAGAGGCGTTCGGCGGTGTCGCCGGGGAGCAGGTTCAGCATCAGGAACGAGAGGAACGTGACCGCGAAGAGCACAATCGCCAGCTGGATCAGCTTCTTTCGGACGAATCTCATCGACGGTTGCTCTGCGGGGAAACGGGAAGCGAGGAGCACAGAGGTGCCAGCCGCCCCCCGACGGCCGGCACCCCCGAACGGAATCCGGCAGAGGCGGTGAGGCCGGATCGACGGTCTCGGAGCGGCGTGGGGCGCGACCAGGGCGGGGCGCTGGGGACGGTCGGTGGCCTTCCCGTCACCGCTACCTGACAACCATCGGTGGTCGTGACGCCATTCATGCCGTTCCCCCCACGTTGCGGTTCCCTCGAACTCTGGACCATGTCACGGTCTGGCTCACGCTTGTGACACCTGCCACAGACCGGCACGCTAGGAAACCACTGCCACGGTGTCAATAACCGTTCGGTGCGGCTCGTGGCCGCCGCCCCGGGGTGCTCACCGCACCCGGTCCTCACCGGGCCGGATCAGGAGGAGGTGGAGCGAGGGGCACCGACGAACGGGGCGAGGAGGGCCCAGCCGGTGGCGTCGGCGTGGACCCGGCCGGAGTGGCCAGGTCCTGGAGCGTGGCGGCGTCGGTCGCGGGTGGGGGTGGGGGCACGATCGTGTCGGCTCGGTCGGCGTAGGCGAAGGCCGTACGCACCACCAGGTCGGCGTAGTAGCCCGACGCGTTGTAGCCCAGCGCCGCCCGGCGGAGCGGCTCGGGGCGGTCGAGCCCCTCACCCCCCGAACGGCACAGCAGCCCGGCGGCGGAGAACGCGGCGTCGTACACGTTGTGGGGGTCGGCGCGACCGTCGCCAGTGGCGTCACGACCGAGGGAGCGCCACGTGCCCGGGATGAACTGCATGGGGCCGACGGCCCGGTCGAAGACGGGGTCCCCGTCGAGGAACCCCCCGTCGGTGTCGGTGATCACGGCGGTGTTGTTGGAGCCGTCGAGGGGGATGCCGATGATCTGGCGGAGGGTCACGCCGTCAGGACCGGGACGGGTTCCGCTGTACGTCGCGTGTCGTGTCTCGACCTTGCCGATCCCCGCCAGCCCCCACCAGCGCAGGCCGCACTCGGGCCGCTCCTGACCCATCCGCTCCGAGGCCTTCACGTAAGCGTCGAGCACCACCAGTGGGATGTCGGCTCCGGCGACGTCGGCGCCCAGACGCCAGTCCGCGAGCGCCGCCCGTGACCGCTCGTTCTCGACCACGGCCAGCATGAGTCGACCCTCTTCCTCCAGCCGTCGCCCCGAGAGCTCATCCAACTGGCTCGAAAAGTCAGCTTGCGTGACGGCGGCGGCATCGATGAGGGCAGTGGTGCGATCGACGGTGGACAGCGCTGACCGCAGCTCGAGGGTCTTGTTCGTGCTCACCGTGTTGACCATGGCCTGCTGGCGCAGCTCGACGTCGACGGCCTCGAGGTCGATCGAACCACCGGGGTTCGACCCACCGCGTTTGTAGCGCTGGACGGCAAGGCCCCTGAGGCTGTTCCGCAGGTCGAGGATCTCCAAGCGGGCGGCGGTGCGTTCAGCCGAGGCGGCGGCCACGTCGGCGTCGAGTCGGTCACGCTGGCCGGTTGTCGCCTCGATGTCGGAGGCCGTCGTGGCGAGGTCGGCCCGTGCCGCCTCCAGACGCCCCTGGGCGGCCCGGTACCCGCCGACGGTACCGCTGCGCCCGGCCCCGACGACCTGCACTCCACTCAGCGATGGGTGGAGGCGCCCGTCCTCCACGATCACGGTGTCATCGGTGTCCTGGCCGACGGCCGGAAGGGGATGCCATCCGACCCCCGCGATCAGTAGGAGCACGAGCAGCGCCGACGCCCCCGCGGCGCGTCGGCCGCGGTGACACGACAAGTCCATGTCTCCAGCCTCGCCGCCCGGCACGGCGAAGGGCAAAGTGCCGGGTTCTCGGCCGGCTCGGATGTCACCACTGTCCACCCGGGTGTCATCGACCGCTCCGAGACCGACCTTTCGCCGGACTCGGCCG
>JBDNHK010000136.1:0-3670 GCA_041688815.1 Acidimicrobiales bacterium | reverse complement strand
TCACCTCGGTCACCTCGGCGACCGGCGCGACCGCGATGGATGCGGCAGCGACGGTCGCGTCCCTGGCGACGCCGAAGCGGCGCGCAGCGATCGTTACCGCGACAGGCCCGGGCACGTAGAGATCCGGCACTGACGTGGTCGACACGACCGGTGCGCCAAGCGCGGCAGCGGCGGCGGTGCCCGACACGCACCACTCGGACGCAGCGGGGTCGGTCGGATCGGGTGCGGAGGCGAGCCAGGTTCGCTCCGGGTTCCAACGTTCGGCGAGCACCCAGAAGAGCTCGGGGATGACGGGCAGGCCCTCGGAGTCGACCAGCCCGGCGGTGCGGATCCGGTCGAGCGCTTCGCTGACAGTCGAGGGCGCGAACCCGAGGCCGGACCGCGTCGGGGAGATCGCTTCGGTCGGGTGGGTGAGGAGCCGGTATGCGATCGAGAGCCCGGCGCGACCACGGATCGGTTCGTCGTGGGTTGCGGTCGAACGGGCTGAGGCGGTGACGTCGGTGTCGATGAGGACGCCGGGGGAGCGGAGGCGGAGGTGGCCGCGCCGGTCGAACCAGCTCCAACCCCAATCGCTGAGTCGATCTCGGGCATCGACGGTGATGCGATCCGCGACGAGCAAAGGAACCCGACCACCTTCGGGTGCACTATCGATCAGCGCGTCCACTCGTGGAGCTGTCGCGTACGCGGCCGGGACGACATCGATCTCGAACTCGGTGTTATCGAACCTGACGGTGAGTGACCGCTTCCCCGCACGGACGATGCCGACGCCGGCGTCAGCGAGCGCGGTGGCGAGGTCCTCGACGGCGAGGCCGAGCATGTCGTCAGCGCGGGTGCGTTTGCGGGCCATTCGATCCCCTTCCGCATTCGAGTATACCCGAACGCCGAATCCACCCCTCCATGGGTTCGGCGATTGCTCATTGGTGATGACCCGTCAGCTCGTCACCCAGACCGGTGACCGCTGTCGTCCAGCGGATCGGCTCCGGTCTGCGACCGACGAGTAGCTCGACGTCGAGGAGGTTCCCGTCGTCATCGCGGTCGGGCAGGATCATCGATCCGGCGAGGTGCAGCGAAGGAGCTCCCGTTCGCTCGACGGTCTCGCCGATCTCGGCCGTGAATCTCGACAGGTGCGTGCGGTGCGAGTCGAGCTCGATCGCGGCGCGTAGCGGGAACTTCCTGCCGGTGAAGTCGAGCCAGCACATCCCGACCACCGTGATCGTGTTCTCGGCGGTCTTGATGCAGACGTCAGGACTGAACCCGTCAGTGGTCGAGCCGCGGGGCCAAGCTTCGAACTGCTGCTGGACGAGATCTCGAAACACACCCTCGACGCCGATGCAGATCGTTCGGCATGGTTCGAGGTCGCGCAGATCCTCGCCGATCGCGAGCGCCAGGAGGAGCTCACCGGTGGGTCCGATGACGTATTACTGGAGCCACCACGTCTGCATGTCGACCGAGCCCCTTCCAGGCGAACCCCGACCGGTTCCGCAACCAGGCACCCCGCGCCGCTCGCCCGCCGGCCGAAGCGTGGATCAACAAGCCGACCCTACAAACGAAAACCTGACCAGATCAGCAACCAACCCTTGACAGGTTCCGCAGCCGCCGTCATGACCCAGTGCATGGCCCGCGTTCTCGAATCTATTGACGAACGCCCGCGCACCGTCGCGATCCTCTACGTCAACACCTTCTGCCACGACCAGATCGTTGCCACCGACCGGGTCACATTCGAGCCGATGGGTCGAACCTCGTACGGCAATAGCATCAACCTCTATCGCCTCACCTGACACCCTCGAATCGGGGCTGTTGCGTTGACGGGGGACGGCCAGTTCCAGTGGTCAGTGCACGATCGCTGCAGCGTAGAGGCTTGCGGGTGAGTCGAGCTGGAGTCCGACGGTCGTTCGCGCTCAGCTCGGAAGCTTCGATTTGATCTGCTCGGCCGCAGCAGCGGGGTCGTCGACCTCCAGCACCAGGCGCTTGTACTGGTCGTCGGCCAGGTCCACCACCAGGACCTGCTCGGCGCGAAGTACGTACCAGAACTGCTTCGCTTCGCCGATCCCGAACGAACCGGCCTTCACCAGGCCAGGGATGTGCCCGCCGACCTTGAAGCCACGCCCTTCGGCCTTCGCCTGCTTGGTGGCGACGACTCTGGCATCGGTCACGTGCTCGAGCGGTATGTGGATCCTGGTCTTCAGAGCCAGTACACCGCTGACACCCGTCATGTGCACGCTGAGCTCGGTGTCGGTGAGTTCGAAGCTAACTGTCATGCCGAAGGTAACATGATGACGTCCCATCCCCCCCCGGCTCACGGGCACATATCGCGATGGCAGATGGCGCGACCGATCGGGTGTTCTGAGACGTTGTCGACCTGTGTACCGACACCTGTGGAGGTACACCATGAACATGGACGGCTCGCCCACCCGAAACCAGTCGGCGTGACCAGACCCGTTGGTCGATCCGAATCGATCTGCCTCGACCGCGAGGTCAGCTTCGACAGCGCCGGTGTCACCTTGCAGGCCAGCCTGCGGGCACCGGTGGATGCCGCCGGTGTCGTCCCGGGGGCCGTGATCATCGCCGGGAGCGGCCCGACCGACCGTGACGGCAACTCGGCCGTGCCGGGCTACGACGGGCTCAAGCTCGATGCGTACCGTTGGTTGGCCGACCGGCTCAGCGAGTCGGGCTTCGCGTCCCTTCGCTACGACAAGCTCGGCAGCGGGGCCACGGGGCTGGGCCCCTACGCGGACGATCCGACAGAGCTGACCTGCCTCGACTTTGACGCCGTGTACGTCCAGGGCGCGCGTGATGCCTTGTCCCACCTGGCCGCCACCCCAGGTGTTGACCCTGCCCGCCTGTTGCTGGTGGGACACAGCGAGGGCGGGATGGTCGCTCTGGCGGTCGCAGACGACCCTCGCGACGCGCCGATGCCGTGCGGTTTGGCGCTCATTGAGTCCGCGTACGGCCGGATCGGTGACATCCTGCTCCGCCAAATCACTGACCAGCTCGCCATGGCAGTGTCAGCGGGGACGGTCACGGCAGATGACGGTGCCACCCTGTCGGAGTGGGCCGCAGCCGGCCTGGAGGAGATCCGCACGCTGACCCCGCCGTTCCTCGAGCTGGGCCCGCCGCCCCTCGCCGACCCCGGCGGCGTGACGGCCCAGTGGCAGGCATTGGTCGCCGACACGGTCTACGGCCGTTTCCGCAACCAGTTGGGCCGGACCGAGGACCTGGTGGACCCGGTGGCGCTGGCAGCACGGCGCACCGGCGAGCGAACTGTTCTGTTGACCTGCGGCACCAAGGATTTCAACACGCCGTTGATGACCGGTGGTCCGCCTGGGTCAGGGGTGGCGGCCCTGGCAGCGGCGTTCCCAGAAGGCGTGGCCCGCCTGACCGTGATCAACAACATGATTCACGAGCTGCGCGACGTCGGCGACGTGGCCTTGACCCAGCTGACGCCAGCGGACTTCCAGACCCATCCGTTCTCCGGTCGGCTCCAGCACGAGTTCAGTCGGTTCCTGGCCCGGTGGGCGCCGCCATGAGCGATGAGGTTCTCGGGTTTCTTGAGTCCGCAGGCCATGCGGGCGAGGACTGTCAACGGTCAGTGCGTCCTGCCCGGCGGCGGACAGTAGAACTGCCCGGTGTTGGCCAACAGAACTGCCCGGGGTTCAGTCAGCCAGAGGCT
>JBDNHK010000041.1:0-4228 GCA_041688815.1 Acidimicrobiales bacterium | reverse complement strand
TGGAAGTACCCCGGGTTGACGGACATTCGACCTGAGGCGACCGTGGTCGTCTCGGAAAGGAAGTCCAGATGCCCAGACCACATCCGCCCGAGTTCCGTCAGCGTGCTGTTGAGTTGGCCCGGATGGGCGAGAAACCGGTCGCTCGGATCGCCGAGGACCTCGGGATCTCCGATAGCTGCCTTCGGAACTGGATGCGCCGGGCCGACCTCGACGAGGGTCGCCGCACCGACGGGTTGACCCGCGCGGATCGCGACGAGTTGGTGAAGCTGCGCCGGGAGCTGCGGGTGGCGAAGCTCGAGGTCGAGATCCTCAAGCGCGCGGCCGCGTACTTCGCCGCGGAGAACGTCCTCCCAAAATGATCTACACCTTCATCGCCGAGCACTGCTCGGACCTGCCTGTCTCGGTGTGCTGCCGGGTGATGAAGGTGTCGACCTCAGGCTTCTACCAACGTCGGGCCGAGCCGGTCACCGACGCCGAGCTCGCTGAGGCGCAGCGGGCCAACACGGTGTTCGACATCTGGAAGATGAGCCGGCATTCCTACGGCATGCCGAGGGTGCGTGACGAGCTGCGCCTCGGTCGACGCGAGGGCTGCTCACGAACCACGACCGCCCGGCTCATGCGCGTGTGCGGCGCGGTGGGGATCCACTACAAGAAACGTGGTGGCTGCACCCGACCCGGTGACGGCGACATCAGCGACGATCTGGTCAACCGGGCCTTCGACCCAGAAGGACCCGACCGTCTGTGGGTCATGGACGTCACCGAGCACCGCACCGGAACCGGCAAGGTGTACCTCGCGGTGGTCCTCGACGCCTGGTCCCGGCGGGTCGTCGGGTGGTCGATCGCTGATCACATGCGAGCCGAGCTCGTCGCCGACGCCGTGCAGATGGCCACCTGGCGACGCCAGCCACCCCGAGATCAGGTCATCGCCCATTCCGACCACGGCGGGAACTACACATCCTGGCTATTCGGAACCCGGCTAAGAACAGCCGGACTCCTCGGATCGATGGGCACAGTCGGCGACTGCTACGACAACTCCGTCGCCGAGGCGTTCTTCTCCGGACTGCAACGCGAGCTCCTCGACCAGCACCACTGGGCCACCCGCGAGCAGCTCGCCCTGGCGATCTTCGACTGGATCGAAACCTGGTCACGATATGCGGGTGATCCACCTGCCGGCCGTTGGGGTCGGTCAGGGTGGGGTCACCCGCTCGATCGGAGACCGCTGTGTCGTTCATGCCGTGCTTGGTCCGCGCCCAGGGGGCTGCTGGCGGTGAGGTGATCCGCGTTGGTCATCCACTGCTCGACGCCTATATCGAGTTGGTGACCGCTCGGGCCCGGTGGAACACGGTGCTGGCCACCGCGTTCGATCTGAAGGTGTTCTTCTCGGTCATCGACAAGGATCCGGTCGAGGTAGAGACCGCCGACGTGCTCGCGTTCATCAAAGCGCAACGCCAGCCGCGCCACGGCGCGACGGTGGTGCGGATCGAGGACGGCGAGGCGGGCCTGTCGGCTCGCACGATCAAGCGTCGACTGGCGACCATCGCCGGTCTCTACGAGTAGCAGATCATCCGTGGCGACGCCGGCGTGACACGCAACCCGGTGCCTCGTGGCTTGGCGGTCCGGCGCCCTGGCCAGCGCGCGGTTCGTGGGGTGCCCCTCATCCGGGCGCCCCGCACCTTGCCCCGGGTGATCGACCCTGACGAGGTCGACGTGTTCATGGCGTCGCTGCGTACTCGCCGGGACCGGGCCATGGTCGAAGCGATGCTGTTCGGTGGGCTGCGGCGTTGCGAGGTCCTGGGCTTGCGGCTCGAGGACGTGAGGCCGGGTGAGCACCGCCTGTTCGTCGCCGAGGGCAAAGGAGGGCACCAGCGGATCATCCCGGTGTCGAAGCGGTTCTTCGCCACCGTCGCCGATTACCTCGAGACCGAACGGCCCTCGACGTCGAGCTCGGACCGTGTTTTCGTTGTGTTGAAGGGCCCGCGCCGGGGGCAGCCGCTGAGCGCGTCGGGGCTGGATGAGATCGTCTCTGGCGCCCGTGCTCGTGCCGGTCTCAAACGGTTGACCTGCCATCAGCTCCGTCACACGTGCTTCACCCGGCTCCGCGAAGCAGGCATGGCCCTCGAAGCGATCCAAGCCCAGGCCGGGCACCGCTCGATCGAGTCAACGCGGATCTATCTGCATCTCGCCAACGACTGGCTCGCGGGCGAGTATCGGCGGGCGTCCGAGGCGATCGACGCGCAAGCGCTGGCGGCGCACTGATGCCCGCCGCCCGGAAACTCAGCCCGGTCGCCGAGGACCGCGTCGCCTGCTTCATCGAGGCCCACCACGCGGCCACCATGAGGCCGTGGCCCTCGACGGTCCGGTCGGCGAAGACCTGCTGCGGACGTATCGATCGTGGTGGCGGCTGGGACTCGATGAATTTCGACGAACAGCTGGAGGCGACACGGCGGGCACCTCGGTTCGTTGCCTGGCTCCTCACCACCGGACGTCTGCAGGCCAACGCGGCGGTGATCGTCGGCGCTGATCTGCGGCTGGGGATCGCGGCGCGTCGCTGGAACCCGGCTGGGCACGCCTGGTTCGTCGAGGCGTGCACACCGCTGCGCCTGGCCATCGAGGACGTTGCGTTGCAGTGGTCCACGCTGGCCAAGATCACGGCCGTCACGGGTGCGGCCGCCGAGGCCGTCACCGCCCCCGACTTCGAATCGGCCCGCGCCCAGTTCATCGACGCGTTCGAACGCCGTGGCACTCCCGCCGCGGGAAGGAACATCGCGTCGATCTTCCACCGCCTCCAGTTGACCTTGTTCCACGCCGGTCAGCTCGACACCCACCGGCGGCCAGCATCGAAGCCCCCGGTGTCGGTCACCGGATGGGCGGTCGTCGCGCCCGGGTTCGCCGACAGCGCTCGGCGCTACGTCGCCCAAGTGGAGTTGAGTCTGCGTCCGAACACCACCAAACACATCGAGTCCGACCTGCGCGAGTTCGGCACCTGGCTCGCCGAGACCCATCCTGACGTAGCCAGCTGCGCCGACCTCGAACGCCACCACATCGAGGACTACAAGACCTGGGTGTCGACCAAGCACGGGCGCTACACCGCCAAGCCGTTGAGCCGGATCAGCGTCAAGAACCGGCTGATCAACCTGCACTGCTTTTTCGACCGGATCACCGAATGGGGCTACCCGCACCCGCCGCAACGACCGCTCATCTTCACCGGCGACCTCCCCATCGTCGACAAGCCCCTGCCACGCTTCCTCGACGACGCGGCGGCCACCAAGCTCATGCGCACCTCACGCGCCGATGCTGACCCGCTGTCGCGACTCATCGTCGAGCTGCTGGCCCGCACCGGGATCCGCAAGAGCGAACTGCTCGGCCTCACCGTCGACGCCGTCGTCCAGATCGGCTCCGCGTTCTGGCTACGGATCCCCGTCGGCAAACTCCATAACGACCGCTACATCCCGCTGCACCCCCAGCTCAAGGAGATGCTCGACGACTGGATTGCTAACCACCGGCCCACCGGGCTGCGCTCTGACCGCCTCCTCCTCGAACGCAACCGGCCCGTCACCTCGCTGCGGGTCACCACCGCGCTGAGCCGTCTCAGCCACCAAGCCGGGATCGGTCACGTCACCGCCCACCAGCTCCGCCACACCCTGGCCACCCAGGCGATCAACCGGGGCATGAGCCTCGACGCCATCGCTGCACTGCTCGGCCACAAGACCCTCGCCATGACGATGATCTACGCCCGCATCGCCGACAAGACCGTCGCCGACGAGTACTTCGCTGTCACCGAGAAGGTCGAAGCCCTCTACGACCAACCCCGCCAGCTCCCCAGCGACGACGAAGGCGCCGAGATGCGCAAGCTCCGCGGCGAGATGCACCGCCGCATGCTCGGCAACGGCTACTGCGCGAGGCCCGTCGAGATGGACTGCCACTTCGAGTCGATCTGCGAAGGCTGCACCTTCTTCGTCACCACCATCGAGTTCCGGCCGACCCTCCGCAAGCAACGCGAGGACGCCGCCGCCAAAGGCCAGATCGGTCGCACCAAGATCTTCGACGGGCTACTCGACCGCCTCGAACACGACGCCTCGTGAAGAAGTCCTTGACGGGATCACCCGCATAAGTACAACCCCCACCGTCGCCACAGCTACAACGACGGCCTCAGCCCCCTCGACTACGAGACCACCAACGCGGCATGATCCCCACACCCACCCCGTCCGTCAGACCGGGGTACTTCCAG
>JBDNHK010000135.1:0-31521 GCA_041688815.1 Acidimicrobiales bacterium | reverse complement strand
GGGAGCCATCATGCCGATCAGCCGACTCGACGACTACCTCGGGCATCAGATCCCCGAGCCCATCGGCACGGTGTCACCGCAGAGCCCCAATTTCTACGACCGCTACTACTTCAACCTGCACGGCAGCACCGACGAGGTGTTCCTCGTCACCGGGCTCGGTCAGTACCCGAACCTCGGTATCACCGACGCCTTCGTCTCGGTCTCCATCGGCGACACCCAGCACACCGTTCGAGCCTCGCGCCACCTCACCGAGGACCGGATGGACAGCGCGGTGGGGCCGCTGCGCGTCGAGGTGCTCGATGGCCTGCGGAAGCTGCGGGTGGTGTGCGAGCCCAACGAGTGGGGCATCGCCTTCGATCTGGTCTTCGACGGCACTGTGCGCGCTCTCGAGGAGCCCAAGACCGTCAGCCGGGCCAACGACGTCATGACCCAGGACACGTGTCGCTTCGCCCAGGTGGGGGCGTGGACCGGCACCCTCGAAGCCGCCGGCCGCAACTTCGTCGTCACCCCCGACCGTTGGTTCGGCGCCCGCGACCACTCCTGGGGGATCCGGCCTGTCGGGGTGCCCGAACCGGTCGATCCGGCGGCATCCCGGTCCGAGGGCACCCCTATGGGGTTTCATCACAACTGGCTGCCCATGCAGTTCGACGACCACATGGTGAAGATCACCATCGACGAGATCCACGACGGCACCCGGGTCGGCCAGGAGGCCGTGCGGGTGTGGGACATCGAGGCCGACCGGCCCGACGACCACCTCGGTCGCCCCGAGATCGAGATCGAGTACATCCCGGGTACCCGAGAGGTGGCCGGGGCCGAGGTCTCCTTCAGCGGCGCCGGTGCGTCGGATCTGCGCATCCGGGTCACCCCGTTGCGCACCGTGTACCTCAAGGGCGGGTCGGGGTACCTGTACGACGGCACGTGGGGTCACGGCGTCGACCAGGGCGGCCTGGTGGTGCAAGGCCTCACCCACGACCTCTCCACTGCCGAGGCCCGCGCCGAGCTGTCGTGGCTCAACGAGACCCTCAGCCGCTACGAGACCAGCGACGGCAGAGTCGGTTACGGCATGTTCGAGAATCTGTCGATGGGGCTCTACCTGCCGGCCGGGTTCGACAGCCCCACCGCCGTGGCCTGACCCTCCGGGGGCGAACCCCACGTCCCCATCTCCGAACCTGTCGCCCCAATCTCCGAACCCGTCGCGCTTCACTGCCCTATGGGGCAGCGTTCGTAGACAGGTTCGGTTGGGGTCGGGCGGGTCCGTGGGGGGGAACGCCGTCGAGCTACGAGGCGGCCAGGATGTCGATCACGAACACCAGCGTCTCGGTGCCCGAGATGCCGGCCTGCTGGTTGCCCTGGGCCCCGTAGCCCTTGTCGGGCGGGATGATGAGCATCACCCGCGAGCCCACGGTCTGTCCGACGAGGCCCTCGGAGAAGCCGATGATCACACTGCCCGGATCGAGCGGGAAGTCGACGGCCTCACCCCGCTGCCACGAGGAGTCGAAGACGGAGCCGTCGGACCACTTCACGCCCACGTACTGCACGGTTGCGGTCTGTCCGGACTGCACCTCGGGGCCGGTGCCCTTGATGAGGGGTTGGATGACGAGCGTCGTCGGGGCCGGGTCACCGGTGAGGGTGATCTTCGGCGCCCCGCCCTCCTCGGTCACGGTGGGCAGGCCCGGTGGCGGCGTGACCGCCTCGCCCGAGGCGCGGGTCGGCACGGTGACGGCACTGCGGATGTCGAACACGAAGAGCACCCAGATCTCCTGGGCGTAGGACGTGGCCAGGACGCGGGCCCCCACCTTCTGGCCGACGAGCGCGTTCTTGATGCCCTCCAGCAGGTTGCTGTCGAGCGGCACCACCTCGGGCTTCTGGCCCCAGGTGGTCTCTAGTTCACTACCGTCGACTCCGCTGACCACGGAGTAGTCGAGGGTCACCCGTTGGCCGTCGGTCACGGTCTCACCCGTGCCCTCGACGATCACCCGGGAGTCGACCTTGGTGGTGTCGGGCTCGGCGAAGGACGGCTCGAACTTCACCTCCGGCTTGACGGCGATGTCCTTGGACACCTCGACCCCGTCGAGTGACGACGTCTTCACCACGGTCGTGGTGGTGGCCGCGGCGGGGTCGGTGGTGGTGGACGACGACTCGCTGCTGTCGGAGCTGCAGGCCCCGAGCAACAAACCGGCGAGAGCCAGGGCGGCCCCGCCGGCGACGAGGCGACGACGGTACCGGGGGGCGGGGGGAGAAGAGGTCGAAGTAGGCACCCGGACACGCTACGACGTGTCGGGGCAACGTGAGGTAAGCGACCTCTTCTCACCCGATCGGAGCAGACCCGGGGCCATGGTTGGGCATCTGGTGATCGCCGAAGACGACCGGGCCGTTCGTGAGTCCGTCACCTGGGCTCTGGAGCGCGAGGGATACCGCGTGTCCCGCCGGCCCGGTGAGGTCCAGAAGAGCCGCCGCGTCCAGCGATGATACGTAAGAAAAGTGTCAGCAAACCGCCCGGAACCGGTAACACCGAGAAAACGGGGGGGGAAACGGCTCGTCCTTAACGTCAGCAATGCGTCAGACGGAGCACCCTGCTCCGCACGCGTCGTAAGGGCTGACAGCGCCGTCGCCCGTAGTCCACCGGGGTGTCGTGGCACCGAAACGAGGAGGAGCAATGGTTCATCTGATCACCGCGGTCATCAAGCCGCACAAGCTGGCGGAGGTGAAGGACGCGTTGAGAGCCGTCGGAGTTCAGGGACTCACGGTGAACGAAGTCAAGGGCTTCGGCCGCCAAGGCGGGCACACCGAGACCTATCGCGGCGCGGAGTACACCATCGACCTCCTTCCCAAGGTGAAGGTCGAGGTCCTCGTCGACGCGACCGAGACCGACAAGGTCGTCGACACCATCGCCGAGGCCGCCAAGACCGGCAAGATCGGTGACGGCAAGATCTGGATCACCTCGGTCGGGAAGGTCGTGCGCATCCGCACCGGTGAGCGTGGCGTGGAGGCCCTCTGATGGCCTCGACGCGGTCCCTTCCCACGCTCTCGTCCGAGAGCCTCACTCTCCGGAGCTCCCTCGTGACGCCCAAGCGTCTCGCCGTCGGTGCGGGTGTGGCCCTCACCACGCTGCTGGTCACCGCCGGCACCGCCTTCGCCCAGGAGGCCGGTGAGGTCGTCGAGGTGGACATGGCCACGGTGGCCACCACGGCCGACCGGGCCATCCAGTCCGGCAACCTCGTCTGGATCGTCATCGGTGCCGCCCTGGTGATCTTCATGCAGGCCGGATTCGCCATGGTCGAGACCGGCTTCTGCCGGGCCAAGCACGCCGCCCACGTGGTGAGCACGAACCTGGGGATCTTCTTCCTGGGGTTCGTGGCCTTCTTCCTGGTCGGGCCCCGTTCATGTTCGGTGGCTACTACTACCTGCTTCCCGGATTCGACTACGGCTTCTCGCAGGCGGTGGGCAGTTCGCTCATCGGCAGTGGGAACTGGGTGTTCCTGTGGCAGGGCGGATGGGCCGGCACCGGCTGGACCGGTGGCGACCTGCTCAACTCCGGCGCCCTCATGGCGTTCTTCTTGTACATGGTGGCCTTCATGGACACCACCGCCATCATCCCCACGGGGTCGATGGCCGAGCGCTGGAAGTTCAAGTCCTTCATCGTCTGGGGCCTGTTCTGCGGGGCGATCTACTACCCGCTGTTCGGTGCCTGGACATGGGGTGGCGGCTGGCTGGGCAAGCTCGGCAACTCCCTGGAGTGGGGCAACGGCTACGTCGATTTCGCCGGCTCCGGTGTCGTGCACGCCATGGGCGGTGCCGCCGCTCTGGCCGGTGCCATCGTGCTGGGACCCCGCCTGGGCAAGTTCACCAAGGAAGGCAAGCCCCGGGCCCTGCCGGGCCGTCACATTCCGATGGCCATGTTCGGTACCTTCATCCTGTTGTTCGGGTGGTTCGGCTTCAACGCCGCATCGACCTTCGCCTCGAGTGACCCGCAGATCGGCCTGATTGCCGCCAACACCGCCATCGCTGGCTCCTTCGGCGGCTTCGCAGCCATGCTGTGGATCTGGACCCGCACGGGGAAGCCCGACCCGGCCATGATGGCCAACGGGATGCTTGCCGGTCTGGTGATCATCACCGCTCCCTGTACCTTCGTCGATCCGTGGGTTGCCATGATCCTCGGCATCGATGCCGGCGGCGCCGGCCTCGGCTGGAACGGCACCACCACCTCCGTCGACGCCGACGGTGTGGCCGCAGGGGTCACCGGCCTCTTCTACGGTGGCAACGGGGGCGGTCAGCTTCTGTCCCAGCTCGCCGGCATCGTGATGATCTGGTCGGTGATGTTCGGGATCGCCTCCGCCTTCTTCAAGATCCAGAACGCCCTCACCAAGGGCGGGATCCGCTCCGACCAGGGCGAAGAAGAAGCCGGACTCGATCTGCCGGAGATGGGCGTGCTCGCCTACCCGGACTTCGCCGGCACCCACGAGGGGTACAGCGACGGGGGTTCCGTCAAGACCCCGACGTCGGTCAGCTGAACCATCGGCTGATCAGCAACTCGTAGTTTCGGAGAGGGCCCGGCGGTTCGTCCGCCGGGCCCTTCCGCGTGGGAGGGTCACGGTCCTGTCATCACCCCTGCCCACTCCTAAATGTGAACGGTACGTGACCAAGGAGCGCGGGGACTTGTGGGGGCTGCGTCGTCCGGCATGGTGCACCCCATGGCTCGATCCACCACTCCGCGACCAGCCCCAGACGCTGGGTTCGCCAACACCTGGAACGCCACCGACAAGGTGCGTCGCAAGCAGATCCGCCGCCTGGTGCGCGTCGCCCGCCTTCAGGAGACTGCGGCCGACGCCCGCCTCGCCGTCGGTTTCGTGGGCTTCCAGCGCAGCCGCCTCTGGTACCGGTTCTTCTGGCTCTGGTTCCCGGTCTTCGTGCTGGGTGCGCTCTACGCCGCCGCACTGGTGCACCCGCTGGCGATCGGCGTCGTGCTGGCCGTGGCCGCCAACGGGTTCCTGGTGCGTTGGAACTTCGGCCGGACCGAGAAGGTCAACGCCGAGTTCCTCGCCGAAGCCGGGAGCACGCCCGAGAAGAAGAAGGAGCGGCTCGCTCCCTCGGGCATCACGCTCCGCCCCCGGGCCAAGAAGCGTGGGGGCGGCGCCCTACGGGCTGGCGTCCTCCGGGAGTGACGACCGCACCGCGATGAGGCGCTCCCGCAGTTCGTGGTCGCGGTGGCCGAGATCGTCGATCCACAGGTCGATGGCCTGGCGCAGTGTGGCGTCGCGGTCACCGTTCATGACGGCCACTGCTTGGGTGTCGTCGGCGGCGTTGGCGACTTCGTCGACCATGTTCGAGCCTTGGCGCTTCGAGAAGATCACCGCGCCGAGCACCACGAGAAGGGCCACCCCGGCGATCACGAACCGCACGTCGTTGTCCTTCAGACTGATGATGGCCGGCAGCATGAGCAGCGAGACCAGGTTCATCACCTTGATCAGCGGGTTCAGAGCCGGGCCGGCGGTGTCCTTGAACGGATCGCCGACGGTGTCGCCGATCACCGCCGCCTTGTGGGCCTCGGACCCCTTGCCGCCCTCGTTGCCGTCCTCGATGTACTTCTTGGCGTTGTCCCACGCCCCACCCGAGTTGGACAAGAAGTTGGCCATCAACTGACCGGTCACGATGGCCGAGGCCAGGAAGGCGCCCAGCGCCAGGTAGCCGATGCCGAACCCGATGATCACCGGGGTGAGCACCGCCAGCAATGCCGGCGTGGCCAGCTCGCGCAGCGAGGCCGTGGTGCAGATGTCGATGACCGGGCCGTAGTCCGGGCGCTCGGAGCCGTCCATGATCCCGGGCTTCTCGCGGAACTGGCGGCGCACCTCCTGCACCACCGTTCCGGCCGTGCGTGACACCGCCCTGATGGCCAGCGACGAGAACAGGAAAGCCACCGAACCACCGATCAGCAGACCGATGAACGTCTTCGGGTCGGCCACGTTGATCTGTACGAGGCTGGCCAGGGTGCCGCTGATCTCGGCCTGGGCCACGGTGGCCGCGTCGAGGGTGCTCTTGGCGATCGTCTCGGAGTACGAGGCGAACAACGCCACGGCGGCGATGACCGCCGAACCGATGGCGAACCCCTTGGTCACGGCCTTGGTGGTGTTGCCCACGGCGTCGAGGCTCACCATGATCTTCTCGGGCTCGCCCTCGAACTCGCCCGACATCTCGGCGATGCCGGCGGCGTTGTCGGCCACGGGGCCGAACGTGTCCTCGGCCACCACGATGGCGGTGGTGGCCAGCATGCCGATACCGGTGAGGGCCACCAGGTAGAGGGCGAAGCCGATGTTGCCTCCGCCGAGGGTCAGCGCCACACCGATGGCGACGGCGATGGCGATGATGGCCCACACGGCCGACTCGAGGCCCGACGAGATGCCCTCGAGGACCGTCGTGGCGGGGCCGGTGCGGGCCGCTTTGGCGATCTCCTGCACGGGCTCGGTCTCGGTGGACGTGAAGTACTGGGTGATCTTGGAGGCGGCGAAGCCGAGGACGACCCCGGCGACGATGGCACCGAACACCCGAGCACCCAGGTTCGAGACCGTGGCGCCGGCCGGGTTCCCGATGTAGAAGAAGGCCACCAGGCCGGCACCCACGACCGCCAGCGCCTGGGCGATGTAGATGCCCCGGTTGATGGCCTTCAGGGCGCTGGTCTCACCCGGGCGGGCCCGCACCAGGAAGATGCCCACCATCGAGGCCAGAAGCCCGATCCCCATCACGATCAGCGGGAACATGAGGCCCTTGGCCGTGTCCTCCGGGCCGAGGCCGACGCCTCGGAAGCCCGACACGCCGAGGATGATCGACGCCACCAGGGTGACGGCAAAGCTCTCGAAGAGGTCGGAAGCCATGCCGGCGCAGTCGCCCACGTTGTCGCCCACGTTGTCGGCGATGGTGGCCGGGTTGCGGGGATCGTCCTCGGGGATGCCGGCCTCGACCTTGCCCACCAGGTCGGCGCCCACATCGGCGGCCTTGGTGAAGATGCCGCCGCCGACGCGCAGGAACAGCGCCAACAGCGAGCCGCCGAAGCCGAAGCCGATGAGGATGGCGGTGGCCGTGTTCTGGAACACCATGATGATGATCACCGTGCCGAGCAGGCCCAGGCCGGCGGTCAGCAGGCCAGCCACGCCGCCGGTACGGAAGGCGATCCGGAGCGCGGCGGGGAAGTCGCTGCGGCGGGCCGCAGCGGTGGTGCGTACGTTGCCGCGAACGGCCAGCCACATGCCGCAGAAGCCGATGGCACCGGAGAAGAGGCAGCCCATGACGAAGGCCGCGGTGCGCCACGCCCCGCTCTGGGCGTAGGTGAGCGCAGATTGGCCGTCGGGCTTGTCGACGGCTGTGGACGTGACGAACACGATGACGGCCACCGGCACCACGATGACGGCGATGGTCCGGAACTGCCGCTTCAGGTAGGCCAGCGCCCCTTCCTGGATGGCGCCGGCGACCTCTTGCATCTTCTCGGTGCCCTGCTCGTGGGCCAGCACGCCGCGCATCAGCACGACCCCGACGACCAGGGCCAGGAGGGCGACGCCCACCAGGAAGAGGAGCCACGCCCATTCGGCGGAATCGAGCGTGAAGGTCTGCCAGCCGCCTTCAGCTGCGGCCAGGACTTCGGTCATGTGGTGTTGTCCTTGTCTCGTCGCCGGAGATCCGCCGGCGCCTCGGTACCCGTGCGGCGTTCCCCTGTGCCGCGAGCGCCGAGATTCCAGTCGTCGGCGGCCCGGAGTGTCAACTCTCGCCGCGGGGAGACGGTAGCGCGAGGCTGGTCCGGCGTTCGACGAAGGCCAGACACACGCTCACGGTGCTGGGCACTCTCACGGGGGCGGCGTCGCCGCCGCGACCCGGGACGGGGCCCGGGAGAGCCTCAACTGAGGGGCGCGTACCTCGGGATGGGGCATGCCACCCTGCAGGTCGAGCCCGACACCCACACGGGGTGCGGGGAGATCACCTGGTAGCGGCCACCGGTGACGCGGCCGGAGCGGGGGCGGAGCCGGCCGGCGGATCGCCGATGGCGTACATCTTCCCGCCGCGGGTGCCCACGTAGATCCGGCCCTTCCAGACCGCCGGGGTGGCCTCGATGCATCCGTCGAGCTGCAGCGCCCACACCTCGGGGGGATCGACCCGTGGGTTGCTCACGTCGTAGGACCGCAGCACCCCCTTGCAGTCGCCGAGAATCAGCCGGTTGTCGACCACCACCGGGGACTGCCACGTCTGCGAACCGAGCTGCTTCTCCCAGAGGATCTGGCCGGTCTGCTGGTCGATGCCGAGCACCCGGCCGGAATTGGTGTCGGCGTACACCACCCCGTTGGCCAGGGCGAGCGTGCCCCAGATGCCCTGCTTGCCCGCAGCCTGTTCCTTGACCGACCACACGATCGGGTTGTCGGGCTTGCGAGGATCGAGTTTCATGATCTGGCCCACCTCGATCGAGCGGGCGTTCTGGCGTTCGAACTCCGACCCGACGTACAGGAAGCCGTCCGGGTCGATGACGATGGAGGCGTCGGTGTCGTCGCCGGTCCAGAAGCGGAAGACCTGCGTGGGCTCGCGCCCTTCCTTCAGGTCGGTGATGTCCCAGCCCTGGATCAGCCCGGCCGAGTTGGCGAAGTACACGGTGTTGCCCGAGACGGCGACCGAGTTCTCGATCGAGTACTGCCGGTCGCTGATGACCTGATCGAGCTGAGCGTCCCAGCTCGGGGTCTTGAACACGAGCTCGGGGTTCACCGTCACCAGGCCGGCGGCGTCGTAGCCCCGGTTGAGCTTGAAGATGTAGAACCAGCTGTTCTCACCGCCTACGAAGAGGTAGTCGTCGATGACCAGGCCCGACCCGTCCCAGTCGTCGTTCCACACCTTGCGTACGCCGTAGTCGAGGGCGTTCAGCCGCCACAGCTCGACGGCCTGGTCGCCCCGGTCGGTGGCCATGATCCGGTAGTTGTTGTCACGCGAACCCGAGTAGGTGAGGGGGTAGCCGTCGGGGTCGGTGGTGACGGTGCCCTTGATGATGTCGCCGGTCTTGAACGGGGCCCGCACGTTCTTTGCGGTGTCGGCGTCGAGCCAGTGGATGGCGTAGTCGTAGGCGCCGAACGACAGCAGGGTCTGACCGTTCTTCTCGTACACGTTCGGTTGGCCGGTCCACCCCGTGCCGCACCAGGTCTGCGTGCTCCCCCCGTCGGAGGAGTTCCCGCACATGTTGCCCTCGGGGTAGGTCCACAGCACCTGGGGTGCGGTCGGCACGGGCCCGGTGCCGTAGTACGAACGGGTGGGGTTGCCGCGGAACGTGAGGATGCCCGGCACCTTCTCGCTCCACATCTGCCCGGAGCTGGCCGGGTTCACCCAACCGTCGTAGGCGGGCAGTGGCGCCTCGGTGGTGGCTGCGGATTCCTGTTCGTCGACCGGCTCGACGGCCGAAGTGGCGTCGGCGCCAGGATCGGTCGTGGCGGCGGTGGCCGTGTCGGACTGGTTCGACGAGGAGCGGTCGGCGAGGAGGGCGTACCCACCCCACAGGACCACGAGGGTCAGCAGCACGGCGGCCGGACCGAGCCACGGCGGTCGCCGGCCCCGGGGAGGAGGTTCCGATCCCGAGGAGGGTGCGTAGGGCCTGCCGGGTTCGTCCATCGCACCTCGTCGCATCGATCGGTTCAGCCGACGCCACCTTCGGCGACGAGGCGTTCGAGCACCAGTTCGGGGTTGTCGTGCTCGAGGCGCTCCAGCCAGTACTGGCTCTCGAACAACGCCATGAGAGTACCGTCGGCTCGTCCCAGCACCCGGACACCTCTCATGCCGCGCAGGGCTGTCGCGCTGGGACCGTCGGTGCGCCGGGCGATGCGGTATTTGGTCGGCGACAGTTCGACCGGGGCCCCGAACTCGTTCTCGAGGCGGTAGACGGCGACGTCGAACTGCATGGGCCCGACCGCCGCGAGGACCGGGGCCTGGTCGCCCTGGTCGGCGTCGCGCAGCACCTGCACCACCCCCTCCTCGTCGAGCTGAGCGATGCCCCGCCGGAACTGCTTGAACCGGGCGGTGTCGCGCACTCGGGCCACCGTGAAGTGCTCCGGGGCGAAGCTCGGGATCGACGGGAACTCGACCTGCTCGTCGAGCCAGAGGGTGTCGCCCACCCGCACGTCGGTGGCGTTCACCAGGCCCACCACGTCACCCGGGTAGGCCTCGTCGATCGTCTCGCGCTCGGAGCCGAACACCTGGTGGGCGTACTTGGTCGTGAACGGCTTACCGGTCGGTCCGTGGGTGACGACCATCCCGCGCTCGAAGGCCCCCGAACACACCCGGAGGAAGGCGATGCGGTCGCGGTGCGACGGGTCCATGTTCGCTGCCACCTTGAACACGAAACCGGAGAACGGCGCATCGAGGGCCCGAGGCTTGCCCTCGATGTCGTCGCGGGCGCTGGGCGCCGGTACGAGGTCGATGACCGCGTCGAGCAGCTTGCGGACCCCGAAGTTGGTGAGGGCCGAACCGAAGAAGGCCGGAGTGGACTGGGCGCCGACGAACAGCTCGACGTCGAGATCGGCCCCGACCTCGTCGAGCAGCGACAGTTCCTCGAGCGCCGTGTCCCACGAGGGTCCCTCTTCGTCGGCCGCCTGCTGCGGGCTCACGACCTCCTCGGGGGCCTCGGTGGCCCCGCGGGCCACCCGGGTGAAGCGGGTGAAGAGCCCGTCCCGACGATCGATGACGCCACGGAAGTCGCCGGGGATCCCGACCGGCCAGGTGACCGGGGTGACCACGAGCCCGATCTGTTTCTCGATCTCGTCGAGCAGCTCCAACGCGTCACGTCCGGGACGGTCCCACTTGTTGATGAACGTGAGTAGCGGCATGTCGCGCTCACGGCAGACCTCGAACAGTTTCAGCGTCTGGGGCTCGATGCCCTTGGCCGCGTCGAGCACCATGATCGCGGCGTCGGCCGCAGCCAGCACCCGGTAGGTGTCCTCCGAGAAGTCGCGGTGACCCGGGGTGTCGAGCAGGTTGACCACGCAGTCGCGATAGGGGAACTGCAGCACCGTGGAGGTGATGGAGATTCCTCGCTGCTGTTCGAGAGCCATCCAGTCCGACGTGGCCGAACGCCGACCGGATCGGGCCTTCACCGCCCCGGCCTCGGAGCTGAGAGCCCCGCCGTACAAGAGGAACTTCTCGGTGAGTGTGGTCTTGCCGGCGTCGGGGTGGCTGATGATGGCGAACGTGCGACGCCGGGCGGCCTCGATCGCGGGGGAGAGCATTCAGGCGAGCGTAGGGGGCGTTGCCGACAACCTCTACGATCCTTCCCCGTGGGGGCCGACGACGAGACACGACACGTACCCGGTGCCCGCGCCCCCGATCGCACCGGGTCGCTGTCGAGCAGCGGCCTGCGGTTGGCGCTCAACGAGTGGGGTGAACCCGACGCCCCGATCCTGGCTCTCGTCCACGGCGGCTTCGACTTCTCGCGCACGTTCGACGTGTTCGCCCCCCTGCTGGCCGATGCCGGATGGAGGGTGGTGGCCTGGGACGCCCGGGGCCACGGTGACTCCGAGCACGCCCACCTCTACAGCTGGGCCGCCGACGTCCGCGACCACTTCGCCGCGCTCACGTTCCTGAGCGACGGGCCGGTGTGCGTTCTCGGGCACTCGAAGGGCGGCGGGCAGATGCTCGACCTCCTCGACGCCCGTCCGTCGCTGGCGCGGGCCTTCGTCAACCTCGATGGGCTGCCGTCGCAGCACTCGGCGCCCGACATTCCCGATCGTGAACGCCAGCGCCTGCGGCGCGCCGATCTCGAGTCCTCGCTCGACCGGCGGCGTCGGCGCAACGATCGCCGACGGCGCCCCGACACCATCGAGGGCCTGGCCGAGCGGCGGGCCCCGATGAACCCTCGCCTGTCCCGCGAATGGCTCGAGTACCTCGTGACCGTCGGGGCCCGGCCCGACCCCGAGGGGTGGCGGTGGAAGATCGACCCGGTGCTGCACCTCGGGGGTTTCGGCCCGTGGCGCCCGCAGTGGTCGATGGAGCACCTGGCAGCGCTCGAGCTGCCGTTCCTCGGCGTGCTCTCCGGGGTCGCCGACGACCCGATGGGTTGGAAGAGCCGCCGGGGTGACGTCGACCCGTACCTCCCACCCGGTGGGCGCCTGGAGTTCTTCGACGACATCGGCCACTTCCTGCACATCGAGCAGCCCCGCCAGATCGCCGACCTGGTCGTCGAGTTCCTGGAGCCGTACCGATGACCCGGACCACCGAGCTGCTGCCCAGCGGACGGCTCCATCTCGCGCTGCACACCCTGGCGTCCGGTGAGGGCAGGCCGCTGTTGTTGTTGCACGGCCTGGGTGAGGCCACGCCGAGCGCGTGCCCGGCGTGGGCGGCCGGGTGGCCAGGACCGGTGCTCGGCCTCGACTTCACCGGACACGGCGAGTCCGGTGTCCCCGTCGGGGGTGGCTACACCCCCGAGTCGCTCATGGCCGACGTCGACGCGGTGCTCGCCGGGCACGGTCCGCTGACCATCGTCGGTCGGGGACTCGGCGCGTGGGTGGCCCTGCTCGTGGCCGGTGGGCGGCCCCGACTCGTGCACGGGGTGGTATTGGCCGACGGGCCCGGTCTCGCCGGCGGTGGCCACCAGCCGCCGTCGCCCTACGTGACCCTGTTGCCCACAGAGCCCGGCCGGGTGCCCGACCCGTATGCCCTGCTCGAGCTCTCCCATGACGTTCGCCCCCCCGACTACGCCCTCGACTTCGTGCGGTTCGCGGTCGAGGACAGCGAAGTCGACAACCCGATCATCGTCAGCGCCCGCGTGCGCCCCGATTGGCTGGCGGTCGTCGCGGCCGACATCGGGGTGCTCGACCTCTCCCTCGAAGAGGCGCTCGTGGCGGTGGCGTGAACCGATCGGTCAGAGGTCGCGAGCGGCCACGTAATGAGCGAGGTCGGTCAGTGCGCTGATCGCCTCCGGGCGCAGCGGCGAGCGCTCCAGGGTGTGAAGGGCGACGTCGGTGAGGTCACCGATGGTGGCCTCGATGTGGGCCTTGGCCCCGGTGTCGACGAGAACCTGTTGCAGCGCCTCCACCTCGTCGTCGGCGAGGTCGACGGCACCGACCCGATCGAGCAGGGCCTGATCGGTGGCACTCGCCCACTGCACCGCGGTGGCCAAGAGCGGCGTGGGCTTTCCCTCGCGCAGGTCGTCGCCGACGGGCTTGCCCGTGCGGGCGGCGTCACCGAACACGCCGAGGATGTCGTCGCGCAGTTGGAAGGCTTCACCGAGGGGGGCCCCGTAGTCGGACAGCGACTCGTGGAGCTCGTCGTACCGCCCGGACAGGGCGGCGCCGACGTGCAACGGTCGCTCGATCGTGTACTTGCCGGACTTGTAGCGGGCGATGCGGTGCGCGGTGGCCAAATCGGTGCCCGGGCGGGCCGTGCCGAGGACGTCGAGGTACTGGCCGACGTTCAGCTCGATCTTCAGCTCGCTCCACATGGCGAATGTCGGGGGGGGAGTGGCACCCATCAACCGGTCGGCGTAGACGTCGGCCAGGTCGCCGACGAGGATGGCGACACCCTCGCCGAAGCGACGGGACTCGCCGCGCCACTCGTGGGTGTGGTGGAGGTCCTCGAACTCGAGGTGGACGGTGCGCTCACCGCGCCGGGTGGCTGATCCGTCCATCACGTCGTCGTGCACGAGGGCGAACGCGTGCAGCAGCTCGAAGGCCGCACCAGCGTCGATCACCAGGTCGTCATCGGGCTCACCGCCGGCGCCGACGTAGGCCCAGTGGCAGAACGCCGGCCGGAGGCGCTTGCCGCCGTTGAGCACGAAACGGGTGAGGGTGTCGAGCGGGGCGATGAGGTCGCGGTCCACCGCGGCCCAGCGTGAACGTTCCTGGTCCAGCAGCTCGGCCAGGCGGGCCTCGACCGGGCCCGCCACGGCCAGCAGAGCTTCCGGGGCGTCGGCCGCCGAGGGCCCTGGGGTCGTGGTCACCGTTGCCCTTCGTCAGCCGCGTCGTCCTCGTCGTCCTCGTCCCCGTCGTCGGCCGCGGCGTCCTCGTCGTCGGTCGATGGGTCGCTCGTCGTGAGGGTGTCGAGGTCGGCCACGATCCGGGTGACCTCGAGTCGGGTCGAGGCGAGGCGCTCCCGGCACCGCGCGATGAGCGCCGCCGCCCGCCGGACCTGCTCGGCGAGCTCGTCGACGTCGACATCATCCCCGTCGAGCCGCTCGAGGATCTCCTCCAGTTCGGTCACGGCGGCGGCGTAGCTGACCCCGGCGAGGTCTGTTCCGTCCCCCGGGCGGGGGGTGGACTCCTCGGGAGGAGAGAGTGGGTCAGGAGCCATTTCCGTCGCGGTCCGTTTCGGGGGTGAGGGAGGAGTGGGTGTCGGCGAGGACCGCCGAGATGAAGCTCCCGTCGGCGACCGTCGTCACCACGAGATCGCCTGCGCTGACATCGATGGTGGCACGGACCACGTCCCCGGTTCTCGTCCGGGTGATCGACCACCCTCGCGCCAGGGCCCGTCGCGGGTCGTGGGCGCCGATTCGTGCATTGAGCCCTTCGACCCTCCGATCGGCGCCGCGCAGGGCGCGTGGCCCCTGGGTCCGGAAGCTGGATGCGGCACGGGACAGGCGTTCCTCGTGGACGCGCAGATGGCCACGGGCGCGCGCCTCGGCCCGACCGGCATCGCGTTCGACCCGGGCCGAGGCCGCATCGACGGCACCGGGCGCACGGCGGCGTAGGTGGTGGGTGACGGCGTCGAGCCGGTCGGTGGCCAACTCGGCCCGTGACAGCGTCGCTCGGGCGGCCCGGCGCGCTCGATGGGTGCTGTCGGCCCGGGCTCGGTCGAGGACGTCCGTGCTCCGGTGGGCGATGCCCGTCCATGCGGTCTCGGCGCGAGTCGCTCCGGCCCGCACGTGCTCCACCAGGGCGGTGGCGCACGCCGTCGGGGTGCGCTCGGCGCGGTGAGCGACGAGGTCGGCCACGCTCTGGTCGGTCTCGTGGCCGATACCGGTGAACACGGGTACCCCGAGGTCGGCGATGGTGCGGGCCACGAGCTCGTGGTCGAACGTGGCGAGATCGGTGCGGGCGCCACCACCGCGGACGAGGGCGATGGCCGCGACCCCTGCGGCGGCGGCGGTGCGCAGCGCCGCCGCCACTTCGCGCTCGGCGCCGAGCCCCTGGACGCGGGCGTCGACGTGCACGACCCGCCACGCCAGCCCGCTGTCGGCCAGCGTCTGCAGCAGGTCGGCCTCGGCCGCGCTTCCCGCTGCGGTGACCAGCCCGAGGTGCAGGGGGGCGAGGGGTAGAGCCAGGCCACGGTTGCGGTGCAGTAGCCCTTCGATCTCGAGGAGCTGCACCACCCGGTCGCGATCGTTGCCGAGCAGACCGAGTGTGTACGTGGGGTCGATGTCGAGCATCTGCACCTGCACCTGACCCCGGGGGGCGTAGATCTCCACCCGCCCCCGGATGCGGATCCGGACGCCGTCGTCGATGCGGATGCTCCCCGTGCGGCGCAGAACGGCGTTGACCCGGTCGCGGGCCGACGCCCAGAGCACGACGGGGATGGAGGCCACCGGGTTGCCTGCCTCGTTGCTGCGGTCGACGAGGTTGAAGTACACGTGACCGTGACGGCTCCGGCTCATCGAGGCGACTTCGCCCTCGACCCACACCGCGGGTCCGAACCGCTCGGTGAGCGCGTCGGCGATGGCTTCGACCAGTTCGACCACCCGGAAGGTACGGTCACCCATGAGCGGGACGGTACCGGGCGGGGGACCGCGACCTGAGCTGGTGCCCGACCGCAGGGCTTTCACCGTGCCCGTCGTGTCGCGGGTGCGCCGCGATGGTCGCGTACAGTTGACCCCGTGGGTCCGAGAACCGTTGCCGTCATCGGTGTCGTCCTTGCTGTCGCTTTCGCCGCGGGAGGTTGCAGCGGTGGGCAGGACGACGCCGCTCCTTCACCGACCACCGGGACCGGCGCGGCCACCACCTCGCTGACCTCCCCCGACCCCACGACGCCGGCCACCACCCCGACGTCGATCGGACCGCCGTCGCCGTCGGTGCTCCCACCACCCGTCACCGAGCCCGGCGCGCCGACGTCGGCCACGACCTGTTCGTCGCTGGCCGACGTCCTGCCCCTGGTCGATCTGCTGCCTCGGGACGGGGACAGTTGGCCCGACGAGCGTCAGAGGGTCGTGGTGGATGCCCGGCGTGACGCCGCGCTCTACCGCCAGGCCACGGGTGCGGCTCCGCCGCCGTTGGTCGCGCCCCTGACGGCACTGACCGACTTCACCAGGTGGGTGGCCGATACGGTGCAGGACGCGCGTTCCGCGGTGGCGGCCCGGGCGGCCATCGATGTCTATCCGGCCCAGGGTGAGGCGGCCGCCGCGTCGGGCGAGGTCGATCGTTGGCGGCGCACCAACTGCCCCTGAGGGCATCGGCGCGCCGGTTTCACTCCTCGACCAGTTCGATCAGGGTGCCGAGGGCGTCCTTGGGGTGGATGAAGGCCACGGTGGTGCCCCGTGAGCCTCGGCGGGGTTGCTCGTCGAGCACCCGGAAGCCCTGGGCCTTCACGGCGTCGAGGGCCTCGGCACAGCTGGTGACGCGGTAGCCGACGTGGTGGATTCCGGGTCCGCCTCGCTTCTCGAGCCACTTGGCCACGGTCGAGTCGTCACGGGTGGGCGTGAGGAGCTGCACGTAGCTCTCGGCCACCTTCAGCAGCGCTTCCTCGACACCGTCGCTGTCGACGACCTCGCGGTGGTCGACCACGGCCCCGAACGTCTCGCGGTAGTAGTCGATGGCCTCACCGAGGTCGGGCACGGCAATGGCGATGTGGTCGATCTCGGTCAGCAACGGGCGGGTCTGGGCCGATTCTGTCGTCTGCACCTGGGGGTCGTTCTCGCCGGGTCGGCGCACGCTGATGCTCATCGGGACACTCCTGGTTCATGCGCCATGGCGGCGGAAGGCGGTGATGCGGTCCTCGCCGATCTCGGCGCGGAAGTCGGGGTCGTCGATGCCCAGTCCCTCCTCGGGAGCCAGGCACAGGATCCCGATCTTGCCCTCGTGGAGGTTGCGGTGCACCTGGAAGGCCGCTTCGCCCGTCTCTTCGAGGGGGAACACGGCCGACAGGATGGGCTGGATGCGGCCTTGGCAGATGAGGTCGTTGGCGGCCCAGGCCTCGGCGTAGTTGGCGAAGTGGGAGCTGATGATGCTCTTGAGCTTCATCCACAGATGGCGGTTGTCGAACTCGAGCATGAAGCCGCTGGTGGCGGCGCAGGTGACGATCTTGCCGCCGCGAGCGGCCACGTAGACCGACGCCCCGAAGGTCTGGCGGCCGGGATGCTCGAACACGATGTCGACGTCGCGACCGATGAGGCCCCGGATGTCCTTGCCCAGCCGCCGCCACTCCGAATCGTCCTGGGTGTGCTCGTCGGACCAGAACCGGTAGGCCGCAGCCTGGCGATCGATGGCCGCCTCACAGCCGAGCTCCTTGAGCAGCTCCACCTTGTCGGGTGACGACACCACCCCGACGGGGGTACCGCCCCCATTGAGCACGTACTGCACGGCGTAGCCACCCAGCCCACCGGTGGCCCCCCACACCAGCACGGCGTCGCCCTGTTGCATCTGGGCGGCGTTCTTGCTCACGAGCATGCGATAGCTGGTGGAGTTGCACAGGGCGTTGACCGCCGACTCCTCCCACGTGAGGTGGGCGGGCTTGGGCATGAGCTGGTTGGCTTTCACGACCGACAGATCGGCCAGGCCGCCGTAGTTGGTCTCGAAGCCCCAGATGCGTTGGTTGTCGGCCAGCATCGAGTCGTTGTGGCTCGAGTGGTCCTGATCGTCCACATAGTTGCAGTGCACGACGACCTTGTCGCCTGGCTTCCATTTGCGCACGGCGGAACCCACCCGCAGCACGACGCCGGACGCGTCGGAGCCGACAGAGTGGAAGTCCTGGTCGTGGCGCTGGCACCAATACCCCTCACGTCCCATCCGGGTGAGGAAACCGAAGGTCGAGACCGGCTCGAAGATCGAGCTCCACACGGTGTTGAAGTTCATGGAGCTGGCCATGACCGCGATGACCGCCTCGTCCGGGGCCAGCTCGGGGAGGGCGATCTCATCGAGGTGGAGGGCCTGGCGGGGGTCCTTTTCGGCCGACGGCACCCCCTCGAACATGGCTTGCTCGTCCTTGCGGACGACGATGGCCCGGTAGGTGTCGGGAAGGGGCAGGTGGGCGAACTCGTCGGAGGAGGCGCCCGCCGAGATGGCATCGAGGATCGGCTGCATGGTCGAAAAGGTAGTGGTACCCATGCCCGCGACGCCAAGAAACTGACGGTCCAGTCACCGAGCCGGGGCCTCGGCCGGGCGAGATCGGAGTATGTGTCAACGCTGGGCGTGGCCGTCTCGCTACATTGAGCTCCAAGTCCTGGCGTGGAACGGGGCCGTGACGACGAAGAAGGTCCAGTATGGGTCCGATGCCTGGCGACATCGATGCTGCGGCGCTCGTGGCCCGGGCCCGCAACGACCGCGAGCACGCGCAACGCCTGCTCGCCGATGCCGAGGCTCCCGTCGAAGTCACCGCTCCGGTCCGTTTGCGGCCGAGCGCGGCGGTGACGACTTCTTCAGAGACCGTGGACGTGCTCCATGCCGACGCCCTGGTCGAGCGCGATGTTGTGCCCTTCGGTGCGCCGGTGGCCACCGGCGTCGCTCCCGTACCCCGTCTGGTCGAGGGCCCGCAGGCGACCCCCGGGGAGGAGAACGCAACGGCCGACGAAGCCGACGACCCCGTGGCGCGAATGGTGCGATCGGCCATCGAGAGGGCGGCCCGTGCTGCTTCCGAAGCCCCGGCGTGGCCGGCGAACCCGGCCGATCAGCGCGACGCGCTGCGCACCAATCGTGCCGACCTGAGCTGAGCGCTCTGGCTGATCGAGCCCTTCCGTCCCTACACTGACGGGCCTGTCACCCTCGGGAGGGAAACCATGGCCGGATCCGTCATTCTCAGCGGCGCGCGAACGCCGATCGGAAAGCTGTCGGGCGCCCTGGCGGGTTTCGCCGCTACCGATCTCGGCGGCATCGCCATCGAGGAAGCGCTGGCCCGGGCCGGGATCTCCGGTGAGCAGGTCGACGCCGTGCTCATGGGTCAGGTGCTCCTGGCCGGCGCCGGCCAGATGACCGCCCGTCAGGCCGCCGTGGCCGCGGGGCTGCCGCTCAGCGTGCCCGCCACCACCATCAACAAGGTCTGCCTGTCCGGCCTCAACGCCATCCACGTGGCCGACATGATGATCCAGACCGGCGAGGCCGACATCGTGGTCGCCGGCGGCATGGAGTCGATGACCAACGCCCCGTACCTGCTGCCCGGTGCCCGCGCCGGATACCGGATCGGCGACCAGACCGTGGTCGATTCGATGATGTTCGACGGCCTCTTCTGCGCCATCGACCAGTGCGCCATGGGCGCCGGCACCGAGAAGTACGCCGCCACCCTCGGGCTCGAGCGGGCCCCGCAGGACGAGCTGGCCGCACTCAGCCACGAGCGGGCAGCCAAGGCTCAGAAGGACGGGCTGTTCGACGCCGAGATCGTGTCCGTGGAGATCCCCCAGCGCAAGGGTGACCCCATCGTGTTCTCCGAGGACGAGGGCGTGCGCCCGGGGACCACGGCCGATTCGCTCGGCGCGCTGCGCCCGGCGTTCGACAAGGCCGGCAACATCACCGCCGGGAACGCCTCGCAGATCTCCGACGGCGGTTCGGCCGTGATCGTGGCCTCCGAAGCCGCGGCGGCGCGCCTCGGCGTGGCCCCGCTCGGCCGCATCCTCGGCTACGGCCAGGTGGCGGGGCCCGAAGCGTCGTTGCTCGACCAGCCCGCCAACGCCATCAACGTGGCCTTGGCCCGCGCCGGCATGGCCGTCGGTGACCTCGACCTGTTCGAGCTGAACGAGGCCTTCGCCGCCGTTGGTGTGGCCTCGATGGCCACCCTCGGCATCACCTCCGAGATCACCAACGTCAACGGCGGGGCCATCGCCCTCGGCCACCCCATCGGCATGTCCGGCAACCGCTTGGCCCTGCACCTGCTCCTGGAGCTCAAGCGCCGAGGTGGCGGCAAGGGCGCCGCGGCTCTCTGCGGGGGTGGCGGCCAGGGCGACGCCATCCTGGTCGAGGCCTACTGACCCTCGCCCGGTTCCGGTGTCGAGACTCGCCGGACCGGCGAGGCCGCACGAGTTCCAGCGGGCCCGGCTCTTGGGCGTCGGACCCCTTTTCGTTCTGGTCTATTCGATCTCGCGACGGCCTTCGAGGGCCCGACCGAGGGTGAGTTCGTCGGCGTACTCGAGGTCGCCGCCGACGGGGAGGCCGCTGGCGATCCGGGTGACCGTGAGGCCGAGGGGCTTGAGGAGACGGCCGAGGTACATGGCCGTGGCCTCCCCCTCGATGTTGGGGTTGGTGCACAGGATCACTTCGGTGATGCCCTCGGGCTCGATGCGGGCGAGGAGCTCCTTCACCCGGATCTGGTCGGGGCCCACGCCCTCGATCGGGCTGATCGCCCCTTGGAGCACGTGGTAGCGGCCCTTGAACTCGCCGGTCTTCTCGACGGCCACGATGTCGGGTGATTCCTCGACGACGCACAGCACCTGGGTGTCGCGCCGGGCGTCGTTGCAGACGCCGCACTCGGCGCCTTCGGCGATGTTGAAGCAGCGGGTGCAGAACGTGACCCGCTCCTTGGCCACGGCGATGGACCGGGCCAACCGAAGGGCGTCGTCGGTGGGGAGCTTGAGCAGGTGGAAGGCGATGCGTTGGGCCGACTTCGGGCCCACGCCGGGAAGGCGGCCGAGCTCGTCGATGAGGTCCTGCACCGGGCCGGCGTAGAGCGTCACGGTCGGGCGGTACCGGCTTCGTCGCCGACGATCTCGGCATCGATGATCTCGTCGTCGCCGCCCGGTAGGCCGAGTCCGCCGAGTCCGCCCAGACCACCGAGATCGGGGAGGCCGCCCAGACCACCGAGATCGGGGAGGCCACCCATGTCGAGCCCACCGAGCGAGGACTGCTGGAGGTCGCCGATCTGGGCCATGGCGTCGTTGAGGGCGGCGAGCACGAGGTCTTCGAGCATGCCGACATCGTCGGGGTCGACGGCGTCGGGGCGGATCTCCACCTGCCGGAAGTCGAGCCCGCCGGTGACGGTGATGCGCACCGCCCCGCCGCCCGAATGGCCCACCACCTCGGCTTCGGCGGCGAGGGCCTGGGCCTCCATGAGCTGCTGTTGCATCTCCATGGCCTGACCGAGGATGGCGTTGAGGTCGAGGGGATCGGACATGGGAGCTCCTGGAGGTGGGGAGGTTTCAGAGGAGACGGTCGGAGGGGGGGTCCACGAGTTTTGCGCCAGGGAACGCCGCGGTGATGCGGTCGACTCCCGTCTCGGCCACGTCGTGGGCGTCGGTGAGATCGGTGAGGTCGATCTCGGTGGACTCGTCCACCGGTTCGGTGGCGGTGGCGGCCGGTCCTGGTGATCCGGGCGCTTCTGCGTGTTCGTCGACGATGACGCGGACCGCGATGGTCCGACCGAAGTGGGCGCCCAGGGCGGCCTCGACGTCGGGCCGGCACTCCTCGCAGCGTTGGGCGTGCATCGGGTTGGGGAGGCCGAACACCGCCGTATCGCCGTCGATGGACAGCCAGCGGCCGCCGGCGAACCGGACCTTGGCCCGTTGGTTGAGTCCGCTCAGGACGCCGTCGCTCCAGGCCACAGTGAGGGTGGCGAGGTCGGGGACCGTGCCGGCGGCTTCAGCGTTGGGCGTGGGTGCCGCGATCACGGGCTCGGATTCGGCGGGCGGTTCGGCGGGCACGGCCGATGGCGGGGTGGCTGGTGGTGACGCGATTGGGGGCGACGCGGTCGGGGGCGACGCAGGTGGGGGCGCGGTGCGGTCGGGCGCCGATCCGGCGGGCCGTCGCGGCGGGGGAGGTTGCCGGGTTCCGGCAGTCGAAGAGGCGGCGGGAGCTGGGGCGGATCGGGGTGTTGCCCCTGCGCTCGGCTTGACGGCGGCGAGGGCACCGCGGGCACCGTCGGCTGGCCGCGAGCTCGCGGCCAGCGCCGACGGGGCTACCGCCGGCTCGGCGTCGGTGTCGGTCGGCGGCGCTGGAGACGGCGGTTCTGGGGTCGGCGGCGCTGGGGCCGGTGGTTCGGGGGACGGTTCGACCGGGGTGGGAGCCTCGCGAGGGTTCGATCGAGGGAGGGGGGTGGGTGGAGACGAAGTGGTTGCTCCGGAACCCATCGCCTGCTCGAGCAGGGAGAGCCGTTCGGCCAGGGCCGCAGGAGCGGTGTCGGCGTCGGCCCGGGTGATCCGGACGAGCGCCACCTCGAGCGGGATTCGGGGATCGAGGGCGTCCTGGATGCCGACGAAAGCCTCACCGAGAACTTCGAGGGCCCGGGTGGCGCCCGCCGCGGTGAGCCGTTGCCCCTGCTCGACACACCGCTCGCGATCGGCTTCGCTCAGCCGGGAGAGGTCGGCGTGCACGGCGGCGAGGAAGATGTCGCGCAGGCGGCCGATGAGGGCCTCGCCGAGCACTCTCGGGCTGCGTCCCCGGCTCATCGCCGACTCGATTGCGACGAGCGCTCGGGCGGTGTCGCGGTCGCAGACCGCCTCGACCAACTCGTCGAGCGAGTCGAGCTCGTCGGGCACCCCACCGGCGGCCACCACCCGGTCGAGGGCCGACAGCGTGTCGCGGGCCGACCCCGCCCCGGCGCGCAGCACGTAGGCCTTCGACGCTTCATCGACCTGGAGCCCGGCGTCGGCGACGACATGGTCGACCAGCGCGGCGAGATCCGACGCCGACAGCAGGTGCACCTCGAAGTGCTGCGTGCGGCTGCGGATGGTGGGCAGCACCTTCTGGGGGTCGGTGGTGGCCAGCACGAACACCACGTGCTCGGGCGGCTCCTCCAGCGTCTTCAACAGCGCGTTGGATGCCGCCGTGGAGAGCATGTGGAGCTCGTCGAGGATGTACACCTTGGTGCGGCCGGGGGTGCCGAGCGAGGCCTTGGCGATCAGGTCGCGGATGGCCTCGACCCCGTTGTTGGAGGCGGCGTCGAGTTCGTGCACATCGAAGCTGGTGCCGGCCTCGATGGCCCGGCACGAGGGGCAGGTGCCGCAAGGTTCGCCGTCGACCGGGTTCTCGCAGTTGAGGACCTTGGCCAGGATGCGGGCGGTGGACGTCTTCCCGGTGCCGCGCGGCCCGCTGAGCAGGTAGGCGTGACCGACACGGTCCTCGACGACGGCGTTGCGCAGCGCCGACACGACGTGCTCCTGGCCGCGCACCTCGGCGAAGGTCTGAGGCCGGTAGCGACGGTAGAGCGACTGGTAGGCCATCGCCGCCGAGCCTACCGACCAGTTGCGATGGCGCCCGGCGGACGCCGCAACGACCATTCGGGCGGCCCGGATAGAGCGACGAGGCCCGCTCCCCCGTGTGACGGTCAGGCGACCTGCGGCACATCGGAGGTCCCGCTGAGAGCTGCTGCCTTCCGGCCCTGACCCGGTTCACGAGTTCCGATTGCACAGGACCCGACCGTCACACGCGAGAGCGGGCCGGGGCACACGATACCCTCTCGCCTGCGTTCCCCGTCCGGCGTAGTCGTGCGGGGGCCCCGGGAGGGGTGCGAGAGCGGCCGAATCGGCACGCTTGGAAAGCGTGTGTGGGGAAACTCACCGTGGGTTCGAATCCCACTCCCTCCGCTGTCTCGTCGCCGCCCGGCCGCACCGGGCGGCGGAGCGGGTCCTGGGCCAGGATGGGGGATGGACTTCGCCGCCGCCTCCGCTTCCCTCCACGACCTCGACCGGCTCGACACGCCCGCCCTCGAGGTGATGGCCCGACTCGAGAACAGCGGTCAGGCGTTCTACGAGATGTTGGCCGAGCGCATCGGCAACGACGAGGCCGCCGAGCTGCTGCGCCGCAACGGGCGCGAGGAGGCCGAGCACGCCGAGCGGGTGCAGCAGGTGATCGCCATCCTCGAGGGCGCTTCGGCCTGAGCGGGTGGGGCCGGGGCCGCCAGCCTCAGGTGGCCTTCTCGCCCCAGGTGTTGAAGTAGGTGATCTGCTCGATGGGCCGACGCCGGGCCGGTTTGAAGTCGTCGCCGGTGTAGTAGGCGACCGGGATCAGCGCGGTCTGGGTGACGGTGGCAGGGATGCCGAGCAGCTCCGCCGCGTCGTGCTCCTGGGCCAGGTGCAGCGTGGTCCACGCCGACCCGAGACCGCGCGAGCGCAGGGCCAGCATGAAGCTCCACACCGCGGGCAGGATCGAGCCGTAGTAGCTCGCTGCTTCGGTGACGCTCGCGTTCTCGGACAGGCGGTCGAGCTGTACCGGGATCACGTGTACCGGGACGTCCTGGAGCCGCTCGGCCAGGTAGATGGCCGACTCCGAGACCGCCGTCATCGTGGTCTCCCCCCGGGCTTCGGCCGCCGCCTTGCTGGCCTCCATGTAGGGCATGAAGGTGGCCCGGTACATGTCGGCCAGGGCGGCGCGCTTGGCAGGATCGTCGATCACCAGCCACCGCCACTTCTGGCTGTTCGACCCGGTGGGCGCCTGGATGGCGAGGCGCAGGGCGTCGAGCACCACCTCGCGTTCGACCGGACGGTCGAGGTCGAGTCGCTTGCGGACCGACCTCGTGGTGGACAGCAGGTGGTCGGTCTGGGAGAGGTCGAATGCGGCGGTCATGGTGCGGCTCCTCGATCCGGCGACGACGCGTCGCGAGTCGCCGCATCGTCGCATGCGTGTTGCGCCCGTGCCTCGGAAGCGGACCGGCGGACGTGGCCGCGCCGGTAGCGTCGACGTCTGTGACCGCCCGGTTGACCGATGACGAGCTCATGGGCCTGGCCATCGCCGAGGCTCGGATGGCGTTGGCCCACGGTGACGTGCCGGTGGGGGCGGTGGTCGTGGTGGGTGGCGAGCTCGTGGCCTCACGCCACAACGAGCGCGAACTGACGGGTGACCCCACCGCTCACGCCGAGGTCCTGGCCGTGCGCGACGCGGCCGACGCGCTGGGAACGTGGCGACTGGCCGACGCCACGTTGGTGGTGACACTCGAGCCGTGCGCGATGTGCGCCGGCGCCGCGGTGAACGCGCGCGTGGCCCGGGTGGTCTTCGGTGCCCGCGACCTGAAGGCCGGGGCCTGTGGCTCGCTGTATCACCTCGGTTCCGACCCTCGCCTCAACCACGAGTTCGTGACCACAGCCGATGTGCGGGCGGACGAATGTGCTCTGCTCCTCACCGACTTCTTCGCCGAGCGCCGCTGAACCGGTTGGGTCGTCACGTCGGCCGGACCGCCCGGTTTCCGTCTGGCTGGGTCTCGGGGGCGGCCGCTAGTGTCGTCGGCGGAGAGTTGCCAGAGCGGACGAATGGGACGGCCTCGAAAGCCGTTGTGGTCTTCGGGTCACCGTGGGTTCGAATCCCACACTCTCCGCCACGCGAGCGACCGGCGCCCTCGGGCGCCGGTTTCGCGTTCCGGCCGTAGCCTGACGGCCTGATGATGCAACAGTCGCCCCACATGCTCATGGGCTCCGATGCCTCCCGGATCAAGGGAGTCAAGGTGGGCCGCCGCACCATCCGCCGGGTCCTCGGCTTCGCCCGGCCCTACCGCGGCGCCCTCGTCGGCTTCGTGGCCGTCATCATCGTCCAGGCCATGCTGGCCCTCGTCCCGGCCTTGCTGCTTCGGCGCATCATCGACGTCGCCATCCCCCAGTCCGACCGATCGATGCTCGGGGTGTTGGCCGCGTTCATCGTGGGGGCGGCGCTGGCCGCGGCGGCGCTGTCGTTCGTCGAGCGCCTCTACTCGGCCCGCATCGGCGAGGGCCTCATCTACGACCTGCGGGTGCGGCTCTTCGACCACGTGTCAGCCATGCCCATCGCCTTCTTCACCCGCACCCAGACCGGCGCGTTGATGAGCAGGGTCAACAACGATGTCATCGGCGCGCAGCGGGCCGTCACCACCACCCTGGGCTCGGTGGTGTCGAACTTCATCGTGCTCACCACCACGCTCATCGCCATGTTGGTCCTCGAGTGGCGCCTCACCCTGCTCACGCTGGTGGTGCTGCCGGTCTTCATCATCCCGGCCAAGCGGGTGGGCCGGCGCCTGTCCGTCATGACGCGTGAGGGGTTCGACCTCAATGCCTCGATGAACACCACCATGACCGAGCGCTTCAACGTGTCCGGCGCCCAGTTGGTGAAGCTCTTCGGTCACCGCACCCGCGAGTCCGAGGAGTTCTCCGGCCGGGCCGGGCGGGTGCGTGACATCGGCATCAAGAGCGCGATCTACGGCCGCACGTTCTTCATCGCCCTCACTCTCGTGGCCGCCATCGGCACCGCCCTCGTCTACTGGCTCGGCGGAGAGCTCGTCATCAGCGGCACCATCACCCTCGGCACCATGGTCGCCCTCGCCGCTCTGGTCACCCAGATCTACGCCCCGCTCACCGGGCTCTCCAACGCCCGCGTCGACATCATGACCGCGCTCGTGTCGTTCGACCGGGTCTTCGAGGTCCTCGACATGGAGAACCCGATCGTCGACGCCCCCGACGCCGTGGAACTGCCCGCGCCGAAGGGGCGTATCGAGTTCGACGACGTCACCTTCCGCTACCCGGCCGCCAGCGAGGTCTCGCTGGCCTCGCTCGAGGGCACCGGCACCGACGAGCTCGACACCCGGGCCGGGGTCGAGGTGCTCCACGGCATCAGTGCCGTCGCCGAGCCCGGTCAGCTCGTGGCCCTGGTCGGCCCGTCAGGGGCAGGCAAGACCACGCTCAGTTCGCTCGTCCCTCGCCTGTACGACGTCACCGGCGGGGCCGTGCGCATCGACGGCCACGACGTCCGTGAGGTCACCCTCGACTCGCTGCGCGGTGCCGTGGGCGTCGTGAGCCAGGACCCTCACCTCTTCCACGACACCGTGGCCGCCAACCTCCGCTACGCCCGCCCCGGGGTCACCGATGTCGAGATCGTCGCGGCGTGCCGCGCCGCCCAGGTGCACGAGGTCATCGCGGCGCTGCCCGAGGGCTACGACACCCTCGTCGGCGAGCGCGGCTACCGCCTTTCCGGTGGTGAGAAGCAGCGTCTGGCCATCGCCCGGGTGCTGGTCAAGGACCCGGCCATCGTCATTCTCGACGAGGCCACCAGCCATCTCGACAGCGAGAACGAGTCGTTGGTGCAACAGGCCCTGGCCACGGCGCTCGAGGGCCGCACCGCGCTGGTGATCGCCCACCGCTTGTCCACCATCGCCAACGCCGACCTGATCCTGGTGATCGACGAGGGCCGGCTGGTCGAGCAGGGCCGCCACGAGGACCTCCTGGCGGCCGAGGGCCTCTACGCCGAGTTGTACCGCACGCTGGTGCGCGGCGAGATGGGCGAGCTCATCGTCTGACCGACCGGCCCTGGCTCCGGGGCCAGGTTCGGCTCACCGGACCGGGGTCGTGGCGGCGAGGCCGGCTCTCATCCGGGGGAGGACCTCGGCACCGAGCGACTCGATCTGCTCGCGGGCCTGATCGGCGGTCACCCCGGGGGCGTGGATGCGCAGGTTGAGGCAGTCGGCGTCAGCACCGACGAGCGCATCGACGAGCTGGCCGGCCAGGGTCTCCGGGTCGTCGCCGCACAGCCACCCCGACCCTTGCCAGTGGCGCTGGCGCTCGGCCGGGGTGTACCCCTCGTAGACGGCGAACTGGGCGGCGAAGGCGGCCTCGGGCGGATCGCCCAGCCACACCCGACGCACCAACACCCGCGCCCCGCTGCCGCCGGCCTCTCGGTGGGCGGCCGAAAGCGCCTTCAGTCGCTCGGGCGAGCTGGCGCCGTCGTAGATCACCCCGGCGCCCACGCGTGCGGCCCGGCGCGCCGCCGTGGGGCTCATCGCCGTGCTCACGAGCGGCACGGATCGCGACTCGGCGGCGAGCCCGGCCAGTGCTCGGTCGCCGCCGAGCACGCCCAGGTCGTGGCCGCGCAGCATGGCCGCCAGCCGGGGGAGGTCGGCCTTGAATTGCGGTACGGCGTCGGCCAGGTCGAGGCCCATGGCCGTGAAGTCGAGTTCCAGCGACCCCGGCCCCACGCCGACCCCGACCCGGCCCGGGAAGCGGGCGTCGAGCCATGCCACCTCCTCGGCCAGCAGGCCGACCGGACGCAGAGGAAGCAGCAGCGGGCACGGTGCCGCCCACCCCGTGCCCATGGCATGGAGCTGCCACCCTGTCACCTGGAGTGGGTTCGGTAGATAGCCGGCAAACCCTCCGTGGTGCTCGCTCGTCATCACTCCGTCGAACCCGACCGAGGCCGCCAACGCCGCCTGCCGGCACAACTCGTCCACGATGGCGGGGGCGGTGAGCTCGTTGTGCGGGTAGACCCGCAGCGACACCGATCCGCGCCCGAACGGTTCGGCGGCGGCCGGGCTGGAGGTCATCGAGGCGAGGTTAGGCGGCACCAGCGCGGGCCACCCCGAGCACTAGCTTCGCGCCCTGTGCAGGTGGGCCTGGTGACCACGACCGATGTGACGGTCCTCGTCGATGACGTCGACCGTCCGGTGGTGGATGCCGCCTTCGCGGCCCGAGGCATCGGCGTCGACCGGGCGGCGTGGGACGACCCCTCGGTCGATTGGGCCGGCTACGACCGGGTGGTCGTGCGCAGCCCCCGGGACTACCCCGAGCGGCTGGAGCCGTTCCTGACGTGGTTGGAAGAAGTCGGCAGCCTGCCCACGTTCCACGACCCGGGACCGCTCATCCGCTGGGACCTCGACAAGCGCTACCTCGACGGCCTGGCGATGCGGGGAGTGCCGATCGTGCCCACCCGGTTCGCGTCCGATGCGGCCGGGCTGGCCGACGCCCTCCTCGACGGGGAGCTCTCCCACACCTTCCGCAAAGGTCCGATCCTCGGTGACGAAGGACGACTGCGCGGTGACACCTACATCGAGGAGGTCAGCCCCGTGGCGCTCTCGCCTACCGAGCATCGGGTCGTGGCCGAGGCCTCGGCGGCGTCGACCCAGGTCGCCTTCGAACGGGGCTGGCTGCGATCGGGTGAACAGATGCTGTACGGGCGATTCGACCTGGTGACGCTCGACGACGGCACCGTGGCCCTGCTCGAAGCCGAGCTCTTCGAGCCCTGCTTCTTCTTCCCGGTCGATCCCGCGAGCGCCGACCGTTTCGTCGACGCGGTGGTTCGCCGGATCACGAACCGCGAGGCAGGGGTCCAACGCAGGGGTGGGAGGTAGGCGGAGCCTGCTTTCGGGCAGTGGTCCTACGGTGAGGGCATGAGCGACCAGGTTCCTCCGCGCGCCGACCTGCGGCCCGAGCGGCTCACCGAGTCCGAGATGGTCCGCCGCCTCTGGGCTCACGAGCAGATCCGCCAGCTCGCGGCGCGCTACGCGGTGGCCGTCGACTCGCGCGACGTCGAGACTCTCGTCGGCTTGTTCGTCGATGATGTCCGGGTCGGACGCGACCGGCGCGGACGCGAGGCGTTGGCCGAGTCGTTCCGTGCCTCGCTCGGGGCCATCGGAGTGTCGATGCTGCACGTCGGCACCCACGCCATCGACCTGCTCGACGACGACCACGCCACCGGTTCGGTGTACTGCCGGGCCGACGTGGAGGAGGACGGGAAGATGATCCGCCAGGCCATCTTGTATCGCGACACCTATGAGCGGCGTGACGGCTCCTGGTTCTTCGTACGTCGCATCCACGAGCTCTGGTACGGCGAGGTGCTCGACGCCAATCCGCTCGACCAGCCCTCGGCCGACTGGCCGGCGCGCTCGCACGGGCGGGGCACGGTGCCGGGGTCGTGGCCGAGCTGGGTGGCGTTTCGGGCCGGGCCGGAGGCCTGACGACGACCGCCTGGGTCCCCGCGGGCGATGCGGGCGTAGCATTCACGTCCGTGACGACCACCGACGTGACCACCGACGCCGAGCTGGTGCAACAGCGGCTCGACCAGCTCCTCACCCTCAACGACGCGAAGGGCGACCCCGTCGAGTTCCTCGGCGCCCAGTTCGACCTCGGTCTGGCCTGGGTCAACTTCCCCGAGGGTCGCGGCGGTCTGGGCCTGTCGCCCCGGTTCCAGAAGCAGATCGACGAGGCCATCGTCGGCGCCGGCGGTCCCAACGCCTGGGCCCGCAACCCGATCGGTCACGGCATGGGGGCACCCACCGTGCTCAGCCACGGCTCCGACGTCCAGCAGGACCGCTACCTGCGGCCGCTGTTCACGGGCGAGGAGGTGTGGTGTCAGCTCTTCAGCGAGCCCGGCGCCGGGTCCGACGTGGCGTCGCTGTCCACCCGGGCGGTGCGCGACGGCGAAGAGTGGGTGGTGAACGGCCAGAAGGTCTGGACGACCCTCGCCCACATCTCGCGCTTCGGCATGCTTCTGGCCCGCTCCGACCCCGACCAACGCAAGCACAAGGGCATGACCTACTTCGTGGTCGACATGCACGCCCCGGGCGTCGAGGTCCGGCCGCTGCGTCAGATGACCGGTGACACCGAGTTCAACGAGGTCTACTTCACCGACGTGAAGATCCCGGACGCCGAACGCCTCGGCGACGTGGGAGAGGGATGGGGCGTCTCGCTCACCACCCTCATGAACGAGCGGGTGTCGCTCGGTGGGGGCACGCCGCCGAAGGGCAGCGGTGCCATCGCCGAGGCCCTGGCCGTGTGGCACCAGCATCCGGGTGACGCCGTGGCCCGAGACGAGCTGGCCCGCCTGTGGATCCGGGCCGAAGTCGGTCGGCTCACCAATCTCCGCGCCTCGCAGTCCCGGCGTGTCGGCACACCGGGCCCCGAGGGGTCGATCGGCAAGCTCATGTCAGCCGAGCTCAACCAGCGCATCTACGAGTTCGCGGTCGGGCTGCTGGGGGCCGAAGGCATGCTCTACGGCACCTACGCCATGGAGCGGGGCGGCGGCTACCGGTCCACCCAGTCGCGGTTCCTGCGCAGCCGGGCCAACACCATCGAGGGTGGCACGTCCGAGGTCATGCGCAACATCCTCGGCGAACGCGTCCTCGGCCTCCCCGGCGACGTGCGCACCGACAAGGAGCTCCCCTGGAGCGAGGTCCCTCGCTCCTGACCCGTTCCTCGCCCCGCGCTGATCAGGCCGCGAGCCCGGCGTCGACGGGCTGGTCGGCACCGCGCTTGCGGTCGTCGGCCCTCGCGTCACCATGGCCGTTGTCGGCGCCGTGGCTGTCGCTGCCGCGGGTGCTCCGGGGCCGGGTGGTGACGGCCCAGAGGCCGACGGCGATGGTGGCGATACCGGGCAGCACGAAGGTGAGCGTCGTTCCGAACGGCAGGAGCAGGCCGGCCAACGCGTAGGACAGCGGGTCGAGGGCCAGCAGGGCGAAGGCCATGATGGCCATGATGCGGCCGTGTGACGCCTCCGGCGTGCGTTGCTGCAGCCAGGTCGACAGCACGATCATCAGGGCGCTGAACGACGCTCCCATCAACACGGCCAGGAGACACGCGGGCACGATGTGCCCCACGAAGCCCAGGCCGAACATGGTGGCGCCGATGACGAGGACGCCACCGCCGAGCACGAACGGCAGCGACCGACGCGACAGCCAGGGCGCGACGAGCAGGCCCAGCAGGGAGCCGGCGCCGAAGGCGCCGAGCACGAT
>JBDNHK010000040.1:0-22321 GCA_041688815.1 Acidimicrobiales bacterium | reverse complement strand
GGTGGCTGCGCAGTTCTCACCCGCCGTCGTTCCACCGCAAGCCGAGCGCCGACCGGTGTGGTGGACGATCGGTCACCTGGCCGAGCGGCTCGGGGTCTCGGCGCTCCCCCGTGGACTCACCGTCGACTCGGTGTCCGAACTCGACCTGCTCGGCCCGATCCTCGAGCGCAGCCTGGGCGGGATCGACGAAGTGGTCGGTGCCGCGTCAGGGGTGGTCGGTTCGGCGGCCGTCTTCGGCTGGGTGCACGAGCGGGTGCTCCCGCCGGGTGGCTGGCGGCTCGGGAACGAACAGTTGCTCAAGCAACTCTCGACTCTCCTCGGCGCAGCGCGGGCGGTTGACCCGACGGGCCTGGTCTTGATTCCGCACCGCCAGTTGCGCACCATGAACTCCCAGATGCGCGACATCGCCGGCCCGGGTGGGCGCACCGAGGCCGTGGCCGTGCGGGCCCACCCGGCGGTGGCGGCCGGGCTCGGCCCCGACGGCACCGCCGTGACCGTGACCTCGTCCCACGGATCGGTGACCGCGAGCCTGCGGGCCGACGATCGCCTCCACCCCCGGGCCGTCGCGTTGGCGCACGGCTGGGGCGAATGCAACGTGAGCGCGCTCACCAGCGCCGACGACGAGATCGATCCCCTGACCGGGATGGTTCGCCAATCAGGCATCCCGGTCCGTCTCACCCGGGCCGAGCGGTGGGAACGCTGACCAAGGCTGCGAAACTGAGCCACTGGGGTGACCCCACCCTCCCCCTGACGTCCATCGAATCCTCCTCCCGAAGGCCACGACCGTGTCCGTACCGCTCTCGATTCTCGACCTGGCCCTCATCGGGAAAGGCGAGACAGCCAGAACCAGCCTCAACGGCAGCGTGGCGCTGGCCCAGGAAGCCGAACGCTCCGGTTACCGCCGGGTCTGGTACGCCGAGCACCACAACATGGCGGCGGTGGCCTCGTCGGCCACGAGTGTGCTCATTGCCCATGTGGCCGCCCACACCGATCACATCCGGCTCGGCGCCGGCGGGATCATGCTCCCCAACCACGCACCGCTGACCATCGCCGAGCAGTTCGGCACCCTCGAAGTCCTGCATCCCGGCCGCATCGATCTCGGGGTTGGTCGCGCCCCGGGCAGCGACCAAGCCACCAGCCGGGCGTTGCGCCGTGACCCCCGCGCCGCCGACACGTTCCCTCAGGACGTTCAGGAACTGCAGGGTTACCTCGGCGACGAGAGCCACGTACCCGGCGTCGATGCCGTCCCCGGCAAGGGCACCCACGTACCGATCTACATCCTCGGTTCGTCGTTGTACGGGGCCACGCTCGCAGCGGCGCTCGGCCTGCCCTACGGGTTCGCGTCGCACTTCGCTCCCGCCGCACTCGAAGAGGCCGTCGCCATCTACCGACGGGACTTCCGCCCGTCCGAGCAGCTCGACCAACCGTGGGTCATCGCGGGGGCCAACGTCGTCGCGGCGGACACCGAGGCCGAGGCCGAGGCCAATCACCGGGTCGTGAAGCGCGGCCGGGTCTCACTCTTCTTCGGGCGCGGTCGCAGCTTCACCGACGACGAGGCGGACGCGATCCTGGCCTCTCCCGAAGCGCGGCCGTTGCAGGAAATGATGCGCTACACAGCCGTCGGCACCATGACGCAGGTGGCCGACTACCTCGACGCCTTCGCCCAGCACGCCGACGCCGACGAACTGATGCTGGCCCATCAGGCCCCCACCCTCGCCAGCCGGCTGCGGTCCATTCATCTCGTCGCCCAGGGTCGCGGGCTGGTTCCGGCCTGAACCCAGCGTTCAGCCGTGTTGCCAGAAGCGGTTCTGGAGGCTGCGGCGCTCCGAGAGAGCAACTGTGTCGAGCGCGGCGACCTCATCAGCGGTGAGGCGCCAACCGAGGGCGCCGGCGTTCTCCTCGGCCTAGACCCCGTTCTTGGCCGAGTACTTGCCCGTTAAACGACCTTGCCCGGTCGGCGAGTACGCCAACGGCACGACCCCGAGCTCCTGACAGGTGGCGATGAGGCCATTGGTCTCGCGCACCCGGCGCAGCAACGAGAACTCGATCTGATTCGTGGCGAGACGCGCCTCACGCTTGCGCAGCTCGGAGTCGATCGAACGGGTCTCCTTCGCCGAGTAGTTCGACACCCCGACCGCCTTGGTGAGCCCCGCGTCGAGGGTGCCGGCCAGGGCCTCGGCCAACGCCGCGTGGCCGCGGAGGCTGACAGGGCCGTGGATCTGGTACAGATCGACCGACTCGACACCGAGACGGTCGCACGACGCCCGCAGCGACGCGAGCAACCGACCGATGATGCGTTCGCTCTCGCCCTTGCCGTACACCTCGGCGGTGTCGAAGAGCGTGGCCCCCGCCGCCACGCTGGCATCCCAGGCCTCGGCGATGGTGTCCTCGGTCAGCGAGGAGTCGTACCCGCCCATCCCCCACGTCGAGGAATCGCCCTACGCCCAGGTGCCCACCCCGAGCGGCGAGATGACGACATCAGAGCCGGCCAGGGTGAACGACGGATAGGCGTGAGGGGGGCCAGACGGAGCATCGGTCATGGGAGAAGTCTCACATGACACTGGTGCGGCTCACGAGAGGAACGAGGCGCCGATACTGGTCGACCCGAGGCGTTCAGTCGACGACGGGCAGGTTCACCGCGGCGTCGGTGAGGGTCTTGCGACCGACCATGACGTGCTGGGTCGCGGCGTTCATGTCGCGGAAGCAACGGCCGATCACGCTGGGGTTGCGCAGCGAATCGGTGCCGGCCTCGCGATAGGCCCAGGCCACCGCGTCGGCACACACCGAGGTGGCCCAGGTGGTGGCCAGACGGGTGAGGTGGTTCGTCCGGGCGGAAAGACGACCGGTCTCCGCCGCCTCCTGCTCCACAGCGGCAAACGACTCCAGCACGAACGCCCGGGCGGCGCGGACGCTGGCCTCGGCGTAGCCGACCTGGAAGACCTGCTGTTCGGCGAGCAGCGTGTCGCTCATCCGCACCCTGGTGGCGGCCGAGGCGGCGATCTCGTCGAGGGCCCGGCGCGCCACGCCCAGGGCCCACCCGGCGTGGCCGGCCGCGGTGATGACCATGACTCCCAACCGATGCACGTCGGACCCCCGCTCGGGGACCTCGGTGAAGATGGAGAAGACCTCACCCGGCCCGACGTGGATCGGGGCGATCTCGTAGTCGACGCTGGCGGTGCCCGACAGACCCATGACGTCCCAGTTGCCGAGGAACTCCACCCGGTCGTTGGGCACGACGGCGGCCACGACCTCGGGCATGCCGTTGTCGCGCATCACCATCTCGCAGTCGCGGAAGACGAGGCGCCCACCGAGCATGTGCGTGGCCTGGTCGGAGCCCGACCCGAAGCGGTAGCAGCCGGAGACCAGGTAGTCGTCTGCGTCCGGGACGGCCCTCCCCATGGGGGCCAGCTGCCCGGCCAGGATCGCGTTGCGGCCGGTGCCGAACAACGACCGGGCGACGTCGTCGCTGGTGTAGATGGCGGTGAACGTGGTGCTGACCGAGGCCGCCATGGTCGACCAGCCGGCCGAGCCGTCCTGGCGGGCCAGTTCCTCGATGACCTCGATGGCATCGACGATGCGCAGTTCGTCGCCGCCGAACTCGCGTGGCACGAGCAGGTGGATCGTCCCGGAGTCCCGGATCGCCGCGCCGACGTCGTCGGTGAGCTTGGCCTTGTGTTCCATCTCGTCGGCCGACCCTTGGACCAAGGGGGCCAACGCCCGGACTCGTTCCAACAGGGGAGTCCAGGACATGGGGAATCGGTAGCCGTCACCGGTCCGATGTTCACGGCTGGGGTCACCGGTGACTACGTTGCCGGCAGGGGGTTCACATGGAAACGAAGCACGACTTGCCGGACGGGATGATCGAGTGGGTCGCCGACACCGGCGGCGGCGAGGTGACGCGCCTCGAGCGGCACGTGGCTCGGCGAGAAGCATGGGTGGTCGACGTGACCCGGCCCGACGGCTCGGTGCTCGAGGGCTTTCTCCGGCTGGACCGCCATGATGTGCCCGCCGACTCGTCGACGTCGCTGGTGCGCGAAACCAAGGTGATCGAGGCCTTGGCCACGACCGACATCCCCGTGCCGGCGGTCCACGGCCGCAACGACGCCCTGCGCTGCACCCTGTTCGAACGAGTGCGGGGCCGCTCCGACATCGACGAGCTCGACGACCCGGTGCAGCAGCGGGCGGTGATGGAGGACTTCATCCGGGTCATCGCGCGCATGCACACCCTCGACCTCGACGCGCTCGATCTGGCCCGGCACATGCCGTACCTGCCGACGACGCCCGCCGAAGCTGCGCTCAACGACGTGGACCTGGCCCTGAAGCAGTGGAAGGGGTTCCTCGACGACTACCGGGAGCCGCTCATCACCTACGGCGTGAGTTGGTTGCGCCGCAACGTGCCCGACACGCTGCACCGACTTTCCCTCGTCCAGGGGGACACGGGGCCGGTGAACTTCATGTTCGACGGCGATCGGGTGAGCGCCATCATCGATCTGGAGTGGGCCCACTTCGGCGATCCGCTCGAGGACATCGGCAACATCTGCGTGCGCGAGTTCTGGAACCCATCGGGCGGCCTCGACGGTCTGTTCCACCTCTACGAGGCCGAGTCGGGCATCCCGTACACACGATTCGCCGCGCAGTACTACCGGGTGCAACAGAACGTGCGGGGCATGATCCCCATCCACTACATCACCGTGAACGCCCACCCCCGCGAGTCGCTGGCGTGGTTCCTCTGCTACCGCTACGTGGGCGACCGGGCCACCTGCGAATCGCTGGCCGACGCCGCCGGCATCGCCGTCGAGCGGCCCGAGATGCCCACCGACGAGGGCGAATGCGACGTTCTCGCCGAAGCTGCGGTGTACTCCCTCGACCACGATGTGCGCCCTCACCTCACCGACGCCTTCGCCACCTCGCGAGTCAGCGACGCCGAATTGCTGATCCGGATCATGGACCGACGACGTCGCTACGGCCTCGTACTCGACGCCGTCGAATGTGACGAGCTGGCCCCACTCCTGGGCGCCCGGCCCCGGACGCGTGCCGAGGGGACACGAGCGCTGGACACGTCGATCGTCGAGGGCGACGTCGACGACGCCGCGGTGATCACATATCTCACCCGGCGCGCCTACCGCGACGAGTGGCTGTACCACCCGGTGGTGTCGCTCTACCCGGCCCGCACCTGGTCGAGGCTCGACGACTGAGCCGCGATCTCGATCGGACCTCCCGCTGAGGCCAGGGCAGCGTCAGGGGCGGGAGAAGTCGCGATTGGGCTGGCGGGGGGGGAACTTCATCCCATCGGGAGGCGTCCACCCCGAGGCGGCGAGATCCTCGAGGACCTGAGCCATGTTGAGCACGTCCTCCTCGAAGCAGAACTTGCCCCCACCGGCGTAGATCAGCGTGGTCACGCCGGACTGCTGCCGGCCATCGGGCAGCACCTGGCGGTACTTGACCACGACGTCGTTGCCCTCGACGTAGATGTGGTCCACCGGGAAGGTCCAGTCCTCGATCCCGGTCATGGAGTCGACCAGGAAGGCCCGGACCTCGTCGATGCGATCTCCTCTGATGCCTGCTCCATCGGAAACCCCCGGTTGCGTGAAGCCCGACCGTAGCGGGCGGAATCGGCCGGCGACGAAGAGCCCACCGTGGTCGTGCAGATCGAGAGTGGCCGATTCCGGCGGGTGTTCCCCCGCGACCCGGGGACGTTCAGCTGCACCCCCGGAGAACACGGTGACGATCGACATCGACCCCGTGTGGCCGCAGCACAGATCAACTGCCCCGTTGTTCGTCGCCCCGCTCTACCTTGTCGGGTCCGGGCTGCCAGGATGGGCACTCGGCCCTCGACCCCCCACCCCCCCGGCGTAGGGCCGACACCGGTACCAGGCCCGGCAGGGCCGCAATCCGGTGGATCTCCGCGTCGGGCCGACCCCAGAGAACTGATGCCCACCACGACTGATGTTGTCCCCGCTGTCGAGCCCCTGTCGGCGGTCGAAGATGCCCACGGCGCCCCTTTCGGGCGGGCCCTGAGCACGAGGGTCGACGCTGCGCTCGAAGGCGCAGCCCTCACTGCGGGGTTCACCCGGCTGCACCGCAAAGCCGTGTGCGTCGCCGCCTGGTACGTGGCGTCCTACGTCATCGTCGTCCTGGCGTCGGGCTGGTTCCTCGGCGTGATCGGTTGCGTGTCGTTGGCTCTGGCCATGGCGGCGGTGGGCTTCAACATCCAGCACGACGCCAACCACAACGCCTTTTTCGAGACCTCGTCGAAGCGCCTGACCTCGGCCAATCGACGGATGGGCTGGTCGATGTACGCCCTGGGCGCCAGCGCCGAACGGTGGATCGACGGACACGTGCTGGCCCACCACTCGTCGACGAACATCGAGGGCCGCGACTCCGACATCTCCCTGCAGCCCTTCGCCCGCCTGGCCCCGTCACAGCCCCGGCGAGCCTGGCACCGGCTCCAGCACGTTTACCTCTGGGCGCTGTACGCCTTCACCGGGGTGGCGATGATCGTCGCCGACGTTGCGGCCACGGCCACTGAGGCGTTCACCCGGAACCGCCACGGCCACCGTCCCACCCTGAAGAGCTGGGCGACGCTCCTCGGCACCAAGATCGTGTTCGTGGTCGTGATGATCGGCATCCCCGCGCTGCTACACCCCTGGTGGGTCGTGGTGCTCGGCGCCGCAGGCACGCTCGCCCTGGTCGGCATCTTGTTGGGGGTGGTGTTCCAGGCCGCCCACGTGGTGGTCGAGGCCGAGTTCGCCCACGACACCGAGCCGCCGACGACTCGGTGGCACGAGTGGCAGACCCGTTCGACGGTGAACTTCGCCCACGGGGACGGTCTCGTGTCCAGGGTCCTCACCTGGTACGTGGGCGGCCTCAACTACCAGATCGAGCATCACCTCTTCCCCCGACTCCCCCACACCGTGTATCGGGAGATCTCACCGGTGGTCGAGGCCACGTGCCGGGACCACGGGGTGCCGTACCACGTGCAACCAAGCATCCGCCGGGCGATCGCCTCGCACTACCACCACCTGCGAACCCTGGGTCGACCGGACTGAACTCCGGCACCGGTTCCGCCCCGCGTCAGCCGACGGCGACCTCTCTGGGTCGTCCGGGGGTCCGGGCCCGGCGTCGGTCCAGGTCGTAGCGTGCCCGGTCGGAGCCACGCCGTCACTGCACTGCCACCCGGAGCACACCAACGATGAGTACGACCGACCCAACGTCAACGCCGACCGGATCGGGCCGGCTGGCCGGCAAGGTGGCCATCATCACCGGTGCCTCCCGCGGACAAGGGGAAGCCGAGGCCCGGTTGTTCGCCCGCGAGGGGGCCCAGGTGGTGTTGGCCGACGTGCTCGACACCGAGGGGGAGGCCGTGGCCGCCGAGATCGGCAAGGCCGCCCGCTACGTCCACCTCGACGTGTCGAAGGAGAACGACTGGCACGACGCCGTGGCCGTGGCCGGGGAACTCGGGCCGCTCAACGTCGTCGTCAACAACGCCGCCATCCTGCGCTTCACCACCATCGCCGACACCACGCTGGAGGAGTACCTCGAGGTGATCATGGTCAACCAGGTCGGCACGTTCCTCGGGATGCGGTCGGCCATCGGGCCGATGACGGCGGCCGGGGGTGGCTCGATCATCAACATCTCGTCGATCGACGGGATCGGCTCCAAGAACTCGTTGGTCGCCTACTCGAGCTCGAAGGGCGCCATCCGCAGCATGACCAAGACCGCGGCCCTCGAGCTGGGCCAGTTCGGCATCCGGGTCAACTCGGTGCACCCGGGCGGGGTGTTCACCCCGATGAACGGTGACCTGTCGAAGGAGATGCTCGACGCCGCCCACACCCAGCTCCCCCTGCGGCGCGCCGCCATGCCCGAGGAGATCGCCACCATGGTGCTGTTCCTGGCCTCCGACGAGGCCAGCTACTGCACGGGCGGCGAGTTCGTGGTCGACGGTGGTTGGCTGGCCGGCGACATCAACCCCTTCCTCCCAGGCGCCCCGCCCCGTCGGGCCTGAGGGCGGAGCATCACCGACCGCCGGTGAGCTGAGGATCAGCCGATGGCCCGCACGGCCAGGCGGAACGGACCCTCCTGGCCGTCGAGGAGGTAGACCGCGACCGAGGCGACGGTGGCCGGGTCGAGAGGGCCGGGCGCGGGCACCGGGTCGAGGAAGCGGTTCACCGGCACGAACGCCGCCCAGGACAGGATCGCCGTCGTGGGGGCACCCGCCGTGGTCGGGAACTGCTGCACCCAGTTACCGGTGCCGGTGGTTCGCAGCTGGAGGACGTAGGTCCTCCCGTCGCCCGACGCCTCGACGGTGACGGCATCGGCCCACTTCCAGGCCGGATCGACCAGCGAGGGGCTCACGACAGAGACGAACCCGCCCCCGTTGGCCAACGACAGATCGCCTTCGAAGACCAGCGCGGCGTCGGCCCAGGTCACCGCGCTCGACGAACGTCCGCCCATCACGGGGTCGTTCTGGGTACGCCAGCCGTCGATCGACTCGGGCAACGCGAAACCGAAGACGGGCACCGCAGCCGGCTCAGGCACGGCAGTGGCGGGCGCCACCGTCACCGGAACCGTGGTGGCGGCGATCAGCGGCGAGGTCGCGGGCGCTGCCGACTCCCCGGGTGGCCCCGTCGACGCGCAGCCGCCCAGGAGCAGCGCCGCCAGCACGACGAACCCGCGTCGATGACCCATTGCGGCAGCGTACGGCCATGGAGGGTGGCGATCCCCGACCCGGCCGCAGGCTCATCGGCGGGACGCTCCCTCCGCCGGTGACGGGGTGAACCGAACGGGCATGGCCTCGGGACCGGTGATGAAGTTCGACGCCCGGTACGGCAACGGCTCGGCGGACACGAGCTCGAGGTCGGGTAGGCGGCGCATCAGCTCGGTGAACATCGTGCGCAGCTCGAGGCGGGCCAGCGAGGCGCCGAGGCAGAAGTGCGGGCCGAACCCGAAAGCCAGGTGCGGGTTCGGGGCGCGGGTGACGTCGAGGCGGTCGGGGTCGGTGAACACCGTCTCGTCACGGTTGGCCGACGGGTAGAAGAGCATCACCTGGTCGCCCTCGTGGAGCTGTTGGCCCCGCAGCTCCAGGTCGCGGGTGACGGTGCGGGCCATGTTCTTGATGGGCGACACCCAGCGCAGCAATTCTTCGACCGCGGTCTCCATGAGCGCCGGATCGGTGATCAGCAGGTCGCGTTGGGCGGGGGCGGCGAGCAGGGCCAGCATCCCGTCGGTGATGACGTGGCGGGTGGTCTCGTCGCCGCCGATGAGGATGAGGAGGGATTCCTGCACGATCGACTCGTCGTCGAGACGCTCACCGTCGATCTCCGCATAGCACAGGGTGCTGACCAGGTCGTCCTGCTGGGGCTTGGAACGGCGGTCGGCGATGATGCCGAGCTGGAACTCGCGGAAGGCCAGTCCCGCTTCCATGGCGGTCGTCTGCACCTCGACGGTGGGCGTGCCCGTGGTGCCCCTGATGAGGTCGTCGGACCAGCGCAACAGGTCGTCGTAGCTCTCGGGGGGAAAGCCCAGCATGTCGGCGATGAGCAGCAGCGGCAGCGGGGCGGCGATGTCCCACACGAAGTCGCACTCCCCCGTCTCACTCACCCGGTCGATGATCGTGGTGCACAGGTCGCGGATGGTGTCGTCGTGGGCCGCCACCTTCTTCGGGGTGAACCCCCGGTTGACGAGCGAGCGTCGTTGCTGGTGCTGCGGGTTGTCCATCGAGATCATCATGGGCAGCGGATCGCTGTGCGGCCTCGGTGACCCGGCCGACGAGAACGTCTTCGGGTCCTTCTCGATGGCCAATACGTCGTCGTATCGGGTGATACCCCACACGTCGTTGGGCTCGTCGTAGTACACGGGCGCGTGGTGGCGCATCCACGCCCACTGCTCGTAGGGCAACGTGGCGTACCAGTTGCCGTCGAGCAGGTCGATGTCGTCGCGAACGGTGTGCGTCACTGCTGTCCCCCATTGGTCCCCCGGCCACATAAACCGGATGCGTCGCAACGTTACCGAGCCTGCGACTGCGCTCCATGCTCGGCGCCGAGAATGCGGGGTCGTGGGCCAGGTCCGGTCGTCGTCACCCGTCGCCTTGCCCCCATCGGGACGTGGCCTCATGATGAGCTCCCGAGGTCGCCCACCACCGAGGAGTCCATCCAGTACCGGTACCGGTCGGTATCTCGGGAGGGCAACTGATCCTTCCTCTCGATCGACGCTGAGAACCGATGACCCTGTACTTCGCCTACGGCTCCAACCTGTGGCACACCCAGATGGCCGAGCGCTGCCCGGCAGCATCACCGCTCGGCCGGGCGACCCTCGATGGGTACGACGTCATGATCATGGGTCGCGGCTACGCCACGATCGTTCCCCGCGAAGGGTGGACAGCCCACGGAGGCCTGTGGCGGCTCAGCGACAACTGCGTCGACTCCCTCGACAGGTGGGAAGGGACAGACGGCGGGAGCTATGTGCACGACACGACGGAGGTCGAGCGCCTCGATGGGTCGAGGGTCGAGGTGATGACGTACGTCGCCACGGACGACAGTGCGGGACGACCGACGCTCGAGTACGCCACGAGGATCCTCGACGGGGCCCAAGACTTCGACCTGCCCGACCACTGGGTGGCCCACCTGAACGACGTCCTGACCCGCCACGTTCCGTCATGACGACGAAGGTGGTCGGCCGCAACTCGGCCCACAACTTCGAGCCCCTTCGCGACGCCGTCCTGATGGCCTAACCTTCGCCATCTCGTGCGACCACACACGCCCTCCGAGTTGGTCGTGGCCGATCACCGGTTGGCGGCCGTCCCCCAGCCGCTGACGACCCGGGCCTGGTGGGGCGAGACGCTCCTGGCCGAGTCCACGAAAACGGTTCGCGTCGATGAGACAGGCATGCGCCCGACGTTGTGGTTCCCGATCGTCGAGGGCAGCCAGATGCTCGGCCAGGCCATGGTGGCCGCCAGCCGCCACAGCGGCGGCCGGCGGGTCGTGTCGGCCCACATGGTCTTCACCCGGGCCGCCGACGCCCGCCGACCCCTCGACTTCGAGCTCGACGAGGTGACCAACGGCCGCACGTTCACCACGGTCGCGGTTCGCGTCACCCAGGGGGGACGGGTGTGCGCCACGGGCACGTTGTTGCTCGACGTGACCGCGCCCGACCTGATCCGTCATGAAGAGCCAGCACCACGGGTGGCCGACCCCTACGACAGCCCGCCCTGTGACATGTCGGTCACCGGCCGGGCGGTACGGGTCGTGGACGACGCCTACGACGGCGCACGCGACGCGCCCGTGGGACCGCCCGAGATCGACGCCTGGGTGCGCTTTCGCGAGGTGCCCGACGAACCGGCCCTTCACGCCGGCCTTCTGGCCCAGTTCACCGGGCACATCTCGATCGCCGCGGCCATGCGGCCTCACGCGTCGGTGAGCCAGTACGACGCTCATCGAACCATTTCCACAGCAATCAACGCCATCGCCATCTCGATTCACACCGACGTGCGAGCCGACCGGTGGATGCGCTACCGCCACCGGTCCACGTTCGCCGGCGACGGCATGACCCACTCGGAATGCCGGGTGTATGACATCGACGGACGCCTGCTGGCCTCGTTCTCGGTGGATGCCATGGTGCGGACCATGACGTCGCAGTCCGGAACCGTCGACCACCGCACCGCGCTGTGAGCCTCAGCTCGGGACGGGGCCCCCTCGGCGCCCGTCCCGCGGGACGTTTCGTTCCCGCGATCCCCGCTGGGGTGGTGTACGTCGAGCCGCTCCCGCGTCGGGTGCGGACGATGGTCGAGGGGCACACGGTGATCGACAGTGAGCGGGTGCTGCTGGTGCACCGGGCCGGCAACCCACCGGTGTACGCCTTCCCCGCCGACGAGGTCGACGGTGTGGCGTGCGAGCCCGAACCGGCCGTCACCGGTCACGTCCGGGTGCCGTGGGATGCCGTCGATGCCTGGTACGAGGAGGAAGAACAGGTCCACCTCCACCCCCGCAACCCCTACCACCGGGTCGAGTGCATCTCGACCCGGTGGCGGCTGCGGGTCGAGGTGGCGGGGGCCGCACTGGTCGACACCGACCGCACCATGGGTGTGTACGAGACGGCTCTGCCGCCGCGGCTGTACGTGGCCCGCGACCTGGTGCGCACTGCGCTCCTCACGCCCAGCGCCACCACGTCCTACTGCCCGTACAAGGGCACGGCCTCGTACTGGACCGCGATCGTCGGCGACACCACGGTCGAGGACGTCGCCTGGAGCTACGACGACCCGTACCCCGAGTCCGAGAGAGTGCGGGGCATGCTCAGCTTCTACGACGACCGGGCGCAGGTGATCGCCGACCGGCTGGTGCCGGACTGAGCGGGCCGGTGGGTCAGAGGCAGTAGAGCTGGCCACTGCTCTCGCCCAAGATCTCGGCGGTTGCCCGGGACTGATCAGTTTCAGGCGGTGTTGACGCGGCGGAAGGCTTCAGTGAGACGGCCCTCGGGCAGGCCGTAGTGGGCCGTGGTCTCGCTGGCCCAGTTGCGCAGGAAGCCATCGATGCCGTCGATCCAGGCAACTTGGCTCTCGTGGGACGAGAGCGCGGCGACCTTGCGGTCGAAGACGTCGGTGATGTCGACGAAGAGGTCGGGCGGTTCGAGTCCGCCGATCCACACCTCCGGCACGGTGTGGGGCTCGAGGCCTTCGGCCAGCAAGCGGGCGTGGGCGTGGGGGTTGCGGGCGTCGGGGTAGACGACCTCGGTGCCGACCTCGGTCAGCGCGGCGACTGTCCCCGACATTCCGAAGTCGATGTCGTCGGGGTGGGCCACCACGACGAGGGCCCGCCGCGGCGGTCGGGACAGATCGACGAACTCGGGGGTCTCCACCGCAGGGAGGCTGCCGAAAGGTGCCTCCGGGCCCTCTGGTTGAGCTCACCAGCCCGTCGAGACGTCTGCCCTCGGGCACGACGCCCGGCCCCCGGTCACGAGCCGATGACGTGCAGGCCCAGGGTCCGAGCGGTCTGGGCCTGACGGAGGTCGAACGTCAGAAGCGTGGTTGTCGGGCCGGCGCGTAGCGCGCTGGCCACATGGATGGCGTCGAGGGATCGACAAAGAGTCTGTTCGGCGATGCGGGCAGCTTCGTTGCAGGTGACTGCGTCCACCGCGACCAACGCGAACACGTCGAGGTCTTGGCTGAACTGCCGGCGGCTGGCGGCGAGAGCCGAACCGTCGAGGAGCCGAGTGAGGTTCCGGCGCACTTCGACCTCGGTCAATCGACAGGTCACGAGGACGGGATCGGTCGCCATGAGGCCGACGGCCGCCTCGGAATCGTGCTCGTCGACGTACCGCTTGAGCAGCGCACTGGAGTCGACGTAGAGCGTCACCCGCGATCCTCGTCAAGGGCCTCCGCGACGGTGAAGGCCGATCGCGCTCTCCTGGCCGGGGCCAGCTGCCGCCGCCGGGGGGGGTCGATCCAGCCCTCGTCGACGCCGCGATCGACGGTGGTACCCGGCGCGTACGCCACGATGCGCGCCACGGGACGCCCCCGATCGGTGACCACCACGTCCTCGCCCGCCTCGACCCGTGAGAGGAACTCGGAAAGGTGGGCCTTCAGTTCCTTGACTCCGACGTTCATGTGACCACCTTACCGAACAGAGTGGTCACGAAAGGGGCAGGTCCCCGGCCACGGGCGCCCGTCGGTCCGCGCCGAACGGCGAGTCGCCCCCGGATGCTCAGGTGTCGAACGAGGTGGATCCGAGTTCGCTCGGGAGATCGTCGGCGTCGAGAGCGTCGACGATCAACGAGGCCACCCGGTCGGGGTCGAGGCCGCTGGGTAGGCGAGGAGCGGTGCCGCTGATCGGGCGGGTGGCCAGACCGGTCTCGGTGTGGGGTGGACGGATGTCGACCACGCGCACGCCCCGTCGGCGCAGCTCGCGGGTGAGCGCGGAGTCGGCCGCGGTGAGTGCAGCCTTGGAGGCGCTGTAGGCGACCATCCCGGGAAGTGGCGCCTCGGCCACGACGGCGGAGATGTTGGCGAAGAAGCCCTTGCTGGCCTCGAGGAGCGGGAGACAGCGGCGCAACAGCCACAACGGGCCCAAGGTGTTGGTCAGGAACAGTTCCTCGATGATCACATCGTCGGTGTCGGCCAGCGCGCCGAAGGCCACGAGCCCGGCAGCGTTGATCACACCGTCGAGGCGGCCGAATCGTTCGGCGGCAAACGACACCAGGGCGTCACCGGCCGTGCAGTCGCGTAGGTCGAGGGTGAGCGTCGCTGCGCCGGGGTTCGTCTCGTCCAGCCGCTGTTGGTCTCGTGCTGCCGCGATGACAATGGCGCCGCGCTCGGCGAGGTGACGGCTGATGGGGGCACCCAAGCCACCACTGGCGCCGATGACGGCGATCACATGGCCTTCAACACCCACGGCACTTCTCTCCTTCGGAGGTCCTAAGCCCCTGAGACGCTACGTCGGCGTTCACAGCGTTCCCTGGTCGAGAGCCACGAGCACCTCGGTGGCGCGAGCGTTCACCGCATCGAGGTCGGTGAGCTTCTGCATGGCCCGTACCTGGCGCACGATCCTGGCGTTGCCCTCGAAGCGTTCGCGGTGTCGGTCGAGGAACGCCCAGTAGAGGGTGGTGAACGGGCAGGCGTCGGGCCCGACCCGCTGGCGGCGGTCGTAACGACAGCCCTTGCAGTAGTCGCTCATCCGGTCGATGTAGGCCCCGCCGGCGGCGTAGGGCTTGGTGGCCATCTGGCCGCCGTCGGCGTAGAGGGCCATGCCGATCACGTTCGGCAGCATCACCCACTCGGCGCCGTCGACGAACCCCGCCCACATCCACTCGGTGAGCTCCCACGGCTCGATGCCGGCCAGCAGGCCCAGGTTGCCGAGGATCATGAGTCGTTGGATGTGATGGGCCCACCCGTGAGCGGTGACCTCGCCGACCACCTGCTCGACGCAGCGCATCTCGGTGGTGGCGCCGGTGAAGACCGGGGGAAGGGGCCGGTGGGCGCCGAGCTCGTTGGCCCGGCGGTACTCGGGCATCGCCTGCCAGTACCGACCCCACACGAACTCGCGCCAGCCGATGACCTGGCGGATGAAACCTTCGGCCGACGCGATGGGCACGTCGCCACTGCGGTAGGCGGCCTCGGCCGCGTCGCACACTTCGTCGGGCAACAAGAGCCCGAGGTTGAGATACGGGCTGAGCATGGTGTGGGCCAGGTGCCAGTTGGTCGACAGCATGGCGTCCTCGTGGGGACCGAAGATCGGGAGGATGACATTCACCGCATGGTCGAGGCGCTCCAGGGCTCCGGCCCGGGTCGTGGCCCACGTGCCGTCGGGCTCGTCGCCCCAGCAGGAATCGGGCAGCTCGGCCAGCACCGCCCGATCGACGTCGTCGAGGGGGGTGCGCAGCGGCTCGGGCCAGCTCCGCCCGTCCTTGGGTGGGCGTTCGCGGTTGTCGGCGTCGAAGTTCCACCGTCCACCGGCGGGATCGGGGCCGTCCATCAGGTAGCCGAGCCGGCGCCGTTGCCACCGGTAGAAGTCCTCCATCTTCACGGACCGCCGATCCGATGCCCACGCCGCGAACTCGTCGTAGTGGCAGAGGAACTGGTCGGAACGCACCACTTCGACTCCTAGGCGGTGGAGCAGCGCGAGGCCGTCGTAGGAGGCGGGCTCCATCGCTGTCACCCGCGACGGCTGGTGCTCGGCGACGTGGTCGCCAACGCCGGTGGCCAGGCTCGGGGCGCGGCGGTAGTCGACGACGAAGCCTTCGGCCGCCAGTTCGGCCGCGAACTTCCGCATGGCCGCGATCACCAGATGAGCGCGCTGGCGGTGCCATCGCTTGGACGCCACCTTGGCGATGCTCTCCACCATGAGCACCATCGCGGAGCCGGGCGTGGCCTCACGCAGCGGCCCGAGTTGCCGGTTGAGCTGGTCACCGAGCACCCAGATGGTCTCCACATCACCAACCTAGGATCCGGCCGACCCGTCGGCTGTACCGGATGGGACTTCGACTGCCGGTATCGGCGATACTCGACGCAAACGATGACCTTGGGGGGAATTGATCCGATGGGCACCACTGTCGATGCCGCGTTCATCCGCCGGGCGGTGGAACTGGCTGACCTGAATGCGGTGCGAGTCGCGCTCTTCCAGCACACGGGCGACCCCGAGCTGGTCACGTTGCCGGTGGCGGCCTCGCTCGACGACGCCGGTCGCGAACTGCTGATCGACAAGGCGGTGGCCTGGCTCGAGACGAACGCCGGCCCGGGCATGCCCGAGGAGCCCCCCGAAGCCGAGTTGCGGGCGCTCATGAACATGGCCACGGCCGAGGAGATGCCCGACCTCGAGTTCGAGGCACGTCGCGAGCTTCCGGGCTTCAACGCCTTCCCCTGGACGGCGGACTGGACGGGCGAGAAGCCGGAACTCCCCGAGGGCTTCCTGGTCGCAGTGATCGGGAGCGGCTTCAGTGGCATCGCCATGGGGGTGCAGTTGGAGTTGCTCGGCATCCCCTACGTGGTGCTCGATCGGCGGGCCGAGCCGGGGGGAACGTGGACGGTCAACCGGTATCCCGATGTCCGGGTCGACACGATCTCGATCACCTACGAGTACAGCTTCGAGAAGAACTACCCGTGGTCGGAGTACTTCGGTCGCGGCGCCGAGGTGCGCGAGTACCTCGACCACGTCTCGAAGAAGTACGGCGTGCGCGAGCACACCCGCTTCGAGCGCGATCTGAAGCGGGCCTCGTTCGACGAGACGCGAGACGTGTGGGTGCTCGAGGTCGAGTCCCCCGACGGCCTGGAGATCATCGAGGCCAACGCCATCGTCAACGCGGTCGGCACGTTCGCCAACCCGAAGATTCCCCACTTCGAGGGCCAGGAGAGCTTCACGGGGCCGATGATCCATCCGTCGCGCTGGCCGGAGGACTTCGATGCCACCGGCAAGCGGATCGCCATCATCGGCAACGGCTCCACCGGCGTGCAGCTGCTCGCCCCCGTCGCCGACCAGGCCGACCAGGTGTTCGTGTTCCAACGCACCCCGCAGTGGATCGCCCCACGCGACAAGTACGGACAGGCCGTGGAGCCCGAGATCCGGTGGCTGCAGGACAACTTTCCCGGCTACTGGAACTGGTGGCGCTACATGGCCATCGCCGCGTTGTTCGGCACCCACGGCTACCTGATCCCGGACGATGACTGGAAGGCCCAGGGCGGCCACTTCAACCCCATGAACGACAAGCTGCGCGCCACCCTCACCGCGTACATCGAAGCCCAGACGAACGGCGACGAGGACCTCATGTCGCAGCTCGTCCCCGATTATGCGCCCTTCTCGCGACGGCCGGTGGTGGACAACGGCTGGTACCGCGCCCTCACATGCGACAACGTGGAGCTGGTGACCGACGGCATCGCCCGGCTCACCCCGACCGGTGTCGAAACCGTCGACGGGCAGGTGTTCGACGTCGACATGATCGTGACCGCGACCGGCTTCGACATCATCAAGTACCTGTGGCCGGCCGACTACGTCGGTCGCGACGGGTTGAGCGTGCACGACTTCTGGTCGACCGACGGCCCGCGGGCGTACCTGAGCATGATGGCGCCGAACTTCCCGAACATGTTCATGCTCTACGGCCCGAACTCCCAGCCGGTGTCGGGTGGCACCGGGCTGCCCATCTGGTACGTGCTGTGGTCGGCCTATTCGGCGCAGTGCCTGGTGCGGATGATCGAGGAAGGCAAGTCACGCGTCGAGGTGAAGACGGAGGCCTTCGAGCGCTACAACACCGCGCTCGACGAGGAATCCCAGAAGCTCCTGCTCCTGCAGGACGAAGGGGCTCCCGAAAAGAACTACTACGTCAACGAGTTCGGCCGGATGCAGGTGAACGCCCCCTGGTACGGGCCCGAGTACCAGCGCATGTGCAGCCGCCCCGACTGGGACGACATCGACATCACCTGAGCGCTGATCACGTCAATCGTCGGCGAAGGCCTGATCCACCCCCTACATCCACGTCCTACAGCCCCGACTCGTCTTGGACGCGATCGCTCAGGTCGTCGACCAGGCGCGACGAGCCCCGCACCCCGACCGGGTCGGCGATCTCGCTGACCCAGACTCACGATCCTCCTACCATCACCCCCATGGACTCTGCCCCGTCTCCCGCTGGCCGCATCTGCGACATCTGGGTGTACCCGGTGAAGTCGATGCAGGGAGAGCGGGTGACCAGCGCCACGCTCGACCGTTCGGGCATCTCCGGTGATCGCCAACTCGCCGTGCGAGACCTGACCACCGGCAAGATCCTGAGCGCCAAGGCACCCTCGATCGGCCGAGCGCTGCTCGCCTGCCAGGCCCGTCACGACCCCGGCAGCGAACAGGTGCTGGTCACGGTCGGGAGCCGGGAGTTCCGACACGTCGACGATTCGAACCAACTGAACGACGCCCTCGCCGAACTCCTCGACCGGCCGGTCGCCCTCGCTGGTGCGGGCGGCGAGGGCGAGACGTATGCGAGCGAATGGCCCGAGCTCGACGACATGGCGCTGTCCGGTGTGGAACTCGACATGCCGTTGCCGAGCGGCAGCTTCGCCGACGTCGCCCCGCTCCAGATGCTCACCACGGCGTCACTGGCCCACCTCGCGTCCCTCATGCCGAACGCAGACCTCGACCTTCGGCGGTTCCGTCCCAGCATGGTGATCGACACCGGTGACCGGCGCGGGTTCGTCGAGAACCACTGGGCCGCGCAGCGCGTGAGGCTGGGTGAGGCGCTTCTCGAGTTCGGGCGAGCGTCACCTCGATGCGTGATGACCACGCTTTCGCAGCCTTCGCTCGCCGCCGAGCCGGGGGTGCTGCGCACCCTGGCCGCCCACAACAAGCTCGACTACGCCGGTTTCGGCAACTTCGTCTGTCTCGGCGTCTACGCCGACGTCATCGAGGCCGGAACCATGCACGTCGGCGACGAGCTGGTGGTGTCGTGACCGACGCCACCGCACACCAAGCCGCCGACCTCATCGGGATCGAGCACCTGGTCGACGTCGTGGCCGTTCCGGTGATGGGCTGAGAACGGTCGGCCCGGATTCGCTCCACGGTCCATCGCGGCCCGCACGACGACCGCTTCGACTCCTCCAGGTCACCGACGCCTCGCCAACCAGGTCGTGAGGGCGAAGTGCAGTGCTCGATCCTCCTCCGTTGGATAGATATCGGCCATGGCCCTTCGTCGAAGGCGAGATCAGCGTGCGCGTGGGTGACCCACTGGTCGCCCGACGGGTCGATTGTCCGAAGCGGATGGTGTACGGCCCGTGTGGTGGGGTCAGACCCCAGGGGCGGTGCGAACTCGACGAGCGCACCTGTCCGTTCATCACGGAGCCGGCCCCTCGGTGGCCAACCGACCTGTCCGTCGAGCGGGGTTCCCTTCACCGTCGACCCGACGACGACGTCGCGCCCATGGTGCTGTGCGACTTCCGACCGCCTGAGCCGACGATCGCCAATGCACGAGCGCTCGCCCGCCGCTACTCGGGCTGGGCGGACACGGTGCTGCTGGGTGAACACCACGAGCGCGTCGATCTCCCGAACACCGTCCTGGCCGAGCTGGTGCTGGATGAAGGAGTCAAACCCTGGGTCACCGTGACCTGCCGAGATCGCAACAGCGTGGCGCTCGAGGCCGATCTGGCGGCCTTGGCCGAGCTCGGCGTCGCTGGGGTCCATTGCGTGACCGGCGACGTCCGGGCCCCGCACGTGCGTCCCAACTCGACCCCCGTCTTCGACCTCGACAGCGTCCGGTTGACCTCCCTCGCCCATTCGTTCGGCCTCAGCGTCTCCGTGGCCGAGAGTCCCTGCGCCGAGCCCGTCGACCAACGGCCGAAGCGCACGGCCGACAAGTACCGGGCCGGGGCGTCCTGGTGCATCGTCAACCTCGGGGTCGACACCGCGGAACTCGCCGACTTCGTGGCCGCGGCCCGTCACGAGGGCGCCCTTCTGCGATTCGCCGCCTGCGTCCCCGTGTTCACCGACGCCGTGGGGGCCGGGCGGCTGGACCTGCTCCCCGGCGCCAGCCTCGACGAGGCGGAGGTAGCCGCCGTCCTGGGGGCCATCGATCCCGTGCAAGCCGGCGTGGATCATGCCGTCCGGATGGCGCGCGCCGTCCTCGCCGTCGACGGCGTTGACGGCGTGAACCTCTCCGGCCCGGCCTCCACCACGAGCTTCGAGGAACGAGCGGCGATCATGCGAGCGGTCAGCGAACAGCTCCGATGAACGAGCTGGACATGGATGAGGCCCACCAGACCGAGTTCGGTGTCATCGCCGGCTGGACCGCCGAGCTGTTGGTCGATCGCGAACCGGCAGCGGTCCTCGCCGGCGCCTGCCGAGGCAGTGGAAGCCCCGCCGTTCTCGCCTGGTTGGCCGAGTCGCTCTGCCTGACCCAAGGCACCCGGTTGCTGGACATCGGAGCGGGGCTGGGCGGTGCGCTGTCGTGGGCCGAGCAGCATTACGGCATCGACCCCGTCGCCGTGGAGCCCATGGCGCAGGCCGCGGCTGGCTCAACCCGCCTGTTCGGCCTCACGGCGGTGTCGGCGTCTGCGCTGGCCCTTCCTCTCAGAGACGCCAGCGCCGACGTGGCCTGGTTCCTCGGCGTACTCGACACCCTCGACGACCCGCTGGCCGCGCTTTGCGAGGCCCGCCGGGTCCTCCGTATCGACGGCCGCGTGGGTGTGCTGGCCTACCTCGCCGACGGGCCCATCGATCCGGCGAAGGCGCCCCGGGGCAATCGCTTCCAGAGCGCGGCAGAACTCGACCACACCCTCGATAACGCAGGTTTCGTCGTCATCGATCGGCTGATCGGGCAACCGCTCCCGGAGGCGCCGGTCGAGTGGCAGCTCCGCCAGGCCCGGCTGCAAACGGAACTCGAGCAACGTCATCGGCACGATCCGCGCTGGATCGACGCAATCGAGCAGGAGCGACGTTTCGCCACGCTGCTCGACTCGGGTGCCGTCTGTTTGGGGCTGATCCACGCCATCTGCGTTTGAGGTTCGCCGGAGCTTGCGCCAGGGTGCTGGAGCTGAAGGTCGGACGAGGCCGGTTGCGTGGTCCCTACCTGAGGTCGCGCTCGCCAGTCGCCGAGTTTCCGCGACACCAAGGGGGTGCCCTACGGGTCGTCCGGCGATTGGTCCGCGTCGGCAACGGCTTCCGAACCGCTCGTCCGCTGCGCCTTCACCCAGCGCAAGACGACGAGACCGACCAGCGCCGCGAGCAATGCGATCACCACTCCCCGGGTGAGGTGGTGGCGGCGGTGGGGGGCGACCTCGAGCGAGACGGTCGGGGCCGCGTCGGCCGCCCGGCCGATGCTGTCGCCCAGGCTGGCCGCGCCCTGGCTCACCGACGCCGAGAGCCGCTCGGCGCCCGAGTTCACCAACTCCGACACATGGTGCTGAGCGACTTCCACCGCCTCGAGGGTGAGGTCACGGAGCTGATCTGTGGATGCACGCATGGCGGATCTCTACCCCGCACTGCCCCGCGACGGAACCCGCCGAGGAAGATTCCGGTTGGCGCGCCGCCGGTGACTGAGCGGGGTCCGCAACTCGCACCCTGGAGCGACTCAGGGCCCGTCGGGAAACATCAGCCGCATCACGGCGCGACTACCGGGTAGGGATCAGCGACGACGAAACGTCGCGCCGCTGCTTCATCGAGGCAGGGTGACATCAGCCTACGGAGGCACCAATGGACAACTCGACCTGGATCCTCATCGCGGTGGCCGTGGCGCTCATCGCGTTGATCGCGGTGGCGGTGCGTCGGCGTGGTGCACCGGCCCGGAACGAGATCCGGCGCACGGCGGCGCGAGAGCATCGGCGTGAGGCCGAGCTGAAAGCCGCAGGGGCCGATCAACTGTCGGCCGAGGCCAGTCTTCGAGTCGCATTGGCGCAGCAGAAGACGGCGGAGGCCGACGTGACCAAGGCGGAAGCCCGCCGAGAGGCCGTCCTCGCCGAGGACGGCCATCACGAGGCCGAGGCCCTCGCCCGCGAGGCCGCCGAAACACGCTCGGAGGCCGACCGGATCGACCCCGACCAGGGTCATCGAACCGATCAGCTCGGCGAGGCCACCGCCGACGTGCAAACCACCGACGGTGGCGGCACCACTCCGACCAATCCGTCGAGGGGCACCGAGGAGGCCTGACTCCGGGCGCGTCCGGCGAGTGCCTGGAGACACCGAAGCGATCCCTACCATGGTCTCGTGACTCTTGATCGCATCGAGTACGACGAGTTCGGTCTCTTCCACGAGAACGCCTTCGAGTTCGGGTTGCCGTGCCCGGACGACCTGGTGGTGCATCGGGTGAACGTCGAGGTGGAGCCCGGCTATCAGCTCAGCGCGCTGGTGTGGGGTGACGGCGACCCGGAGCT
>JBDNHK010000134.1:0-8888 GCA_041688815.1 Acidimicrobiales bacterium | reverse complement strand
GGCGAAGCAATCGAGCCAGTCGTCGCGACGACGCTCGTTCATCGCTGCGCAGTACCGCTCGAGCAGCGCCCGCACCTCGTCCTGGATGGCCATCCCTCAGACCCTAGGTTGTGCCCCGACGGCGCGACGAGGCCCAGGTCGGAACGACCCGGGCCTCGTCGTCACCTCCCGGTCGCCGCGCTTCGTTGCGCAGCCCCGGGGTTGCTGGTTCTCGCGGCGCTGGAGCCGGTGACAAGTTTCCGAAGGCCCAGATCAGAGGCCGCCCTGACCCGGCAACGAGAAGGAGCTTTACAGGAGCGACCACCAGCTTTCACATCCCGTAGTCGCTACCAGGTCCCTCAGCTGGTGCCGGCGAGGTCGGCGAGCTCGTCGAGCGTGCCTTCCCCGAAGCTCGTTGAAGCCTGCCAGAACGTCCAACCGTCAGCTGAAGGGCTGCCGTCGGCGGCCTGGGCGGCAGCGTCGGGCGACTCGTAACGGATGCCCCCATAGTTGATGCCGAAGTCGTCGGTGACGACAGCCGTCTCTGCGTTCGGGCCGGTGAGGATGTCCTCGGGAGCAACCACGCTGGCAGTGATGAGGCTGGCGAAGCGCTCGTCTCGACGAAGCCTCCACCCACCGTGGATGGGCGAGAGGTCCTCGGTGTCGCCGTAGCTCAAGCTGGGTTCCTCGAAGTTGCGGAACTTCCACACGGCATCGTCCATCTTGCGGTCGTTGAAGACGTGAGCCTGCACGAGCTGGTCGAAGTTGGGAAGGGTGAGGCCAGTCACCGTCTCGAACAGGTCAGGTTCAACCTGCTTGATAATGTCGACCACGGCCCGCTCACGGTCGTCGGTCAGGTACATGAAGGCGGGGATGCGGGTCAGGAACCTCTGGAGGCGCTTCTTCAAGTTGTCGCGACGCTTGGCCGCATCATCCTTCTTGGCCTTCTCGTCCTTGGTGAGCTTGTCCTTCGCCAAGGACTTCTTGGCGAGCTCCTTGTTCGTCGAGATCATCGCGGTGAGGTCATCGGTGATGTTGCGGAACAGCTCGAGCTGCTCGAGCGAGTCAAGCAGCTTCTCGTTGGCGAGCAGCGCCTCCATTGCCTTCAAGTCGAGTGTCAGCAGCTCCGGGGAGTTCCAGCGGCGCGCCAGCATCGAGGAGCTGATGCCTCTGGTCAGGTAGTCGAGGACGTCCGACGCCTGCAGGTGCGACATCGAGTAGCCGTCGAAGCTGAGGACGGGGAGAAACTCCATGAACTCTGCGATGGCTCGCTCATCGTCACGCTCGGTTGCCACCTCGGAGCGAAGACGGGTGGCGTAATCCACGATCTGGCGCAGAGCGCGGTTTGGTGAGAAGTCGAGGACGTAGCAGTGCTCCTTGTGGATCACGACCTCCTCGCCACCCTCGACGGTGTTCACCATCTTGGAGACCCAGGGGGACTGCACCCGGAACGCAGCCTGGAAGTACGACTCGGGGCTCTGTAGCTCACGCAGCATCAAGATGCCGGCCCAGGCCGGCACCGTCACCCCGGTCATCAACTTCCCGCAAGAAAGCGTGATGCTCTTCGTGTCCTGTGGGACCGCACCAATGGCCGTCACCACCGGCGGTAGTGCCTTCTCCCCCATCCCCGCCCCGCTGCCGGCGGCGACGATCACGTCGTAGTCCCGGAAGAACACGTTGTTCCCGGCGTGAAGGAGGTCGCGCATTGCGATGCAGGCATCGACGCTCGGCAGATACCAGACGGTGTGCTGCAGCGCCTGGAGGAGGTTCATGTCCTCGTAGGGCAGCGGCGGCCGGTTCAGGCTCGACACGTTCGCCCACAACCCAGTGATGTCTTGGCCGCGGAGCAGGTCAAGCCACTTCTGCACCTCTCCGGCGTGCAGGAACCGGGGCACCCCGGCGTCGCGTTCGGTGCGGAAGAACTCGGTCAGGGAGAACTCGGAGCGGTTGTTGAGTGCGACCTCTCGGAGCTTGTCAGGCATCTCGTAGACGAGAAGGTGCATCCGCGGCAGTGCCGCGTAGGGGTTCGCCTCCGGCTTCTCCCACGTCTTCTTCTCGCGCTGCTCGTCGCTGTAGGTCCAGTTGAACACCTGGTCTTCAAGGAACTCGCCCTGCGTGAGCGCCCGGAACGGTGTGCCCGACAGGTACAGGAAGTTGCGCACCTCAAGCGGCAGCGCCTTCTCCACGGTCTGCACGAAGTCCTCGTCAAGGTCCGGGGTGTCGAGGGCGCTCTTCTCCGAGGCATCACCGGCAGTGCCGGTCTCCGGGTCGCTCACGTACAAGGACCTGGCTGCGTCACGCCAAGCCCCGAAGTGGTACTCGTCGATGATGACGGCGTCCCACTCGACCAGGTACAGATCCTCGTTCTTCTGCTTCGGCTTTCCTTCGTCGTCGGTGCCGAGAACGTCCTGGAACGATGCGAACCACACGAGCGGGGTCGTATCGTCCAAGTCGAGCCGGGGACCGTCCTTGCCCTGGAAGCGCCAGCCCTTGAAGTCCGTGTGCGTCGCCAAGTCGGTGCGCCAGGCAGCTTCGACAGCCGGCTTGTAGGTCAGCACCAAGACCCGCGACCAGCCAAGCTTCTTGGCGAGCTGGTAGGCGGCGAAGGTCTTCCCGAAGCGCATCTTGGCGTTCCACAGGAAGTGCGGCGGATTCGCCGCATCGGCATGCGCCTTGAAGTAGGCCGCCGTCTCCTTGACCGCCTGCTTCTGCTCGGGGCGCATCTTGAAGGAGAAACGATGATGCAAAGAGTCCGGTGACGTTCCCTGCTTGATGCTGTCGATTACCGTCCGAACCTCATCACCAGAGCATTCGAACCACTCGCCGGCCACCCGATGCACCCCCGCGAGCCCCAAAGCCGCATGGACCACCTTGTCGGTGAAGACCTCGCCGACGCCGGTGATGGCCGACTCGGCGAACAACAGCTTGTACGCAGTGGTGGTGGGCATCTTCACCGCTTCGAGCTGCTCGCGGATCCGCAGCCTCACGTCCCGGTCCGTGTAGCCGACCTTGACCAGGCCGGTGCCCTGCCGGGTGCCCTTCCAGGCGGTGTCGGCGTACTTGTCGAGCGTGTAGACGTAGATCTTCGGGTGCCGCACACCCCCAGCGAGCGACACAGTCACGCCGGCATCTCCCGGATCATCTCCGCGATGTACGCCTGCTCCTCGTCGGTGATGCCGTACTTCTCGTACAGCTCCTCATCCGTCCAGACCCGGTCCCACGTTTGCTGCGGCACCCAGGTGTAAGTGGTCCTTGCAGCGTCCTGGCTCGGCTTCCTGAGTGATACAAGGAAGCGGAAGAACCGCGTCTGAAGGTACGCGACGACGCTCAGACACGCTGCCTCGGAATCCAGAGGGCCCGCCGCGAGGAAGGTGAGCGTGCAGACGGAGCCGGGTGCCGCCACGACAGGCCGCCCGAGCACCATGTCAGGAAGCACGTGCCCTCCACTGTTGCCGGGACCCGCCTTCGGGACAAGCACCTTCCAGCGTTGGATGAGGTCGTGGTTTCTGGTGACGTGTTTGGGGTCCACCCACGTCTCACCCCTGCTGGCGCCCTGGTTCATGTAGAGCCGCAGGTCGTTCTTGTGAGGCTTGAGTCGGTAGTCCTTGAAGTTCGAAGTGAGCGCAGGTCCGAATGGGTCCCGGGTGGTCACTACGTCCGACAGCGGCTTTTCACCGTGCTGAAGCACCTTCTCAAGGATGGAAATAGCGCGGCTGTCTCGAACGAGCACGTCGAACTCATCGAGGTCGCGCTCAACCGGCCCATAGGCCACTCCCCCCCGGCGGTGCGTCACCTCACACTTGCCGGGGTTGTCTCGGTCTCGGAGGAAATAGCAGATGCCGCCCTTGATGTCGACGGTGGGAAACAGCTCGGCTGAGTCCGGGTAGTCGACGAGCTTGCGGATGCGCTTGTCGGCCAGCATCTCGGCACGGAAGTCGTCCAAGCCGCGCCCGCCCGCCATCCATCGAGACGGGATGATCATGGAGATGTAGCGGGGGTTCAGCGCTTTCGCCTGCTCCACGAACAGGTTGTAGATAGAGGCGATGTTCTGACCCGCGGCGTCGGCCTCCATCTGGTACGGCGGGTTCCCGACGATGACGTCAAACTTCATGTGGAACTCCTTGTCGATTGCGGCGCGCCCCGCGGTGTGGATGAACCCGTAGGCATGGTTGTCACGGCCTTCACGCTCCATCTGTTCCTTGGATGCAGAACATTGCGAGCACCGTCCCTTGACGTAGCTGTGCTCGACGCGCTCCATCCAGATGTGTCCGGCGCTCTTGGGGAACTGCACGGCTGAGTGGGGACCGGACGCGTTCTTCGAGCAGTACAAGGTGCGGCGTGACATCAGCGACGTGAGCTCGGTGACGGAGACACCGAAGAGCATGTTGCGAAGGATGTGCTCCAGCCGCTCGTCCTCATCCGGGATGGCCGGCTCGAGGCCCACCAGCAGCCGGCGCGCCGCCTCCCGAAGGAACACCCCGGTCTTGCAACCCGGGTCAAGCCAACGCAGGTCTGGGTTCGACCACACCTCGTCGGGCAACAGGTCCAGAACGGCGTTCGCCACCTTCGGCGGGGTGAAGACCTCATCGTTGGAGAGGTCAGAGATCACCTCCAAGATGTCCGGCTGGTTCTTCGTCTGGGCCAACATCAGGGCGCTCCCCGACCGTTGCCGTTGCGGACATGACGAACTCGGCTCTCGGGCATCGGAACCGGGGCCTCCACCATCTGCGCAGCCTGACCGGACCAGATCACCTCCGGCTCAGGGGCAGCGAACAACGACATCACCGAGCTGGTCGCTTCATCCGCTGCTGCCATAACCGCACCCAGAGTCGTCACCGACGCGGTCACCGACAGCGTCGCCGGCTCCCAGCGGTACTCGACGAGTAGCAGATGCTCGCGGCCACTCGGACGCCCATCGGCGTCGGTCAGCAGCATGTTCGCCACCTGGATGTTCCGCTCCACCACCCAGGTCGCCGCCGCCATCAGCGCAGCTTGCGCCGCCTTCGCACGAGGCGCCCTGGCGTCGAACCAGTCGCCGAGCAGATCGAGCAGTCGGATGCGGGCACCCCGCTCGTGGCCGGGCGTACCGCCGACCACGTTGTCCGGGGAGATGTCGAAGGCGTAGATGGAAGCCAGGGACTCTAGAGCGTGGAACTGCAAGGCCGAGGCGTTCGTGCCCGCCGGCAGCGTCCCCGCGTCGAAGGCAGCGGCCACTCGCTCCAGCTTGCGGGCCAGGATGGTCACCAGGAAGTTGCCATCGCCACAGGCAGGTTCGAGGAACGTGGGGGACGGATGCGTCTCCCACATGGCCTCGGGCAGCAGGTCCAGCATCGCTTGGACAGTGGCCGCTGGGGTGAAGACCTCCCCCAGGTCCCGGACCCGCTCGACCGACTTCACCTGCCGTTCCGGCACCCCCGCCTCGCCGGTCACGACCAACACCGGTGGCATCCGCTGGCGCGGCACGGCCACCTTGTGCTGAACGGTTGCTGACATCGCTGGACGTTCCCTCTCGAAGATGGGGCGCAGTCCCCTGATGTGCGTGCCCCATCGGAGCTTTGCAGCCCAGACCGTGCGCGACCGGGTTCATCACGCATTGGGCGCCACAGACCTGCGAAGCGCTTCCGTGAGTATCGGACCAAGGCGCTCGGGTCTCGGGCCTCGCCGCCGGCGCAACGACCGCAGCTGCGTCCAGCGATCCTGCTACGCACGGCGCTTGGCCACCTTCAGGTCGAGCTCCAAGGCGTCGCACAGGGCAGCGAGCGTGACGAAGTCCGGCCAGGTCTCACCGTTCTCAATGTTCCACACCGTCTGCTGGCGCACCCCGGCACGGCGGCCCAGTTCCGGGCGCGACCACCCCCTCACGTCCCGCTCCTTGATGATCCTCCTGATGATGGGACCGAGCGTCGCCGCAGCCACACGCCCTTTCCGGCCGACCTCCTTGTAGGGGTCGTTTAGCTGCAAGAGCTTCCCTCGCGGAAAGGCCTCCCAGTAGATGGACGGACGTTCCACCCGATCTGACCTCTGCGCCATAATCACAAACATACTTGTGTGGGGTCACATTGGCGCGCGGCACGAGTCTTGCCATGCCCGACAAGACCAGCACCGCAGTCATGGCAAAGGACGCAGCTGACCTCGCCAGCCTTCCAGCCGACGACCCCTGGCACTCGTGTGCCACCAGCTGGTCGCCCAACGGTGCCGACCCGACGCTGTAGGCGCTCAGCCGACCCCTCTTCGCTCACCTGCTCGCCGCCGTAGTCCGTGAGCGAGGGGCCTCCTTCGCTTACGCCTCCAACCACCGGTCCAACCTCGGCCACTACCTGCACTGGCTCGCCGAGGATGACCCGGACCAGCTCACCGTTCGCATCGCTTTGTCCGACTCCGAAATCGACCGCTACCTTGCCACCGAAGGCAGCCTCCGCCGCCGGTCGCACCGGAGCCGGGCGGCGGTCCGCTCCTCACTTCGTTCGTTCCGGGTCGGTCACCCCAAGATGTTCCCCCCGGCCCGGAGCACCACCAGCGGCAAGGACCCGGTCCTGCCGCCCGTTGAGGACTGGGAGTTCGACGAGTCGCTCGACCAGTGCGACGGGTTCCGCAACCCGCTCACTCGCTTCCACACCCGCAGCGTGCTCCTCCTGTGCCGAGGCGCCGGGCTCGACGGAGGAGACGCCCGCTGGGTCCGAGGCGACGACGTCGTCAGCCGACCCGGCGCCGGGCTCTGGGTCCATGTCGCCCATCCGAGCCGGACGAGAGACGTGCCGGTGCTGGCCCGCTACGCAACGGCGCTCGAGGACCTCGCCTCCACCCGCAACGGACATTGCCTCATCGCCGACGTCGAAGCTCCCGCCGCCGGGGAGACCCCAGGGCAGCTGTGCTCGATGGTGAACCGTGCCCTCGCCCGGGGCAAGAGCACCGCCACCGTGTCGCCGGGACGGCTCCGCAAGGCGTGGCTTGTCGAGCAGGTCGCTGCGAACACGCCTCTGCGGACACTCCTCGACGCAGCCGGACTCCGGTCCCTTCGAGCCATCGACGAGCTCGTCACCGACTACGCCCCTTCCCCCTCGACGAAGGACTCGCACCTTGCCTGGGAGCTCGGCGGCGTCGTCCGCAAGGGGCGGGGCCGATGAGGGCCGCCGAGCTCGACGCCATCCTCGCCGACTGGGGCGACGCCGCCGCCGACGGATGCCAGGAGCTGGAAGCTTCGTTGAAGGGGCGGCGAGGGCCGACCGCTGGCGTCCCGATCTACGCGGTGCTCGTCGCCCTCGTCTATCTGGCCGCCACACAACGGCCCTGCCACCTGAAAGGCGCATGGCAGGCGCTGGCCGGAGCCACCGCCGCACAGCGAAAGGCGCTCGGATTGTCCAAGGCACCGACGTACCGTCAGGTGACCTACTCCCTGGCCCGCCTCCACCGCTGGACCAGCGAAAGCGACCAGAACGACCAGAGCGACCAGAGCGCATCCAGCAGGTCCTCGACGTCGTCGTGCCCACCTCGGCGGGGCCCGACACCAACCAGACGATGCTGGCGATAGACACCACGCTCTTCTCGGGGTGGTGCCGTCCCGTCAAAGCCGGCGAAGTGGCCTCCGACCCGGACGCCTCAGGACGCATCATCGACCGAGGCAACGGCAAGCTCGACAAGTACTACGGCTACGGGGCCGTGGCCGCCGTCCGCTGCGACGGGACCGGGCCCGAGGTGTGCGAACGTCTCACGCTACTGTCGGCCGGTGACGAGGACGCCGAGGCAGGGGTCCAGGTCGCCCCCGCCGCCCGGGACGCCGGCTCACCCATCACCCGGGTCGTCGCCGACCGTGGCTTCTCGCAGGAGCCCGACCGCTTCCAGGCCCTGCTCCGCTCAGCCGGCTTCCACGTCACCTTCGACCTGAAAGGCAACGACACCGGGCGCACCGGGACCTTCAAGGGTGCGCACGTCATCGACGGATGGCTGTACTCGCCGGGTATGCCCAAGCGCCTCCAGCACGTGCAGCGACCCGGGGTCACCGCCACGCTCGCCGAGAAGCAGAAGTTCGCCGCCCTCATGGCCGAGCGGGCCCGCTGGGCCTTCCCGGCGCACGCCGCCGCCGAAGCCGGTCGAGTGCGGGTCGCCTCACCCGCCAGCCGCGGCCGCATCCGCTGCGAAGCCGTCCCCGCATCGCTCGACAACCCCGACCCGACGACGCCCACCTGCCGGGTCAAGCACCGCAGCGGCGAAGGCTGCACCATCGGCACCACCTACTTCGGTGCTGAGGCCAACCCACGCACCTACCAGTACCCCGCCTGGGGCAGCTCCGACTGGGCCGACATCTACAACCGGCGCTCCGCTGTCGAGCGGTGGTTCGGACACCTCCAGTCGGACAACGGCGCCGGCTTCCGGCGAGGACGGTTCCAGCTCCGACACACCACCAAGGTCGCCATCGTCACCGCCGCCGCAGCGGTCGCCACCAACCTGCGGCTCCGCTGGAACCACACGCCCACCTGACCTGAGCCACGCAGCGAACGAGCCCCCGAAGCCACGCTTCGGGGGCTGTCGTCGTCCTCAGCCCCGGCGCGGAACCCGCCGTGCGCACCGAGCCCGCCGTCGCCGGTCGGCAGTCCCGTCCGGGATGTGAAACGTGAGAGAGGGCCTCCACGGAGGCCCGCTCTCAGTCAGTTCCGAGGACAAACTCCCTGGTCAGAAAGTTGTAACTGCGGACCCCAGCTGCTTGTAATCGGCTCCGCTCAGCTGCAGCCGCTGGTGGTGCCGCAGCTGGGGCAGGCGTGGCAGCTGCCGGCGCGTTGCATGGCCACACCGCACTGCATGCACATCGGCGCATCGTGGCTGATGGTGTGGGTCTCGCTCACGATCCGGGTGGTCTGGGTCTCGGCGATGAGGGTGGACACCGACTCGATGGACGGCGGATCCGACGGCATCTC
>JBDNHK010000133.1:0-4739 GCA_041688815.1 Acidimicrobiales bacterium | reverse complement strand
TGGGTGATCGTGGCCGCAGGGGCGGCGACGACGGGCGGGGAACTGGTGTCGGTGGGCCACGACGTGGCCGTGCTGCGACTCGACAACCGCGACCTCGCCTATGTCGGCCTGTCCACCGCCGACGAGGTCACCACCCGCCCGGCATGATGAGCCAGGGCCACCCCATCCTCGCTCGACGCCTGGCCGATGTACCCCTCACGGCCTGGTTGTCGGGTCTCGTCGTCTCCCTCCTCCTCCTCGGCCCCGGCTTGGGGGCCGGTTCGCTACTGAACCTCGACCTGGTGCTCGTCCCGGAGCCCCCGGTTCCCCGAGGAGTGTGGGGGCTCGGTCCCGATCTCCCGCGGCGGGTGCCCATGTGGGTGTTCGTGTCGTGGGCATCCACGGTCATCAGTGGCGACCTCGTCGGCAAGATGATGCTGATCGCCGGTCTCACCGTGGCCTTCGCCGGGTGCTTCCGGCTCACCGCTCGCATCTCGACGTCGCCGTGGAGCCCTTGGGGTGCGGCGGCGCTGTACGCGTTCGGGCCGTTCCTGCTCACGCGGGCGGCGATCGGGCACTGGATGGTCCTGCTCACGATGGCCCTTCTGCCCTGGGCCCTCGAATCCCTGCTGGCCCCCCACCGCTCCCTTCGTCGAACGCTGTGGTGGTCGGTGGCACTTGGTGTCGCCGGGGTCTACGGCGGCGTCACCGCAGGACTCGTGATCGCCGCCGGCCTGATCGCACACCGGTTCCGACGATGGCCCGCGGTGCTCGGCGTGTTCGTCGTCGCCCAGCTCCCCTGGCTGGTGCCTATGGGGGTGGTGGCGGCCACCAGCCCCGGAGGGGATCTCGCCGGAGCCGCATCCTTCCGGACCCCGCTCGACTCGCTGGGGGACGTCGGACGCGTCGTGGCGGGTCAAGGGTTCTGGAATTTCCCTTTCCAGCTCGGCCGCGAGCAGAAGGTGCTGGGTGCCGTCATCGGGTTCGTCCTGCTCACGTTCGCCCTCGCGGGCGTCCGCGAGCTCCCTCAGCGGCTGCGGCTGCCCCTGACGGCGCTCGGCGGGCTGTCGTTCGTCATCAGCGTGTCGAGCGGGATCGGCCCGCTCCACGGCCTCGTCGACTGGTTCACGGCCACCCCGTTCGGAGCCCCGTTCCGGGACACCCACCGGACTCTGGCGCTATTCGTCCTGTGGGTGGCCCCGACCGCCGCCATCGGCGCCGCCAGGGTCGGGCACGCAATCGGCGCCGTGGCGAGCAGCGTGATCGCGGCGCTGCCTCTCGCGTTGGCCGTGGTGCTGTTCGCCCCGGCCCTGTGGGGCTTCGGTGGCCAACTCCAGCCCACCCGCTTCCCCCAGGAATGGGAAGCGGCCAGGGCTTCCGTCGAGGCCGATCCCGGCACGCTCGTCGCCTTCCCCTGGTTCCAGTACTTCACCCTCGACATCGCCGACAATCGTCTCGTACTCAACGTGGTCGCCTACTACTTCGGCGGGGACGTGGTGTCGTCGTCCGACCCCAACCTCACGCGCGGGAGAGAGCAGGAGCGCCTCGACCCCCGGGAGACCGCCGTCGGCGACCTCAGTACGGCAGCACTCGAGGGCACGGCGATCTCTTCCAGTCTGGCCGAACTCGGAGTCCGGTGGGTGGCGCTGCAGCACGACGTCAACTGGAAGGCCTACACCGGGGTGCTCGACGACCCCGGCCTCGAACTCGTGGTCGAGGGCGACTCGCTGGGCCTGTACCGCGTGACGGCCTGGCCGGGTGACGTCTGGACCAGCACCGGCAGGATCGGTTCGAGCAGCCCGTTGAGCCCGGTGTGGTCAGTGGACCCGTCGGGCGACGCCCTGTGGGCCCGACCCAGCCAGAAAGGATGGCTGCGGGGCTGGGCGGCCACCACGGCCACCGACGACGGCCTGATCGCGCTGCCTGCCGGATCCGGCGCCGTGTGGTTCTGGCCGACACTCGTGGTGCTCGCCGCCTACGGCCTCACCCTCGCCACGGTGGCGGCAGCGGAGATGAAGGGTCGAAGTCGACGTGCGACCCCTCCCGGCTGAAACGAACTGACCGGGAAGGCTGAACCGGACTGACTAAGAACTCGCGCCAATACGTTAGGTGTAGCGACCATCCACCGGTCGTTGGGTTGGCCCGATTTTGATACCGGGTGCGACCCAACCACCAACGACCAAGTGGAAATCACCCCAACATGCTCGCGCTGCACCCCAGGTGCCGTCGATGCTGTCTGGGCGGCGGTCGAACCGCTCATCCCAATTCATGTCCCCAACCCGCACCCGCTGGGCTGTCACCGCCCCCGGATAGCCGACCGAGTCTGCTTCGAAGCGGTCCTGCGGCGGCTCGTGACCGGCTGCTCGTGGGACGTCGCCGGCCGGATCAACGGTGCCGGCGAGACCACTGCCCCCTTCGGGGGTGAGGGCACCGGCCCGAACCCGACCGACCGACCGAGGAAAGTCGGGGTGGAAGTGGTCCGTGGCCACGGACCGGTCCGGCATCCCGTTGGGGTGGGTGATCAACGGAGCGAACCGCAACGACTGCATCATGTTCGACCCGATGGTCACCGCTCTCGCCGACCGCGAGTTGCTCGCTGACATCGAGACGCTGCACCTCGACAAGGGCTACGACAACAACATCGTTCGTAACAGATGCGCGAAACTCGGCATCGATGACCTCGTGTGCGCGAAGCGCCGCAAGCCAGGCGAACCCAAGCCGACCGAGGTCAAGAACGGACCGCACACCCTCGGGCTGCGCTGGCCCGTCGAACGCACCAACAGCTGGTTCTCGAACTTTGGGCAGCTACGCCGCAACACCGACAGGTTCAACGACCAACGACTCGCCCAGATCGACCTGGCCGTCTCCTGCATCCTCGTCGTCAAACTGATCAAGTGGGTAGACCGCTGGAGCCCGCACCCATGCCCTATTGGCGCGCGTTCTCAGCGGTAGCCGGGCCCGCCAGTTCTCAGCCAAAGCCCGGAGCACCCCGGTAGATGACTCGCCAGCCTTCACACCCAGTGCCCACCCACCGCCCCGGTCATCGCTCCGATGTCAGCGGATCGGGACCAGAATGCCCTGAGCCCTTATCTCCCGCCCGGAAGCGAAAATCAGGGCTCAGGGGGGCCCAGGGTCGTTCAGAATCCGACCTAGGTGAGGGTGCCGGCGCCCTTGCGGCGGATCCCCACGACGACCGCACCGCCGACCAGCAACAGCGCCACGCCCACACCCACGAGTTGCAGAGTGTTCGAGCCGGTGTAGGGCAGCGAGCCCAGGGTGGCCCCCGCTGCGAGCACCTGGATCGGCCTCTCGATCCTGAGCGGATTCCCGTCGGGATCGGGGCATTCGGCCACCAACAGGCTCTCTCCAGGGGCGGCGTCGCTTGGGATCGTAACCACCACGCTAAAGTTGCCGTCGGGACCAGCGGAGTAGGTACCCAGGGGGGTTGAGTCGAGGAAGACTTCGAACCTGCAACCGCTGGCGAATCCGCCGCCGCTGAACGTGATCTGACCACCCGGGACGACAGTGTCCGAGCTGACCGAAGGACCCAGACACTGCAGGTACCCCGTGACGTCGACGGCGCCGTCCGGACTCGTGAACCGGCTGATGGCGCACGCGTCGGTCGCCTGGGCCGTTGCCGGCGCCGAAGAAAGGCTGAGAACCAGAGCAACGGCTGCGAAAGCAGCCACGCCCAATGCTACGACTCGCTTTACGCTTTTTTGCCCGACAACACCCGCCACAGGGGACTCCTTTGATCGTCCTGGGAGTACCTTAGCAGAAGTCCGGGGGCGCCGCTACGAACTGTGGGGCGAGGGCAACATCGGCAAGACGACCTTCGCCCTAACGCATCATCTCGAGTAGCTCCCGGGCGGTCACGGCCTCGGCGGCCACTGCCGGGGGCGAATCTGCGAACGGTGCATCGACCAGGTCGGAGTCGGCGCCGCAGACGAAGTACAGGTGGTCGACGTCGGCAAACGCAGGGTGACCAATGAGGGCCACCACCGTGTCATGGAGATCGGCGTCCACATCGTGAGGGAGCCGCACCAAGAGAAGGTCCAGGTCGGCGCCTCGTGCCCGACGCGTCCTCAGGACGTCCCATGCCATGTGAACGGCGTCCCGCCCTAGGTGGATGTGGCTTCCGGGCACCTCCTCCCAGTGGACCGGAATCTCCACCACTGACCCGCCGAGAACAGCGGAGAGTGCGAGGATCTCGACGTCGAAGGCGAAACCGTCGAGACGACTCGCCGCGAAGACCACCTTGGCAAACGGGGCCCGGAAGGCCTTGAAGCCGCATTGGGTGTCACGGAAGGGCAGGTTGATGGCCGTGCGCACGACCCAGTTGAACGTGCCCCCCATGAGCCGTCTCCGCAGAGAAGCGTCGCTGACCACCGCCAGTGCGGTGGCTCGGGATCCGATCGCCACGTCATGGGTCTCCAGCGCGGCGAGCAGCGGATGCAGGTCGGCGAGATCCGTCGCGAGGTCGGCATCCATGAACACGATGACCTCCCGGCTGGCGAACGCCACGCCGGTTCGAACCGCGGCGCCCTTGCCCCGGTTCTCGGGAAGGTGGAGCACCCTCACCCCGTCCCGGCCGGCGGCGATCTGCTCGAGGTAGTCACCGGTGCCGTCGCGGCTTCCGTCGTCCACGAAGAGGACCTCGGCTCCTCGGTCGGCCAGTGCGAGGAACTGTTCGCTGCGCGCGGGAAGTCGGTGCATCTCGTCGAACGACGGGATGATGACGGTTATCACGTCCAGGTCGC
>JBDNHK010000005.1:0-119707 GCA_041688815.1 Acidimicrobiales bacterium | reverse complement strand
CGGCCCGGTGATGTTCAGGCTGAAACCCGGGGCGCTTCGATCATCGACTCGCCGGTTATCTCAAGTCACATGGAAGACCGGAGCGGTGACCTCCATGTTTGTGGATGGTGTTACAGGCGTAGGCGTTCAGCCCGGTCCGTCCTGTTCAGAGCGGTGCCCGGGGTGGGGTTCGAACCCACACGCCCCCGCAGGGGCTGGGGGGTTTAAGCCCCCTGCGTCTACCAGTTCCGCCACCCGGGCTTCGTCGCCACGGTAGCCACGCCGACGCCAGCCGTGGCGGGGTCAGGCCACGTCGGTGGCCGGCACCGCCCGCAACGGGGGGCGGTGCCGAGTGGGCGCCGCCGTGGGCGCGGGCGGCGCGGGCAACCGGGCCGGGAAGCGCCGATCGCCGGGCGACGACGGTGCCGGTGCCGGTGACCTAGGGGCCCGGTGGACGCCGAGGTGCCGGCCGAGCGACGAGTCGACGGCCTGTAGGCGGACCGCCTCGGCCTCGACCGCTGCCCACAGGGCAGTGCGGGTGCGGTCGGCGGTGGGACCGGCCAGACGGTTGGCGGCGATGACCCCTTCGATCATGTCGCCGACGACCGCCGACCACGGCCGCCCCTTCAACCGCACCGACACGGTGCAACTGCCCGAGCGGTTGCGCCGAAGCGAACGGTCGGCGTCACGCAGTCGCGGCGGACTGCGGAAGCCGGGGACGACGAGACCGGCACCCCGGGTGACCTGGCCCAGGGTGCGGGCGGCGGCGGCGAACCGCACGGAGGTGGCTTCCATGGCACCCATCATCGCCAGCGGGTGCGACAGTCGATCCGGCGGCCCGCCGCTGTCGCTCCCGGTCCGTACGATCCTCCCGTGACCCTCGCCGAGCCACCGCCACTCAACCCTGCCCAGCACGACGTTCTCGCCCTGCTCGGTGCCCGCCCCGACGAACGCCCGGAGTTCGGCGCCGAACTGCGCCACGACCTGCGGGCCGAGCTCGAGGAGGGCATGGCCCCGGTGGCCGGCGACCTCCCCCCGAACGACTCGCTCTGGATCTCGAAGCACACCCTCAGCAGCGTGCACGGCTGCGAGGGCCGCCACCAGGCCGAGAAGGCCACTGAATTCGCATGGACCCCGGCGCTGGCGCGCGGAACCATCGTGCACAAGGCGGTCGAGCTGTCCGTGCACTGGCGGGGGGAGCTCATCCCCCTCGACCTGGTCGACGAGGCCATGGCCCGCCTCGCCAACGACGACAAGGCGGTGTCCGACTGGCTCCGCACCTGCTCCGAGAGCGACCGGGCCGAGCTGCGGTCGGTGGCCGGCGAGCGGGTCACCTCGTTCCTCGAGTGTTTCCCGCCGCTGGCCTCCAAGTGGTTCCCCGTCACCGAAGGCCGTCTGCGCGCCGACCTCAACGACGGGCGCATCGTGCTCAGCGGCCGCACCGACCTCACTCTCGGCAAGGCCGACGGCACCCGGGCCGGCAAGGTGGTGATCGACCTCAAGACCGGCGGCTTCTCCCCCAGCCACACCGACGATCTGCGCTTCTACGCGCTGGTCGACACGCTCCGGCTGGGCACACCACCCCGGCTGGTGGCCTCGTACTACCTCGACTCGGCCCGCGCTCAGCCCGAAGCGGTCACCGAGGGGGTGCTGCGCGCGGCCGTGGCCCGCACCATCGACGGCGTGGTGAAGCTGCACGAGTTGAACGGTGGCCGCGAACCCGTCCTGCGCCCCGGGCCACCATGCCGATGGTGCCCGGCCCTGCCCACCTGCGACACCGGTCGCCGGCACCTGGGCGACGACCCTGACGCCGACGACCGTTGGGACGACGACGTCCTCGACCCCTGAGCGTCGAGGGTCGCGAGCGTCGGGTCAGCGGCCGTCGAAGACCGCCTCGGCGGCATCGGTCTCGGCTACGGCCAACCGAACCTCGTCGGCATCGGGCGTCGCTACCGGCCCGGACAGGTCGTCCATCGCCCCGAACAGACCCACGCCGAAGCGCAACACCACGAACACCACCAGGAACACGACGCCGGCCCCGGCCACCGTGGTCTGGGGACCGATCACGTCGACCAACGCGCCCTGGATCAGCGACCCGAGGGGCATCGCCGCGGTCAGTGACATGACGTACAGGGCGATGACCCGACCCCGCATGGCCTCGGTGACCTGGAGCTGCACGGTGGTGTTGAGGGTCGAGGCGATCCCGAGGTAGCCGGCACCGACCACGAACAGGGCCACGGCGCCCACCAGAAGGGTCGGCGCCGTGGCGAAGACGATGAGGGCCAGGCCGTAGGCCACCATGGCCAACGACACCATGAAGCTCCGGGCCTGCCGCGACCCCCAGCCGGCGATGAGCGGAGCCGACAGGATCGCCCCCGCCCCCAGGCAGGCGGCGAGCAGGCCGTAGGCCTCGTCGCCGACGTCGTAGACGTCCTGGGCGAACACGACGAGCAGGTTGAACAGGGGCCCGCCGAGCAGTCCGAGGGTGAACACGACGACCAGCGCCGCCATGATGCCCGGCTCGGTGCGCGCGTACTTCGCCGCAACCCACATCTCGGCCACGGCCCGGCTGCGGCCCGTGCGGGGTGGCCGCTCGATGCGGACCACGCGAACCATCAACAGTCCGATCGTCAGCGCGAAGAACGACAGCGCATTGAAGAAGAACGCCCACGACACCCCGAGGGTGGCCAGTACGAGCCCACCGAGGGCGGGGCCGAAAGCCCGAGCGGCGTTGAACTGAGCCGAGTTCAGCGTGACCGCGTTCAGCAGGAGCCGACGAGGCACCACCTCGGTGACGAAGGCCTGCCACGACGCCACGGTGAGGCCCGACACGCACGAGCTGGCCGTCACCAACACGATGAGCACAGCCACGCTGCGCACGCCGGCGACCCAGGTGAGCCAGAGGGCGATGGTGAACACGCCCTGGACGGCCGAACCCAGCAACAGCACGGTGCGTCGGTTGAACCGGTCGGCGATGGAACCGCCCAGGGGGCCGAGCAGCAGGAGGGGGATGAGGGCCATGAAGGCGGTGAAGCCCAGCCACGCCCCGCTGCCGGTGAGGCCGAACACGACAAAGGGCACGGCCACGTTCTGCAGCCACGTACCGGTGCTCGACATCAGCGACGCGGTCCAGATCAGGCTGAAGTTCCGCACCCGGAACGACGCGAACGCCCCGATCCGCTCGGGGCCGGCCCCCACCGATTCGCCACCGGCGGTGCCGGTGTCGGGAACAGAGGTCATCGGCATCGACCTTACCGGCGCGTCCCGGGTACCGGCACGGGCGAAGAGTCAGTCGAGCCAGTCAGAGCAGAGCCGGGCGCCGCGCTCGTCCCACTCCTCGGCGGTGACGGCGTAGCGCACGTGGTCCTCCCAGATGCCGTTGATCTCGAGGTAGCGCTCGGCCACCCCCTCCTCGCGCACCCCGAGCTTCTCGACCACCCGCCGGCTGGCCGTGTTGCGGGGGATGATGGCGATCTGGACGCGGTGGAGGCGCAGCTCGTCGAACGCCAACCGGGCCACGGCGACGAGAGCCTCGGGGGTGTAGCCGTTGCCCGCCTGCTTCTCGTCGATCCAGTAGCCCACGTAGGCACTCTGGAACGGGCCCCGCTGCACCGACGACAGGTTGACCTCGCCCGCGAACACCCCGTCGACGAAAACGCCGTAGCCGTAGCCCACGCCGAGTTGGCGCTCGCGCTGGCGGGCGCTGCACCGTACGGCGAACGCGTCACGGTCCTCGATGACATCGGGCTGGCCGGGCATCCGGGTGGGCTCCCACCTGGTGAGCCAGGCCTCGTTGCGACGCCGCACCTCACGCCACGCCGGGAAGTCCGACACGGACAGAGGACGCAGCAGCACTCGGCGCCCGAAGAGGGTGGTCACGGGCGGCGATCCTACCCACGAAGGGTGTCGGGTACCGGGGCCCGCTCGACGCCCCGAGGCGGCCGGTTCGGGGTCGATCACGACGAGATCGACATGGCCAGGCCGTCGAGGATGTCGGCCTCGGAGACCAGCAGCTCGGCGATGGCGAAGCGGCGCATCGTGGCCACGAGCACGCACATCCCTCCGACGATCACGTCGGCCCGCTCGGGTTCGAGGCCCGGGTTGTCGATCCGTTCGGCGAGGGTCTCGGTGGCGAGGGTGCGGAACACGTCCTCGGCCCCGTCACGGGTGAGGCGGAAGTGGTGGATCCGGTCGCGGTCGTAGGTCGCCAACCCGATCTCGACCGATGCGGCCGCGCTCACCGTGCCCGCCAGCCCCACGAAGGTCCGGGCCTCACCGGCATCGGGGATGATCCGCTGCACGTCGTCGAGGTGGAGCTCGACGATGGAGAGGCACTGGCTGAGCTCCACCGCCAACGGGGGGTCGTGGTGCAGCCAGGCTTCGGTCATGCGCACGCAGCCCATGTCGGTCGACACCGTGGCCTGGGCTTCGTGGGTCCCGAAGGAGAACTCGGTGGATCCGCCCCCGATGTCGAAGACGAGGAAGGGCCCGTCGGCCGGGTCGAGGTCGGCAGTGGCGCCCAGGAACGACAGGCGGCCCTCCTCCTCGCCGCTCAGGAGCTCGGGCTCTGCGCCCACGACCGTCGCGGCGGGGCCGAAGAAGTCGGCACGGTTGGCAGCGTCACGGGCGGCCGAGGTGGCGGTCATGCGCACCCGTTCCACGCCGAAGCGGTCGATGACCTCGCGGTACTCGGTGAGTACGGCCAAGGTCCGGTCGATGGCCGCAGGGTCGAGCACACCGGTGGCGGCGACACCCTGACCCAACCGGGTGATCCGCATCAGCCGTTCGAGGGTGGTCCGACCGTCCTGGCTCACGAGCAGGCGCACCGAGTTGGTACCGCAGTCGATGGCGGCGACGGGGGCGTTCACGGGATGATCCTCGCAGGTGCGCCCGGCGGCAACAGCCCTCCGGTGACCAGTTGGGCCTGCACCCACTCCCCCACCGGATCCTCGGCTCCGGCCAACCAGTGCGCGTAGTGGGCGTGGAGGCACTTCACCCCCTGACGGGTGCCCCCGACACCACCCGAGGGTCGAGGTCCTTCGTGGCTCGCGCCGACAATGGCATCACGTTCACGGGCATGAGCGCGATGGAGGGCGGCCAGCTCGCCGGGATCGACCTCGGCTTCGGCCCGGCCGACGCCGCCCTCGGACTCCAACGTGCCGATCACCGCCCGTAGGGCCGGGTCGGCCAACCAGAACATGGTGGGCATGGGGGTGCCGTCGTGGAGGAGCGGAGCGTTGGCCAGAACCACCGGGTTGCCGGACCCCGACCGCACGACCACCTCGAAGTCGCCCTGCGGCGGGCGCCCGAGGAGCTCGGTGACCCGCTCGATGTCGTGGGGCGACGCCGTCACCGCCGCCGGCGTAGGAGCCGCCACACGACGAGCGCGGCCAGGGTGACGCCCACCAGCGGCAGCAGCCGCTTCAGGACCGGTGAGCCGGCGTGCTCGAACAGGTCGATGGCCTCGGGCTCGGGCGAGTCGATGACCCGGATGGTGGGCGCCGGCTCGAGTGCCTCCGGAACCGGACCGGGCGGGTGACCGTTGAGGGCCTCGCCCGCCTCCTCGATGGCCAGCTCGACGTTCTCGACCGCTTCCTCGACGGCTTCCTCGACCAGCTCCGCGGCCTCCTCCTCCGCCTCCTCGATCAGCTCGGTGGCCACGCCGACCGCCGCGGCCACCTTCTCGGCCTCGGCCTCGGCGACCGCCTCGACGTAGGCCACCGCCTCGACTTCGGCGATGACCTCGGCGACGTCGACGAGAACGGTCTCCTCGAGGTTGACGACGAACTGGGTGAGCAGCTTGGCGCTCACGTCGCCCAGCACTCCCCGGCCGAACTGGGCCACCTTGCCGGTGACCGTGAGGTCGGTGGTGACCACCACGTGCGTGCCGCCGGCGGCGGGCGTGAGCTGCGCGGTGATGACGGCACTGGCGTTGCCCTGGCCACGCGTGTCACGTCCGGTGCCCTCGAGGACGGCGCGGTGGTTGACCTCGTCGAGCTCGACGAAGGTGGCCTTGCCCTTGTACTGGGCGCTGATCGGCCCCACCTTCACCTTCACGATGCCGCGGTACTCGTCGCCCTCGATCTCCTGGAGCTGGGCGCCGGGAAGGCAGGGGGCGATGCGCTCGACGTCGGTGAGCACCAGCCAAGCCTCCTCGATCGGCACACTCACGTCGAAGGTGTTGGTCAGCTCCATCGTTCGAGGTCCTCCACGGTGTCGATGTCGAGCGGGTCGCCCGGGCACGCTACTTCGCCCACCAGCTCGGGCCGCTCGCGCATGAGGGCTCGAGCGCCCTCGTCGCCGTCGGTGGGGAGCAACGGCCACACCTCGCGGGCCAGCCGGACCGGGTTCCCGCGCTGACCGGCGTAGGTGGCCACCGTGATCGGACGGTCCGCATCCGCGGTCGCGATCAGTTGCCAGGCGTCGGCCCCCACGAAGGGCTGATCAGCCAGGCCCACGACGAGGGCGTCGAACCCGCCGACGTGGGCCGCGTGCACGGCCACGGCCAAGGAGGTGGCTTGACCCTGCGCCCACTGCGGGTTGTCGAGCACCATGGCTCCGTCGGGAAGCACGCCATGGAGGTCGACGGCCCCACTGACCACGAACACCGCCACGAACTCTTCCACCCCGAGCGCGGCTTCGACGGCCTGGAAGACGAGCGGGCGCCCCCGCAGCTCGGCGAACTGCTTGGGACCGGCCGAGAAGCGGCTCGAACCACCCGCGGCCAGCACGACGGCCGCCAGGAGAGGCCGTTCGGGCGAAGGCATCGCCCCAGTCAACCAGCCCGGCCGGTTCGCCGCGCCGGCCCGATGAGCGCCGTCCGGAGGTGTCGGTAGGGTCGAGCCCATGGCCGCTGACTCGATCGAACCCCCGTCCCTCTCCGCCATGTTGCTCCTGGCCGACTCGGCCCAGGTCGCCGAGGGCAAGCTCTTCGTCCTCGGCGGTGGCCTGTCCATCCTCCCCGCCCAGCCCCAGCCGGTCTCGCTCGCCCTGCTCCTGCAGGTGCCGTGGGATCGGGGTGAGGAACGGTTCGCATGGGTGTGCGAGCTGCTCGACGAAAACGGAGTGCCTGTCCTCATGGGTGAAGTGCCCCTGCTCGTCGACGGGGAGTTCCAGTCAGGGCGGCCCGCGGGCTGGCCCGAGGGAGTGCCCCTCACGGTGCCCATCGCCATCAACTTCTCGGGCCTCCCCCTCGAACCCGGTCGCCGCTACACGTGGCGCCTGTCGATCGACGGCCACAGCGAACCCGAGTGGCAGACGTCCTTCTCGGTCGCCCTCCCCCCGCTGCTCGAGGCGTAGGAAGACGGCGCCGCCGACCACCCGCCGACCATCGTCCACCGGGTACTGTGCGACCGGTCAAAGCGAGATCGAGGGGGACGATGCAGATCACGGTCAACGTCAACGGCGAGCAGCGCACGCACGACGTCGAGCCGCGCACACTGCTGGTGTACTTCGTACGTGAGCACCTCGGCCTCACCGGCACCAACGTGGGATGCGACACGTCATCCTGTGGCGCGTGCACCCTGCACGTCGACGGCGAGTCGGTGAAGTCGTGCACGATGCTGGCGGTACAGGCCGACGGGTGCACCGTCACCACGATCGAAGGTCTGGCCCCGAGCGTCGACGACATGCACCCGATGCAGAAGGCCTTCCAGCAGGAGCACGGCCTGCAGTGCGGGTACTGCACGCCAGGCATGGTGATGGCCGCCGTCTCGTTGCTCGACGAGAACCCCGACCCCACCGAGCGCGAGGTACGCCTCGGGCTCGAGGGCAACCTCTGCCGTTGCACCGGCTACCACAACATCGTGAAGGCCGTTCTGGCCTGCGCTCGCGGTGAGGTCGGCGAGACCCCGGTGTCAGTCTCAGGGGCGGCGTCGTGATCCCCGCCGCGTTCGACTACCAGCGGGCCGACTCCGCCGACGAAGCCATCGCCCTTCTCACCGAGCACGGCGACGAGGCCAAGCTCCTGGCCGGAGGGCACTCGCTGCTCCCGCTCATGAAGCTGCGCCTGGCCGCCCCGTCGGTGCTGATCGACGTCGGCCGCCTCGACGACCTGCGCTACGTGCGCGACGCCGGTGACCACGTCGCCATCGGCGCGCTGTCTCGCCACCGCGACCTCGAGACCAGCGAGCTGCTCGCCGCCGAAGTTCCGCTGCTGGCCCACGCCGCCGGCGAGGTCGGTGATCCGCAGGTTCGCCACCGCGGCACCATCGGCGGCTCGCTGGCCCACGCCGACCCCGCGTCGGACCTTCCCGCCGTGCTCCTCGCCCTTGGCGGCACGTTGGTGGCCAAGGGCCCGGCCGGGGAGCGCACCATCGCCGCCACCGACTTCTACGAGGGCTTTCTCGAGTCCACCCTCGAACCCGACGAATTGCTCACCGAGATCCGCTTCCCGAAGACGGGGGCCGCAGGCTGGTCGTTCCAGAAGTTCAACCGCCGGGCCCAGGACTGGGCCATCGTCGGTGTGGCCGCGGTCGTGTCCGACACCGTGACCGGTGTGGGCCTGGTGAACATGGGCTCCACGCCGCTGCTGGCCAGCGGGGTGGCCGAGGCCCTGGCCGAGGGGGCCGACGCCGCAGCAGCCGCCGAGCGGGCCACGGAGGGCACCGAGCCCCAGTCCGACATCAACGCCAGCGTCGAGTACCGCGAACACCTCGCTCGGGTGCTGGTGCGCCGGGCCCTGGTCGAAGCAGGGCGCTGATCAGCCGGCACCAGTCGCGCTACCGACGATCAGCAGGCCTCCAGGTACGGCGCGTCGGCGAGCGTGCCGAAGTGCCCGTTCTCCCCGCCACATCAGGGCGATCGCAAGTACCGTCGTAGGGTCCGCTGCGGTTCGGAGGGCGACGCCCATGACGACTGGCGAACCCGAGCCACATCGCCTGCCCGGACCCAAGGGTTTCCGGGAGAACCTCAGGCTCACGAGGGCAATGTTCCAGGACCCTGTTCCTGTGCTCGATGAATGTGCGCGGCGGTATGGCGCCACATTCGGGCTCGGGGCGGGTCCAGTGCGGATGGTGGTGGTTGGCGAACCTCGTCATCTGAGCGCGCTGTCCGCCCAGCCGAACAGCTCATTCCGTTGGGGCCATTGGGCCAACGTGTTGGGCTTCATCGTCGGCCCGACGTCGCTCATCGTCTCCGATGGCGACGAGCACCATCGGAGACGTGCCGCGGTTCAGCCCGCGTTCGCCCGCCGCCGGCTCGACGGTTGGGTTCCGATGATCGTGTCCGAGACCGACCGCATGATCGACGTGCACCTCCACCCGGCGCTGGCCGGCGGGGGCTCGGTCGACGTGTATCCGCTGGGCAAGGACCTCGTGCTCGCCATCACCGTCAAGGCGTTCTTCGGCAACGGACTCGAGGATCGAACGACCGAGATCGGTGAGATCTTCGAGGAGCTGCAGGCCTATCTCGAACTCCCGGCCCTCCGGCAGATCCCCCATCGACTCCCCTTCACTCGTCGCGCTCGAGTCCGCGCCACCCGGTTGTCATTCGATCGGATCGTTGATCAGGAGATCGCCCGGCGCCGGTCGGCGGCGGCCGGCAGTCCCCATGGTGCTCCCGGCGAGACCGGCGACCTGCTCGATGTATTCGTGGACGGCTCCGCGCGCCTGAGCGGCGAGGAGATCCACGACCAGGTCAACTCCCTCATCGGCGCCGGTTACAACACGACGGCGGCAACCCTGGCTTGGACGGTACAGCGAGCTCTGGCTACTCCTGGCGTGTGGGCGCAGCTCCGTTCCGAGGCCGACCTCGTGTTCGGCCCAGTTGACCAGAGGCCGAAGGGTTCAGGGACCATCCAGGACCTCACGTACGCCGCGGCCGTGGTGCATGAATCGCTGCGCCTCCATCCCGCTGGTGCCATCGCGCCCCGACAGGCCATCACTGACGTCCCCATCGGAGATCACCTGATCCGGAAGGGGTCCTTGATCTTGTGGTCCCCGTACCTGTCCGGACGCGACCCCGACACCTGGGACCAACCACTCGAATTCCGGCCCGAACGTCACCTCGATCCGGCCCCGGACACCGTCGCGGCCATGGACGCCGCCTGGGTGCCATTCGGCAAAGGCCCCCGACGCTGCATCGGCTTCGCCCTCGCCCAGATGGAACTCACCCTCATCCTCGCCCGCCTCGCACAACGACTCGACGTGAACCTGGTCAGAAGCGAGATCCCTCCACCTCAGGGCATGGTCGTCAACCGACCCCGCGGCGGCGTCCCCGTATACGCGGCGAGATGACCTGAGCGCAGGTACTCCGCAGGACTCGAGGACGCGGTCCCAGGTCACGCTGGGTCCGGTTCTATCTCGAGAGGCGGCAGGCCTCGAACGTTCGACCGGTACCAGCGCCGGCCGGCGATTGCCCCGAGTCATGCGGCTTGCCGTCGGATCTGCGCCGCGAGACGATCGCTGCGACGAGCTCGCCGTCTACGATCGAAAGCGTGAGCGCCAACCCCGCCGCCATCCCCTCCGACACCAGCGTCGAAGCCTGGCGGCGGCAGATGGCCGCGACGGCGCGGCGGACGATCCCCGACCGCCTCGACGAGTGGGCCCAGCTCAATCGGGGGGTCGCCCGGATGGCCGAGCAAGCCGTACACCGCTGTCATCCGGACTACGACGACCGGCAGATCTTCCTGGCGCTCGTCCGCCGGCTCTACGGCGATGACCTGGCCCTGGAGGTCTGGCCCGAAGCCGCTGCCGTCGAGCCGTGATCGACCTGGCTCGGATCCTCCGCACCGTCACCGCGACCCTCGAGCAGTCCCACATCAGCTACGTCGTCGTCGGATCCACCGCGGCTGCGGCCTGGGGCGTGGTACGCACCACCCGCGACATCGACATCGTCGTCGTGCTCGACCCGGACCAGCTCGACACCGTGCTCGACGCGCTGCTGACCGCCAACCTTTACGTACCAGTCGATCAGGCCCGCGAAGCTGCTGTCTCCGGAGGCAGCTTCAACGTGCTCGACCCCGAACACGGCGGCAAGATCGACCTCTTCGTGACCGGACGCGACGATGCCTTCACGAGCTCTCGGCTCGGGCGCCGCATCCGAGCTGGCGTGTTCGACGTTCCCTGTTGGGTCGCGAGTGCCGAAGACGTCGTCCTCGCCAAGCTTCGGTGGCGACTCACCTCCCGCTCAGAAGTCCAGTGGCGAGATTGCGTCGAGATCGCGTCCACCAACGACCTGGACATCCCGTACCTCCGGGACTGGGGTCAGAGGCTCGGCATCACCAACGACCTCGAAGACCTGCTCACCACCGCCGCGACCAACCGCGCCGACTGAGCGCACTCGTCGAAGCCGATCGCGGTGCCGCTCGCACCGCGGCGCTTCGCGCCGCCGACCTAATGGATGGGGCCGGCGGCGGCGCGCAGCGACTGAGCGATGCGGCCGGTGCGCACGGCGATGATCTCGGCGGCGATGGCGATCGCCGTCTCCTCGGGGGTACGCCCCCCGAGATCGAGCCCGATCGGGGCGTGCAGACGCCCCGCGACCACGTCCATGTCCGCCCCTTCGTCGGCCAGGCGCCGCAGCCGCTCCTCACTCGTGCGTCGGCTACCCATCGCCCCTAGGTAGCCGACGTCGGTGCGCAACGCAGCAATGATGGCCGGGACGTCGAACTTGTGGTCGTGGGTGAGCACGCACACGGCGTCTCGAGGGCCGAGCCGGTCACCGACCTTGTCGAGCAGCCGGTGGGGCCAGTCGACGACCACCTCGTCGGCCTCGGGGAAGCGGCGAGGGGTGGCGAACACCTCACGGGCATCGCACACCGTCACCCGGTACCCGAGAACCTTGGCCACGCGCACCAACGAGCCGGTGAAGTCCACCGCGCCGAAGATCAGCATCTGGGGCGGAGGGGCGAAGCTCTCGATGAACACCCCGACCGTGCGCTCGCGGGCCTCGCCGTGGGCCCCGTAGTGGCGCACCACCGTGGATCCCGATTCGAGCTCACCGAGCGCGTCGCGGATCACGACCCGGTCGAGGTCGGGGTCGCCGAGCGATCCCAGGGCCTCGACACTGTCACCGACCAGCACCTTGGCCCCGATGCCCGGGCCATCGATGATGGTGGCGATGGCGACCGGGCGATGATCGGCCACGGCCGCCCGCCAGGCGTCGTAGATGCTCGGGGCGTCGGGCATGGAGCAGGCCTACCAGTCGAGGGGTTCGACGAACAGGTGGACGGTGCCCCCACAGGTGAGCCCGACGGAAAACGCCTCGTCGTCGCTGTAGCCGAAGGTGACGAGCCGCCGCTCCCCCGTGGCCAGCACGTCGAGGGCCTCGGCCACCACGGCGCCCTCGACGCAACCCCCCGACACCGACCCCGACACCTCGCCGTCCTCGGCCACAGCCATGGCCGCGCCCGGCTGGCGCGGGCCCGACCCCTCGATGTCGACCACTCGGGCCACGGCCACACGTCGGCCCTCGTGGCGCCAGCGATCGAGGTCGGCGATCAGCTCCTTCACGGCCTCCTCCTCCACGGTCGCGGGCGACGGGTCATCGGGCGATGACCTCGGCCAACTCGTCGAGGGCGTCGAGCGAATGCCCGTCGACGAAGTCGTCGACGAACGGTAGCGCCGCCGCCATCCCTCGGGCGATGGGCGCGTAGCCCTCACCGGCCCGCAGCGGGTTGACCCAGATGACCCGGTGGGCCACCCGTTGCAGGCGGGCCATCTGCTCCGACAAGACCGAGGTGTCGCCCCGGTCCCACCCGTCGGAGAGGATCACCACGACGGCGCCGCGAGCCATGCCCCGCACCCCCCAGCCGTCGTTGAACCGTTGCAGGCTCTGGCCGAGGCGGGTGCCACCGCTCCAATCGGGCACCGCCGCGGCGGCGCGGGTGAGGGCCTCGTCGGGGTCACGGGTCGAGAGCTCGCGGGTGAGGCGAGTGAGCTGGGTGCCGAAGGTGAAGACCTCGACCGGGGTGGAACCCGACGACGCGGCATGGGCGAACCGCAGGAGCGCCCGGCTGTAGGGCTCCATCGAACCGCTCACATCGAGCAGCACCACGACCCGGCGGGGACGGGTGCGCCGTTCGAGAGTGCGACGCTGCACCGGTTCGCCTCCCGTGCGCAGCGCCGCGCGCACTGTCCCGCGCAGGTCGGGCCGACCCCGGGTCCGACGCGACGAGCGCGTCCGTCGTGATCGTCGGGCCGCGCCGACGAGGCGAAGATCGGCCATGAGGCGCCGGGCCTCGGCCAGCTCGTCATCGTCGTAGGCCGCGAAGTCCTTGGCCCGCAGGATCTCCTGCGGGCTGTAGCGGACCGACAGCACCGGCGCGTCGCCGTGCTCGCTGGGCCCGCCACCCGGTTCGTCACCGTCGTCGGTGGCCAGCGTGAAGGTGACGGTCTCGGCGACTGGTGCGATGGGGGCGCCGGTGCCGTCCCACCACGAGCGGAAGACAGCGTCGTAGACCGGCACCTGCTCGGGGTGGTGCACCAGGGTGCTGCGGCCGGCCCAGTAGAGGTCGTGGCGCGTCCCGCGCAGGGCGGCCAGGGCCCTCACGAAGAGCAGCGCGGTGCCCACCGGCACCGAGATCCCGGCTTGCCGCAGCGAGGCCACGAACCCGAGAGCGGTCTCCTCGCCGGTGAGCGTCAGAGCACCGACCTCGACCGGGCGGCGGCCACCAGGTCGTCGAGCCCGTGGCGGTGGGTGCGTTCGGCGTCCTCGCGGTACTTCAGCACCGCCCCGAGGGTGGCCGCGGCGGCCTCCTCGTCGAGCTCGTGGCGACCGAGCAGCGCCACGGCCTGGGCCCAGTCGATGGTCTCGGCCACACCAGGAGGCTTGTACAACCCGAGGTCTCGCAGCGCCTCGGTGGCCGCCGCCACCTGGCGGGCGAGGGTCTCGGGGACCTCAGGGGCACGGGTGCGCACGATCGCCACCTCGCGCTCGAAGTCCGGATGCTCGACCCAGTGGTAGAGGCATCGCCGCTTCAGGGCATCGTGCACGTCGCGGGTGCGGTTCGAGGTGATCACCACGATCGGCGCGACGGCGGCCGTGAACGTTCCCAGCTCCGGCACGGTCACCGAGAAATCGGCGAGGACCTCGAGCAGGAAGGCCTCGAACTCGTCGTCGGCGCGGTCGACCTCGTCGATCAGCAGCACCGGTGGAGGCTGATCGGCGGGGGCGGTGATCGCCTGGAGCAGCGGGCGTCGCACCAGGAACCGCTCGGCGTACAGCTCGGTCTCGAGCCGATCGGCGTCGGTCGCGGCACCGGCGGTCTCGGCCGCCCGCAGGTGCAGGAGCTGGCGGGAGTAGTCCCACTCGTAGAGCGCCTGGGAGGCGTCGATGCCCTCGTAGCACTGGAGGCGAAGGAGCGCTCCACCCGTCCAGGCGCTGAGCACCTTCGCCACCTCGGTCTTGCCCACCCCGGCCTCGCCCTCGAGCAGCAGCGGTCGATGGAGGCGCAAGGCCAGGAAGACCGCCGTCGCCAGTCCATCGTCGGGCAGGTAGCCGTGGGCCCGGAGGCCTTCGGCGACGGCGTCCGGGGTAGCGGGGACAGGGATGGTCACGGCGGGGAGGCTACCCACCGGGTCAGAGGGGTCGGCGCCTTCAGCTCTTCACCAACACGAGTTGGAGTTCGACCTCACCGTTGTCGTCGACGGTCACCACGGCGTTGCTCGGGGGTTGGATGTCGTAGTCGGCCATGTTGATCTTGATGCCGGTGGGTGTGGCCACCGAGATGCTGGACCCGCCGTCCCACGAGGCCTGGAGAGGGACCTGGACCGAGCGGGTGACCCCGTGCAGGGTGAGATCGCCGGTGGCGGTCACGTCGACCGGTTGCCCGGCAGTGAGGCCGGCGGGCAGAGCGATCGGGGCGGTGAGCCTGAACGTGGCCGAGGGGAAGGACTGCGTCTCGAGTCCGCTGTTTCGAATGGCGCCATCGCGCGTGCCGCTGTCGCTCTTGAGCTGGTTCATGTCGGCGGTGACGTCGACCACCGTGACCTGGTTCCCGGCCACGGTGAGCGTCCCGGTCACGGCCAGGGTGCGACCGACCGCCGTCCTCTTGATCGTCTCGCCCCCGAAGAGCTCCTGCACCCGGTAGCCCACGAAGACGTCGGGGCCCTGCGACACCGTGTACGTGCCGTCGGGGCCGCTGGTCGCCGGCGGCGCTGACCCCGCGATCGCCGGCGCGCTGGTGTCGGTGGTGCGCACGGGCAGGCTGGCCCGCTCGGGCGCGTCACCGCGCAGCACGAACCACCAGAAGGCGAGTCCTCCGAGGACGACGACACCGACGACGGCCACGAGGGTCCACTTCGCCGAACTCTGCCAACGGGTCGTTGCCATGTCATCTCCAGAGGTCTGTGACCCGCAGATCGGGCCGGTTGGCGCGCCATGATCGGATCGATCTAAACGCTACGGAATGCTCGGGCCGTCCGTACCGCGGCCGGCCCGGGCTCTGCCCATCACTGGGCGTTGACGGCCCGCCACACCTTCTCGGGGGTGAGGGGCATGTCGAGGTGGTCGACACCGTAGGGAGAGAGCGCGTCGATCACCGCGCTCTGCACGGCCGGGGTCGATCCGATGGCGCCGGACTCGCCGATGCCCTTCGCTCCGAGCGGGTTGGCCGGACTGTCGGTCTCCATCGGCACCAGCTCGAAACTGGGGAGCTCGGCCGCCGACACGAAGGCGTAGTCGGCCAGGTTGGCGGTCTGCGGGTTACCGTCGACATCGAAGACCACCTCCTCGTAGAGCGCCTGGGCCACCCCCTGGGCGATGCCCCCGTGACGCTGGCCCTCGACGATGAGGGGGTTCAGGATGCGCCCGGCGTCGTCGCAGGTCACGATGCGCTGAAGGACGGTTCGGCCCGTCTCGGTGTCGACCTCGACCACCGCCACGTGGGCCCCGAAGGGGAAGGTGGCCTGGTCGGCCACGAAGGTGAGCGTGGCCTCGATGGGCTGGCCGGTGGGGGCGTCACCGATGGGACCGCTGATGTCGCCCGCCGCGCCGACGTCGACCCAGGAGCGGGTGACCGTGGGCGAGCCGGCCACGTGGAACACGGCCCGGTCGGTGTCGAGCACCACGTCGGCCGGCGCCGCTTCGAGCAGCTCGGCCGCCACCTGACGGGCCCGCTCCACGACCTGCTCGGTGGCCCCCCACACTGCTGATCCGCCCAGCTGCAAAGAGCGGGAGCCGAACGTCCCGGTTCCTTCGGCCACGCGGTCGGTGTCGCCCGAGACCACGTCGATCTGGTCCATGGGGATACCGGTCAGCTCGTGGGCCAGCATGGCCCAGGAGGTGAGGTGACCCTGCCCGTGGGCCGACGTGCCCGTGAACACGGTGACACCCCCGTCCGGCCGAAGCGTCACCTTCGCGTACTCGCTCTGGCTGCCCGCCGGCCCCGCGGTGATCTCGACATAGGTCGACACGCCGATGCCGAGTTGCACGGTGTCACCCCGTTGGCGGCGCGCCTGCTGTTCGGCCCGCAGCTCGTCGTAGCCGGCGGCGGTGAGGGCCCGGTCGAGAGCCTCGCCGTAATCACCGCTGTCGTAGATGGCGCCGGTGGTGGTGGTGAACGGGAAGGCGTCGGCGGCGATGAGGTTGCGGCGCCGCACCTCGACGGGGTCCATGCCGATCTCGCGGGCGAAGAGATCGAAGGCCCGCTCGATGGCCGCAGTGGCCTCGGGTCGTCCCGCTCCCCGGTAGGCCTCGATCGGCGTGGTGTTGGTGACCACGCTCTTGGTGTTGCACTCGACCTTCGCGATGTCGTACGTGCCCGGGGCCATGGTGCGGGTCATGAAGGGCAGGAAGGTGCCCATGCCGGGGTAGGCCCCCACGTCCTGCAGCACGGTGAGGCGGTAGGCCTCCACGGTGCCGTCACGGCGACCGCCGATCTCGATTCGGTGCACCTGGCCCCGCCCGTGGGGCATCGACACCATGCTCTCGCTACGACTCTCGATCCACCGCACCGGGCGGCCGACCTGGCGCGACACCCACGGGAGCAGGGTCTCGTCGGACTGAAGGTTGATCTTGGCGCCGAAGCCGCCACCGACGGCAGGGGCCACCACTCGGATCTGGGTGGGGTCGAGACCGAAGATGCCGGCCAGCTTCTTCTTCACCCCGTGGGGGGCCTGGGTCGACACGAACATCACGAGCCGCCCGTCGTGCCACGTGACGGCCATGGCCCTCGGTTCCATCGGGCACACCGCCACCCGCTGGTTGAGGATCTGGCGTTCGACCACCACCTCACAGCCGTCGAACAGATCGTCGGTGTGGCCGAAGGGCACGGCCAGAGCGGTGTTGGAGCCGTGCTCGGGGAACAGCAGCAACTCGTCGCGTTCGCTCTCGGACGGGTCGACGAGGGCCTCGAGCGGCTCGTAGTCGACGATGACCAGCTCGGACGCGTCCTCGGCGGCCTCGCGGCTCTCGGCCAGGATCACGACCACGGCCTCACCGACGAAACGGACCACGTCGTGGGCCAACCACGGACGGGCCAGACCCTCGGGGATCATTCCCGGGATGGGCACCGGGAACGCCGGCAGGTCGTCGGCGGCGGCGAGGTCGGCGGCCGTGAAGATCGCCACCACGCCGGGGGATTCGAGCGCCTCGGTGACGTCGACCTCGGTGAGGCGGGCGTGGGCCATGGTGGAGCGCACGAAGTGGGCGTGCACGGCACCGTCGAGAAGTGGATCGGAGAGATCGGCCGTGTAGACCCCGCCGCTGGTCAGGAAGACCGGGTCCTCCCGTCGCGTCACCCGCGTCCCCATCACGCTCATCGTGTGCTCCCCATTCTGCGCTCTGACCGAGCCCCGAACCTAGCGGTAACGCGCCGTCAGGGGGCGAGGCGGGTGAAGGGCCAGGCCTGAGGGACACGAACCGGATCGCGGGCGGGAGGGAGCACGTGGTAGACCTCCTCGCCGAGCTTGGCGAAGCCGTACTCCTCGCGAGCGAGCCTCTCGATCTCGGCATCGGTCTGCAACGCGTCGACGCGAGCCTGGCGGTCGGTGTTGGCTGCGTCGAGGTCGGCCAGGCGGGTCTCGGCGGCGCTGATGGCCGCCCGCTGATCGAGCCAGATCCGGGTGGGGAAGACACCCAACACCATCACGCCGACGGTGAGACCGACGAGCACCACCGGAACGACCATTCGGCCGGCCAACCGGGCACCCCGCTGCCATCGGGGCACGGCGGCGGCCGCATGGGCAGGCTCGGGTCGGCGCCGCCCCCGAGGTCGCGGGGCCTCACCGCTGCTGGTCCGGGCGCGTGACATGGCCTTCGGGCGGCCCGTCGCCTCAGGGGCGGAGCGGCGGCGGGGCCAACGCCTCATCCGGGACGGCTCACCTGCTTCAGGGCCGCTTCCCCCCAGTATGCCGCCGACTCGCCGAGGTCGTCCTCGATGCGCAGCAACTGGTTGTACTTGGCCACCCGGTCGCTGCGCGCCGGGGCACCGGTCTTGATCTGACCGCAGTTGGTGGCCACCGCCAGGTCGGCGATCGTGGTGTCCTCCGTCTCGCCGGAGCGATGCGACATGACCGAGGTGTAGCCCGATCGGGTGGCGAGACCAACGGTCTCCAGAGTCTCGGTGAGCGAGCCGATCTGGTTGACCTTGATGAGGATGGAGTTGGCCACCCCGGCCTCGATGCCTCGGCCCAGCCGATCCACGTTGGTGACGAAGAGGTCGTCACCGACGAGCTGGCAGCGATCACCGATCGAGTCGGTGATCAGGCGCCAGCCATCCCAGTCCTCCTCGGCCATGCCGTCCTCGATCGACACGATCGGATACCTCGCCACGAGGTCGGCGTAGTAGTCGACCATCTCGGCCGGGCTGAGGGTGCGGCCCTCACCGGCCAGCACGTAGACGCCGTCGCGGAAGAACTCCGACGAGGCGGGGTCGAGGGCGATGGCCAGGTCCTCACCGGGCGTGAAACCGGCCTTCTCGATGGCCTCGACGAGCAGCGTGACCGCCTCCTCGTTCGAACCGAGGTCGGGGGCGAAGCCCCCTTCGTCGCCGACGGCGGTGGACAGGCCGCGGTCGCGGAGCACCTTCTTGAGCACGTGGTAGGTCTCGGCGCCCCAACGCAGGCCCTGGGAGAACGAGGCCGCGCCGATCGGCATGATCATGAACTCCTGCAGGTCGACGTTGTTGTCGGCATGCTCGCCCCCGTTGAGCACGTTCATCATCGGCACGGGCAGAACGTGGGCGTTCACACCGCCGATGTAGCGGTAGAACGGCAGGGCCAGCTCGTCGGCGGCGGCGCGAGCCACGGCCAGCGAGGTGCCGAGGATGGCGTTGGCACCGAGGTTCGACTTGTCGTCGGTGCCGTCGACCTCGAGCAGCACGCGGTCGACATCGCGCTGATCGAGGGCGTCGAAGCCGACGAGCGCGTCGTAGATCTCGTCGTCCACATGAGCGACGGCGTCGAGCACACCCTTGCCGCCGTAACGAGTTTCGCCGTCTCGGAGCTCGACGGCCTCGAACGCGCCGGTCGATGCTCCGGAGGGAACGATGGCCCGCCCCGTGGCCCCCGACTCGAGGATGACCTCCACCTCCACGGTGGGGTTGCCGCGACTGTCGAGAACCTCACGCCCGGCGATGTGTTCGATGATGCTCATGACGACAACGATCTCCTCGGGGACGGAACGCAGACAAGGGTGTCACGCCGGCGCGCGCCGGTGGCGCACCCTGGTGTTGCGGTTACCCGGACGCCAGTTGTTCGGCGGCACGGGCGTGGTCGCGACGACGGCGCGCCACGACCCGAAGTGACCCTTCGGGATCGACGCCGGCGGCACGAGCGAGCTCGACGACGGCCAGCAGCAATGCCCCGATGGCCTCGTCATCGGGGCGATCGGACACGCACGCAAGGGCCGCCGTCACCCCGTCACGGCCGACCGGGCCGGGGTCGACGGCGACGCCGGCGGCCGCGAGCCCGGCCGCCTTCTTCTGGACCTTGGTCGCGTAGAGGAGAGCGGGAAGAGCCTCGGGCACCCCGTCGAACACGCTGTCGCGGTTCTTCTCCACCTTCTTCAGCTGCTCCCAGTTGCGCACCACGTCGTCGGCACTGTCCACGTGCACATCGGCGAACACGTGCGGGTGTCGCGAGCGCAACTTGTCGTGGACGGTGGTGGCCACGTCGGCGAGGGTGAACTGGCCCTGCTCGGCCGCGAGCTGGCTGTGGAACAGCACCTGGAAGAGCAGGTCACCGAGCTCTTCCTCGAGGTGCTCGTACCCGGTGCCGGCATCGACATCGAGGTGGTCGATGGCCTCGAGGACCTCGTAGGCCTCCTCGAGAAGATGCCGCTGCAACGAGTTGTGGGTCTGCTCCCGGTCCCAGGGGCAGCCGGCCCGGAGCGTGGCGACGAGTTCCGCGAATCGAGCCACCTCGCGGGCGATGGGGGCCATCAGCTCGGGAATCCAGAGGGAGGTGAGGTGATCGGGGTCGATCCGGTCGATCTCGGTCCACGGAACGCGGGTGACCGACTCGTCGGGGAGCCCGAGGCGTTGGAGCACCACCACCTCGGCATCGATCGCCAACGCGGCCTCGATGCCGGCATCGAGGGCCAGCTTCACCTCCGACAACACCACCGTCGAGTCGCACTGGGCGACGAGCAGGGGACCCCGCTCTCCTGCCGCGTCGACCGCAAACCGGTGACCGTCGACCACCCGCGCTCCGAGAGCCACGGGGTCGACACCGAGACGGGCCCACGCCAGGTCGAGGAACGACAGGGCGGGAACGATGTCGACCTCGACCCGGGGGTCGGCCACGAGCAGCTCGACGGTGCGCTCGGCCACCACGGGCGAGCCGGGAACGGCGTAGAGGACCAGGCCTGACTCGGTCGCGGCGGTGACCACGGCCTCGACGATGGCGGGGTACACCTCGTCGAGGCTGTGGGACTGCTCGTAGACCGAGTCGAAGGTGGTGGCGCCGGGGACCACCGACGCCGCCGGGTGTCGTTCGGTGCGCAGGAACCGGCGTGGAATCGCCGCCACTGCGGCCAGCGTGCCCGACGTGACGAGGTCTGAACCGCCCGGCCCCAAGCCCACGATCACGACCCGAGGAGCGGCCACGAAGGATCAGCCCTGCGGGGGCTGGGTGCCACCGAGCAGACCCGACAGGGCGGGGTCGAGCTGGGCGCCGGCCGCCGGCTGAGCGCCGAGGGGGGCCAGGACCTGACCCTGGGCACCGACCCAGCGGCCGAACCTCGGGCCGACGGTGACGTCGGCCGCCTGCGCGGAGCGTTGCAGCGAATCGCCGACGAGAGCCTGGGCGTTCTGCTCGACGGCCGCCGCCAACTGGTCACGGACGTCCTCGAAGGTCACCGTTCCTCGCTTGCGCACGAAGACGAGGTGGTAGCCGAAGTCGGTCTGCACTGGGGGCCCGACCTCACCGACGGACTGAGACCACACTGCGGCGTCGAACGCTTCGACGTAGCTGCCCTGTGCAGCACAGCCCAGGTTGCCTCCGTTGGCGGCGCTGCCCGGGTCCTCGGAGCTGGTCGCGGCGATGGCGGCGAAGTTGCCAGTGCCCTGGAGCTGCGCCCGCACCGCGTCGACCTTGGTCCGGGCGGCGGTCAACTCGGCTGCGGTGGGCACGGTCTGACCGGTACCGGCGCGGATGAGGATGTGGCTGACGCAGGCCTGGTCGGCGGTATCGGCGGCCTGGGCCTCGTAGAGGGCCCGCAGCCCCTCCTCGGTGGACGCACGATCGAGGATGTCGCGCTGCAGTACGAGCAGGTTGGCCACGCCGTCGATGAAGGCCTGGCGGTACGAGGCGCTGAAGGCGTCGAGGACGGCCAGGCCCGTGGGGTCGGCGGTGTTGGTGTTCGACTGCCCTCTGGGCGACAGGCTCTGGCTGAGCAGGACCTCGGCGTTGCGGCGATCGGCTTCGGTGACCTCGAGGCCCCGGCGCTCGTTCTCCTGCTGGGCGACGATGAAGCTCACCCGCTCGTTGAGGTAGAAGGACGTGAACTCGGTGGAGAAGGTGGCGGTGGTGGTGCCCTTGACGGGCACCGTGTTGCCCTGGGCCGCCCGTGAGTCGAGGTAGGCCTGGTTGGCAGCGATCGACGCCAACTCGTCCATGAACTCCGTCTCGGACAACGAGTAGGAGTCGACGGTGAGGGCCTGCGGCGCGATCGACGAGCACGACGTGGCGAAGAGGGCCCCGGCGAGGACGACGAGCAAGAGGACGAGGGGGGTGCGGGGCAGCGTCTTCACGAGGCGGCTCACACTACCGAAGGCCCTCGGGGGGCAACAGTTCACACCCCGGCCTACTGGCAGGCGCCCGACCGGGCGGATTCACGGGTCGACGAGAGCGGGCGACGAGGCCGGCTCCGGCGTGGGGGGCACCAGGTCCTGGAGCGCCGCGGTGACCTCGGCGGCGGCGCTGGGGGCGGCCTTCACGGCCAGCAGCACCTGTTGGACGGCGGGCTTCACGATCGTGCCCTTGTACAGCCGCTCGACCCGCACGACCTTCGACGCGGGCAGGACCAGCGGCGCCAGGCGGGCCACGTATCGGGGGCCTCCGAAGCCAGAGCCCTTGGTGACGGTGACGTCGCGGAGCCCGACCCGGGCGCACTCGGCGCGCAGTCTCGCCACGTCGAGAAGGGCCTCGGCCCGAGGAGGTACCGGCCCGTAGCGGTCGAGCCACTCGGCTTCGATGTCGTCCACCTCGGCCGGGGTGGTGACCGACGCCAGCCGTCGATAGGCCTCGAGGCGGAGCTCCTCACGCTCGACGTAGGTGGGGGGCAGGTTGGCGTCGAGAGGCAGGTCGATCTTGATCTCCGCCGGCTCGGACACCTCCTCCCCCTTCAGCTCGGCGACGGCCTCGGTGACCATCTGGCAGTAGAGGTCGTAACCCACGGCAGCGATGTGCCCGCTCTGCCCGGTGCCGAGCAGGTTGCCGGCGCCCCGGATCTCGAGGTCGCGCATGGCGATCTTGAAGCCCGAGCCCAGCTCGGTGGCCTCACCGATGGTCTTGAGTCGCTCGTAGGCTTCTTCGGTGAGGGCCCGATCGGGCGGCGAGAACAGGTAGGCGTAAGCGCGCTGGCCCGATCGCCCGACCCGCCCCCGCAGCTGATGGAGCTGGCCGAGGCCGAGCAGGTCGGCGCGGTCGACGACCAGCGTGTTCACCGTGGGCATGTCGATGCCGCTCTCGATGATGGTGGTGCACACGAGCACGTCGAACTCGCCCTCCCAGAAGTCGAGCACGACCTTCTCGAGGGTTCCCTCGTCCATCTGCCCATGAGCCACGGCGATGCGGGCCTCGGGGACGAGGTCGCGCAACTCCCCGGCCACCTTCTCGATGTCCTGCACACGGTTGTGCACGAAGAACGTCTGGCCCTCGCGGAGCAACTCGCGACGGATGGCCTCGGCCACCGCCCGATCGTCGTACTCGCCGACGTAGGTGAGGATCGGCTGGCGCTCACTCGGTGGGGTGTTGAGCAGGGTGAGGTCGCGGATGCCGGTGAGGCTCATCTCGAGGGTTCGGGGGATGGGTGTGGCCGTGAGGGTGAGCACGTCGACGCCCACCTTCAGTCCCTTGATCGATTCCTTGTGGCCCACCCCGAAGCGCTGCTCCTCGTCGACCACGAGCAGACCCAGGTTCTTGAAGACCAGGCCGGTGGCCAGCAGCCGGTGCGTGCCGATCACCACATCGACCGTGCCGCGGGCCAGCCCGTCGATGACCTTGCGGGCCTGCGCATTGGTGAGGAACCGGCTGAGCACCTCGACGCGAACCGGATAGCCGGCAAACCGGTCACCGAAGGTGGTGAAGTGCTGCTGCGCCAGCAGGGTGGTGGGTACGAGCACCGCCGCCTGCGTGCCGTCCTGCACCGCCTTGAACACCGCCCGGATGGCGACCTCGGTCTTGCCGAAGCCCACGTCGCCGCAGACCAGACGGTCCATCGGTACGGGGGCCTCCATGTCGCCCTTCACGTCGACGATCGCCTTGAGCTGGTCGGGTGTCTCCTCGTACGGGAACGACGCCTCGAGCTCGTGCTGCCACGGCGTGTCCGCCCCGAACGCCCGCCCCTCGGCGTGCACCCGCTTCTGGTAGAGCACGACCAGTTCCTGGGCGATCTCGGTGACCGCGGCGCGCACCTTGGCCTTGCTCTTCTGCCACTCCCCGCCGCCGAGGCGGCTGAGGCTGGGTGAGTCTCCGCCGGTGTAGTGGCGCACGGCGTCGATCTGGTCCGACGGCACGTAGAGCTTGTCGTCGCCGCGGTACTCGAGGAGCAGATAGTCGCGTTCGACGCCGCCGATGGGCCGCTTCACCATGCCGCCGTAGCGGGCCACGCCGTGCTGGTGGTGCACGACGTGGTCACCGATCTTCAGGTCGTCGAAGTAGCCCTGCGCCGCCAGCTTGCGGGGCTTGGCCCGACGGTGGGCCCGGCGCCGCCCGGTCACATCGGCCTCGGCCAGCACCGCCAGCTTCACCGAGGACAGCAGGAACCCCCGCTCGATCGGAGCCACGACGACGTGGCCACCGGGAGCGACGAGATCGGCCGTACCGGTGAGATCCACATCGAGGTGGATGCCCTGGTCGCCGAGCAATGTGGCCAGCCGAGCCGCCGATCCCGCGCCGTCGGCGGCCACGACCACGCGGTAGCCGTCGCGGAGCAGCCCACCGACCTGGCGCACCAGTCCGTCGCCGTCACCCACCACGGGGTTCCAGCCCGCGGCCACCACCGACGCCACCCCAGGGCCTTCGGGGGCGTTGGTGACGGTCCAGGCCGGGGCGGTGGTGCGAACCAGCAGACGGTCGAACTCGACGTGCAGCCTCGGGAACGGCGATCCGGACTCGGCCGCCCCCCAGGTCTTGGCGAGGGTCAGGGCGAGATCGGCCTCTTCGGCGAGGATGTCGGCGGCTCGGTCACGCATGCGACGGGGCTCGAAGAGGAGGATCTGGGCATCGTCGTCGACGAGGTCGAAGAGCACCTCGGCATCGTCGCCACCATCGGCCACGAGCCACGGCAGCCACGACTCCATGCCGTCGAAGACCTGGCCCTCGGCCAGGCGCTCCCACTGCTCGCGACCCCACGGCTGGGAGACGACGAGGGCCTCGGCCCGGGCCCGTACCTCGGCCGTGGGCAGGAGTTCCCGACACCCGAAGAGCTCGACCTCGGCCCGCTCGAGGGTGGCCCGCTGGTCGGCCGGCGAGAACTCCGTGAGCCGATCGACCTCGTCACCCCAGAGATCGATGCGGACCGGTGCGTGGGCCGTACTCGGGTAGACGTCGACGATCGAGCCCCGCACGGCCAACTCGCCGCGGTGCTCGACCTGGTACTCGCGCCGGTAACCCATGGAGACGAGGCGCTCGACCAGATCACCGCCGTCGATCACGTCGCCGCGGCCGACGACGAGGGGCTCGGTGTCGGCGACGTGCGGCCCGAGGCGCTGCACGAGCGCCCGCACCGGGGCCACCAGTACCCGAGGCGCGCGCTGCGGATCTTGCAGACGGAACAACGTGCGCAGGCGCCGGCCCATGGTCTCGACGTTCGGGCTCACCCGCTCGAACGGCAGCGTCTCCCAGGCCCCGAACAGATCGACCTCGTCCGGCCCGAGAAAGGCCTCGAGGTCGTGGGCGAGCCGCTCGGCCTCTCCGGTGGTGGGCACGGCCACGATCAGCGGCCGACGGTCCGAGCGCCAGGCCAGACCGGCGATCACTATGGCCCGGGCCGGTTCGGGCACGGCCAGCACGGCGTTGCGTCGACCCAGGACCTTGGTCAGACCGGGCTCGTCGTGCAGTAGCGGGGGGAGGTCGGGCAGGGCCATGGGGACGATTGAGGCTACCGGCCCGGGGACTCGCAACATCCGGCCGCGGAGGGGGCCGCCGCCGGCCCCCTCCGCGGTTCGAATTCGCAGAAGGTTCACCGCGTCCGATTGCACGGACCCGGGCGCGGGGTGTCAACTGGCCCACGTATGGCCGCTCCCACGCAGGCTCGCCCCGGCACCGGGCCTCTCCCCCTTCCCGCCACCGCCAGGATCGACCTCCCCGAGAGTCGTCGCTACCGCCTCAAGAACAAGGTGCTCGGGCGCCCGCTGCGCACCGATCAGCTCGACGAGGAGCGCCTGGGCAAGCCCACCGCGCTCGCCGTGTTCTCGTCTGACGCCCTGTCCTCCACGGCCTACGCCACCGAGGAGATCCTGCGCACGCTCCTCGTGGTCGGCGGGATCGGCGGAATCGGGCTCCTCGCCTTCAACTACGTGATGCCCATCACCATGGCCATGGTGCTCGTGCTGATCATCCTGATCTTCAGCTACCGCCAGACCATCAAGGCTTATCCCTCGGCCGGTGGCGCCTACATCGTCACGAAGGACAACCTGGGTGTACTCCCGGCTCAGGTGGCCGGAGTGTCGCTGCTCACCGACTACATCCTCACCGTGTCGGTGTCGGTGTCGGCCGGTATTGCTGCGCTGTACTCGGTGTTCGGAAGCCTCTTCCCCTACCGAGTGCCCATCGCCGTCGGATTCATCGCCATCATCGCCATCGGCAACCTCCGAGGAGTGAAGGAATCCGGGCGGATCTTTGCCATCCCCACCTACGCCTTCCTGTTCTCGATGATCCTGCTCATCGTCGTCGGCATCTTCAAGGCCACCATCGGCAGCGGCCTCGAGGCGATCGTGCTCGACCCCGAACAGACCCAGGAACTGTCCGTCACGGGCAGCGTCGGGATCTTCCTCATCCTCCATGCCTTCGCCTCGGGCGGCGCCGCCATGACCGGCGTGGAGGCCATCTCCAACGGCGTGCCCGCCTTCAAGGAGCCGGCGTGGAAGAACGCCCGCAACACTCTGATGATCATGGGCGGGTTTCTTGGCTTCATGTTCCTCGGCATCTCCTGGCTGGCCTCGCAACTCGAGCCGATCCCCACTGAAACCCGCACCGTTCTCTCCCAAGTCGCCGAGGCGGTGTACGGGTCGGGCGCCATCGGCCACGCCATGTTCATCTTCACCCAGGCCGCCACGCTGTTCATCCTCGTGTTGGCCGCCAACACCAGCTTCGCCGACTTCCCCCGACTGGCCAGCTTCCAGGCCGAAGACTCGTTCATGCCCCGGCAGCTCACGAAACGCGGGCATCGGTTGGTCTACTCCAACGGGATCATCGCCCTCGCCATCTCTGCGGCCTTCCTCGTCGTTCTGCTCCAGGCCGACGTGAGCAAGCTCATCCCGCTCTACGCGATCGGGGTCTTCACCAGCTTCACCCTCTCTCAGGCGGGCATGGCCCGGCGCCACATCCGACTCAAGGAACCTCAGTGGCGGACCGGGCTGGGCATCAACGGGCTCGGCGCGGTGGTCACTGCCGTCGTCACCCTCGTGATCGCCACCACCAAGTTCAAGGACGGCGCCTGGGTCATCATCGCGATCATCCCGGTCTTCGTCTTCGTGGTGGTGCGCCTCAACAAGCAGTACGAAGCCGAGAAGGAAGAACTCTACAAGGACTCCCGAGAGGCGATCGAGGCCCCGATCCTGCGCCATCACTCGGTGATCGTGCTCGTCGACAGACTGGACAAGACCGCCGCCCGGGCCATCCAGTACGCCCGTGCTCTCACCCCCGACGATCTACGGGCGGTGCACATCGCCGTCGACGAACAGCATGCCGCCGAGTTGGCCGAGGAATGGACCCGGCTCCCACTGGAGCGGCTTCCGCTCGAACTGCGCGAGTGCCCGGACCGACGGGTCACCCGGGCCGTTCTACAGATGGTGGCGGAGGTCGCCAGTGACGGACAGACCGAGGTCACCGTGCTCATCCCCCGTCGGGAGTACCGCTCCGCGTGGCATCGACTGCTCCACGACCGCACCGCTGACGCGATCGCCAAGGCCATCGCCGATGTTCCCCACGCCAACGTCACCTTCGTGCCGTACCACCTGGTCAACACCACCAAGGGCCAACACATCCACAAGGTCGCTCATGGCGAGGTGTCAGGTACCGCTGATCCCTCGCCCTCGCCCTCGACCACGCCCCACGCCTCGCCCACCAGCGCCAACGGCGGGCGGCCCGGGGCCGGCAACGGCTCGGCCCACTGACCGCAGTGGCACTGCTCAAGCGCTCAGCCCGCGCCGCTGAGGCCTCCCGCTCTGCGTCTCGGGCCAAGTCCCTGGACGAACTCGGATCGATCGCCTTCGCCGGGGTGGAGCCCATTCGAGACGTCAGATGGCGGCGGCGGGTCAAGGTGGCCGGGCGGGTGCGAGCCGTCCGGGTGCAACCCTGGGCCGAGATCGGCAGCCTGGAGGTCACCCTGGGCGACGGGACCGGTGGCCTCACCGTGGTGTTCCTCGGGCGCCGCCAGATCTCCGGCATCGGGCTGGGTTCGAAGCTCACCGTGGAGGGCATGGTCACCGCCGTCCGCGGCCAGCTCGCCATCATGAACCCCGACTACCAACTCCTGCCGAACAAGGTCGTGCTGCCGTTCTGGGACGGGACAACGACCGGGTAGAGCTGAAGTGGACCCGGAACGGTCACGACGGCGGGCGGGTGTTGACGACGTTCATGGTGGCCTCCACCCCGTCGGCCAGGATCGACTCGACGGCGGCGACCGCTTCCATCACGGCGACGTCGAGCTCCTGACGCTCGCTCTGGCCCACCCGCTTCAGCACGTGATCGGCCCCCTTCTCCTTGCTCGGGGGCTTGCCCACCCCGATGCGGACGCGCACGAAGTCGGCAGTGTGCAGATGGGCCTTGATCGACCGCAGGCCGTTGTGGCCGGCCAGACCGCCGCCGACTTTCACCCGCACCCGACCGAGGGGAAGATCGAGCTCGTCGTGGACGATGACCAGCTTCGACGGATCGTCGATCCCGAACCGCCGCACCAGCGGCGCCACGGCCTCTCCCGACAGGTTCATGTAGGTGGACGGTTCGGCCAGCACCAATCGAGCACCGTCGAGGCGAACTTCGACCACGAGCGAGCGCTCCTTGCCGGCCTTCAGCGAGGCGCCGTGACGCTCGGCCAGCAGTTCGACGACGTCGAACCCGACGTTGTGGCGGGTTCCGGCGTACTCGCGACCCGGGTTGCCGAGGCCGACGACGAGCAGGTCGGCCGGTGTGCCCCGGCGAGGCGCCTGGCCGCGCCGGAACCCGAAGACCATCAGCCCTCGGCGTCGGCGTCCTCGGCCGCAGGCCCGCCCTCTTCGCCTTCGGGCGTGTCGAGGTCGGCGCCATGGTCGGTGAGAACCGTGAAGCGGGTACCGACACCCACCACCACGGGAGCGTCGAGCGGCATCTCGGTCGTGACACCGTCAGGCAGGACGATGTCGCCCACGGTGATGACGCCTCCGATGGTGAGGTCGTCGACGTTGGTGTCGAACTGGGTGGGGATGTCGGCGGGCTTGGCGAACACGGTGAGGGTCTTCATCTGCTGATCGACGATGCCGCGACGATCCTCGATGTCCTTGGCGAAGCCGTGCACGACGACGGGCACGTCGACGGCCACCGGTGCGTTGCGGTCGAGGCGGAGGAAGTCGACGTGCAGCACGTTGCGTCGCACCGGGTGGCGCTGCATGTCCTTCACGAGCACCAGCTCGGTGTCGCCATCGACGTCCAGGTCGATCAGGGCGTTCATGCCCTTATCGGTGCTGAGCACCCGACGCAGCGCGGTCCACTCGACCGAAACCACCGCCGGCTCGCGACCGAGGCCGTAGACCACCCCGGGAACGTGGCCGTCGGAACGCAGCCTGGTGGAGGATCGAGAACCGGTGATGCGTCCGGTGGTGGCGGTGAGGGTGGTTTCCATGGCAGTGATGCTCCTGGGACGGCGGCGGGGGCGTGGCCGCTGGATGACTCGGGCGAAGACCGAGCAGAGATGCTACCGGCGGCCCCGCTGATCGGGAAATCCCCGTCCGGCAGCCAAGGAACGGCGATTCAGGTCTGGTTGTGCCCGCCGAAGATCTCGCTCACCGACGTGTCCTCGAAGACGGCATCGATGGCGTCGGCGAGGATCCCGGCCACCGTCAGCACCTCGATCTTGTCGAGTTGCTTCTCGGGCGGAAGGGGCACCGTGTCGGTGACGATCACCCGTGAGAGCACCGAGTTCTTGATGCGGTCGATGGCCGGGCCCGACAGCACCGCGTGGGTACAGGCGGCGTGGACCTCGCTGGCCCCGTGCTCCATGAGCTGCTCGGCCGCCGCCACGATGGTGCCGCCGGTGTCGATCATGTCGTCGATGAGCACACAGGTGCGGCCCTGTACGTCACCCACCACGTCACGGGCCTCGACGGCGTTCTTCTGGCCCTTCACCCGGCGCTTGTGCACGATGGCCAGATCAGCGTGCAAGGCGTTGGCGTAACGCTCGGCGACCTTCACCCGACCGGCGTCGGGCGACACGACCACCAGGTCGTCTCCGAGCTGCTGCATGTGCTCCACCAGCACCGGCATGGCGGTGAGGTGGTCGACGGGGCCGTCGAAGAACCCCTGGATCTGACCGGAGTGCAGGTCGACGCTGATGAGCCGCTTGGCGCCCGCCACCTTGAACATGTTGGCGACGAGCTTGGCCGTGATCGGCTCACGCCCTTCGGACTTGCGGTCCTGACGGGCGTAGCCGTAGAAGGGCGCCACCGCGGTGATGCGCTTGGCTGATGCCCGCTTGGCGGCGTCGACCATGATCAGCTGCTCCATGAGCGCGTCGTTGACCGACATGCCGTCGGCACCGGTGTGGCTCTGCATGATGAACACGTCGGTGCCTCGCACCGACTGCCCGAACCGGCAGTGCAGCTCACCGTTGGCGAACTGCCCGAGATTGGCGTCGCCGAGCGTGATGCCCAACCGCGCCGCGATCGCCTCGGCCAGGGGCAGGTTGGCCCGTCCCGAGACGAGGTGGAGGCGCTTCTTGGTGACCAACTCCATGGGCATCCCCTGGGCTGTGGGCGACGAGCGATACTCAGTCCGCCGGTTCGGCGGGACCCGCAGTGTAGAACGCGCCGGTGCGCACGCCGTCGGGGACACGGCTGCCCGGCTCGAGCGCGGCGAACGGACCGACCACGGCGGCGTCGCCGACGTCAGCGTCGCGTCCGACCGTGTGTTCGACCACCGACCCCGCCCCCACCACACAGTCGACGAGGCGGGTGTTCGGTCCGAGCTCGGTTCCCGCGCCCACGACGCAACGCCCCTGGAGCATGGTGCCGGGGAAGAGGGTCACGTCGGGGGCCAGCTCGACCGTGGCATCGATGTAGGTGCGGGTGGGATCGACCATGGTGACCCCCCGACGCATCCACGCCTCGTTGGTGCGTCGCCGCAGCTCGGACTCCGCCGACGCCAACTGGAGACGGTCGTTGACCCCCTGGGTGTCGGCGGCGGCGGTCGCGGTCATCGAACCCACCCGGTAACCGGCCTCGGCCAGGACCGCCACGACATCGGTGAGGTAGTACTCGCCCTGAGCGTTGTCGGGGCTCAGCCGACGCAGAGCGGGGGCCAGCACGCTGGCCCGGAAACAGTAGATCGAGGTGTTCACCTCGTCGATGGCCAACTCGACGTCGGTGGCGTCGGCCTGCTCGACCACCCGCACCACCCGGTCCTCGCGGCCTCGCACGACGCGCCCGTAGCCAGTGGGGTCGGGCAGGCGGGCCGTGAGCATGGTGCACGCGGCGTCATCGGCCCGATGGGCCTCGACCAGCGCGGCGATGGTGGCGGGCCGCAGCAGCGGCGTGTCGCCGGGCAGGACGAGCACGTCGGCGTCGGCGTCGTCGAGCTCCTCGACCGGGAACGCGGTGAGGCCGACGCTCACGGCATCGCCCGTGCCGCGTTGGACAGACTGCTCCACGAACTCGAGCGGCATGTGCGGCGCGGCGTCGATCAGCTTCTTGGTGACGCGTTCGGCGCCATGGCCGACCACGACCACCGCCCGCTGCACGTCGCAGAGCTCGAGGGCGTCGAGCACGTACAGCACCATCGCCCTCCCGCACAGCAGGTGAAGTGGTTTGGGCCGGCTGGATCGCATCCGGGTTCCTTCACCGGCGGCGAGCACGACAGCGGACAAGGGACGGTCCATCCCCCCTTTCTACTGCCGTTGGGCCCGGGGGTGGAGACCGCCGGTGGTACCTTTCGTGCACCCTTCGGGGGTGGTGTAATTGGCAACACGCCAGGTTTTGGTCCTGGTCTTCGGGGTTCGAGTCCCTGCCCCCGAGCCCGACGGACGTCGTTTCGCAATGTCGCGACCGGTCCCGGTAGGGTCGAAGGTCTCATGGGCTCTCTGATCAAGAAGCGTCGCAAACGCATGCGCAAGAAGAAGCACAAGAAGATGCTGAAGCGCACTCGCTTTCAGCGGCGCGCCGCCGGCAAGTAACCCTGTCAGGGGGGTGCTTGCCCACCACTCACGTCTGAACTCTCCCCACCCGGCCCCATCGGCGGACCACCGGATCAGGCCGGCAGGGTGCGCACCACCACTCGCCCGTCGCCGGGGTAGGCCCCCTCGACGAACCACGAGGAGCCCGAGCCCGCCAGCATCGGCCTCTGCCCGCTGGTCTCGGCCAGGCGGTCGCGCCACTCCGCCAGGCGGGGCTCCACCACCAGCGCCGCCGGCTCGAGATCGTTGCCGTGGTCGCCGGTTGGGCCGCCCAGGTCGTCCCACGCCCGGTACACCGCCGGGGTGGAGCAACCGAACGGCGGGGTGAGCAACGTCAGCGTGCGCTCCACGTGGGGCAGGGGCTCGATGACCTCGCCGATCCCCGACACCCTGGCCCGGCCCCCGACGACGCAGAAAGGAACGTCGGCCCCGAGACGAGCGGCCACATCGAGGTCCGTGACCCCCGCCCACCGCAGGATGGCCGCCGCATCGGCGGAGCCACCGCCGAGCCCGGCGCCGGCGGGGATCCGCTTGACCACCCGCACCGCCGCCGACCGGCCCGCCGCTGCCAGCGCCCGGGTGACCAGGTTGTCTTCGCCGCCTCCCACCGCGAAACCGGCCCCGGTCTCCACGTCGACGATCTCGAGGGAGCACTCGGCACCCCCCCGAAGCTCGATCACCTCCAGGGTGTCCGCCATGTCGAGAGTCACCATCTCGGCGTCGATCAGGTGGTAGCCGTCTTCGCGGAGCCCGGTCATACGCAAGGTCAGCGTCAACTTGGCCGGGGCGACGAGGGTGATGGCGTGAGGTGAGGTCGTCACCGGGTCACTCTGGCACGAAGCCCGAGCCGACGGCATCCGCGAGCGCGCCCCACTGCTCGATCGAGAGCTCTTCGGGTCGAGCTTCGGGGGCGATGCCGGCGCTATCAAACATGACCGGTGTCACCCGGTCGCCGAGCGATCGACGAAGCATCTTGCGCCGCTGCCCGAACGCCTGGCGGACCAGGCCGAACACGAGGTCGAGATCGCCTTCGACTGCCGGCGCCGGGTGGCGAACGATTCGCACGAGGACCGACTCGACCCTGGGCTGGGGAATGAAGACCGTGGCCGGAACCTTGGCCACGACCTCGGCGGTGGCCCACAGCGACAGCTTGACCGACGGGATCCCGTAGGTACGGCTCCCAGGCGCAGCGGCCAGGCGCTCGCCGACCTCCCGCTGCACCATCACCAGCATCGACGTGATGGCCGGCACCTCGTCGAGCAGGTGCAACACGATGGTGGTGGCGACGTTGTAGGGAAGGTTGGCCACGAGCGCCCATGCCTCGTGATCGGCGAGGAGGGTCGGCCAGTCCACCGCCAGCGCATCGCCCTCGACGACGCGCACGCCAAGGGGCCCGACCACCTCGGTGAGCGCGGCGATGAGATGGCGGTCGAGCTCGATCGCGGTGACCAGCGCTCCGGCCTCGCACAGGGCGGTGGTGAGCGAGCCCACACCCGGGCCGATCTCGACCACGGCGTCGCCGGGTTGGACACCGGCGACGCGCACGATACGGCGCACGGTGTTCGGATCGACCACGAAGTTCTGTCCGAGGGCCCGGCTCGGCGACAGGCCATGCCGCTCGAGCAGCTCGACGACCTGGGTGCGGGTGAGGGTCACAGGGACAGCTTCACCGCGCGCGATGCCCTGACCCCCGCCGGCCACCCGATGGCCAGAGCGATGCGCGGTCGGTGGCCGCGATTCGTCAGAGCAGGCCGAGCTTGCGGGCACACCCGGGCCACGCCGACCAGCCCTGCCGGGCCCGGATGCGCTCACCGACGACGATCTGCTGCTCACGGCTGGCTTGGAAGGCCATCGCTGCGAACTCGCCGCCACCGTGGCGCGTCCAAGTGTCGGGATGGAACTGGATGCCGCCCGAGTATCCGTTGCCGGTGTTCATCGCCCAGTTGCCGCCGCTCTCGCACTGGGCCAGGCGATCCCAGTCGCTGCCGGTGCTGACCGCCGGGGCCGGAGGGGGCGGGGGCGGAGCCGCCGTGGTGGGTGGGGCCGCGCTCGTCGTGGGAAGAGGTGCCGTCGTCGGGGCAGTGGTCGACGGCCGAGCGGTGCTGGGGGTGGTCGGTTCTGCGGTCGCGGTGTCGGCGACCACGGCAGCCGCAGTCGTGGGCGCCACGGTCGTCGAGGGGACGACGGCCATCACCATGCTCGGCTGCCCGCCGTCGGTGGACACCACCGCCGCCTCAGAACTCTGCGGTCCCCCGTCCAGCAGCTGAAGCCCGAGCAGGGGCAGGCAGACGATGGTGGCGACGAGCGCCACGAGCAACCGGCGTTGCGTGGGGGCGGACGTTTCGGACAGGAAGCGGATCCTCGACTCGACGACAGGTCTCGGCGCACACAGCGAGGCTGCGCCGAGCGCATGGCGCCCGTCGTCAACTCCGCCCGGAGCCAGAGGGCGACCTTAGGCAGACCGCAACACAACCGCAACTTTTGTCATGTTCCGGATGGAGCCCCGAAAGGGGCAGATCGAAGTCCTCGCAGGTCAGCGGAGTCGGTAGACCCGTTCGGCGTTGGCCCAGGTGACCGATGCCACCTCGTCGATCCCGCACCCACGGGCCGAGGCGACCGTCGCCCCCACCAATGTAACCAGGGCCGGTCGATTGGGGCGGCCTCGGTGGGGAACGGGGGCCAGGTAGGGCGAATCGGTCTCGACGAGCAGGCGGCCGGCCGGGCACAACGCCGCCGCCTCGCGAACCTCGGGCGCTCCCCGGAATGTGACGATCCCGCTGAACGAGAGGTGGGCCCCGAGGTCGAGGCACCGCCGGGCCTCGTCAGGCCCCCCGGTGAAGCAGTGGATGACCGTCCGGTCCGGCACTCCCTCGCCGGCGAGGATCGCGACGGTGTCGTCCCAGGCCTCACGGGTGTGGACGACCAGGGCCAGGTCGTGGGCGTGGGCCCAGGCGATCTGGGCGGCGAACGCCTCACGCTGCTGGGCACGGGGCGAATGGTCGTAGTGGTAGTCGAGGCCACACTCGCCCACCGCGACCACTTCGGGGGCATCGAGGAGAGCCTCGATGCCGTCGAGGCCGACACTGGCGTCGTGAGGGTGCAGACCAGCCGTGGCCCACACCCCGCGGTGGGCTCGGGCCACCTCGATGGCGTGGCGCGAACTGGCGAGATCGGTGCCAACGGTGATCAGCCGCTCGACACCGGCCGCGCGGGCATCGGCGATCTGATCGGCCGCGGCCGGCCCCCCCTCCTGATCGAGGTGGCAGTGGTCGTCGGTCCAGCGCAGTTCGGGGTCGACGGGCACCGGGGCAAGCTCAGTCGGGGGCGGCGGCGGTGAGCCGGGGGAACAGGCCCGCGCCCTTCACCACCGCCACCCCACCGGGATAGGCGCCCCAAGCTGCGGCGGCGGGCAGACGCTGATCGGAGGGGGAACCCGAGAGCCCGATGCGCTGCCACACCTGCTCGCACGCAGCCGGCACCGCCGGGCTGGCCAACACGGCCACCAGTCGCAACACCTCGAGGGCGTCACCCATGACGGCATCGAGCTCGGCACCAGGTTCCATCTTCCAGGGCTCGTTGGCCTCGAGGTGGGCGTTGGCCGCACCGATGAGCCGCCATGTGGCTTCGAGGGCAACGCTCGGGGCGACGGCCGCCCACCCGGCGGCCGTCGCCGCGTAGGCGTCGGCCGCCACTGCGGCCAGCGGCGATGTGGGCGAGGGAGCAGGGCCCACTCCCCCGCACTTCTTGGCGACCACGGTGGCGACCCGGGCCAGGAGATTGCCAAGGTTGTTGGCCAGATCGGTGTTGTAGCGGGTGATCATCTGCTCGTAGGAGAAGTCGCCGTCGGGCCCGAACGGAGTGTCGCGAAGGAAGTGGTGGCGGAAACCATCCACCCCCAGCTCGGCCACGAGATCGGACGGGAAGATCTGATTGAGGCTCGTCTTCGACATCTTCTCGCCGCCTACGAGCAGGAACCCGTGCACGGCCAGCTTCCTGGGGGGCTCGATGCCGGCGGCCAGACACATGGCCGGCCAGTAGACGCAGTGGAAGCGCAAGATGTCCTTGCCGAGGAGGTGGTGAACGACCGGCCACCAGTCGCCGAAACGCTCCGGGTCGGACCCGTAGCCCACCGCAGTGGCGTAGTTGATGAGGGCGTCGTACCAGACGTAGAAGACATGGCCTTCGTCCCACGGCACCGGCACACCCCAGTCGATGGAGGTGCGCGAGATGGACACGTCGTCGAGGCCCTGACGGATGATGCCGAGGGCCTCGTTGCGCTTGCCATCAGGCTGCACCACCCCCGGGTTGGCGTCGTACCAGTCGAGCAGGGGCTGGGTGAACTTGGACAGCTCGAAGAACCAGTTCTCCTCCTCGAGCCATTCGACCGGCCGGCCGTGGATCGGGCAGTTGCCGTCGACGAGGTCGTCCTCGGTGTAGTACGCCTCGCAGGCCACGCAGTAGAGCCCGGCGTAGATGTCCTTGCGCAGCCAACCGTTGTCGTGAATGGCCTGCATGAAGGTCTGCACGGCAACCGTGTGGCGAGGCTCGGTGGTCCGGATGAAGTCGTCGTAACGGATGTCGAGCAGGTCCCAGGTCTCACGGAACCTCGCGCTGGTGAGGTCGGCCTGCTCCTGCGGAGAGATGCCGTTGGCCTCGGCCGCGCGCATCACCTTGAGGCCGTGCTCGTCGGTGCCGGTGAGGAACATCACGTCGTGGCCGAGAAGCCGATGCCACCGGGCCAGGGCGTCAGCGGTGACCGTGGTGTAGGCGTGGCCGATGTGGGGGACGTCGTTGACGTAGTAGATCGGCGTGGTCACGTAGAAGCGTTCAGACACGTGCCCAGGCTACGAGCACCGGCCAACATGGCGGAACCTGGTTCCCACCCCAGGGCCACGACGACTACCCCACCGTGCAGCACCCGGTGGTGCGTACCCACCCGGTCACCGGTCGCCGGGGCCTCTTCGTGAACGTGCAGTTCACCACCCGGATCATGGGGCTCTCCGCCGACGAGAGCCAGGAGCTGCTGCACCTGCTGTGGTGCCAGGCCGACCGGGCCGAGTTCCAGTGCCGGTTCCGCTGGGAACCCGGGTCGGCGGCCTTCTGGGACAACTGCGCCGCACAGCACTACGCGGTGAGCGACTATGCGCCGCAGCATCGGGTGGTGGAGCGGGTGGCCATCGTCGGCAGCACGCCGGTCTGACCCGGCCCGGCGCTACTTCAGACGGAGCCGGCCCAGACGCGACGACGGGCTGTCGCCGACGGCCTCGGGCAACTCGAACGCCTCGATGACGTCGGGATCTTCGTTGGCATCGGTGACCTCATCGCCCCGGTGGTGGCGATCGTCGGACCGGACGGCACTGATCGCGCCCAGCGGGGCGACCGCTTCGATGCCGCGTTCGGTGCGGAGGCGCTCGACGTGTTGGAGGGTGCGTTCGAGCTGGTTGGTGCGGGTGCCGGCCAGCGCGTCGTAGGTCTTGTTGACCGTGGCCATCTGTGAGCCCAGGCGCAGGAAGCCCTCGGTGTACTTGACCCACTCCTTCTCGAAAGAAGCCAGACAGGCCAGGATCTCGTCGCTGGTGCGTTCTAGCCGGAACTGCTCGACCGCCTGGCGCACCACGGCCAGCACGGCGAACAGGGTGGAGGGCGAGCAGATCACGACCTTCAGGCCGATGGCGTGGTCGATGAGACCCGGATCACGCTCGTGCACGAAACCGAAGATGGCTTCGTTGGGGATGAACAACAGGACGTGGTCGACGGTGCTGTCGGCATCGATGTAGCTGCGAGTGGTGATCTCCTTCACCCGCTGACGAACGTCGGTGAGGAACCGTGACTCGAAGACCTCACGCTCGTCGGCCGTGCCGGCCTCCAACGCCCGCAGGTAGTTGTCGAACGGGAACTTGACGTCCATGTGCAGGTCGCGCCCGCCGGGTAGCGGGAACGACAGGTCGGGGATGGTGCCGCCGACGATGGCGGTCTGCTTGCGATAGTTGATGCCCTCGACGAAACCGGCGGCCCGCAAAACGTCCTCGGCCATGCGCTCTCCCCACTGGCCGCGGGCCTTCGTGCTGGCCAGGGCCTGACGCAACGCGTCGGTGGTACCGGCGAGCTGGGTGGTGGTGCGCACGGCGTCGGCCAGGCCCTGCTCGAGCCGGCCCTGCTGATCGGCCCGTTCGACCCGAAGCTCGGTCACGAGCTTGGCCATCTCCTGGAGCTGGCGACGCGTCTCGCGCATCTCGTCGCCCACGGCGGTGCGGCCGTCATCGAGCGATGCCGCGATGGCATCGTGGCGCTGCTGGAGGGCCTGATCGGCCAGGGTGGCTCGGGTCCCCAACTGCTCACCGGCCACGCTGACGACCGATTCGACGGCCGCCCGCACGGTGGCGGCCTGCTCGTGGCGCAGGGCGGCCACGGTGGCGGCGACGAGCTCCTCGGACACCGGCGTGACCTCGACGACCGGAGTCGCCGGACGGCGGAGAACGACCACGGCCAGCAGAACCAGGCACGCGACGGCCACCGCGAGTGAGACGAGAGCGAGCACGGCCATGTGATGATTGTGCACAGGGGGTGTGACAGTCATCGCGGACCCCGCCACAATGAGTCCGACGATGGCCCCCGACCTCCGCCCCCCTGACGCGACCGATGTTGCGCCCGACGTCCCGGTTCCGCCCGAGCCGGACGGCCGCGCACCACCCGGCCGACAGCGCCGCCGGTGGCGGTGGGCGCTGGGTGCCCTGGCCCTCGTCATCGGCGCCCTCCTCCTCACCAGTGTGTTCGGCCTCCCGGGGCCGGATCCGCTGCGTCGCTACCCCGCCGACGACCTCGACGCCCTCGTCGACGCCGTGCACGCCGAGGCCGGGCCGCTGCGCACGCCCGACGACTGCTGGCGAACCACCTACCGGGCCTCACGAGACGAAGCTCCCGATGGCCCCGATCGGCCCATCGCCGCCATCGACCACTTGCGCAGCCGGGTGGTGGTGCGCGTCTACGCCGACCAGATCGGTCGCATCGACGGCCGTAACCGCGACGCCGTCGATCGTCGCGTCGCCCAACTCGTGGCGGAGGACGACCGTTTCGAGCCGAACATGGTCGTGGTCGAGGCCTCACCGGACGGCTGGTCACCGCTGATGTCGTGTCCCCTCGTCGTGCGGGGATGGCTGTAGGGCCGACCGGAGCCAGGACGCTCCACGGTCGCATGCCGAGGGTGGAGTTCGACCTTCGTTCACCTTTTCGCCACTTCTCGTTCATCTAGTATCGGCGCCTCGGGGCAGGGTGCGGTCGCCACCCCCAGCTCCCCGGCCCATCCCGGCAACGTGATGCCACCCGACCCCATGGAGAAACCCTTGTCGCGCACCCGCCGCACCCCAGCCGCACTCGCCGCCGTCATGGCCCTGGCCCTGTTGGCCGGGGCGTGCTCGAGCAGCGACTCGACCTCCACCAGCGACACCAGCGCCGCGGTCGCCACCACCGCCGCGCCCGAACCGTTCCAGATCCTGGTCACGAACGACGACGGGGTCGGCGCTCCCGGCATCGACGCGGTCGTCAACGGCCTGCGCACGATCCCCAACGTCGAGGTCACGGTGGTGGCCCCCGCCACCAACCAGAGTGGTTCCGGCAGCAAGACCACGGACGGCCCGCTGACCGTCACCGATGCCACCACCGCGAGCGGGTATCCCGCAAAGTCGGTGACGGGCTTCCCGGCCGACTCGATCATCTGGGCCATCGACCAGGGCGGCATCGACTTCACCCCCGACCTCGTCGTCTCGGGCATCAACAGCGGCCAGAACACCGGGGCCGCGACCGACCTGTCCGGCACCGTCGGGGCGGCGCGAGCGGCCGTGCAGCGGGGTATCCCGGCTCTGGCTTCCAGCCAGGGCTTCCCCCAGGAGAGCGGGGTCTACGACTGGCCGGTCGGGGTGCAGGAGGTGCTGGGCTGGGTGAGCGCCAACCGCGACCAGCTCCAGACCACCACCGTCGCGAGCCTCAACATCCCCACCTGCAACGGCCAGGGCACGGTCAAGGCCGTCACGGTCCTGCCGGTCAGCACCGAGCTCGTCCTGAACGCGCAGGACTGCCTCTCGGCACTCACGAACCCGGCCACCGACGTGATCGGCTTCCAGAACGGGTTCGTCACGTTGGCGGCCGTCTCCCCCACTCCGGCGCCGACCACCACGGTGGCCGGCTGACCCTCACCCGGGCCCCGGCACCCATCACCTTCAGTCCGGGGTGTTACCGCGTGCGGTCGCCAACGCGTACACCCGCCGCTTCGGCACCCCCAGTGCCGCGGCGACCTCATCTACCGCGTCCCGGGTCGTCACGCCCCGTCGCCGCGCCGCCTCGACCGCGGCGCGCACGTCGTCGTCGGTCGCGGCCGCAGGCTCGGGCGCGCCGTCGAGCACGAGCACGTACTCACCACGCGGCTCCTTCTCCCCGCACCAGGCCACCGCGGCCTCGAGCGGTCCGCGCCACAGCTCCTCGTGCAGCTTGGTGAGCTCACGCGCCAGCACCACCCGACGGGTCGGCCCGCACGCCTCGGCCAGGTCGGCGAGGGTGCGCGCCACTCGGTGCGGGGCCTCGTAGAGCACCACTGTTCGTCGCTCGGTCGCGATGGCGTTCACCCGTTCGGTGCGCCCTGAGCCCTTACGAGGCAGGAACCCTTCGAAGACGAACCGACCGGCGGGCAGGCCGCTCACCACGAGCGCGGTGATGGCCGCCGAGGGTCCGGGCACCACCTCCACCCGATGGCCGGCATCGGTCACGGCGGCAACGAGCCGCTCACCCGGGTCGGAGATCCCAGGCATCCCGGCGTCGCTCACCAGCGCCACCCGCTCGCCCCGATCGAGGCGGGCCAGCACGTCGCGCACGACGTTGGCCTCGGTGTGGTCGTTCACCACGAGCAGCGCCGGGGCCCGCACCCCGAAGTGGGCCAACAACCGTCCGGTGCGACGCGTGTCCTCACAGGCCACCACGTCGGCGCCAGCCAATTCCTCCACGGCCCGGGGGGCGAGGTCCCCGAGGTTGCCGATGGGGGTGCCGATGAGCACGAGCGCGGCGTCGGTCATCGAACCTCCAACTGGTCGCCGACCACGACACCCCACCGGGCCAACGCCCCGGCCTCGCACTCGACGACGCAACGAGAACGCCGGACGACGGCGCCGAGTCGGTTGGCGCGCATGGTGGTGACCCGAAGCACCCGGAGGTCGGCGTCGAGATGGGCGACGTCGATGGCGAAGCGCATGCGGAAGGTGTGCACCGACCGCGCCGGACGCAGGAGAATCGCCCCCTCGATGCCGTCACGACCGAGCAGGCCCCGGCTGCGATCGCGCCACGACTCGGCGATCTCGACGTTGGCGAGGACCCTTTCGCCTCGGACCAACCACGACCCCGTGACCGGCTCCCGCGTCCCTTTCGCCATTCCGCGATCGTACGCAGGTCGATGCGCATGCTCAGGTCCCTTCGCTGCGCAAACCGCAGTCGTAGTCGGCCAGCTCGGCTTCGAGTCCCTAAAGGGTTCCACGGGGAGCGTCGAGTTGAAGCTCGTGCATCTCAGGCTGCAGCATGTCGCCCAGCGGAGCGCGTTGTAGCTCGGCGAGCGCGTTGTTCGCCTCGCCAGCTCGGGCAAGGGTGATCTCGTACTGCCGTGCGCTCGTGATCATGGGGTGACAACCTTCGGGGGATGCATGACGGTCACCTCGTGAGCGCGACCGGCAGGCCGAGTGATCGAGCGGCGCCGGCCAGGTCGTTGTCGCCAGTGACCAGCACGAGTTCGGCATCGAGCGCAGCCATCGCGGCGGCGAGGTGAACGGCGTCGTAGCCGCGCAGTTGGTGGGCTCGGGCGAGGTCGCCGGCGTGACGGGCCAACTCGGCGGTGATCTCGACGTGGTCGATTTCGGTGACGATCGCCTCCAGTTCCGCCACCGCGGACTCGTGTTGACGCTTGGTGATTCGGCCCATCCGCTCAGCGCTGGCGAGCGCGGCGCGGGCCTCGGGGTATAGGAGACGGATGCTGATGCTGCGGGCGGCTTCGTTCCAGACCCGGGTGCAGGTCGCCGAGGACGGCTCACCGATGAGCAGCGGAATCACCGCGGAGGTGTCGAAGTAGCCAATCACTGCCGCTGTTCGGCCGCGAGGTCGCTGACGGTGCCCTTGGCGGTGACACGGAGCGGTGCCCGCGGGCGTTTGGCCGCCGGCGCGGGTGTGACCAGGCCCTCGGCGACCAGGCGATCGAGCGCGCGGGGCTGGTCGAGCGGAACCAGCCGGGCCACGGCCTTGCCGTGATCTGTGACGATCACTTCCTGCCCGTCGCGCACGATGTTCAAGTAGTGACTCAGACGATCTCGTAGCTCTCGGACTCCTGCTTCCATGCGAGCAGTATGGCGCTTTGTTCCAAGCAAATCTAGCCACATCAGCCTCGCTGCCGTTGCGGATCGCAGAGGTTCGCCGGGCAACCGAAGATCGTCCCGCTACAGCTTTCACGATCGTCCCGACCACGGATCGTCGTGACACCCTCGGGCGATGTTCGGCGCGACGCTGAAGGAGGCGACGTGTTGGTGTACGTGACGTGTCGGGTGCCCGTCGAAGTGGAGCTGGAAATGGAGACCGGCAAGATCATGGATGTCCACATCGTGGACGAGAAGCTGGAGGAGCCGCTGGGCGTCTTCGACTACGAGAAGGCCAGGTCAGAGGCACTACGACCGGATCGTCGCAGTTCGCGAAAGCCCTGCTACACGTTGAAGCGGAACTCCATGACGTCGCCGTCGTCGGCCACGTACTCCTTGCCCTCGACGCGGAGCTTGCCCACGTCGCGGGCGGCTGACCACGAGCCCAGCTCGAGCAGCTCGTCCCAGCGGATGACCTCGGCCCGGATGAAACCCCGCTCGAAGTCGGTGTGGATCACCCCGGCGCACTGCGGGGCCTTCGACCCGGCCCGGAACGTCCAGGCCCGGCTCTCCTTCTCTCCCGTGGTGAAGAAGGTGCGCAGCCCGAGCATCCGGTAGGCGGCGTTGAGGAACCGGGGCAGCGCCCCCTCCCCGAGCCCGAGGCCCTCGAGCATCTCGGCCCGCTCGTGGGCATCGAGCTGGCCGGCCTCGGCCTCGAGCTGCACGCACATGCCGATCACCTCACCGTGCCCACCGAACTCGGCGACGACCGGCGCGATCTTGTCGTCGATGCGGTCGAGGTCGTCCTCACTCACGTTGACGATGGCCAACACCGGCTTGTTGGTGAGCAGGAAGTAAGGGCGCAGCAGTCCGCGTGACTCGTCGTCGAGGTCGCTGCGGTACAGCGGAGTGCCCTCGGCCAGCACCTCGTAGGCCTGGTCGAGGGCCGCGACCTCGGCAGCCACGTCCTTGTCGAACTTGGCGGCCTTGCGACGCTTCTCCTTCTGGTTCTCGACCGTCTCGAGGTCGGCCAGGGCGATCTCGATCTCGACGATGCGCAGGTGATCGAGTGGGTCGGAGGGGCCGGGAACGTCGTCGTCCTCGAAGGCCCTCAACACGAACACGATGGCGTCGGACTCGCGGATGTTGGCCAGGAACTTGTTGCCCAGGCCTTCACCGGCGCTGGCCCCCTCGACCAGACCCCCGATGTCGACGAACTGCACGCTGGCGGGCACCACGTTCTTGGACCTGCTCATCTCGGCCAGACGATCGAGTCGGGTGTCGGGCACCTTGGCCATACCCACGTTCGGGTCCTTGGTGGCGAAGGCATAGGGCGCGGCCAACGCGCTGCCCCCCGACAGCGCGTTGTACAGCGACGACTTGCCCGCGTTGGGGAGCCCGACGAACCCGAATTTTTCCACGGGCGGCACCCTACCGGCCACCGTCGAAGGCTCTCGCCGGACGAACCGCCGCGGAACGGGTACACAGGGGAGGTGGACATCGACCTGCTCGGCATCACCGCCCCGATCGCGCCCATGGCCCCCGAGGTGGCGTTGGCCCGCATCGTGCACCTGATGGACCGGTCGCTGGCGCCGTCGACCAAGGTGCGGGCCTTCCGCCGGGCGGCCGAGGTGGTCAGCGAAGCCGAAGCCGACGAGATCGCCGAATGGGCCGACAGCCACCCGGCCCGGTAACCTTCTCAGCCTTATGTCGAAGAAGACCGCGAAGCGCAAGAACAACGCCCGTAAGAAGCCGGCGAATCACGGCACCAAGCCCAACGCCGGGCGCGGCTGAGCCCCGCCGCCCCTCCCCCGCCGCCCACGCGGCGCGACGACACCGTCGACGATCGCCACGGCGTCGCCGTTCGCGACCCCTATCAGTGGCTGGAAGCCGACGACGACCCCCAGGTCGAAGCCTGGGTCGCCGATCAAAACCGGCACACCACCGGGTTCCTGCGTTCGGTGCCCGGTCGTCGCGAGCTCCACACCGGGCTGAGCCGGCTGCTGCGGGCTGGATCGTCGGTCGCCCCTCGGGGGGCTGGGGCCCGTCTGTTCACCCTCGAGCGCTGGGGAGACCACGACCAGGCGGTGCTCGTCGTCCGCCCCGCCCAGCAGACGGGCCGGGCCCGCACACTGGTCGATCCGGTCCGTCTCTCCGGTGACGTCACCGCCGCCATCGACTGGTATCACCCGTCCCCCGACGGGGCCTTGGTGGCCTACGGAATCTCCACCGGGGGCGACGAACGTTCCACGCTGGCCGTGCTCGACGTCGCCACTGGGCACCACCTCGCCGAACGCATCGCCCACACCCGTGCCGCATCGCTCGCCTGGGAGCCGGACGGGACGGGCTTCTTCTACACCCGCTACCCGGATCCCGGAACCGTCGCCCCGGGCGAGGAGGAGTACGGGCGTCATGTCTGCCACCACCGGATGGGCACGCCGATCGCCGCCGACCCCGTCGTGTGGGACGACCTCCCCTACCCCACCGCGTGGGCCACCGTCGACCTCTCGCGCAACGGCCGATGGTTGCTGGTGCACCTTTCGGTGGGCTGGAGCCGTACCGATGTCCATCTCGTCGACCGCTGCAGCGGGGCACGAACCGTGCTCATCCAAGGGGTCGAGGCCCAGACCACGATGCAGGTCGTCCACGATCAGGTTCTCGGCGTCACCACCCTCGGCGCCGACCGCGGCCGGGTGATCTCGGCCCCGCTGGCCACCGCCTGGCACGACCACTGGTGCACCATCGTGCCCGAGTCGCTCTCGGTCATCGACACTTTGGCGATCACACCGCAGTCGCTGCTCGTGTTGTCAACGCGGTCCGCCGTCTCGCAGCTCCACCGCTACGAGCACGACGGCACCGGCGGGCGACACCTGCCCCTTCCCGACATCGGGTCGGTGAGCGCCCTCACCGCCAGCCCCGAACGCGAAGAGGCCTTCCTCTCGCTCACCTCGTTCACGCTGCCCCCGACCACCTACCGATGGGCCCCCGGCACCGAGGGCGAATCCGGCGACGGCATCGAGCCCGACGACACCTTTCGGGACTGGAGCCGGCTCGGTGAACCCGACGCCGATCTCGACGGGCCGCAGGGTCGCTACGTCGCCGAGCAGCACCGGTACCCGTCCACCGACGGCACCGAGGTCACCCTGTTCCTGGTGCGCGCCGAGACGACCCGACCGAACCCCGACACGCCGTGCGTGCTCACCGGGTACGGCGGCTTCTCGATCGTGATGGGTCCGGCCTACTCGGCCGCCGTGGTCGACGTGTGCGACCGAGGGGGTGTCTACGCCGTCGCTGGCATCCGCGGTGGAGCCGAGGAGGGTGAGGCCTGGCACCGCGCCGGGATGGGGGCCCACAAGGAGCAGAGCTTCGACGACTTCGCCGCCGCCGCCGACTGGCTGGTGGCCGAGGGCCTCACCTCCCGCGATCGCCTGGCCATCCGCGGCGGCTCGAACGGTGGGCTGCTCATGGGGGCCATGCTCACCCGCCGTCCCGACCTGTGTCGGGCCGTGCACGCGGCGGTCCCGCTGATGGACATGGTGCGCTACCCACAGTTCCTCATCGGCCGCCTCTGGGTACCGGAGTACGGCGATCCCGAAGTGGCCGAGCAGTTCGGTTGGCTCTGGGCCTACTCCCCGTACCACCGCGTCGTCGACGACACGTGCTATCCGGCCACCCTGCTCACCAGCGCCGACGGCGACAGTCGCGTGCACCCGGCCCACGCCCGCAAGATGGCGGCCCGACTCCAGGCAGCCACGTCCTGCGGGGCGACGAGACCGGTGCTGCTGCGCGAGGAGGCCAGGGCGGGGCACGGTCAGGGGAAACCGGTGAGCGCGCAGGCCGCAGAGCTGGCCGATGTGCTCAGCTTCCTCTACGACCAGCTCGGGGTGCAGGTGGGCGCCGATGGGGGAGCGGCGGAGGGCGACCGGTAGCGTCACGCCGTGCCGAGCGACCCGTCGAAGGACCTGGTCACCGTCCCAAACCCCGAGACGGGACGCGACTACGAGATCGTCTGCGAGACCGACGAACTCACCTGCCTGTGTCCTGTCACCGGGCAGCCCGACTTCGCCACCGTGCGCATCACCTACGTGCCCGACGAGCTGCTGGTGGAGCTGAAGAGCCTCAAGATGTACATCTGGAGCTACCGCGACGAGGGTGCGTTCCACGAGGCCGTGACCAACACGATCCTCGACGACCTGGTGCGGGCCACGCTCCCGCGCCGCATGACGATCGAGACGATCTGGAAGATCCGCGGCGGCATCGCCACCACGGTGACGGCCTCCCACCCGAGCTGATCGGCCCGCCCCCCGGCCCGGGCCGGGGCGGATCAGACCGGCGGCGGGAGCTCGGTACGGCTCTGGACGGCGGGCGGAGGCGCGTCGCGGGGTGGGGGCGTGATGTTCCCCGCGTTCAGATCGACCAACTCGGCGATGCGGTCCAGGACCACCCACGACACCCGCGTGCCCCCGGCCTCGGAGAAGTGCACCTTGTCCTTCTGGCGGAGGGAGATCACGCGGCCGTCGGCGTTGGGGGCCTGGTCGAGATATCCGAGGCTGGCGTCGGTCAGGAAGGGCCAGGTGTCGACATAGGTGACCCACGGCCGGGTGCGGGCCTCGTCCCAGTAGATGTAGTTCAGCTCGTCCATGCCCGCCACCCCCGAGTTGGGGCCCATGATGGGCGCCCCGACCCACACCACCAGACGCTCGTTCGTGGGTGAACGCATCAGGTCCATCGTCGCCGCCACCCGTCGGCGGTACTCGGCCAGCCATTCGGGGCCGAAGCGTTCGACCGACCTGCCGCCGACGGTGAACCCCTGGGCGTCGTTGGCCCCGAACTGCAACACCACGAGCTGCGGGTCGGTGGGGACGACGTCCTTCACGAGGTGCTCGGGCCAGTTGAAGAAGTCCGGCCGCGACAGCCCGGTGGCGGGCCGGAAGTCGAGGGTCGGGGTGATCACCCCGGTGGAGGCGGCGACGCGCTCCATGGCCTGGCCGAAGTCCCGGGCGATCGAGTCACCCCCGATGTACATGCGCAACGGCGCTTCCGGGGTGGCCGCGGGCAGGCGGGGCTTCAGCGCTTCGAGACGGGCCGCCTCCTCCTCGGCGGCGAAGCGGGCGGGGTCGGCGGCCCGTTGCTGAGCCAGCAGTTCGTCGACGTCGATGTCCGTGCTCTGGTTCTTGCCGAGGGCGTCGTCGACGGCTCGACGCAGAGAAGTGAAGCGGAACGTGTCGCTCACCGTGGCCACGACCTGCGCGACCTCGTTGCGCCACCCCTCACCCTTGGCGTTGCTCTTGCGCAGGGTCGCGTCGGCGTTGAGCACCCCGGCCACCAACAGGGCGATGACCACGACGAGCAGGATCACGCCGGCGGGCATCGTCCCTTCCTCCCGTGACCGGAACGGTCGGACCAGCATCCGCCCGAGAGACCGCGCCGGCCGACCCGTGGGCACGCCGGGCGAGGAACGGGTTCCGCCGGGGGGGACAGGCGAGGCCATCGGGGTCGACAGTACCGCCGGTCGTCCGGTGGTTCGGGGTGCCTCGGTGGGGTCCATGGCTCAGAACTGGAAGTAGATGAAGGGGGCGATGCCCTCGGGACCGAGAGCATCGATGCCCACGATGCCGATCGCCAACAGCCCGGCCTGGGCGAGCGGGGCCAACCGGGCGAATCCCTTCTCGGCCTGTTCCGGGTACTTCGAAGGGACGAACTGGGAGGCGATCGAGAGCACCACGACGACCAGGACGAGAGGGGTCACGAGATCGGTGAAACCGCCACCGCCGAACACGAGCCGGCCGAGCATCTCCATGGCGTCGGCGATGGACTGTGACCGGAAGAAGACCCAGGCCAGACACACGATGTTGAAGGTGAGGAACCACTGGAGGGTCTTCACCAGAGCCGGCGGTAGACCTATCGCCCCGCGCACCGCCCAACGCTCCTTGATCTCGCGCTCGGCGATCAACGCGAACCCATGGATCGACCCCCAGACCACGAAGGTCCAGTTGGCACCGTGCCAGAGCCCGCCGAGCAGCATCACCAGGAAGAGGTTGCGATAGGTGAAAGCCGTCGAGCCCCGGTTGCCGCCGAGCGGGATGTACAGGTAGTCACGCAACCATCGCGACAGCGTCATGTGCCATCGCCGCCAGAAGTCCTGCACCGACGTGGCGATGTAGGGGGCATTGAAGTTCTCCGGGAAGCGGATGCCGAGGAGCAGCGCGACGCCGATGGCGATGTCGGTGTAGCCGCTGAAGTCGGCGTAGATCTGGATGGCGTAGGCGTAGATCGCCCACAGCACCTCCCACCGGCTGTGGGCCTCGGGCGCCGCGAAGACCGGGTCGACGATCTGGGTGGCGAGGAAGCTCGAGATCACCACCTTCTTGAACAGGCCCCGGAAGATGAGCATGAACGCTTCGGCGTACCGGATGTAACGGGGGTCGGGCTGCTCGTCGAGCTGGGGGGCGAACTCGCTGGCCCGCACGATGGGCCCGGCCACCAGGTGGGCGAAGAACGACAGGTAGACGCCGAAGTCGAGCAGCGTCATGGGCTTGCGCCACTCGCCCCGCCCGATGTCGAGTACGTAACTCATGGCCTGGAAGGTGAAGAACGAGATGCCCACCGGCAGCACGATCTCGAGCAGGGGCGGATCGACCGACAGCCCGAGGGCACCGAGGCGTTCGGCCACCGACGTCACGAAGAAGTCGGCGTACTTGAAGTAGCCGAGCACACCGAGGTTGGCCACCACGGAGGCCCGGACGAGCCAGATGCTGGCGTTGGTCTTCGATCCGTCGGGCTCGAGAGCCCGGTAGACGGCCCGGCCGAACAGCCAGTTCATCCCGATGCTGCCGAGGAGCAGGAACAGGTAGTGCCAGTCCCAGTAGGCGTAGAAGAAGCAACTGGCGGCGAGGATGAACCAGCGCCACGGCTTCGGGAACGGGCGCAGGATCCAGCTGAGGGTGAAGACCACCACGAAGAAGACCGCGAAGTCGATGGTGGGGAACAGCATGTCCCGGAGTCCTCGTGAGGAGACGGTTGGATCGCCCTCCGGCCACCCGCGGCGAATCTACCCCAGCGCGCCGGCACGATCGGGGACGAAACCGAGCATCAGAAGTGCGGATGATCCGTCGGGGTCGTCGCCGCTGCCGACATCGCCGCGACGAACGACCGCCGCCGACCAAGCTGCAGAGTCTGGGCCGGTAGGGTCGCCGCCGATGCTCGACCATGTGTTCACCGACGCCATCGGCGCGCTGCGCGACGCCTTCGAGGGAGCGCTCCTCGAACGCCAGGCCTTCGAAGAGCGCTTCCATGTCGATGTACTGCTCGGCGACATGACCTGGGAGACCAGCTACGGCCTGCCCGGCGAGGGACTCCCCCCGAGGGTGCAGGCCGACATCACCCTCGAATGGCCCACCTGGGCCCAGACCGCCTACCGCTCGTGGTACCTCGGCGAACCCCTCGACGAACCGCCTCGCATCGACATCGAGATCGTGCTGAGGGTGCAACGGCTGGCATCGGCCCCCGATCCGAAGGCCCTGTTCGACGTGTTGCCGGAGATGAGCCCCGTGATCGGACGCGACCGCCTCGAACGGTCCGGCCCCACCATCGAGACAGTGTACCCCGGCGACCTGTCCGACCCCGAGTACGCCATCGAGGTCAGCTACGAGGGTGTCTACGAGGTCGACGAGGCCACCCTGGCCGACGGGGCCGTGCTCGACACCCACCTGTCCGCCATGGGCGGATGGATCTCCTCGATCCTGGTGAAGGTCGGCGACGTCAAGTGGGACCATCTCCCGCCGCTCGAGGACGACGACGATCGCTGAACCCGAACCGGCGGGGCCTCAGAAGTCGCGAGGCGATGCCAGCAGGTCGGGGTAGTCGGGATCGCGCTTCTCGGCCTTGGCCGCGAAGGCCTCCATCATGTCGGCGGGCTGGAACATGCCCGTCTGCCAAGTGGCGATGTACTCGAGACCGTCGGCCACACTGTGGTCACGCCCGTAGGTGAGGCTCTGCTTGGTGCCCCAGATGGCAAGAGGACTCTTCGTGGCGATCTCGGCGGCGATGGCCAGCACCCCGGCCACCAGTTCGTCGGGGTCGGCGAAGACCTCGTTCACCAGGCCCACCTCCGCGGCGCGGGACGCGGACATGCGCCGCCCGGTGTAGGCCAACTCGCGGGCGATACCATCGGGGATCAGTTTCGGGAGCCGCTGCAACGTGCCCACGTCGGCCGTCATACCGATGTTGATCTCCTGGATCACGAAGTAGGCGTCGGCGCTGGCGTAGCGCATGTCGGCGGCGCACACGAGGTCGACCCCACCGCCGATGCAGCCACCCTGCACGGCGACCAGCACCGGGAAACGGGCCTTCTCGAAACAGGTGAAGGTGTCCTGCAGCATCAAGGCGGTCTGGCGGAGTCGGGCCCGCACCCGGCCGGTTTCGGCGCCGCCTCCGCCGAGCGAGTCTCCCCCGAAGACCGAGAGGTCCATGCCGGCGGTGAAGTGCTTCCCGGCCGATGACAGCACCATGGCCCGCACGTCGCCGCGTTCGTCGAGTTCGCCGATGATCGCTGGGAGCTCGGTCCAGAACTCGCGCACCATCGAGTTGTACTCGTCGGGTCGACTCATGCGCACGTGGGCGACCTTGCCGGTCACCTCGACATCGAAGCAGCGATACCCCATGCCCGGAGGCTAGCGACTCACCCCGCGCCATGGCTTTGGTTCGCCCGCGACGCCATCGGTCGCCGAACGGCGGCTGCACCGGGAACGGTTCTGAGCGCGTGAACCACCGGGTAGGTCCAGGAGGTCAAAGACCTCGAACCAGGAGCAGAGCAATGACCACCGTTCGCAACGACCAAAACGTCGGCGGGGCGACCGCCGACCGGCCGGGTGCCCACTACGCCGATTCGACCGTGGAGGAGCGATACACCGCTCCGACCGCCGGCCCGCTCAACGCCGTCCTGCGCACGGCGGGAGTCGTCGCCGGCGGGGTGGCCGTGATCTTCGCCGCCGTCGCCCTCATCCGGATCGACTGGAATGCCGGGATCAGTTCGCCCGCCGTCGATGTCGGCGGGATGCCCTTCACCCCGGTCGTCGCCCTGGTCACCCTGGTTCTCGGAGTGATCGCCATGGCCGGCTCGGCCGGGCCCGGCCGAGCCGAGAAGCTGGGCCTCGGCGCCGTGCTGGTCTGCGTGGGTGTCGCCATCCTCGTCGCCGGCAACAGCCGCGCCGACCTCGATCTCGCCACCGGACACGGGTGGCTGGCCCTCGTCGTCGGCGTCGTCGTGGTGGCGAGCGGCGCTCTCCTGCGCGACCAGTGGAAGAGCCGCCGTTCCGTGCGCAACGGGGAGAACCGGGCATGATCCTCCTCGGCGCAATTCTCCTCGTCCTCGGGTTCCTGCTGGCGATCCCGATTCTCTGGACGATCGGCGTGATCTTGATCATCGTGGGCGTCATGCTGATGTTGCTGGATCAGGCTGGCCGTGGGGTCGGTGGCCGGCGCCACTACTGGTGACGCCCGCCTCCTCGGAGGCGCTGGATGTCGAATGTCAAGGTGACCCCAGGCCCGCGGCCTGTCGTCACCGGAAGCCAGATGGGTCGGAAGAACTCCGGCCCATCTGGCCAGTTGGGAGCCGGTGCTAAAGACCGGTGAGAGCCCGGAGGTCAGCTTCCGGTCGGGCCCCCATGTGAGAGATCGCCTCGGCGGCGGCCACGGCGGCGACACGGCCGCACTCGGTCATATCGGCCCCACGCGACCAGGCGGCCAGGAACCCGGCGGCGTACAAATCGCCGGCGCCGGTGGTGTCGACCAGATCGGTGGGCACGGCCGGGATGTCGACCCGACCCCCGTCGGAGGTGATTATCACCGATCCCAGACCGCTGCGGGTGAGGCAGGCGATCCCCACGTGCCCGCCGACCCGTCGGGCCGCCTCGTCGAAGTCGGCGACCTCGTACAGCGAGCAGATCTCGGCCTCGTTGGCGAAGAGGATGTCGACATGATCGGTCACGAGCTCGAGGAACTCGGCCCGGTGACGGTCGACGCAGAAGCTGTCGGAGAGCGTGAAGGCGACAGGAGTGCTGACCTGGCGGGCCGCATCCATGGCGTGGCGTAAAGCGGCCTTGGCCGTGGGCTCGTCCCACAGGTAGCCCTCGCAGTAGACGACCTTGGCCGTGACCAGATCGACATCCTCGACATCGGCCGTCCCGATGTGGGCCGACACTCCGAGGTAGGTGTTCATGGTCCGCTGCGCGTCGTCGGTGACGAGGATCAGACACCGCGCCGTACCGGGGCGAGCGGCGTGGCCGGTGGCTGGCGCCGAGTCGAACCCCACGCCGGCGGCGCGGATGTCGTGGGCGAACACCTCGCCGAGCTGGTCGTCGGCGACCCGACCGACGAAACGGGCCACGCCGCCCAGCGCGGCCACGCCGGCGGCGGTGTTGGCCGCCGAGCCACCCGACGCCTCCACCGCCGGGGGCATGTCGGCATAGAGGCGGTGAGCCAGATCGGCGTCGATGAGCTGCATCGAGCCCTTGATCATGCCGTGACGGGCCAGGAAGGCATCGTCGGCCGGGGCGAGCACATCGACGATGGCGTTGCCGACGCACACGACGTCGACATCACGATCGGGTGGGGGCTGGAGCGCGGTCATGGCCGGCGACCCTACGCTGCCGGAGTGACCGAACCCGAACCCATCGACCTCGCTCCGTCCTCCGTGGATTTCGACGACCCGACGGTCGTCGACCCGTACCGGCTCCCGGCCGGCGTACGGCCTCGACGCTACGACCTGCGCCTCGAACCCGACCTGGCCGCGGCCACCTTCACCGGTACGGCGGCCATCGCCCTGTCGATCGACGCGGCCACGTCGACCATCGTCTGCAACGCCCTCGAACTCGAGATCGACGCGGCGTGGGTCGAGAACGCCGACGGCCAGCGCGTCGACACCCACTCGATCAGCCTCGACGCCGAGACGGAACGGTTGACCCTCGAATTCGCCGAATCCCTCCCCATCGGTGCGGTCACCCTCCACACCCGGTTCCGGGGGGAACTCAACGACAAGCTCCGGGGCTTCTACCGCTCCACCTTCACCGACACCAACGGCGCGACCCAGACCATCGCCACCACCCAGTTCGAGGCCACGGATGCCCGCCGGGCCTTCCCCTGCTGGGACGAACCCGAGCACAAGGCTGTCTTCGCCGTCACCCTCGTCGTGGACGCCGATCTCTTCGCCGTCTCCAACGCCGCCGAGACGTCGCGCCACCCCCTGCCCGACAGCCCGGACCGGCACGAGGTGCTCTTCGCCGACACCATGGTGATGTCGACCTACCTCGTGGCCTTCATCGTCGGACCCCTCGAAGCCACCGAGGCCGTCGATGTCGACGGCACCCCGCTGCGCATCGTGTATCCGAAGGGCAAAGGCCACCTGACCTCCTACGCCCTCGAGGTCGGGGCCTTCTGCCTGCGGCACTTCAGCGAGTACTACGACATCCCCTACCCCGGCGACAAGCTCGACCTCGTCGCCGTCCCGGACTTCGCCTTCGGCGCCATGGAGAACCTGGGCTGCGTCACCTTCCGCGAGGTCCTGCTGCTGGTCGACCCGGGCGAGGTCACCCAGGCCGAGCTCCTGAACGTCACCGACGTCATCAACCACGAGCTGGCCCACATGTGGTTCGGCGACCTCGTGACCATGAAGTGGTGGAACGGGATCTGGTTGAACGAGGCGTTCGCCACGTTCATGGAGATGCACGCCACCGATGCGTTCCGACCGGCCTGGGACCGGTGGGCGACCTTCGGGTTGGCCCGCAGTGCAGCGTTCGACACCGACGCCCTCACCAGCACCCGACCCATCGAATACCCGGTGATCTCGCCGAGCGACGCCGAAGGGATGTTCGACATCCTCACCTACGAAAAGGGTGCGGCAGTGGTGAGGATGCTCGAGCAGTACCTCGGGGAGGACGAGTTCCGTGACGGCATCCGCAACTACCTCTCGGCCCATGCCTACGCCAACACCGAGACCACCGACCTGTGGGACTCGCTGGAGGAAGCCACGGGCGAACCGGTCCGCCGGATCATGGACTCGTGGATCCTGCAGGGCGGCTTCCCGGTGGTGACGGTCGACCTGCTGAACGATGGCAGCACCCTTCGGCTGAGCCAACACCGGTTCGGCTACGCCGGTGATCTCGGTGAGGGCGACGACACCCCCTCGCCTGCCCACGACGAGAAAGCCCGGTGGTCGATTCCCGCGATCTTCTCGCAGAAGACCACCCACGACGAGCTCGTGACCTTCGAACGGGTGCTCGTCGAGGGTGACAGCATCGACGTCGCTCTCTTCGAAGCGGTCGAATGGGTGCTGGTGAACACCGAGAGCACCGGCTTCTACCGGGTCCGCTACGCCCCGGACCTGCTGGCCGCTCTCGTCGCCCACGCCCAGAGCGACCTGTCGCCGGTCGAGCGTTACGGCCTGGTCGATGACGCCTGGGCTGCCGTGCTGGCCGCCGAGACCACGGCCACCGACTTCCTGAGCATGCTCGATGCCTTCCGCACCGAGACCGACCTCTCGGTCTGGCAGCGCATCGTGGGTTGCCTCGCCGCCCTCGATCGGCTCCTCGAAGGCGACGACCGCGCCGCCTTCCGGGCCAAGGTCCGGGAGATGATCCGACCGGCCTTCGAGACCCTCGGGCCGGAACCCCGCTCAAGTGAGTCCGACCGCACACGCGCCCTACGCGGTGTGCTGTTCGAGGCCCTCGGCGCCCTCGGGCACGACACCGACGCGATCGAGGCGGCACGAAGGATCGTGGCCGACACCGACCACGCCGACCCGGCCATGGCCGCAGCGGCGGTGAACGTCGTCGCCGCCACCGGCGACTCGTCGGACTTCGACACCTTCCTCGATCGGTTCCGCGCCGCGGCCACCCCCCAGGAAGAGATGCGCTACCTCGCCGCCCTGGCCGACTTCGACGACCCCGACCTCATGCGACGGCTCCTGGCCATGAGCCTCGACGAGATCCGCTCGCAGAACGCCCCGCTCGTGCTGCGCCGGGCGCTCACGAACCGGAGCCAGGGGCCTCTCGCATGGTCGTTCGTGGCCGCCGAGTGGGACGCGATCAACGAGCGGCTCCCGTCGAACTCCATCGCCCGTCTGCTCGAAGGGGTGCGCTCGCTGTCGGCTCCCGACGTGGCCCCCGAGATCTTCGCGTTCTTCGAGACCCACGAAGTTCCCCAGGGCGACAAGATCCTGGCCCAGCACCTCGAGCGTCTCGAGGTCAACGTGGCCCTGCGGGACCGTGAAGCCCGACCCCTCGCCGCCACGCTGCGTTGACCCGACCACCGACCGGACATCGACGCCTAGGCTCGCCCGGATGGACATCTGGCCCGGCGCGCCCTTCCCGTTGGGGGCCACGTTCGATGGGGCGGGCACCAACTTCTCGATCTTCTCCGAGGTGGCCGAGCGAGTCGAGCTCTGCCTCTTCGACGACGCAGGGGTGGAGAGCCGGATCGAGCTCCCGGAGATCACGGCGTTCGTCCGCCACGGCTACCTGCCCGGTGTCCAGCCCGGCCAGCGCTACGGGTTCCGCGTGCACGCCCCGTGGGCACCGGAGGAGGGCCGGCGAGGAAACCCCACGAAGTTCCTGATCGACCCCTACGCCAAAGCGGTCGAGGGGCGGGTGCAGTGGGCCGAGGCGGTTTTCCCCTACTCCTTCGACGCCGGACCCGACGGCGGTTCCACCAGCAGCGATTCGGCGCCGTTCGTGCCGAAGTCGGTGGTGATCAGCCCCTACTTCGACTGGTCCCACGACCGCCACCCCCGCACCCCTTGGCACGAGACGGTGGTGTACGAGACCCACGTGAAGGGCATCTCCGCCACCCATCCGGAAGTCCCCCCCGAGCTACGGGGCACCTACCTGGGCCTGTGCAGCCAGCCGATCATCGACCACCTCACCAGCCTCGGCGTCACCGCCGTCGAGCTCATGCCCGTGCACCAGTTCGTGCACGACTACCACCTCGACCAGATGGGCCTCAACAACTACTGGGGTTACAACTCCATCGCCTTCCTGGCCCCCCACAACGACTACGCCGTGTACGGCCAGCGCGGTCAGCAGGTGCAGGAGTTCAAGCAGATGGTGAAGACCCTCCACCATGCGGGCATCGAGGTCATCCTCGACGTCGTCTACAACCACACTGCGGAGGGCAACGACGCCGGCCCGATGCTGTCGCTCAAGGGCGCCGACAACGCGGCCTACTACCGACTCGACCCGAACGACCCGCGCCGCTACGTCGACTACACCGGCACGGGCAACAGCATGAACATGCGCCACCCGCACGTCCTGCAACTCATCATGGACAGCCTGCGCTATTGGGTCACCGAGATGCGCGTCGACGGGTTCCGGTTCGACCTCGCCGCCACCCTGGCGCGGGAGTTGCACGACGTCGACAAGCTGTCGGCGTTCTTCGACCTCATCCAGCAGGACCCGGTAGTCAGCCAGGTAAAGCTGATCGCCGAACCGTGGGATGTCGGCGAGGGTGGCTACCAGGTCGGCAACTTCCCCCCTCTGTGGTCGGAGTGGAACGGTAGATACCGCGACGAGGTGCGCGACTTCTGGCGCGGCGCCGACCACAGCGTGGCCGAGTTCGGCTACCGGTTCACCGGCTCCAGCGACCTCTACCAGGCCAACGGGCGCACACCCTCGGCGTCGATCAACTTCGTGACCGCGCACGATGGTTTCAGTCTGAACGACCTGGTTTCGTACGAGCACAAGCGCAACGAGGCCAACGGCGAGGACAACAACGACGGCACGACCGACAACCGTTCCTGGAACTGCGGGGTTGAGGGGCCCACCGATGACATCGAAGTGATGACCCTTCGCCGGCGCCAGCAGCGCAACCTGCTCGTCACGCTCCTGTTGTCCCAGGGCGTCCCGATGCTCCTCGGGGGTGACGAGATCGGTCGCACGCAGCACGGCAACAACAACGCGTACTGCCAGGACAACGAGCTGTCGTGGTACGGCTGGGCCACCGCCGACAGCGACCTGCTGGAGTTCACCAGCCGGTTGATCCGCCTGCGCCGGGCCCACCGGGTGTTCACCCGCCGGCGGTTCTTCCAGGGCCAGCCGATCATGGGCGAAGACATCGACGACATCGGCTGGTTCACTCCGTTCGGCACCCCGATGGGAGACCATGACTGGGAGACCGGCTCGAACCGCTGCATCGGCGTGTTCCTGAACGGCGAGGCCCTGCTGGGCCGCGGACCCCGCAACGAACGCATCATCGACGACAGCTTCTTCGTGATCTTCAACGCCTCGGCCGACGACGTCGAGTTCACGTTGCCCGAGGACCACTACGGACCGGCATGGACGATCGTTCTCGACACCGCCCCCGACGACGTCGAAGCGGCCTTCCCCCTCGGTCCCGACGGCGTCCATCGGGCCGGGACCCCAGTGAAGGTCGTGAGCCGATCCGTCATGCTGCTGCGCCGGCTCGACGGAGGCACGAACGGGTAGGTCCCTCTCGATGCCTCGGACCGTCACCGCCACCTATCGGCTCCAGCTCTCCCCCACCTTCGGATTGGACGCCGCCGCGAAGGTGGTGCCCTACCTCCATCGACTCGGGGTCAGCCACCTCTACACATCGCCCCTGACCGAGGCCACTCCCGGCAGCAGCCACGGCTATGACGTCACCGACCACGGTCGGGTTCGGGCCGAGCTGGGCGGAGAGGCGGCGCTACGGCGGCTCTGGGAGGCGCTGGCCGACCACGGCATGGGACAGATCCTCGACATCGTCCCCAACCACATGGGGATCCGTTCGGCGGCGAACCACTGGTGGCAGAGCGTCCTCGCTGCGGGGCCGACCAGTGCCTACGCCCCGTACTTCGACATCGACTGGTCACCCGAAGGACCGGGTGAAGGCCGCATCACCCTGCCCTTCCTCGACCGCCCGCTCGGCGACGCGATTCGCGACGAGATCGTGCGCGTGGAGCGCGCCTCCTCGTCGGGCGTCCTCGTGGCCGTGCACCACGACGACCGGTGGCCGCTGTCGGAGGAGTCGGTGGCGTCGCTCGGGCTCGGGCCCAACGGCGACCCGGCCCGAGTGGCAGCGGTGGTCGACGAACTGCGGCGCTCGCCTCGGGGAACGCTCGACCTGTTGGAGCGCCAACACTGGCGAGCGGTGCCCTGGCGGGACGCGCCGACCCTCCTCAACTGGCGCCGCTTCTTCGACATCACCGATCTCGCCGCCGTACAGGTGCAACGCCCGGCGGTCTTCGACGACGTGCACGCGCTGCTGCGTCGATGGATGCACGACGATCCGCTGAGTGCCGGCGTCGTGGACGGCGTGCGCATCGATCACGTCGACGGGCTGGTGGACCCCCAGGGGTACCTCGAACGGCTGCGCGACCTGGTGGGGCCACAGCGCACCATCGTGGTCGAGAAGATCCTGGCCACCGACGAAGCCCTTCCGCCGACCTGGCCGGTCGACGGGACCACGGGTTACGAGGCGATGGCCCGCATCGACGCAACTCTGACCTCGGGCTCGGGGGCCGACATTCTGCGCGCCGGATACCGGATCGTGACCGGTGACGAGCGCTCGTGGTCGACGATCGAAGCCACCAGCCGACGCGACGTGGCCGAGCGGATCCTCGTCCCCGAGGCGCGCCGCGCCGCCACTGAGCTCCACCAGGTCGTCGACGCCCTCGACCGCCCCGTGCCTCTCGGTCTGTGCGCCGAGGTGGTGCGCGAGCTGGCCTGTGCGCTCGATGTGTACCGCACGTACGTCGGCCCGGGAGCGGCGACCGCCGAGCCACCCGACCTGGCTCGCATCGATGCCGCCGCCGCCCGGGTACGGCAGCGCCGACCCGACCTCGCGATGGAGCTCGTGGAGCTCACCACCGACCTCCTGACCCGACGCCGAGGCGCGGATCTGGCCGATCCGTTCATTTCTGCGTTCAACCAGTTCAGCGCCCCCCTGGCCGCCAAGGCGATCGAGGACACCGCCTGCTACCGGTTCGTGCCGTGCTCGTGGCTGAACGAGGTCGGGGGGGATCCGTCGGGCACCCTCACATCCGCGACCGAGCTCCATTCGGCCTTCGCCGAGCTGACGACGCGATGGCCCCGGACGCTGCTGCCCCTGACCACCCACGACACGAAGCGCAGCGGCGACGTGAGAGCCCGCCTGGGGCGGATGTCGGAGTCCCCCGATGCCACGGTCGACGCGATCGCCAGCTGGATGGGGTCCGCGGCCCGCAGCACCACCCGCGGGAGCGCGCCGTCCTCCCGATCAGATCCAGCCCGGGCGCCAGAACCCTCGGCCCAGCTCCAATGGCTTCTCTGGCAGACCCTGGTGGGAGCCGCCCCCCTCAGCCTCGACCGAGCCGGTGCCTACGTCGGGAAAGCGATGCGGGAAGCGAAGGAGCAGACATCGTGGATCGACCCCGACCTCGCCTACGAGTACCGCGCCGCGGTGTTTCTCGAACGAGCGATGATCGACAACCCCTGGACCGGTGAGGTGTCCGCCTTCGTGGCGGCGATACGGCGCGCCGGGAGGGCGTCGTCGTTGGCCCAAGTCGTTCTGGCCACCACGATCGGCCTCACCCCCGACGTCTACCAGGGCGACGAGTTGTGGAACCTCTCTCTGGTCGACCCCGACAACCGCCGGGCGGTCGACTGGACCCGGAGGCAAGAATTGCTGGACGAGATCCGAAGCGGAAACGGGCCCAGCCCCGCCGAGCGCTGGGCGCACACCGCCGACGATCCGGACGACGACGGGGCGGTAAAGCTGCACGTCCTGACTCGGCTGCTCGCGCTCCGCGAACGCGAGTCGGCCTCCCTGAGTGGACAAGCCCCGTATCGCCCGTTGCCGACCCACGGACTCGACCACGATGACGTGCTGGCCTTTCGACGCGGCGAGGACCTGGCGGTGATCGTCCCTCGCCGCTTCATGGCCCCGGTCGGGGCATCGATCGACATTCCCGCCGGATCGTGGCACGACGTGCTCGGTGACGGGGACGTGGAGGGCGGTCCCCACACCATCGCCGCCCTCACCGCTCGACTGCCGGTCGCGGTCCTACGCCGCCGCTGACGATCCGGCGGAAGGCGGTGGCAACGGTGACCCACCGGATGGCGACCACCTCGTACCCTGAGCAGCCGTGACCACCGACCGACGATGGCCCTCCTGGGCGCCGCTCACCCTCGTCGGCTTGTTGATCCTCGCCCGTCTGATCTCGATCGTCGCCGTTCTCCACAGCGGAGTCGAGGACGAGAACTCGATCCTGGGTGGCGACGCCCGTCGCTACGAGGTGATCCTGTCGGGCGAGGGAACGCCGTACCGCGACTTCGAGGTCGAGTACCCGCCGCTGGCTCTCGGGCTCATGAAGCTCGTCGACCGGCCCACTCCGCTCGGCACCGTCACGGCCGTGGCCCTCAGCCAGTTGGCGCTGGAGCTGGCCACGGCCGGGCTGCTCGCGTGGGCCTGGTCGCGCCGTAGCGCCATCACCTACCTCCTGCTCGGCACCCCCATGGTGTTCTTCCCGTTCCCCTACCTGCGCATCGACCTCCTGTCGGTATTCCTCGCCGTCCTCGGACTGGCCCTGCTCCGGCGCCGGTGGTCGCGCACCGGCGGGGTCATGCTCGCGCTGTCGGTGTTCGCCAAGATCTGGCCTGTGGTGGTGGCGCCGTCGATGCTCCTGCGCCGCCAGTGGCGCGGGCTCACCGCATGGATGGTCACCGGCGGCGCCGCCCTGACTGCCTGGGTGGCCTGGTCGGGGCCATCGGGCATCAGCCAGATCCTCACCTTCCGCGGGGCCGACGGCTGGCAGATCGAGAGCATCCCCGGCATCGTCCTGCACGCCCTCGATCCCCACGGCTCCACCGTCGAGCAAGGCGCCTGGCGCACGGCGGTCGAGGCGCCGGCGGTGGCTCGCACCGGTATCAGCCTCATCGGCCTGGCCGTGGTCGTCCTGGCCTGGTGGTGGGCGCATCGGGCCGTCCAGCCCGGCCCCGAGCCCGACGACGACATCCGGGCCGGGTTGTCACGCCACGACCTCGTCCTCGACGGCCTCGCTCCCCTCGCCGCGGTGGTGAGCCTGCTGGTCTTCTCCTCCATCATCTCGCCTCAGTACGTCCTGTGGTTCCTGCCCTTCGCCGCCCTCGTCACCGCCCGGGGCGACGGGCTGATCGGAGGGCTCTCCTTGGGCACGGTGGCGCTGAGCACCCTCGGGCTCGGGTGGATCCACGGCCTCATCCCCGGCGAGTGGCACGCCATCGCCGTGATCGCGCTGCGCAACCTGTTCCTCGTCGCCCTGCTCACGGTCACGTTGCACCGCCTCTGGCGGGCTCGCTCAGCTCCCGTGTCCTCCCCGGACGCGAAGGGCGCCGCTAGAGCCAGTCCTTCTTCTTGAAGTTGATGTAGAGCCCGGCGGTGGACAGCGCCATGAGGCCCAGGGCCAACGGGTAGCCGAACTGCCAGCGCAGCTCCGGCATGCCGTCGAAGTTCATGCCGTAGATCCCGGCGATGAGCGTGGCCACGATCAGGATCGCGCCCCAGCTGGTCATCTTCTTCATGACCTGATTCATCCGGTTGGCACCGAGGGCGAGGCTGGCGTCCACGACGTTGCCCAACAACTCGCGCTGCACATCGATCTGATCGATCACCCGCAACAGGTGATCGAGCACGTCATCGAAGTAGACGATCGACTCGTCCTCGATCCACGGGATCTCGCGTCGCAACAGGGCCAGCACCACGTCGCGCAACGGGACCACGCGTCGCCGAAGCATCAACTGCTCGCGACGGAGTTCGAGTAGTCCCTGCTGCAATGAACCGTCGGGTGGGGGGCCGACCTGGAACAGCAACTCCTCGATTTCCTCGAGCTTCTGTTCACTGCCCTCGACGGCATCGAAGTAGCTGTCGACGATCGAGTCGAGGACCACGTAGAGCAGGAAGCCGACACCGCGATCGACGGCCCGGGTGCGCTCGTAACGATCACCCATCGTCGAGATGTCGAAGGTCTTGCCGCGATCGTTGACCTCCCGAACCGTGACGAGCCAGCCGGGGCCGACGAACACGTCGACCTCGGACAGATCGCCGTCATCGGCGCGGGCGTAGGCCACCACGAAGGCGTGCTTCTCGTAGCGCTCGAGCTTGGCCCGCTGACCCTGCTCGCGAACGTCCTCGACAGCGAGCTCGTGGAAGGCGAACACCTTCTCGAGCTGAGCGAGCTCGGCGTCGCTCGGGTCGGCGGTGTCGACCCACAGGAGGGTGGATTCGTCGGAGACGAGCTGCGGGAGGCGATCCAGGTCGGTGGACGTCCTCCATGTCGTTGCCACGGAAGACCCGCACGCTCAACATCGCCTCACCCCCGCATGGGACCGGTCAGGGCCCCCGCCGCCACGCCTCTGTGCCGGCCCCGCTCATTCAGCTCGCAGGAGCGATGGCGGGAGACGTTCGGGCCCGGCGGTGTCGCCCAGGGCCCGCGACACGCGCCGTTCCCACCGCGACGAGAACCGCTGGGCGCCGAAGGCCAGCCCGCTGACCAGGGTGACCACTCCGAGCCCGAGGAGGTGCTGGTACTCGGTGAGGTAGTCGACGGGAATGACCGAAGTCGGCCAGACGAACCAGCTGATGGCCACACACACCACGAGGTACGAGGGCCGGTATCGCCCGAAGCCCGCGGCCGCCAGCAGCGCGAAACCGGCCGGCAGGTACCAGGGCCACAACACAGGGCCGAGCAGGACATAGGCGACGAGCATGATGCCGGTGGCCTTGATGAGCCCGAGGCGGGGGCTGCGCAGCATGACCACGACACCGAGCACGGCCGTGGCGGCGAGCCCGAGGAGCCTCCAGACGGCGGCGATGGTGGCCGGGTCCACCGGGAGGCCGGTCCAGCTCAGCGCTTCTCCCAGGCTGTAGCCGATCTTGGTGGTGGGCGAGAAGGTCGTGGTGACCTTGCCCGTGGACTCGAGCGCGATGATCCAACCGACTCCGATGCCGGCGACGATGCAGGCCACGGCGATGCCCGCGGCGGCGGCCGCCATCACCCCGAGCGTGGTGAGGAACCGGCGGGCGAAGGTGGCCGCCGGCCCCGCCCAGGTCCACCCCAGGTACACGAGAGCCACGGCGGCCGGCAGCTTGATCGCGGTGGCCGCGACCAACAGGACAACGGCCAGACCCTTCCGGTCGCGTTGCGCCGCCGCGAGCCCGAGGACGAGGAAGCCGAACATCAGGGCGTCGTTGTGGATGCCCCCCACCAGGTAGAGGGTGACCAGCGGGTTGCCGATGCCGATGGCGACGGCGACCGCGGGGTTGACCCCGGCCCGCATGGCGATCAGGGCCACACCGACGGCGGCCATGAGCACGCCCAGGGCGATCACCCCTCGGAACATCCAGACCGAGGTGGCCGGATCGTGACCGCTCGCCACCACGACCGCCTCGCTGATCCCGATGGCCACGGGACCGTAGGGTGCCGGCGCCGCACGCCAGACGGGGTCGACCTGGCGGAGCCAGTCACCGCGCCCGAGGGCGATGGGACCCGTGGCGGTGGGGTCGATGCCCTGGCTGGCCATCTCCCCCTGCGCCACGTAGCTGTACACGTCGTTCGACAGCAGCGGCGGCCCGACCATGAACGGGATGCACCACAGGGCGATGACGGCACCGACCATGGCGAGACGACGGCGGCGATCGCCGGGGCGGCCGGAGCGCTGGATCAGCCCCAGCCAGCCCGCTCCGAGAAGGACGAGGCCGCTGACGAAGAACGCCGCGGACTGCATGGTGTCGCCGGGATGGGGGATGAACGGCAGGGTGAACCGCCACGACGGCACCGCCAGTCGCCACACGGGAGCCGACGTCGACACGAGCACGGCCCCGACGAACCCGGCCAGGGCGGCCAGCACCGTGAGCCACCACCGACTCGGGCCGACCCTCGGTGGCTGCCAAGGCGAGATCTCGGAATGGCGAACCCCTTCGTCGCCCGGCTGACCATAGAGAAGGGTGCGACCGCGGTCGGCCAGCCTTCTCAGTTCCGGCGAGCCGACAACGGCGGCGCGGGCGCGTTGTATCGTCGTGGCCACGGGATCAGGGTAGTCGGGCCGAGCCGGTCGCGGATGGAGGTCGGACCCCGCTTCGCTCCCGAGCCAGACCGAGTGTGGCGGGTGTCATCCGCCGGTGGGGGCGAGGAAGAGCACGCCGAGCGGGGGCAGGGTGAGCGAGAGCGACCATCCGAATCCGTGCCGGTCCCGAACCGCGGCCTCGGCCCCTCCGGCATTGCCCGCTCCGGATCCCCCGTACTCGGCAGCATCGGAGTTCCCGAGCTCCTCCCACCGCCCGGGGCGAGGCACACCGACGGCGTAACCGTCGCGCCGGGCCGGGGTCAGGTTGCACACCACCAGCACCTCCCTGCCGCCCAGGGTCAGGGGGACACCGTCGGGCCCCCGTCGCGGGTGCCGGAGGAAAGCCAACACGCTCGAACCGGCGTCGGAGGCGTCGACCCACTGAAAGCCCGCAGACTCGAAATCGACCTCGTGAAGGGCCGGCTCGTGGCGATGGAGATGGTTGAGGTGCCGCACCCAGGCTTGGATCCCGGCATGGGCGGGCCGGTCGAGCAACCACCACGGAAGGGATCCGTCATGGTCCCATTCCGTCTCCTGGGCCAGCTCGGCCCCCATGAACAGGAGCTTCTTCCCCGGCTGGGCGTACTGGTAGCCGTACAACGCCCGCAGGTTGGCCATCCGCTGCCACCGGTCTCCGGGCATCTTGGCGAGCAGGGAACCCTTGCCGTGCACCACCTCGTCGTGGCTGAGCGGGAGGCAGAAGTTCTCGGTGAAGGCGTACACCATCCGAAACGTCAGCTCGTCCTGGTGGTACCGGCGGTACACGGTCTCGCGCTCGAAGTAGCGCAGGCTGTCGTGCATCCATCCCATGTCCCACTTCATCCCGAAGCCGAGGCCGCCGTACTCGGTGGGACGCGAGACCATCGGCCACGCCGTCGACTCCTCGGCGATCATCTGCACGTCGGGGAAGTCGGCGTAGACGGTCTCGTTGAGCTTCTTCAGGAATCGGAGCGCTCCGAGGTTCTCGTTGCCTCCGTGCTCGTTCGGGACCCACTCCCCCTCGGGCCTCGAGTAGTCGAGGTAGAGCATCGACGCCACGGCATCGACCCGGATCCCGTCGACGTGGTAGCGGTCGAGCCAGAGGTGGGCGCTCGACATCAGGAAGCTGCGCACCTCGTAGCGGTCGTAGTTGAAGATGGCGCTGTCCCAGTCCGGGTGATGGCCCTTGCGGGGATCGGCGTGCTCGTAGAGGTGGGTCCCGTCGAAGTAGGCCAGCCCGTGCTCGTCGGACGGAAAGTGGGAGGGCACCCAGTCGAGGATCACCCCCACGCCGGCCTGATGAAGGGTGTCGACCAGGAACATGAAGTCGTGAGGAGAGCCGAACCGGGCCGTCGGCGAGAAGTACCCGGTGGTCTGATATCCCCAGGAACCGTAGAAGGGGTGCTCGGTGAGGGGCATGAACTCGACATGCGTGAACCCCTGCGCCATGACGTACCCGGCGAGCACAGGGGCGACCTCGCGGTAGTTGAGCGAGCGCAGCTCGTTCTCGGCGTGGCGCCACGAACCGAGATGAACCTCGTACACCGAGAACGGTGCGTCGAGCGCGTTGCTGGTGTGTCGGTCCCGCATCCAGTCGCCATCGCCCCAGGCGTAGCCATCGAGCTCGGCCACCACCGAAGCGGTGCGAGGGGGCATCTCGGCCCGGAAGGCCACCGGGTCGGCCTTGTCCACCGCGTAGCCCCCCGCCCTCGATTCGATGTGGAACTTGTAGCGAGCCCCCTCGCCGACACCCTGGACCCGGCCGCCCCAGATGCCCGAGGCGCCGTTCGGCTCGAGGAGATCCACGCCGGCCTGCCAGCCGTTGTGGTCGCCGATGACCGAGACACGACGGGCGTTGGGGGCCCACACGCCGAAGGTGCAACCCGGCTCCCCGGACGGGCCGGGGGCCAGATGGGCACCGAGTCGTTCGTACAGACGCGTGTGCGCGCCCTCGTTGAACAGCCACAGGTCATCGTCGGTGAGCAGATTCATGCGGTTGCCTCCACGGCCCGCTGGTAGGCCCCGAGCCGAGCAGCCTGCAGGGCATCGAGGGCCGACCCGATCGGCGGGTCGACGGACAGCTCGGGGATCGTGAGCCGCAGCTTGTGTACCCAGTTCGGGCGGTCGAGAGTCGTGCCCGGTACGTTCTGCGGCTCCCTGGCCCCGAGCAGATCGTCCACCTCGACCAGCACGGAGGTCGCGGGGCTCGATCCCAGTTCCTCGAGCAGAGCGACGAGAAGTTGATGCTCGTCGATCTCTCCTCCAACGGTGAGGCCGCGGTGTTGCAACGCCCGCAAGAGGTGGGCGAGGTCGGTCCGCCGGGTGTCTCGGGCCGCCTCGGCCTCGCTGTCGTCGAGCAGGCCCAGGCCGCGACGGACATCGATGTCGTCACCGTGGACCCATGCGACGAACGGGGGGGTGTCGTGGGTGTCGATGCTGGCAACCTGCCGCGACGTGGCGGCGGGGACCGGTCCCCCGGGATCGGGCAGCCGGAACTGGCTCACGTACATGCCCAACAGACCATGACGGTCGACGGCGTCACGTACCTGGTCGGGCACGGTCCCGAGGTCCTCACCGACCACGCGGCAGCCACTGCGGCTGGACTCGACGGCCAGCACCGCGAACAACTCGTCGCGCGGATATCTCACGTAGGCGCCGGAGCGGGCCGCGGCGCCGTCCGGAACCCAGAAGAGCCGCTCGAAGCCCATCACGTGGTCGAGGCGAACGATCCCGGCCACCCCCATGTGGTGGCGCAGGCAGGCGGCGAGATGGCGGTGCCCCTGTTGGCGGGCCACGCGGGGATTGACCGGCGGAAAGCCCCAGTTCTGGCCCTCGCTGAAGAAGTCGTCGGGCGGGGCCCCGACCCCGCAGCCCCACGAGAAGAGGTCGGGATCCGACCACGTGTCGAACCCGTCGCCGTGAGTTCCCACCGGGAGGTCGAGGTAGAGCTGCTGGCCCTTACCCGACAGGGAGGAGGCGACGTCGGTGATCTGGCGGTGCATCGTCCACTGCACGTACTGGTGGAATCGAGCGTGCTCACCGTGAACGTCACCGCCCGAGGGGAGCCGGGCCGCCCCGGTGCCCCAGGCGTGCCAACCGGTTCCCGTCTGGTCGGTCGCGGCCCGGAACGCGGCATAGGCGGTGGCGCTCGGGTGGTCGGCGAGCCAGCGGTCGAAGTCGACCCGGACCGAGGCCGGAGCAGCGAAGAACGTGCGGGCCAGCTCCTCGAGCACGGGCCGGAGGAGCTGGTACTGGGCGCGATGATCGAACTGGTCGCCCGCGGCGAGCCGGCCCGCCGCCGCTGACCGACTGGGTTCGGCCGCCAGCGCCCGGGCGACGGCACTCGCGGCCATCTCCGGAACAGCGTCGAGATCGAGGTACAGCTCGTTCCAGAACCTCTGGCTGACCGGGGTGTAGGGACTGAAATCGCAGGGCTGGTCGAGGTAGGTGGCCAGGATCGGAAGCGTGGCCACCACCCGCCCACCGTGGGCGTTGATCCACTCGCCCATCTCGGCCAGCTGACCGACGTGGGGACCGAGCGCACCCGGGGCCCGTAGGGCGTACAGAGGTGCGAGCACTCCCCAGGTCCGTTCCGTGGCGCCGGGCTGGGCCACCTGCACGGGCGCCGAGACGATGGTGGACGCATGACCCCGCCCGTCGACCTCGACGAACAGCCGGTGGTACCCCACCCCGAGAGATTCGGTACCAGCGAGAGCGACGCGACGCACTTCGTGGCGCCGATCGCGGGCCCAGCGTGGCGCGAGCTCGACGCCATCGACGAAGGCGTCGAGACCGGCGATGGTCCGCCCGTCCTCGGTGGCGATCTCCCATCTGATCTCGGCGGTTCCCGTCCCGTCGGCGGGCAGACAGAGGTCGATCTCGACTCCCTGGCCGCCGGACCAGTGCACGACCACGGGCTCGAGGGGTCGCACCCGCTCGCCGTCGACGTGATCCCGCAGCTCGTCGAGACGATCGGGGCGATCCAACGGTGCTCCCAACGCGGCCAGGACGGCCACGAGAACGTCGCGATCGGCGGTGTGGAGGTTGCCCTGAGTGTCCCAGTAGGAGGTCTGTACGCCCATGGCCTCGGCCAGCCGCCCCAACTCTCCGAGGTCGACGGCCGGTTCGATCACCACTGGTACCCGTCCTCGGCCTGGGTGAGCTCGAGAACTCCGCGCAACGGGATCGAGGCCCAACCGGGCCGATGGTTCAGCTCGTAACGAACTTCGTAGAGCGCTTTGTCGAGGGTGTAAGCGGTGAGCAAGGACCGCACGTCATCGCGGTCGGTGGGCACGAAGGTCGCGTCACCGGCCGTGGCGAAGTAGCCGGAAAGGAACCGAACGGTCACCCAGTGCTGCCAGACCCTCCCGCGGGTGGTCATCGCTTCGCGATGCTCGGGGGCGAGAAGCCCTCGCTCCTCGAGGTCGCGGAGGGCGGCGACCCGGGCGTACTGGAACGAACGCATCATCCCGGCGACGTCGGTGAGCGCGCCCCGCTTGATACGACGCTCCGTGGGCGGTCGCGAGGGCTCGCCTTCGAAATCCACGATCACGAAGTCTCGACCGGCATGCAGGACCTGACCGAGGTGGTAATCGCCATGGATCCGGATGCGATGGACGTCGAAGCGGTGCCGGCGCAGCTCCCCGAAGCGGTCGAGGATCTCGACCTCGCGCTCGAGGAGCATCTCGGCGAGAGGACGCACCCGCTCGTCGAGCTGCCGCAGGCGGCGCCGCACCACCGACAACGTGGGTCGGACCTGGGCCCGCATCGACTGGTACACCGACCGCTGGTAGAGCGTCGTGAACGGCTCGGGACTGAAAGCCTCGTCGACACCGGAGGCCAGCGCATGGTGCAGCTCGGCGGTGCGCCGGCCGAGGAGCTCGGCGGCATCGAGGTACGGGCCGATGGCGTCGGCCACGGCATCCGGTGGCTCGAGACCGATCTCGTCGAACAGCGAGGGCCACGGAGGAACCCATGTCTGCTCGTCGGGGATGAGGGACAGGGCCGACTCGTAGAACAGCCCGAGCTGGTCGAGCGTGTAGTGCCAGGCGTCCCCCTCGTTGCCCACGTAGGCCGAGAGCACCGCGACGGTGCGCGGCTCCCCGCGGGCGCCCTTCTGATATTCGAGAGCACCGAGCAGCGGGGCCGAGTGCTCGAAGCCGGCCTTCTCGGTGAGGAACCTGCCGATCTCCAGGTCGGGGTTCACCCCCTCCTGGGCGCGGCGGAACAGCTTCATGACCAGCTTCTGCCCGAAGGCAACCGAGGTGTTGCTCTGCTCCGCGGTGAGGGTGTGCACCCCCAGCTCGTCGGGGCCGACCCCGCTCATGAGCTTCCGGAATCGCGGGTTGATGGTGGCCCGCAGCTCGGCACCACCCACCGTCGGGAAGGACCGGCGGCGCCGGAACGCATCGAGCGTCGCGGTCAAGAAAGTCGGGTCCACCAGCGCGTCGTGCAGGAAGAGGCGTTCACTGGTGCTGCGGTTGTCGATCCACGCCACTCCGCAGTTGGGGTGGTCGGCGAGAAGCTGCTCGGCCCGCCCCGCGTCGGCCGTCGCCAGCGGGAGTACGTACGTCTCGGGCTCGCCCTCGGTGTAGTCGATCTGGGCGAGGACCATGAAGGCCTGAGGCCGGGCATTACGACCCCGAGCAACGGGCAGGGGGACCACGTCGAGGGTCTCGACGGCACGCACCACCCGCGCCTTACCTGCATACCAACGGTTGTGAGCCATGAAGTCCGGAATGGCCCGCTCGAGGTTCGCTCGGCCCCGGCCGCGGAACACGGTGCGCCAGTCAGCGCTGACCGTGAGCACCGGAAGGTCGTGACCGTCATGGAAGTCGGGCGCCGTGTTGGCCCGCTGCGACTCGAGACGGAACCAGTAGAACCCGTAGGGACCGAGGGTGAGCTGGTAGGGGCCCTCGACGATGACCGCGAACTCGGTGTGCCCGAACAGCTCGATGGGGACTGCCCCCCGGAACTCGTGCAGGTCGAGCGTGACCGCGGTGGCGTACCTCGACAGGTTCGCCACGACGAGCACCGTTTCGTGTTCGTCACGACGTAGGAAGGCGAGGACCTTGCCGTTCTCGGGCAGCAGGAACTCGATCTCCCCCCGCCCGAACACCCGATGCTGGGCCCGCAGCGCGATGAGCCTGCGCATCCACCAGAGCAACGAGCTGGAGTTGCTGTTCTGGGCTTCGACGTTGACGGTCTCGTAGTGGTACTCGGGGTCGATGATGACGGGGAGGTAGAGCCGCTGCGGGTTGGCGTCGGAGAACCCGGCGTTGCGATCGGGGCTCCATTGCATCGGGGTGCGCACCGCGTCCCGATCGCCCAGATAGACGTTGTCTCCCATCCCGAGTTCGTCGCCGTAGTAGATGACCGGCGCGCCGGGCAGGGCGAGCAACAGGCCGTTCATGAGCTCGATCTTGCGCCGATCGTTCTGCATGAGCGGCGCCAGTCGCCGCCGGATGCCCACGTTGACCCGCATCTGCGGGTCGGCGGCGTAGGCCCGGTACATGTAGTCGCGCTCTTCGTCGGTGACCATCTCGAGCGTCAGCTCGTCGTGGTTGCGCAGGAAGATCGCCCACTGGCAGCCCTCGGGGATGTCGGGGGTCTGCTGGAGGATGTCGATGACCGGGAAACGGTCCTCCATCCGCAGCGCCATGAACAGTCGCGGCATGAGCGGAAAGTGGAAGGCAGCGTGACACTCGTCGCCGTCGCCGAAGTAGGCGACGGCGTCCTCGGGCCACTGATTCGCCTCGGCGAGCAGCATCCGACCGGGGAACCGCTCGTCGACGTGGCTGCGAAGTTCCTTCAGGAACTCGTGGGTCTCGGGGAGGTTCTCGCAGTTCGTACCCTCCCGCTCGAACAGGTAGGGCACGGCATCGAGCCGCACTCCGTCGACGCCCATCTCCAACCACTTGTCGACCGCTCGCAGCATCGTGGCGCGAACCTCGGGGTTGTCGAAGTTCAGATCGGGCTGGTGGGAGAAGAACCGATGCCAGTAATAGGACTGGGCCACCGGGTCCCAGGTCCAGTTGGAGGTCTCGTAGTCCTCGAAGATGACGCGTACCCCCGGGTACCGGTCGGGGGTGTCGCTCCACACGTAGAAGTCCCGCCACCGACTGCCGGGTTTCGCCTGCCGGGCCCGCTGGAACCACGGATGCTGATCGGAGGTGTGGTTGAGCACCAACTCGGTGATCACCCGCAGGCCTCTCCGATGGGCTTCGCGCAGGAACCGCTTGAAGGCCTTCAGATCGCCATAGCTCGGATTGACGTCGCCGTAGTCGGCGATGTCGTAGCCGTCGTCGCGGAGCGGGGAGGGGTAGAACGGCAGAATCCACAGTGCGGTGACGCCGAGCTGTTGGAGGTAGTCGAGTTTGGCGGTCAACCCGTCGAAGTCGCCGATGCCGTCGTTGTCGGAATCACCGAACGCCCGCACGTGCAGCTCGTAGATGACCGCGTCCTTGTACCAGTCGTGGAGATCGGTGGGCTCGTCGATCATGGCTGGTCCGTTGCGGTGGGGGGGCGGGGGGAAGCTTCCGACGGGCTCTGACTGATGCGCAAGACGTGCCCGGGCTGCTCTCCGGGGTGCAGCTCGACGAACGGCTGGGGGCCGGTCCACACGAAGCGCTGATCGGTGAGCAGGTCGTGGGCGTCGTAGGGCCGCGAGGCATCGATGCCGAGGGCGGACAGATCGAGGTCGAGGTTGGCCCTCTGGACATCGACGTCGTCGAGGTTGACGATCACGAGCACCGGGTTGCGATGCGGTCGGGTCGGCTCGGGATCGGGGCCCTCGTGGGTCGACTTGCTGTAAGCGAGCATCCGGTCGTTGGCCACGGCGTGGAACCGCAGGGTGCGGTTGGTGTGCAGGGCGAGCTGTCGGTGGCGAATCCGGTTCACCCGGGCGACCTGGCCGCGGAGGCTGTTGGGGTCGTCGAGGTCCCAGCGGCGAAGCTGATACTTCTCCGAGTCGAGATACTCCTCCTTGTCGTTGCCGGCCGGCCGGTTGTCACCGAGCTCGAAGGCCGGGCCGTAGATGCCGTAGCTGGCGCTCAGGGTGGCGGCGAGAAGATGGCGCACGGCGAACATCCCCTGCCCCGCGCCGTGGAGGTGCGACGGGAGGATGTCGGGGGTGTTGGGCCAGAAGCTGGGCCGGAACGCATCGGCTCCGTCGCCGATGAGTACCTCGTGGGCGTATTCGACGAGCTCGTGCTTCGCCACCCGCCAGGTGAAGTAGCTGTAGCTCTGGGTGAACCCGACCTTGGTGAGCCGGCGCATGACCTCGGGCCGGGTGAACGCTTCCGAAAGGAGAATGACGTCGGGGTCACGACTTCGCAGCTGGGCGATGAACCACTCCCAGAAGGCAAACGGTTTGGTGTGGGGATTGTCGACCCGGAAGACCCGAACCCCCTGGTCCATCCAGAACTCGGCGACGCCGAGCAGGCCGTCCCACAGGTCACGCCAAGCGTCGGTGTCGAAGTCGAACGGGTAGATGTCCTGGTAGCGCTTCGGTGGGTTCTCGGCGCACTGGATGGTGCCGTCGGGCCGATGCCGGAACCACTCGGGGTGCTCGCTCACCCAGGGGTGATCGGGAGCGCACTGGAAGGCCAGATCGAGCCCGACCTCGATCCCCATCTCGCCGGCGGAGTCGACCAGCTCCCTCAGGTCGGCGAGGGTCCCCAGATCCGGGTGCACGGACGTGTGCCCGCCCGACGCGGCGCCGATGGCCCACGGGCTCCCCACGTCGGCGGGCCCCGCCGTTTCGGCATTGTCGGGACCCTTGCGAAACGAGGTGCCGATCGGGTGGATCGGGGGGAGATACAAGATGTCGAATCCCAGCTCGGCCACGTAGTCGAGTTGGTCGATGAGCCCTTGCAGCGTGCCGTGCCGGACCACCGGGTCCATCGACGAGGAGCTGTCGGCGCGCTCACCGCCCACGAAGGTCGACCTGGGGAACCACTCGTACCAGGCACTGAAGAGGGCTCGCTCGCGTTCCACGAGCACCTCCGACACGGGCCCGGCCGAGCCGCCCTCGCGGTCGAGGCCGCGACGGTAGATCTCGCCCACCGACGGCCGATCGTCGCTCCCCGGATCGGTGAGGTCGATCAGCTCACCGGCGCGCAGCCGGGCTCCGGCGGCTCGCAGCACCGCCGCGTCGTCGGGAGGGGCCGTCGCCGCGGCGTCGTCGAGCAGCGCCGCGCCGGCCAGGAGCTCCGACGCCACCGATCGGCCGTCGACCCGCTTGCGCCGCGTCGCGTCGACCCAGGTGGCGTAGTGATCGATCCAGGCCCGGACCTCGAAGCGGTGCGTCCCCCGATCCAGGGGGGTGAAAGTCGCTTCCCATCGATCCATACCGGCGTTGACCACCACCATCGGCACCTCGACCCACGTCGACGACCCCGGGGGTTGATGACGCGTGACCGCCCACAGGAGATCGTGACCGTCGGCAAAGGCGGTCGCGCCCACCACGACGGGTTCACCTTCGACCCGCTTCACGGGGAATCGACCGCCGTCGATCTGGGGGGTGACGTCGCCGATGACGACACGGGGGGGAGCACCAGGGCTCATGGTGCTCTTTCTAGTCGGTGGCTTCGGGGGCGGGATCCGAGTCGGCCGCCATCATGTCGACCAACTCCCCCCGATCGCCAGACGAGACCTGCCCCCAACCGTCCTCGTAACCGACGACCTGTCGCAGCGGGATCGACTCCCAGCGGTCCTGGAGCAGTTCGATCTGGTCGAGGGTGACCAGCGCCGGATGCTCGACTCCGCAGGCGCGCGACAGGCGGAGGAGCTCGAAGCGCAGCGACGCCAGGTAACGGGCGCAGCGCACCGACTTCAGCGTGGGGTCGAGGCCACGTTGCAGACGGGCCGACTGGGTGGCGACACCGGTCGGACAGCGGTCGGTGTGACACTTCTGGGCCTGGATGCAACCAATGGCGAACATGGCGGTGCGGCCGACGTTGACCGAGTCGCAGCCCATCGCCAGTGCGGCCAGCGCGTTCTCGGGCAGTCCCAGCTTCCCGGACCCCACGAAGGCCACGTCCTCGGTCAGGTCCTGCTCACGGAAGGCCCGGTACACCCGGGCGAAGCCCCAGCGGAATGGCAGGGCGACGTGGTCGGCGAAGGCGAGCGGAGCGGCGCCGGTGCCACCCTCGCCCCCGTCGACGACCACGAAGTCCGGACCCGTACCGGTACGGGCCATGCGCAACGAGAGATCGTCCCAGAAACCGCTCTCGCCGACCGCCGACTTGATGCCCACCGGGAGGCCGGTGGCCGAGGCGATGCGCTCGACCAGGTCGATCAGCCCGTCGACATCGGAGAAGGCCGTGTGGCCGGCGGGGCTACGGCAGTCGACCCCGGCCTCGACCCCGCGGATGCCGGCGATCTCGGGAGTCACCTTGACGCCCGGCAGCATGCCGCCCAGGCCCGGTTTGGCGCCCTGGCTGAGTTTGATCTCGATGGCCCGAACCGGTGCCCCGGCGGCGGTGTCGACCAGTCGCTCGAGGCTGAACCCACCGTCGGGGCCCCGGCATCCGAAGTAGCCGGTGCCGATCTGTCAGACCAGGTCACCCCCACCAGGTCGTAGACGGCGAGCCCGATCAGCAACACCGCCACGACGCCGAGCACCGCCAGCCACCACATGCCGCGAGCCTACGGACCGCGATGTCCTCCACGCCGCATCACACCGCCCCCGAGGCCGGGTCCGGATCGGGCGGAGCACCGGTGACGCTCAGGCCGCCACCACGAGGCCCAGCACGAGCAGCGCCTGCCCGAGGTGATACGAGGTCATCACCACCACACGACTCCGAGAGAAGTCCACGACGAATCGTGTCCAACCGAGGACGGCGTCGCTGACGAAGAACAGCAAAGCGCCGAGGACGACCAGGATCGCACCCACTCCGAACGCGGTCACCACCATCGCCGAGATGACCCCCATGTACAGCGCGACGGGGGTGCGTAACGCGGGATCGCCCTCCGCAGCCGACCGCACGATGCGCAGCCCCACCAGGGCGAGGGCCACGAGCACCACGACCAGGCCCACCAGCAGGCCGGGGCCCCACGCCCCCACGAGCAGCATGGCCACGACGTAGGCCGCGTGCCCGCCGAGGAAAGCCGCCAGGCCGGCAACGAAGAGGTCCTTCGGCACCATGAGGAAGACGTCGCCGATCAACGACAGCGCCAGAGCGACCACGACCGCCACCCTGGCCGCCGAGTTCGAGGTGTCGAGGGTCATGGCCACCGCGATCAGACCGGCCATGGTGAGCGGTTTGAGGAGATACTCCACCGCGCGGCGCTCCGAGCCTACGGCCAGCCAGTCGAGCACAGCCACGACCGCAGTGAGCGCGAGCAGCAACATTGCGGTTGCGTTCACCCGGAGCAGATCAGGGGGCGTCGAGCCGGGGGAGAACCAGAGCCAGGCTGTCAGGACACACCGGTTTGCCCGCCAACCATTCTCTCAGCTGGCTGATCGGCACCCACGCCGCCTCGACGATCTCGCCGTCAGCGAACGTGAAGGGGCCCTCGGTGCGGGCGTGATACACCCTCGAGATCTCCCGCACCTCCTCGTCGGAGTACTCCCCCTCACCCAGATAGCCGAGCTCCACGGCCACACCGGTCTCCTCGACCAGCTCTCGGGCCGCGGCGGTCTCCCAAGCCTCGCCGGGGCCCACTACACCGCCGACGGCGATGTCCCAGCTGTCGGGCCAGAGGTCCTTCCACGCCGCCCGCTTGTGCACCAGCAGCTCATCGGCACCGTTGACGACGGCGACGAACACCGTCCGGTGCAGCAGGTTGCGCTCGCGCACCTCGCGCCGGGTCACCACTGCCGCCACGTCGCCGTTGTCGTCGATCAGCTCGACCATCTCCTCGTCGGCGGACTCCTCCATCAGAGTGCCGCCGCCCGCTCGACGGCTGTGGACCAGTCGATACCCTCGTCGAGCAGCGCCCTGAGCTGGACGACGTGGCGAGGCCGGTTCATGCCGAGAACCCCGACCATCCGGTCCTCGCGCCGATACAGCGCAACGAAGCGGAACTCATCAGTGCTGCCGTGCACCACGACCACCTCGTCGCCGGGTCCGGGTCGCCCGGCCAGCTGGATCTTGCGGTCGTACTGATCACTCCAGAACCACGGGACCGGATCGAACACCGCGGGCTCTTCTCCCCGCTGCTCGGCCAGCAGCCGACGCGCCGCGGCCTCACCGCCACTCACCGCGTGCTCCCAGTGCTCCACCCGCAACGCCTGCCCGAACCGGGCGCTCGGGTACCGGGCCACGTCGCCGGCGGCCACGACCCCGGGCGCGGCGAGCAACGTGGCGTCGGTGTTCACACCGTCTTCGAGCACGAGCCCACTGCCTTCGAGCCACCCGGTGTTCACCGCGACGCCGATCCCCACCACGACGAGGTCGGCCGGCACCGCCGAACCGTCGGTGAGCACGACCCCGGTGACGTGCCGGCGCCCACCCGGCCCGACCGTCGATTCGAAGCCGTCCACACCGGTGGCGAGGCGCAGATCGACGCCGTGGTGCTCGTGGAGCCGGGCGCACACCGCCCCCATCTCGGCGCCGATGGCCCGCTCGAGGGGCACCGGGAGCGCCTCGACGATGGTGACGTCGAGGTCGCGGCTACGACAGCTGGCGGCGACCTCGGCTCCGATGAAGCCGGCGCCGATCACCACCACTCGGTGGGCACCCCCGTCGAGTGCTTCCCGCACCGCCACGGCGTCGTCGAGCGTGCGCAGCACATGGACCCCGTCGAGATCGTCGGTTCCGGGCAGGCGACGCGCCGCCGCTCCGGTGGCCAGCACGACCTGGTCGAACGAGAGCGTCGACTCCCCGTCGGCCGCAGCCAACGCCAGAGTGCCCGCATCGAGATCGAGCGCGGTGGCGCGTGTACCGAGATGCCAGTCGAGTCCGAGGTCCTCGGTGGCGGCGGGCAGCACCACCCGGTCGATGTCCCAGGCGCCGGTGAGGATCTGCTTCGAGAGCGGGGGGCGGTCGTACGGCATGTGGGCACCGGCATCGACCACCGAGATGCGGCCGGAAAACCCCTCGAGCCGCAAGGTTCGAGCAGCGTGGAGCCCAGCCAGTGATGCGCCGACGACGGCGATGGATTCGGTCATGGGAGCACCGGGCCCGCCGCCCTGTCGGCGACGGGAGATCGGTCAGTCCTCGGCGATGGAGATGGCCTGCTTCGGGCAGCGCTGGACCGACTCTTCGATCTTGGCCCGCATCGACTCCGGTGGCGTCTCGTTCAGGACATAGAGGAAGTCGTCGTCACGCACCTCGAACACATCGGGTGCGATTCCCATGCAGATGGCATTGCTCTCGCACAGGTCGAAATCGACAACGACTCGCATGACGGATCCCCTCGTCGGTCAGGTTCTCGGGTAGGGCGACCATCATGCCCTATCGGGGCACCCCCCGGCGCCTCGAGCCGCACGCCGCCGGCGCGGCGCAGGATGAGACGCCACCCCGGGATCTGAGGGTGTGTCAGATTTGTGGGCATGACCGCCGCCGCCCCTCTCGCCGGAGTCCGCATCATCGAGGCCTCGATGCTCGCACCTGCCGCCATCACCACCAACCTCGTCGACCTCGGGGCCGACGTCATCAAGGTCGAGCCGCCCGGGGGCGACTACGGCCGACGCATGACCTGGCCCATCGTCGAGGGCAGCTCACTGCTGCACCTGCACGCCAACCGGGGCAAGCGCAGCATCGTGCTCGACCTGCGCACCGACGAGGGCGTCGAAGCCTTCAAGGAACTGGTGAAGGACGCCGACGCCGTCGTCGAGGCGATGCGCCCCGGCGCCCTGGCCCGACGCGGGCTCGGCTACGACGACCTCAGGGTGCTGAACCCGGCCATCGTGTTCATGACCATCTCGGGGTACGGCATGACCGGCCCCTATCGCGACCTCCCCAGCCACGGGATCGCCTACGACACGTGGGCCGGAATCGTGCCGCCCGCCTACGACGACGACGGCTTCTGCTACATCCCCGAACACGTTTCGGTGGGCATCAACGCCGGTCCCTTGTTCGGGGCGATGGGGATCCTCGCCGGGATCGTGCAGGCCCGAGCCACCGGTGAGGGCTGCCAGATGGAGATCGCGCAGTCCGACGCCGCCGCCGCCGTCGACTGGTTGCGTTCCGAGACCTGGAAGGCCTACGAACGCCCCCAGACCGAGGTCACCGGCAACGCCTCGGACGACTTCGAACGGCGGGCCCCCGGCACCGCCGGCATGAAGGAAGGCGTGCGCTATCAGATGTACGAGACCTCGGACGGGCACATCCTCTTGATGGCCTCGGAGCAGGAATTCTGGAAGAACTTCTGCTCCGGCATCGATCGGATGGACATGTTCGAGAAGTGGCCGGGCGAGACCTATGCCGACCACGCCCGCGGCAACCACGAGATGCGAACGGAACTGACCGCGATCTTCCGGAGCCGCACCTCGGCTGAGTGGATGGCGTTCGGGGTGGAGTTCAACACCACGCTCGCTCCGGTCAACACCCCGGAGACCCTCGCCGACGACGTCCAGTTCCAGGACAGGCTCCCCTGGCTCCCCGCCGCCACCCACGGCGCCGACATGCTGCCCACGCCGATCAAGCTCGTCGGTGCCCAGCTCGCCCATCCTGGGATCGCACCCACGGCCGGCCAACACACCGACGAAGTGCTCCGCGACGTGCTCGGCTACGACGAGGCCCGAATCGCCGCGCTCCACGAGTCGGGGGTCGTCAGTTGAGCGAACCGTTGCGACGGAAGCGGTGGCGGCCCGTCGACCTGCGGTAATGCGCCGCTAACGTCGCGACGTGCCCGACCGCGAGCCCGCCCTCGACACCACGGGAGGTCTGAGCCACGTCCCCAAGGGGGATGCGGGCCACATGCCCGCCGGTGCCGGGGTGAGCGCCACGACCGTCGAACCCCGACGCCCGTCGGCCCTCAGGATCCTGGGCCGGGTGGCGATGCTGGCCGTCGCTGCGTTCGCCCTCTACGGCCTCGCTCCGCAGATCCTCGACATGTGGGCCACGGTCCCCCGCCTCCTGGGGCTCTCCTTCCTGTGGTTCGCCGTCATGTTGGTGCTGATGGCCGGCAGCTACGCCTGCGTCTGGTGGCTCACCCGCATCGCCCTGCCCCAGGTGTCGTGGTTCGTCGCAGCCACGTCGCAGCTCGTGTCGAACGCCGTCGCCAAGACCGTCCCCGGAGGGGCCGCCATAGGTGCGGCCACCGGGTACCGGATGCTGGCCGTGTCGGGGGTGAACCGCGGCACGGCCGGAGCGGCGTTGACCGCTACGGCGATCATCTCCAGCGGCGTGCTCTTCATGCTCCCCCTCGTGGCGCTGCTGATCTCGATCATCGGAGCCCCTGTGCCGAACGGGCTCGACCGGGTGGCCTGGGGTGGCGCCGCCCTGTTCCTCCTCATGTTGATCGTCGGCTTCGTCCTGGTGCGCTTCGATCGCCCCCTGTACGCACTCGGTCGTCTCGTCGAACGCGTCGCCCAGCCGATTCTGCGTCAGCTGCACCGACCTGGGGGTCCAACCGCCGAGGGACTGGTCCAGCAGAGAGACCTCATGGTCGACGGGCTCGGCGCCCGATGGAAGATCGCCCTGCTCGCGGCTGTGGGGAACTGGCTCCTCGACTACTTCGCTCTCGTCTGTGCCCTCATGGCCGTCGGGGTCACCCCGCGTTTCAGCGTCGTGCTCCTCGCCTACGGTGCGGCCGCAGTCTTGGCCATGATCCCCCTCACACCGGGGGGCATCGGGTTCGTCGAAGCAGGCCTCACCGCGATGCTCGTGCTCGCCGGCGTCCCCTCCGACCAGGCCCTGCTCGCCACCCTCGCCTATCGGGTCGTGTCGTACTGGCTGCCCCTCCCGGCCGGGCTGGCGGCGCACGTCCTGTTCCGGCACCGGTACGGACAGATGGTCACCGCAGTCGACACCTGAGCATGAGCTCGGTGTGTGACCCAGGCCATACCGAGCTCGGGAAGGTTCGGACGACCCCGATGGTTGGAGTGGGCACGACCGAAGGAGGGACCCGATTCCGATGGACCCAATTCTGCACACCACGTCCAGCACGCAGGACACCGACACCGCTCGCCTGCGCGAGGCCACCACCCTCCGACACCGAGCCGACAGCCTCCGCCAACAGTCCCAGTCGCTCGACGATGTTCTCGGCGTCGCATACCGGCGCCGGGCCAGCGAGCTGGAGATCGAGGCCTGGGTCACCGAGATCCAGGCGGGCGCCCTTGCCCACGGGGTCCACTCCGCCGCCTGATCCGACCGTCGGGGTTGGCCCCCTCCACCCCGACCATGGCGCCGTGGTTCCCCCTCCACGAGCGCACGCGATGCCCGCCTCCCCCCGGCGGGCATCGCCGCGTCAGGGGTCACGTACGCTCAGGCCCGCCGCACCGACGGGTGCGAGCTCGCCGCCGAGACCAAGGAGCGCACATGGGGTACCCCCGGGACATCAAGATCATCGAGACCTTCGTGGGGATGCCGAGCCGCAACCGTCGTGAGGTCTACGAGTTCCTGGCCCCCCACCTGCGCGACGACGACAGCAAGGACATGCGCTTCCCCGCCCAGTACATGTTCAAGGACGTGCCCAGCGACCTCGAGGAGAGCGTCGACCCTGTCGCCCTCCTCGTCGACAACCTCGACCGCTACAACATCGAGACGGCGATGCTCGGCCTGACCGACAACCCCGACTGCGCCCGGGCCATCGAGGAGCACCCCGATCGTTTCGTGACGTGCGTCGAGATCGATCCGAACGACACCATGCCCACCATCCGCAAGATCCGTGAGTCGGTCGCGCGCTTCCCGGTCCGGGCAGTGAGCACCTTCCCGTCGGGGTACAAAGTGGCGCTGAACGACAAGAAGATGTACCCGATCTACGCCACCTGCGTGGAGCTCGACCTGCCCATCTTCGTGTGCGTCGGGATCCCGGGCCCTCGTATCCCCTTCGCCCCCCAGCACGTGGAGCTGATCGACGAGGTGATGTACGACTTCCCCGACCTCACCTTCGTGATGCGCCACGGTGCTCAGCCCTGGACCGAGTTGGCCATGAAGCTGATGCTCAAGTGGCCGAACCTCTACTACTCAACCTCGGCCTTCGCTCCCAAGCACTACGACAAGGTGATCATCGACTACGCCAACACCCGCGGTGCCGACAAGATCATCTACGCCGGGTACTTCCCCGCCGGACTGAGCTACGAGCGGATCTTCAACGACATGGACAACGTCGGGTTCAAGGACGAGGTGTGGCCCAAGTTCCTCCGTGAAAACGCTCTGAAGGTGCTCAAGCTGGGCTGAGGCGACGCACCACTCACGAGACCTCGGCCGTGGTCGCGACCTGGCGTCGGCGACGACGACGAACGACCAGGATCACCACCCCACCGGCGACCACGATCAGACCCACCAGATAGGGCAGTGCAGCCCGGACCAGGTCGCGCTCGACCTCCTCTTTTCCCACCCGCACCGGCCGACCGTCGACGAGGCGCACCTCGTCGAGGTAGAGGCGCCGCTGACCGGAAGGCTCGCCCTCCTGGCCCGGCAACCACCCGTGGTGCACCATCCACACCGACGAGGTACCGGTGCCCTCCCCGGTGAAGAACTCCTGGCCACCCGGCCCGCGCACACGGCCGGTCGACGACAGCCACGGCTCCTGTTCGGGCTTCGTGCAGGGCCCCTGCACCGTGTCGCACACGGCGTAGCCGACGGCGTAGTCGGCGGTGTTCCAGGCGTTGGCCGAGTAGAAGACGTAGAACTTGCCGCCGGACTCCACCATCGAAGGGCCCTCGACCAGACCTCCCTCCCAGGGCTGATCGGCACCGAAGAGGGCGACCGGCGCCGCGGCCAACGACAGGCCGTCAGCGGCCAGCGGAGCCGACCAGATCGTGGTCGTCTGGTCACAGCAGTTGCCGTCGTTCTTCCACACCAGGTGGGCGGTGCCGTCAGCGGCCTCGAAGGGGGAGGCATCGATGGAGCCACCCATGTCGAGCTGACAGATGAAGGCCGACGTCGAGGTGTCGACGAACGGGCCAGCCGGGCTCGACGACGTGGCCCGCGAGATGCACTGGCGGCCCGAAGCGGTGTCACGCGTCGTGTAGTAGAGGACGTAGCTCGTGTCCGAGAGCGCCAGCACCGACGGGGCCCACACCAACCCCTTCGCCGTCCAGGCCGGGAGGGTGGGAAGCACGTCGCCGAGGTACTGCGCGCTCAGCCCGTCGACCGAACGCAACACCGGCACGTTGGCGGAATCGGTGTTCGTGGCGTAGGCGTAGTTGGCGTCGGGGCCACGGAGGCTGAACGGATCGGCGAAGTCGCCGTTGTAGATCGGTGCGGTGAGCAGCAGCCCCTCTATCGTGTCGAGAGGCTTGGTGGGGGCGTCGACGCCCGGACCCAACGGCACCGGGCCCTTGGTGGGTACCCGGTTGCCGGGATCGACTTGTGGGGTCGGGTCGGTGCTGGCGTCCGACTTGGTGTCCTGGGTCCCGCAGGAGACTGCGACCAGCACGAGCCCGGCGGCAAGGAGGAGTTTCAGACCACGCACCCGGACGACAGTACGCGTTGGCCCCCGATGGGTCCGGGACTCAGGCGTCGAGGGCTTGGCGGTGCTGCTCCATGAGACGGTAGAGGCGGTCGAGGTCGGCGACGGCGGGAAGAGCCAGCCGCTGGCCGGAGTTGAGCTCGATCTCGAGATGCCAGAAACCCGGGATCACGTCGATCGAAAGGATCCGATACCAGGGGATGTCGCGACGCAGAGGCCAATTGCGCATCACCCGGAGACCCTCGGTGCGCACCACCACCACCGGGCCCCAGAGGATGCGCAACCCCGCGACCGCCGCCAAGGCCACCACCCCGCTGACCCCCCGGAGCCACAGCTCCGATGTCCCGGCGAGCGTCCACGACACGCACAGCACGACGCACACCACCAAGACGAAGGTCCGCAGGACGCGAGGCAGAGAACGCATGTGCAAACGGAACCCGACTCCTCTCATGACCCCATTGTGCCGCGCCGCTGGCCCGATCGGCGACCAGAGCGCCGCTCGGGTCGGAATCGTCAGGCCTTGAGGATGTCCCTCCAGGGAAGGTCCTTGTCGCCACTGGCATCGCGTGGCAGCCCGAGCGCCCGCTCGGCGATCATGTTGCGGTGCACCTCGTTCGTGCCGCCCCCGATGCGCGACGCGAACTGGCTGAGCACGCTTCCCTGCCAGAACCCGTTCTCCGGTGCGTCGGCCCCACCCAGCATGCCGCCCGCGCCCTCGACCGCGACGCCGAGATTCACCTTGATCTCTGTGGACTGGGTCAGGAAGTTCTTCATCACGGATGGGTCGGGAGGAGTTCCCCGGCCATGCATGATGAACGTCTGCATGCGCAGACCGAGCCACTGGAGCATGCGCTCACGGGAGTAGACGTCGGCCAGTCCCTGACGCACCACCGGGTCATCGGCCCGACCGAAGGCACGGGCGGTGCTCAGCAACGACGCGAACGTCGACGCACCGCCGCCGCCCGAGCCGATCATCCCGGCTTCGCTGGTCAGCACGGTGCGGGTGACCGACCAACCGCCGTCGATCTCCCCGACCACGTTGGCCACCGGAACCCGCACCTCACTGAAGAACACCTCACTGAAGTGCGACTGGCCTGTGGCTTGGCGCAGCGGCCGCACGTCGATGCCCGGGGTGTGCATGTCGACGAGGAGGAACGTGACTCCGCGGTGCTTGGGCACGTCGGGATTCGTCCGGGTGATGAGGATCCCGTAGTCGGCGTGCTGGGCCCCGGAGTTCCAGACCTTCTGCCCGTTCACCACGAACTCGTCGCCGTCGACCACGGCACGGGTGCCGAGCGCGGCCAGGTCGGAACCCGCTCCCGGCTCGCTGAAGAGCTGGCACCACAACTCGTCGCCTCGCAGCAGTGGTTGCAGATAGCGCTCTTGCTGCTCGGGACTGCCGTGACGCATGATCGGCGGACCGACCAACGACTGCGCCGCACCCACGAAACCGGCGGTGACGTCGAAGGCCGCTGCCTCCTGGCCGAAGATGATGGCCTCGGCGGGAGTACCACCCCGACCACCGAAGGCCTTCGGCCAGGTGATGCCGGCCCAGCCGTTGTCGTAGAGCGTGCGCTGCCACTGCCGGGTCTTCTCGAGGTAGGCGAGCGCCGCCTCCGCCGAGTCGCCCTTCGGGCCCCGCGACCAGTCGGCACCGGTGCCCGTCTTCGGCGTGGCGTGCGATTGGAGGAAGCCGCGGATCTCCGCTCGCAGCGCGGCTTCCTCGGGGGACTCGTCGAAGTTCACGGCGGCGACTCTAGGTCTGACACGTTCGAGCTCCGAAACCCCTGGCGCCATCGGGCTCGACCCCAGCCGTAGGATTGGCGTCCGATGTCGTCGTGGCGCCCTCACCTCTCCTCGACCTGGGTTCGTCCGTTGCTCGTGCCGGCGCTGATCGCGCTGGTGGGGCTCATCCTCGCCGGTTGCACCGGAGACGACACGTCGACCTCGGATCCCACCGCCACCACCAGTCCGATACCCCCAGCCGAACCGGTCGACGATCCGCTGGCCTTCACTGCGTACACCGACCCCGCGGTGCCGATAGTCACCGCAGTGGGTGAGCGCTTCGCTCTTCTGCTCGACGCCGAACCGAGCGAGGGCTACCGGTGGGAGGTGGTGGCCGCTCCCGACCCGGCGATCGCGGCGCCGCTCGGGTCGCAGTTCCTCCCCCGCGACAGCGTCCCGACCACGACCACGACGATGCCCGCACCATCGCCGGCGCCGGAAGCCGTGGCGCCCGAGGATCCGGCGGTGGCGCCCACGACCACGGTGCCCACCCGATCGATGCAGGTGCTCTCCTACGTCGGGAGGGCCGCCGGCCGCACCAGCGTGACCCTGCGGTACATCCGAGTTGGGCAGCCCGCCGACGCCTCGACCCCCACCACGACCTTCACGATCGAGGTGTTGGGCCCACCACCACCGGCACCGACTCCCTGATCAGGCGGCGTCGCGCTCGTCGCGCAGGCGCTGGATGTCGTCTTCCAGCAGGTAGCCGGGCGGGACGTCCTCACCCAACTCGACCGGCCGCATGGCCAGGTCGATGGCCAACCAGATCGTTCGCGAGAACGGAAAGAAGAGAAAGGGGACGGCGATGCACACCACGACCTCGATGATCCCGATGGTGCCCATCGGTGTATCCGGATAGGTGGCGGCCATTCCCACGATGAGCACGACGACCACCACGACCTGCACCACCATGATGTTGAGGAACCACGACCCCAACCAGTGCCCAGGGAGCCGGTTGAACCGCAGGCCGCATCGCGGGCAGGCCGGGACCATCCGAACCCACCCCCGAAAGAGCCGGCCCTGGCCGCAGACCGCGCAGCGACGCGAGAACCCTCTGCGCAGGATGGTGGACGTCGGGGTCGACACCGGCACAGTGTGGCGCACGGCGCCGTCATCCACGCTGCCCGGCGCCGGTGACGCTGGGTAGCCTCGCCTCGATGCCCCCCACCGACGCCCCCACCACCACGCCGGGGCCGAGCGACGGAGACCGGGGCGACGTCGAGAAGCTGGCGGCACGGTTCCGATTGCTGGCCGACGGGGACTTCGCCGGGTACTCCCCCGTCTATGACCGCATTGCCCGATCCCTGGCCGATGACCAGGACGCTCTCGGCCTCCTGATCGGGCTGGTGCCCGTGAGCCGGACCCCGGTCCTGTCGCTCGCAGCTACCCACGACCTCGTGCTGGCTGACCCCGACGGTGAGCTCTCCGCCATCTACCGGGGTGACCTCGAACGCGACCCGTGGCCGGCGTTCCGGGCCCTGCTCTACCACCACACCGACCAGATCCGCGATCTCATGGCCACCCGGTCCATCCAGACCAACGAGGTGGGCCGGGCCACTGCACTCCTCCCCGCCCTGGCCACCGTGACCGCTCGCCAACGCGCCGGCGGCGACGAGCGGGGTCTGGCCCTGCTCGAGATCGGGCCGAGCGCCGGCCTCAACCTGCTCCTCGATCGTTTCCGCCTCATCTATACCGACGGCAGCAGCAATTCCCTCTTCGAGACCGGGCCCGCCTCATCACCGTTGCGCCTCACGTGCGAGGTGCGGGGTGTCCACCTGCCGCCGATGCCGTCAGTCCCGCTCTGCATCGCTCTTCGCGAGGGCGTCGACCTCGAACCGATCGACATCGACGATGACGACGCCTGTCGGTGGCTGTCAGCCTGCCTCTGGCCGGGCATCCCGGACCGATCGCAGCGCCTGGCCACCGCCATCGCCATCGCCCGCTGCGACCCGCCCCACCTCCACGAGGGGAACGCCGTCACCGACCTGGCCCGACACCTCGACGACATCGGCGGCGAGTTCCTCCCGGTGGTGCTGTCGACCTGGGCTCTCGCCTACGTCGACCCCGAGGGCCGCCAATCCGTGGTCGACACGATCGACGCCATCGGCGCCTCTCGCGACCTCGCCTTCGTCACCGCCGAGGCCCCCGGAGTGACCCCTTGGGTACCGACTCCCGACGAGCCTTCAGCCGAGGCCGCCGCCGGAGCGGGGGCGGGAGCGGGCGGAGGCGACGGAACGACCACCGTGGTCGGGTTACGCCACTGGCGCGACGCTCACGTCAGCACCGACGCGCTCGGCTTCATGCACCCTCACGGTCGCTGGCTGGCGTGGCTCACCGGCGAAACGCCATGAACGACGGCGTACTGCGAAGGACCGCGGCCAGGGTCGTCCTGCTCGACGGCCAGGGCCGGGTACTCCTCCTTTCGGCCAAGGATCCGGTCGACTCTCGGAAGGGGTCGTGGTGGGAGATCCCCGGAGGGGGCATCGACCACGGCGAGCAGTCGCACGACGCCGCACGCCGCGAGTTGTTCGAGGAGACGGGCATCGCTGATGCCGAGATCGGGCCTTGCGTGTGGACCCAACACGCCCGCTTCACCTTCGCCGGATGGCGATTCGATCAGTTCGAGCACGTGCACGTCGGGTGGTGCAACGACCTCGACCTGAGCAAGGTGCGGCCCGGTGGGCTCGAGGCCTTCGAGGCAATGGCCTTCGGCGCTCCGCGGTGGTGGGCACTCGACGCCCTGCTGGCCAGTACCGACACCGTGTTGCCCGTTCGCCTCCGCGAGTTCCTGCCCGATCTCGTGGCCGGACGCCTCCCCACGACACCGATCGACATCACCCACACCGGGCCGGGACCGTTCGACTGACCGGGCCCGAGCCGGTCCGGGTTGTGACGACCGAGACGATGGCCCACGATGGTCCCGATGACCCCACCCTCGGCGAACCCCCTCGGACGGGGGGTGATCGTGCCCTCCGAGCACAAGGGCCGAACCCTTCTGCGCGGGAGCACGAAGCGGTGTGGGGTGTGCGGGCAGGGTCACCTCTTCCACCGTTGGTTCCGGATGGCCGAACAGTGCCCCAGGTGCGGTCTGGAGTTCGAGCGCATCGACGGGCACTGGACCGGCGACATCGGCATCAACACCGTCGTGAGCTTCACCGCGCTGGCCTTCGTGCTGTTCGGAGGCCTTTTGGTGACCTGGCCCGACCCGCCGGCCGGCCCGCTGGTGGTGGCCTGCCTGCTGACCGCCGTGCTGGTGCCGCTGGTATTCCTGCCCTTCTCCAAGACCGTCTGGTTGGCCATCGATCTCGTCCTGCGACCCCTCGAACCGGGCGAGGTCCGAGACGGGTTCGGACCGCAGTCCGGAGATTCCACTCCACCTGCGGCCGAGACGCGCCGATAACAGCAACGTCTGGCGAGGCCGAACGAGCCTTTCGGGAGGTCGGCCCATCGTGGCGAAGATCACCAAGTTCATCCACGCGGTCGCCGGTGCGGTCGTCGTCGTCCTGGCGGTTCTGGCCGCCTCATCTCGGACCCGTCGGTGTTCGCCCTGCCCACCGAACGCGCCGCCGGCAACGGGTTCGAGGATCTCACCGACGACGCCCTGTCGTCCCCCGCCGCCAACGGCTCGCCCACGGCGTGGACGCCCGACGGCGCCACCATCGACGAGGTCGTGGTCACTGACTGGTCACTGCCTTCCGACTGGTCGGTGTTCCCGGGCCGGCCCGACTCCGGGTCCTCGAAGGCGGGAACTCCGGTCGAGGGCGAGGACATCATGGAGGCGAGCGCCGCCACTGCGCTCCCCACGGCCGGTGACCGACCGGCACCAGCCGCCGGGTCCGAACTGGCCCGCCTGCTGTCCAAGGTCGAGGCCCGCCTCCGCTACTACGAGTAGCCGAAGCCCACCGGCGGAACGGGTGCGGCGGGGTGATGCTGCTTGACGCTCCCACCACCAGCGTGTGGGCTGGCGGGCATGCGCACGCCTCTGACCGACATTCTCGAGATCGAGCACCCCGTGATGCTGGCAGGCATGGGCGGCGTGAGCTACCACGCACTCGTGGCGGCCGTCAGCGAGGCCGGGGGCTTCGGCTGCCTGGGCGCGTCCACGATGAGCGCGACCCGGATGGTCGACGAGATGAACAAGGTGCGCGCCCTCACCGACAAGCCGTTCGGAGTCGATCTGCTCACGGCCATGCCCGGCGACATGCCGAGCCAGGTGCAAGCCATCATCGACCACGGCGGGCGTGTGTTCGTGGCCGGTCTCGGCGTGCCCCGCGACGTGGTGGATCTCTGTCACCGCAACAACGTGCTGGTGGCGTCGATGTGCGGCAAGGTCCGCCATGCGGTTGCTGCGGTGGAGGCGGGCTGCGACCTGGTCGTCGCCCAGGGCACCGAGGCGGGCGGGCACACCGGAACCGTGGCCACCATGGCGCTGGTGCCCCAGGTCGTCGACGCCGTCGGTGGCCGGGTTCCGGTGGTGGCCGCCGGGGGACTGTTCGACGGCCGAGGACTGGCCGCCGCCCTCACTCTCGGAGCCGAGGGGATCTGGGTGGGCACCCGCTTCATCGCCACCCCCGAGGCCTACAGCACCTCGGGGTACAAGGAACGCCTGCTGGCCATGCACGAGGACGACACAGTGGTGAGCCGGGCCTTCACCGGCAAGACGTGCCGGGTGAACGCCAACGCCTACACCCGCAGCTACGACACCGGCGACCGCCAGATCCAGCCGTTCCCGGCCCAGTTCCTGCAATCGATGGAGGACGGCGCCAACCACCTGGGTCTCGGCCCCGACACCGAGGTCGACCCCGATGTCGAGTTCTGGCCTGCGGGGCAGGGCGTGGGGGCCATCGACGAGCTGGTGCCCGCCGGTGAGCTGGTGCGCCGCTTCGTGGCCGAGGCCGAGGCCGTGCTCGACCGGGTGGCCTCGCGGCGCTGACGATCAGGCGAGCGTCGCCGACCGGCTCAGGACGTCCACTCCTTGACCTGCTCGATGATGGCGAGCGGGTTCTCCCCCACCGGGATGATGTTGAGCACGGTCACCCCGGCTTCGGCGAAAGCGGCGAGCCGTTCCTTCACGAAGCCCTCCGGGCCGCAGAGGTTCGTCCGGTCGAGGAACTCGGCCGGCACCCTGGCCGCGGCCTCGTCCTTCTTGCCGTCGAGGTACAGGTCCTGGATCTCGGCCGCCTCGGCCTCGTAGCCGTACCGGCACATGAGGTCGTTGTAGAAGTTGCGACCTCGTGCCCCCATCCCCCCGACGTAGAGGGCGACCATCGGACGGGTCATCTCGGCGATCGGCCCGGCATCGTCGCCGATCGCCACCACCCCGCCGGCCGCGATCTCGAGCGGGCCGAGCGCCACGTCGCGTTTCGCCGCCCCCTTGTCGAGGTCAGCACCCCAGACCTCACGAGCGCGCTCGGGCACGAAGAAGATCGGGAGCCAACCATCGGCCTTCTCTGCGGTCATGGCGACGTTCTTCGGACCGAGCGACGCCACCCAGATCGGGATGGTGTCGCGAACCGGTTTGGCGATGATCTTGAGGGGCTTGCCCAGGCCCGTGCCCTGGTCGGCGGGCAGCGGCAACTGGTAGTACCGACCGTCGTAGGTGACCCGCTCACGGCGCCACACCGCCCGGCAGATGTCGATCATCTCGCGGGTGCGGCCGAGGGGAGCGTCGTACTTGACCCCGTGGAACCCTTCGATGACCTGCGGCCCCGAAGCACCGAGGCCGAGGATGAACCGGCCGTCGGAGAGGGCATCGATGCCCGCGGCCGTCATGGCCATCAGCGTCGGGGTACGGGTGTAGATCGGCAGGATTCCGGCACCGATGGTGATCGTCTCGGTACTGGCGGCCAGATATCCCATGAAGCTGGGGCCGTCGAAACCGTAGGCCTCGGCCACCCAGGCGATGTCGAGGCCGGCCTTCTCGTAGGCCGACACCTTCGCTGCCGACGCCTTGAAGCCCCCCGCGTAGTCGATCTGCATACCCAACTTCATGGCGTCCCCCTCGTGGTAGGGCACCGGGCGAGCCGCCGGGTGCGGATGGTCCCGATGGACGTCAGTGACCGGCAGGACCGTCGGCCAGGTTGGCCAGTGCTTCTTCTCGCCGCTGCCGGCGCTCGATCTCCCACCGGGCCTGCTGGGCGTCGCGCGCCAACTGCTCGGCCTCGGCCTTCCATGCCTTCCGGTCGGCGAGGACGGCGGCGTCGAGGCTCGAGAGTTCCATGCCGTTCTCGAACAGCACGTGGTAGCGGATCCAGGTGAGACCGGCCACGTAGTACACCTTGCCGGGCGTGCCCGCGGCGACGCCCGGGAGGTCGACCGCGGCCACGACCTTCTGGTGGCGGCGGAAGACCTGCTCGGTGCTGATGGGCGAAACCATGGGTGCGGTCGTCTCCGGGATGCAGCCCGCAGGGTGGCGGGAGAACGGAGACCTGACGTTACCGGGCGGTGAGGTCCGGCGCGAAGACCGCCGACGGCACCCGGACCCGACGGGTGGGTCGCGAGAGCGCGACCTCGGTACTGTCTGGCGGTTCGATCAACTCGCTGCCTCCGGGCGCACAGGAGGAAGCCCCATGGCCGACATCGGCTTCGACGAGAGAGTTGCCATCATCACCGGAGCGGGAGGTGGGCTCGGCCGCGAGCACGCACTGGAGCTGGCTCGCCGCGGCGCCCGCATCGTGGTCAACGACCTCGGTGGGTCGGTGTCGGGCGAGGGCGGGGACGTGGGGCCGGCCCAGCAGGTGGTCGAGGAGATCGTGGCGCTCGGGGGCGAGGCGGTGGCCGACACCAACTCCGTGGCGACCGCCGACGGCGGAAAGGCCTTGGTGCAGACGGCGGTCGACTCGTTCGGCACGGTCGACATCGTGGTCAACAACGCCGGCATCCTGCGCGACAAGTCGTTCCACAACCTGACGCCCGAACTCCTCGAGCCCGTGATCCAGGTCCACCTCCTCGGGGCCTTCTACGTCACCCAGCCGGCCTACCTGATCATGCGGGAGAAGGGCTACGGCCGCATCGTGTCGACCTCGTCCAACTCGGGGATCCTGGGCAACTTCGGCCAGGCCAACTACGGCGCCGCCAAGATGGGCCTCGTCGGCTTCACCCGGGTGCTGGCGATCGAGGGGCGGAAGTTCAACATCAGGGCCAACGCCATCGCCCCGGTGGCCAAGACCCGGATGACCGAAGAGATGTTCGGCGCCGCGGGCGAGGCCCTCGACCCGAAGCTGGTGAGCCCTCTCGTGGCCTACCTGGCCTCGGAGGCCTGCCCGGTGAGCGGCGAGGTCTACTCCGCCGCCGGTGGCATCATCAGCCGCTTCTTCATCGGCCTCACGCCGGGGTACTACAACCCCGACCTCACCGCGGAGGACATCGCCGAGCACTGGGACGACATTCGCGACGAAGCCGGCTACATCGTGCCCGACGACTCGAGCGGAGAGATCTCCAAGATCGTGTCGACCGTCCTGACCAAGGACTGAGGTCGCCACCGAGACCGACCGGGGCAGACCCACGAGCGCGCCGCCATGGTGCGGGCGCCAGTTGACAACATTGCACTGTCGATCTGTCATCTGCTCTCGCAGTTGTCGGACCAGCTCTGACCGGCGCTCAGGATGACGCGATGGCGTCGAGGACGTCGAGGCGGGCGGCCCGTCGCGCCGGCGCCACGGCGGCCAACACCCCCGCGGCGGCGGCCAGCACCACCACGACGATCAGCTGGGTCACCGGCACGGTCAGACTGGTGAAGCCGTCACCCCGAAGAGAAGTGACCAGCGCCCAACCGAAAGCGGCGCCGATCAGCAGGCCGAGCAGGGCACCCATCACCGCGATGATGACCGACTCCCAACGCACCGTCGAGCGCATCTGACGTCGGGTCATCCCTACGGCGCGGAGCAACCCCAGCTCGCGGGTGCGCTCGAAGATCGACAACGCCAACGTGTTGGCGATTCCGATGAGGGCGATGACGATCGCCAGCAGGAGCAGCACGTACACGAGGTTCAGGAGCTGGTTGATCTGGCCCACGACCGCGTCGGCGAACTCCGTCTTGTTCTGGAGGTCGGCGTTGGGGTACCCGCTCGTGACCGCGGCGATGGCCCCCCGACCTTCACTCTCGGTCACTCCGGGAGCCAGCTTCACGAAGACGGCCTGGTCGAGCTGGACCTGGTTGTTGGCCTCGAACGTCTCCAACCCCGTGAACGAAGGGCCGGCGATCGCCAATGGCCCGTAGACGGCCACGACGGTGAGCGGCTGGGGGCCGGTCGCCGGGTAGGTAACCGCCAGCGTGCTCCCCACGGTCAACTTCTTGTTGTCGGCAGTGTCGCGGTCGACGGCGATGGTCCCGATGCGGGCGAGCTCATCGATCGATCCGTCGTCGATCACCAGGTCGGTGACCGCGGCCAGCGACACGGGATCGGCGGCCCGCAGGAACTGGCCGGTCCCGTCGATCTCGGCCGGACCGGACCGGAGAGCGGACGCCACCTCGACCTCGGGTAGCGCGCCAATCGCGGTGGCCACCTCCGTGGGCAACCCACCGGAGTTCCCGGCATTGCTCCTCACCACGAAGTCGCCGGCGAAGGACTTGTCGACCGTGCCGCGGATCGACGTCGACGCCGAGGCGGCGACGATCATGATGAACCCGACCAGGCCGACGCCGATCATGAGCGCAGCGGCCGTGGCCGCCGTGCGCTTCGGGTTGCGCATGGCGTTCTCACGGGCGAGCTGACCGGCGATGCCCCGGATCCGGGGAAGCGGCCAACCGATGAAGCGGGCCAGCGGGCCGGCGATGACCGGGCCGAGGATCGCCACGCCGAGGAACGTGACGGCGGCACCGAGCCCCACGGCCACGGCCGCACTGCTGATGTCGGCGACGAGGCCCAACGCGACCAGGCCCGCGCCGAGGCCCAACACGACGAGGCCCACCACCGCTCGGGTGAGCGACCGCCCGGACTCGTCGAGGGCGACGTCGCGCAGGGCCGCGATCGGCGGTACCCGCCCGGCCTTGCGGGCCGGGAAGAAGGCCGAGGCCAGGGTGATCACCACCCCCACCACGATCGGGATCACCACGGCGTCGGCCTCGACCGTGAGGCCGCTGGCAGGGATGTCGATCCCGAGGAGCGCGAAGAGGTTGCGCAGCACGACCGCCACGCCGAGGCCGGCCACCACGCCCAGCACGGAAGCCAGGAATCCGGTGACGAGGGCCTCGATCATCACCGACGACAGCACCTGTCCACGGCTGGCCCCCAAAGCTCGCAGCAACGCCATCTCGCGGGTGCGCTGGGCCACGATGATCGAGAAGGTGTTGTAGATGATGAACGAACCGACGAACAGCGCGATCAGCGCGAACACCAACAGGAACGTGTTGAAGAAGCCGAGTTGGTCGCGCGTCTGGGACTGCTGCTCGGCCGTGAGCGCCGTGCCGGTGATGGCCTCCACGTCGCGGGGGAGGGTGGCACCGATCCGTGTCGCCAACTCGTCCTGGGTGATCCCGGGGTCGGCGGCGACCGAGACACCCGACAGCGTGCCGGGAACACCGAGCACCCGCTGGGCGGTGGGCAGGTCGAACACGGCGAGGGTGGCGCCCAGGGGACTGTCGACCTGCCCGAAGCGGGTGATACCCACCACCTGGAACTCCTCGCTCCCCGCAGCGGTGAGGATGGTGACCGGATCGCCGAGCCCGAACCCGCCCTTGTCGGCGGTGGCCTTGTCCATGACCACTTGCCCGGGGCCGGAAGGCGGCGCCCCGTCGGCGAGGCGCAACGGGCTGAGCCCGGGGTCGGCGATCCACGCGAACCCCAACGTGGGAGGACCCTGGGTGGGGTTGCCCATCGCCTTGCCCCGCTTGTCGACGAACTGGGCGTAACCGGTGACGTCGGGCGAGGCGGCCCGCACCCCCTGGACGGCGGCGACCTCGGCGACCACGGCCTCGGCGATGGTGCCGCGCTGCTCACCGAAGGGGGTACTCACCACCTCGGCGGAGCGGACCTGGACATCGGTCCCGCCGTTGATGTCGGCGTAGAGGCCGTCGAAGGTCGCGCCGATCGTGGCCGTGAGGACCAGGGTGCCGGCCATGAAGGCCACGCCCAGGAGGATGGCGATGGCCGTGGTGGCCAGGCGCAGGCGGTGGGCGAGGAGCCCACGCAGGGTCACACGAAGCACGAACTCTCCTCGATCGGTCAGGAACCGTCCCGGCCGGCGTCGTCGGCGGCCCGGGCTCGACCCATCACCGGAGACCCGTGGTGGGCGACCATGAGCCATGGGCCGTCGGAGGTCCGGGAGTACAGGTTGATGACGGCCACCGTGGCTCCCCCGTCGTCGCCGAGCAGGTTCTCGTCGCAGGTCACCCGGGCCAGGTCACCCGTCACGACGACATGGAGGTCGGTGACGATGAACTGGAGGTGTTGCGGTCCGCCGAACAAAGCGGCCCAGCTCGCCGCCACCGAACCCCAACCACGGAGCGTCACCCACCCCGGGTGGACGCACGTGACCTGGTCGTCATGCATCCAGAGATCGGACATGGCATCGAGATCACGAGCTTCGAACGCGACGTAGAAGGCCCGGTTGGCCTCGAGCACCGCGCCGACCTCGGCACCGTGGTGAGTGTCGTCCCCGGTGCGCTCGGGAACCGGGTCGGGGGACACGCGTGCACCGTACCCGCCGACCGGACCAGGATGGCGACCGTGCGTATCCCCTCCTCCGACGGCGTCGTCCTGAGCGTCCACGATCTCGGCGGCCGAGGCCCGGAGATCGTGATGGCCCATGCCACCGGCTTCCACGGACGGGTGTGGGAGCCCTTGGCCGCGGCCCTCACGGGATTCCACTGCTGGGGCATCGATCTGAGAGCGCACGGTGACTCCCTGCTGACAGATGGGGCCCGCCTCGAGTGGGAGGCGTTCGCCGACGACATCCTGGCGGTGGTCGACGCACTGGAACTCGACCGCCCGTTCGGCGTCGGGCACTCCAAGGGGGGCGCGGCCCTGGTGCTGGCCGAGGAGCGACGGCCCGGGACGTTCGAGGCACTGTGGCTGTACGAGCCGGTGATCATGCCCCCCGCGATGATCACCGACGCGGCCTCCACCGAGAACCCTCTGTCCGAGGGCGCCCGGCGCCGGCGCCCGACTTTCGCATCCCGCGACGAGGCCTTCGAGAACTTCGCCGGCAAACAACCCTTCTCGGCCCTGGACCCGGGGGCCCTACGCGCCTACGTCGACCACGGCTTCTCGGACCAGCCGGACGGGTCGGTGACGCTCAAGTGCCGGCCCGAGCACGAAGCCCGGGTCTACGCCATGGGCTCCACCCATCGAGCGTCGCTCGGCCTCGCCGAAGTGCTCTGCCCCGTGACGGTCGCGGTGGGCCACTCCTCGACCTTCGGCCCCACCACCTTCGCGGACGCCATCGTGGCCGGACTCCCTCAGGGCCACCGTCAGGACTTCGGCGACCTGGGCCACTTCGGACCCATGGAGGACCCCCCGTCAGTCGCGCGCGGGATCCGCCAGGCCTTCGCCGGCCTCTGAGGCACTCTCGGGGCGTGACGCCGCGGTGTCGCACCGGGTGCCTACCCTGGCGAGATGGGCCTCGAACTGCCGTCGTCGTTGTCGCCATCGAAGGTCTCGTCGTTCAGCGAGTGCGCCCTGGCCTTCCGCTTCTCCGCCATCGACCGCCTCCCCGACCCACCCACGGTGGCCATGGTCAAGGGCACCCTCGTGCACGCCGCCCTCGAACGCCTGATGCTCCTTGCCCCCGCCGACCGCACTCCCGAGGCCGCGTCGCAGTGCCTCGCCGAAGCCCTCACCGCTCTCCACGCCGACCCCGAGTTTCTCACCCTCGACCTCGACACCGACGGTTTCGCCGCCATGGCCCACGACGCCAACGTGTTGGTCGAGCACTACTTCGCCCTCGAGGATCCATCGTCGATCACCCCCATCGGCCTCGAGCTGAAGCTCGAGGTCGAACTCGACGGGCTCCGTCTGCGCGGCATCATCGACCGGCTCGATATCGACGGCGACGGTGAGCTGGTCGTCACCGACTACAAGACCGGGCGCGCTCCGGGCCAGAACTACGAGCAGTCGAGGCTGAACGGGGTGCACTTCTACGCCTTCCTGTGCGAGCGGGTGCTCGGCCGACGGCCCGCTCGGGTGCAGCTGCTCTACCTCACCGACCCGGTGGCCATCATCACCGTCCCCACCGATCAGTCGATCCGGGCTCTCGAGCGCAAGGTCCGCGCCATCTGGTCAGCCATCGAACGGGCCTGCGAACGAGACGACTTCCGCCCCCGCACCTCCCGCCTGTGTGACTACTGCGCCTATCAGGCCTATTGCCCCGCCTTCGGCGGCGATCCCGACGAAGCACGGCGAGTGGCCGCCGACCGGCGGGCCGACGCGACGCTGGCCGCAGTGGCGGCCACCGGGGGTCGGGCCGAAGTCGTCGCCGTAGTATCCCCCCGGTGACCAGCCCCGACCTCGTTCCCCCGCACCGACCCGTCGCCCCGGCGAACGAGCTCGACGGTGACGCCGAACCAGCACCGCCTGAAGCGAACGCCGGCCCTCGCCCCGTTCCCCTCCCCGCCCAGAACCTCATCGACGCCGGGCTCGAACGACTGGCCGAGACCCACCCAGGGCTCCCACTCCCCCTCCACGCCATCGACCCTCCCAGCCGCCGCACCGTCGTGCACCGCTTCGACGACGCCGTCGACCGCGCCTTCGATCGCATCCGCGGCTCCGAGCCGGCCGATCGGGTGCTCTACTCGCTCACCGAGCTCGGCGACTTCGGCCTCATCTGGATGCTCATCGGCTTCACCAAGGGCCTGCGCTCCGACGACGATGCCACCGCCGCCTGGAGGCTGGCCACGGCCCTCGGTGTCGAATCGGTGCTCCTCAACGGCCTGATCAAGAGCCAGTTCAAGCGCGAACGTCCGGTCGCCCAACAACCCCGGCCGTACCACATCCGAATCCCCCTCACGACCTCGTTCCCGAGCGGGCACGCCAGCACCGCCATGCTGGCGTCGCTGCTGCTCACCCAACACTGCCGGCCGGCGGTGAGGCCTTTGTACTTCGGTCTCGCCGGCCTCATCGCCGCCAGCAGGGTCCACGTGCGGATCCACCACGCCTCCGACGTGGTCGGCGGCGTCGTCGTGGGCACCACCCTGGGGCTGGTGGCCCGCAGGCTCTGGCCAATGCACCGCAATCGCTGAGCCACTCCCGATCGTCGGGTGGAATACACCATCGCCACCTGCGGTTCGTGACGGCGTGCCTCTCACTTTTTCCGTCACCTGGGACTACCGCTGCCCATTCGCCCGGATCGTGCATCGCCACGTGATCGACGGGCTGCTCGACGGCGCCGACTGGCACGTCACCTTCGTGCCTTTCAGCCTCGGGCAGGTACACGTCGAGCCGGGGCAGTCGCCGATCTGGGACCGCCCGCACGACGACACCGGACTCCTCGCCCTACAGGCCGCCGTGGTCGTCCGCGATCATCAGCCCGAGCAGTTCCTGAACGTCCACCGAACTCTGTTCGAGGCCCGCCACGCCGATGGGGCCCAGCTGCGCGACCCCAACGTGCTGAGGGACCTGCTCGTCACCGGTGGGGCCGACCCCGACCCGGTCTTCGAGGAGATCGCCACGGGCCGACCGCTGGCGACGGTACGCGAGGAGCACGAGGCGGCAGGCGTCGACCTCGACGTGTGGGGCGTCCCGACCTTCATGGCCGAGGGTCGCGCCGCTTTCGTACGTCTGATGCATCTGCCCGTCGATGCGGCTGACGCCCGCCGCAACGTCGAGCGGTGCGTCGACCTCCTGGTCGGATGGCCGTCGCTCAACGAGTTCAAGCACACGAGTCTCGACCGATAGCGTCACGCCGACAGCCGATTCTGCCGCGCTGACGAGGGGGTGCGATGACCACCGGGTGGATGAGCGAGGTCGAGGCCCTGATGTGGCGTGTCGGTCGCGATCCCTTCCTCGACCCCACGTTCGGCAGCCTCACCCTGCTCGACTCGGCGCCGGTTACCGCCCACCTTCGGCAACGACTGCAACGCATGGTGCAGCGCAATCCACGGTTCGGCCAACGAGTGGTGGAACCGGTGGGACAACTGACCGTCCCCATGTGGTGCGACGATCCCGACTTCGACATCGACGGCCACCTCCGAACCATCCGCCTGCCCCGCCCCGGGAACCGCCGTCAGCTCTACGACACCGCGGTGCGACTCGTGCAGGAACCCTTCGACGAGAGCCGCTCGCCGTGGGAGTTCGTGGTGGTCGAGGGTCTCGACGACGGAGGTGGCGCGCTCGTCCAACGCATCCACCACGCCGTCACCGACGGCGAAGGTGGCCTCAGAGCGGCGGAGGAGATCCTCGATCTCACCCCGTCGTTGCCCGTGCTCGACGAGTCGTTCGCCTCGGCCGGGGTGGCATCGGGCCCCCCGAACCCCATCGGCCTCGTGTCGAGCATCGCCGACCGCGCCCTTCGCCGCGCCGGTCGGGTCGGTCACTCGGCCTGGTCGGAGGTGGCCAACCTGGCCGCCCATCCGTGGGATCTCCCCAACTCGATCGGCACCGGGGTGGGCACGGCCCGGTCGATGATCGATCAGTTCACCAGCGACGACCGCGCCCGCTCCCCGCTGTGGGCCAACCGCACGTTGCGGCGCCGGCTCGACACGGTCGATGTTCCCCTGGCGTCGCTGCAGGCCACGGCCCACGCCCTCGACGGGAGTGTCAACGACGCGTTCGTGACCGCCCTCACCGGAGCCATCGGCGCTCTGCACCGAGAGGCCGACCTCCCCACGCCGGCGCTCCGGATGGCGATGCCGGTGAGCACCCGTGGGCGGGGCGTGTCCGGCGGCAACGCGTTCGTCCCGGCGCGGGTGGTGGTGCCGATCGACGAACCCGACCCCGTCCGGCGCTTCCACGCTCTCCATGACCTACTGGAACCGGCCAAGCACGAGCCCGCTTTCGGAGTGGTCGACCAGATGGCGATGGTGGCCAACTGGCTACCGACGCCCCTCGTGACCCGGATCATCCGTGACCAGGCGCGAGCCGTCGACTTCGCCGCCTCCAATGTTCGCGGCGCCGGTGTCCCCCTCTGGCTGGCCGGCGCACGCGTCGTCGCCGACTACCCGCTCGGCCCCCTCACGGCCACCGCTCTGAACGTGACGCTTCTGTCCTACAACGGTGTCTGCCACATGGGCGTGCACTCCGATGCCGGAGCCGTCTCCGATCCCGAACGGCTGATCGTCCTCATGGAAGAGGCCTTCGCCGAGTTGTTCGAAGCCGCGACATGAACCGACCGTGTCTCGGCCGGGCCGGGCTCAGTTCTGGGCCAGCGCCGAGGCCTCGCTGGTGAGCAGGGACCGAACGTCGAGCAGCAGGTTGGAGACCTCGTCGGTGCTCACGAGCTCGCGATTGAGCATCTCACCGAGGGCCCGATCGATGATCGACAGCGCTTCGAGAATGCTCTCCTGCTCGTGGGTCTCGGTCATGTTCGCTCCTGTCGGTGCCAGCGGGGCCGGCGATCGGGCCTGGGGGTGGACCCGAGGTGGGTGACGGGGATTGCGCCTCAACCAGTGGGGTGAGGCCACCGCAGTGACGCCGACACCTTCGAGGTAGTTGGCATCGTAGGCGGAGACGTGTGACACCCGGGTTTCGGGGCCGTTCTTTTCTGGAGGGACCAGTCCGCCCAGTGACGTGGCGATGCCGAGAAGCCCCCCTGGGCTCAGCGGGTCGTGAGCTACCTGGTGCAGCGCCGTCTCGGCCGGGGCGGAATGGGCGTGGTCGACCTGGCGGTCGACGAGCAGGGTCGATCAGTGGCCTGCAAACGTCTTCTGCTGCACGGCAGCGCGTACGAGATGCACCGCGCCCGGCAGCGGATCCGTCGCGAGGCGGATGCACTGGCCCACCTCGACCACCCCAACATCGTGCCCCTGCTCGAGGTGCTCGACGACGGTGACGACATCGTGCTGGTGCTGCCCTATCTGGCCGGTGGCACCCTGGCCGATCAGGTCCACCACCACGGCCCCCTGTCCGCCGGACAGGTCCATGCGCTCGCCGACGCGCTCTTCGCCGCACTCACCGCCGCCCACCGACGAGGCATCGTCCATCGCAACATCAAGCCCGCCAATGTCCTCTTCGACAAGCACGGCACGCCGTTCCTGGCCGACTTCGGGGTGGCCACCATGCGGGACTCCACGGGGGGGCTCACGGCCACCGGGGCCGTGATCGGCACCCCCGAGTTCATGGCCCCGGAGCAGGCCCGAGGGGAGGTCGTCGGGCCGGCATCAGACGTGTTCTCCCTCGCCGCCACATTGCTGTACGGGGCAACCGGACAACCACCGTACGGGAGGGGCGAACCGGCCGTGGTGTTGCAGCGGGCCGGACGCGGGCGCCTCGCCGCCCTGCCGTCGGACCTCGACCGGTCGGTACGCCGACGGCTGGCCCCGACACTGGCCCGTTCCCCGCAGCGCCGCCCGAGTGCCGCGGTGGCGGCGACGCAACGAGCGCCGGGACGCGGCCTGCGCCGGCCCGACCCCCACGTCACCTTGACCCCCGACCACGTGGGCCCCGGGGGGACCCGCATCGATGCCGGCCGGGCCGGGCCGACTACGACGCCGACCCGGCCACCGGGTGCGAGGTGGAGTCCGATGGCGCGGCCGGGCAGGTACTCGGCGAGCGAATCGTGGCCAACCTCGTGCCCTCCGACGCCGTCGACCGCTACCCGTTCCGTGTCGACCACTCCCTGAACCTCTTCTGCGACAACGTCCTGAAGGTCGACCTCACCGCTCCGGCCGGCACCACGATGCGGCTGGACGTGCTGAGCGACGGCGAGGTGCTGGGCACCGTCGTGAGCACCGACGCCGTGAAAGCCACCCTGGCCCTCGACCAGCCCGACTGCTTCGGCAACACGAATCGCGATCTCGTGGCCCAGGTGAGCTGGGTGGGTGAGCGCCGAACGGGTGAGTCGTACGTGCTCACCCGTTCCGGTCTCTGGTAGCGCCGAGGCGGCGGCTCGCACCGCAGCCGACCGATAGCTTCACGTCGATGACGACGCCATCGAACCTCGGGGTCACGTTCGCCAGCTTCATGAACCTCGGACTCGACCACGCCGTCACCGCCGCGACCTGGGCGGGGGAACTCGGCTATTCGTCGTTCTGGACCGCAGAGACGACCGGACCCGAGGCGTTCGTGACCCTGGCCGCCGCCGGTGCCGCCAACCCGGACCTCGATCTCGGCACCGGGGTGATCGCCCTCCAACTCCGCAGCCCCGGCGTGGTGGCGATGGCCGGCGCGACGCTCCAGACACTGCATCCCGAACGGGAGATCCTGCTCGGGATCGGGATATCGTCGCCCGTCGTGACCGAGCAATGGCACGGCGCCGAGTACGGCGACCGACCCTTGGCCCAGGTTCGTGAGTACGTCACGCTGATGCGCGAGTGCCTGAGCGGCGAGTCCGTCACCTTTGCCGGCGACTTCTACCAAGTGCGCAAGTTCCGCCTCGGGGTGCGCCTCGGCGCGCGTCGCCCGAAGATCGTGGTGGCGGCGCTGAACCCCGCCATGTTGCGCCTGGCCGGCGAGTTGGCGGACGGCGTGCTGCTCAACTACCTCCCGGCGTCGCACGTGCCCTGGTCGGTGGAGCAGGTGCGCGCCGGCGGCGACGCCACCATCTACGCCTATGTGCACGTCGGGGTGTGCGAGCGCGAGGAGGGGGTGGAGCTGGCCCGCCGCGACCTGTTCTCCTACGCGGTGGTGGATTCCTACGCTCGCAACTTCGAGCGCGCCGGCTTCGCCGACGAAGTGGCCACCATCCGCGAGCACCACGCGGCGCGGGATCGAGAAGGGGCGGTGGCGGCCGTCTCGGATCGGATGGTCGACGCCATCGACGTGATGGGCGACGCCGCCCACGTCCACGCCACCGTGCAGGCCTACGTCGACGCAGGTGTGCAGGTACCCGTGGTGATGCCGCTGCCTTGGGGTACCGACCGGATGGGTACCGTCCGCTCCACCATGGAAGCCGCCGCCGGTCTCGGGCTCTGAAGCCGGGCGGCGCGTTCTTCGCGGCCGTCCTCGGCTGTCGCGAGGCCGTCGTAGAGTCCGGTCATGGAGCTGGCTGATCGCCTCGTCGTCGTCACCGGGGGGGCCTCGGGCATCGGACGGTCACTGGCTCGCGCCGCAGCCACCGAGGGGGCACGGACGGTGGTCGTCGTCGACCGTGACGGCCCCGGGGCCGTCGCCGTCGCCGCCGAACTCGGCCACCGGGGCACGGCGATCGCCGCCGACCTGGCCGACGAATCCGAGGTCACCCGAGTCGTCGACACCGTGGAGGCCGAGCATGGCCCCATCGATCTCTTCTGCTCCAACGCCGGGGTGCTGAGCATCGGCGGCGTCGAGCTCCCCGACGACGAGTGGCGGCGGGTGATGGACATCAACGTCATGGCCCACCTGTGGGCGGCCCGGGCGCTGGTGCCGCGCATGCTCGAACGGGGCGGCGGCTACCTGCTCAACACCGCCTCGGCGGCCGGGCTGCTCACCCAGGTCGGCTCCGCTCCCTACTCGGTGTCGAAGCACGCCGCGGTGGCCCTGGCCGAGTGGCTCACCATCACCTACGGCCACGCCGGGTTGAAGGTCTCGGCCCTGTGCCCCCAGGCGGTGGCCACGGCCATGCTCGGCGGGCACGACGACGGCGGCGTGGCCGGGCTCGACGGGGTCATGTCGGCCGACGAGGTCGCGATTGCCGCCATCGCCGGCATCCGCGATGAGCGCTTCTTGATCCTGCCCCACGCCGACGTGGCCGAGTACGAACGGCGCCGAGCCACCGACCGCGAACGCTGGCTCGAAGGGATGCGTCGACTCAACGACCGCTTCGCCGGCCCGCCCATGGCGCCGAGGCAGCCATGACACCCCGAGCCCCCCGGACCCGTCGGTCGAGCCCGGCGGCCGACCCGGCCGGAGCCGGTGACGCCGGCCTCGTGGCCCTCGGGCTGCTGCCGGGTGACCGCGTGCGCTTCCGACGCCGTGACGGCGAACGGTGGAAGGAAGGCATGGTGGCCCGCCGTGAGAGCGACGGGAGCCTCGGGGTGCGCGACGCCAAGGGGGCGCTACGGGCGCTGCCTCTCGACCTCGTCGAGGTCCGTACCCGCGGCCCCCGTGGTGGCGTCGTATGGGAGCCCTTACCCGAGCGCGCCGAACGCACCGAACAACTCGACCTGTTCTGAACGCGCGCCCTACCTGGGGGCCAGATCGGCCAACGAGCGACGCACGTCGATGTCAGGCGCCAGGGGCAGCACGGCCAGCGCCGGTGTGGTGACCCCGTTGTCGACGTAGCGCTGGATCTGGGCGCGACACTGCTCGGCGGAGCCGTGCACGACGAGGTCGTCCACGACGTGGTCGGGGATGGCGGCCAGCGCCGCCGGCCGGTCGCCGGCCTCCCAGGCCGCCCACATGTCGGCCAGGTCGTCGGTGCGACCGAGCCACTCGTGGAAGGCCCGGTACACCCCGACGTTCAGATAGGCGGCGATGGCGAAGCGAGCGGCGGCGCGCACCGCCTCGGTGTCCTCGGAGGGGGCGACGAAGATGCGGGCCACGATCTCCTTGTCGGCCCCGTGCGCCTTCACGATGGGCGCCACCCGGGCCACGTCATCGGCCGACAACCAGTTGATGATGGCCCCGTCGCCCTCCCGACCGGCGAGGTTCAACATTCCCTCGCGCAGGGCGGCCACGAGAATGGGCACGGGCTGCTCGGGGAGGACCTTCAGCCGAAACCCTTTCACGGCGAACGTGTCGTAGGTCTCGGTGACCTTCTCACCGGTGAGCGCCTGGCGCAGGAACCGCACCGTGTCGCGCATGCGCTTGTAGGGCTGGTCGAAGGCGATGCCGTTCCAGCGCTCGACGATCACGTTCGAGGAGGTACCCATCCCGAGTACGAAGCGCCCGGGGGCGGCCTGGGCCATGGCCCCGACGCTCTGGGCCAGGCAGGCGGGACCCCGGGTGAAGGCAGGGATGATGGCCGTGCCGAGGCGCAGAGTAGGCGCCCACACCGAGGTGAGGGCGAGCGGGGTGAACCCGTCGGCGCCGTCGGCTTCGGCCGACCACACATCGGTGTAGCCGAGCGACACCAACTCCTCGATCCACTCGCGCTGGGCGTGGAGCGGCACCCCATCGAAGGGGATGGTCATGCCGTACCGGGGTCCGACCGGCGAGGTCATCGCGCCGCCGGAGGTTCCCGCCACAGCCGGATCATGGCCGACTGGCTGGCCGACCCCATCAGCGACCCGTCCTCGGCCCACAGGTAGATGTGACCGTGCCCGAACCCGCGTGCCACCGCCTCGATGCGCACGTCGACGAGCACCCACTCGGTGGCCGCCGTGTGCAGCACCCTCAACGTGTTGTCGAGGCTGTTCGAGCTGATCTCGCTGGTGAGCGTCTGGCCGAGGCCCATGGGCACGAAATCGCCGAGGATCGCCAACGCCGCCGCCGAGTTCATCGAGAGGCCGGGCATACGGGTCCAGAACGCCGTGCGGCCGGTGCCGGGCGCCTCGACCGCCATACGCGACTCGAGCCGGCTGGCGATGGTGTTGCCGGGGTCGAAGCGGTACTCGCGAGGCGGGCAGTCGTCGGGTGAAGGCGACTCGGGCATGGTGACCCACTGGCCCTCCTCGGCGAAGTCTCGGCTGCCGAGCGAGGCGTTGACAGTGAAGATCTCGGTGTCGCCCACCTGTCCGAGCACACGGGCCTGGGTTGTGGAACGACCGTGAGCCCCGATGTGCACGTCGAGATCGACGACCGACGGGGGTCGGGTGTAGCTGAGGTACTGGGCACAGGCCCATACAACGGGTCGACCGGTGGTGCGTTCGAGGGCCTCGATGGCGGCACCGAGCCCACAGCCCCCGAAGAGCGTGCCCAGCCCACTGCAGATCCCGGGGGTCACCGGGAGGTACCACCGCATGGGGTTGTGGGTGGGCTGGAGGCCCAGCCATTCGCGCGCGTTCACATCGGTGGACTCTAGGTGCCTAAGGTCAGGCCCATGGCCGACCTTCCATGGCAGGGGGACGCCGCGTCGCTCGTCGACGCGTACCGTTCCGGCGGCCACTCGCCCGTCGAGGAGATGGACGCCACCCTGGCCGCCATCGAGGCCAGTGGCCTCAACGCGTTCTCGTTCGTCGACGGTGACCGCGCCCGAGACGCGGCCGCGGCCGCCGACGTCTCGAAACCCTTCGGAGGCGTCCCCTTCGGTGTGAAGGAACTCACCCCGGTGACCGGCTGGCCCGACACCGAGGCGTCACTCGTGTTCGCCGATCGGATCGCCGGGCACACGGCCACGATGGTGCAACGAGCCGTCGATCGAGGCGGCGCCGTGCCGGTGGGGCAGACGACGGCCTCGGAGTTCGGCGGGCTCAACGTGAGCGTGAACCGCCTCCACGGCGTCACCGGCAACGCCTGGGATCCAACCCGCAGCGCTGGGGGCTCGTCGGGCGGCAGCGCCTCCGCCGTGGCCGGCGGTCTGGTGCCCATCGCCACCGGCGGCGACGGCGGTGGGTCGATCCGGATCCCGGCCGGGTTCAACGGGCTGGTGGGCATGAAGGGCACTGTCGGCCGCATCCCACGAGGACCCCGCGCCCAGGTCGGCAACTTCACCGTGGTCATCGGGTGCCTGGCCCGATCGGTACGCGACGCGGCCCGGTGGTTCGACGTGTGCGCCGGCTACGACAGCCGCGATCCCTACAGCATCCCCTCCCCCGGCGGTTGGGAGGCCGGCATCGGAACCCACGACCTCTCGGGGCTGCGGGTCGCGGTGGTTCCCCACCTGTCGACCGCGGTGGTGTTGCCGGCGGTGGAGGCCCTCGTGATCGAGACGGCCGAGATGCTGGTGGCCGCCGCCGGGCTCCGGACCGTCGAAGGCGTCGACGTCGACATCCCGCCGCTGGGCTTCGAATGGGCCATGAGCGGTCTGGCCGGGGTGCTGGCCGACCTGAAGGACCGCTGGCCCGCCGACCGCGAACTGCTCACCGAGGAGATGGCTTTCGGGGTGCAGACCGCCGAGGAGAGATTCGACCTGGGTATGGCGGCCCGGGTGAGCGAGCGTCGGACCGCGGCCAACGAGACCATGGCCGCGGTGTTCGATCAGGTCGACCTGGTGATCTGCGCCACGAATCCCGACGCCGCCTATCCCGCCCCCGTCACGCTCAACACCCGCGTCGGCGACCGCCGGGTGGGCCCCGAGAACAACGGGGCGCTCACCATCCCCGCCAACATCACCGGCTGCCCGGCGGTGTCGGTGCCGGCCGGGCTGGTGGACGGGATGCCGGTTGGGGTCCAGATCATGGCCCGCCACCACGCCGACGGCCTGCTCTTCGACGTGGCGGCCCTGCTCGAACGAGAGCGGCCCTGGCCGCTGGTGGCCCCGGGCGCGCCGGTGTAGCCCCCCCCCCCCGGCCGCCCCGGCCGGTCTCACAAGAGGCAGGCCTGCACCAGGAAGAGCGCCAGGTGATGGACCTGCACCGACGACCCGGCCAACGTGGCGGCAATGGTGCCCACCGACACCGACACCGCCAGCGCCAGCTCGAAGCGCCGGGGGGCGATGGGGTGCAGGAGTGCCTCGACCCGGGCGCTGGTGCCGCGACCGCTGAACGCCAGCGCGGGGCTCAGGTCGCGAGGATGGGACATGAGCGCGACCCGGGCGATCGCCCTGGCAACGGTGCGCCGCGAACCGATCTCGGTCGCCGCGCTCTCGTCGGCCCACCGTTCGGTCGCGAAGCGGACCTGGCGGGCCTGAGGCACGAGGAACGGGAACACGGCCGCGCACAGCTCGGCGGTGTGGACGTAACGGTGGTGGTGGTGACGGAGATGAGCGTTCTCGTGGGCGAGGACGGCGCACCGTTCGTCGGCTTCGAGCGCCAGGAGAAGATGGGATCCGATGACCACACCGCCGGGGCGACCCGGCACGGCGAAGGCGATCGGTTCACCGGTGGCCACCACCTCGATCCCGTCGATGCCCTTGTACGGCGCGTGCTCTGATCGAACTCGGCGCACGTACTGCCCACCTCGGACGGCCGCGGCGATCAGTATCCCTGCGGCGATGATCCCCGCCCACGGGGAGGCCTCATGGTCGCCGGGGTACAGGGCCCGGCACCAACCGATGACGCTGGAAACCGCGCTCAGCTCAGACGCGGCCGCTGTCCCGACCAGCATCAACGCGGCGGCGATGGCGCTCGCGGCCACGACGACCGTCGCGGTCAGCACGCGCGCGCAGGTTGCCGGCGAGACCAGTCGCGGCAGGAACAACCCCGCCACGGCTCCCGCGAACGTGAGCAGCAGTGGCGCCACCAGCAGGAGGTTCATCCGCCGGCTTCCTCGAGCAAGGTGCGCAGCGCGGCGGCCTCACGCGGGTCAAGGCCGTCCACGAACCGGCTCATCGTCGCCGTGCGGTCCGATGTCGCCGTCAGGGCGGCGCGCATTCGGGTGGCCGCAAGATCAGACTCCGACACCACCGCCCCGTAGGCAAACGCCCGGCTTTGCTTGGTCCGCGCCGCCAATCCCTTCTGCCACAGTCGAGACAGGATCGTCATCACTGTCGTATAGGCGAGGTCGGCGTCGAGAGCCTCCCGCACTTCGGCCGGGGTCACGGGGCCATCAGCGCGCCACAGCACGTCGAGCACCTGCGCTTCCAACGATCCCATCGGGCGACGATCAGCCAAGGGTGACAACACCTCCTTGCCGCTTGGAGCCTAGGTGGAGGTCCCACGGCGTACAACAACCCACGACAGCGTGTCGTAGGAAGGGTGCCGGGCTCGTGGAAAGGGACGGCGACCGAGTGACGGCCGCGCTATGGGGTCCCGCTCGAGATCTACTACTGTTCGTCGTAGAACTTCCCCGGACTTCTCGAAAGGACGGTACGTGGTCTCCACCCTCGCCCCACCCCCCGAAACCCCGGCTGACGCTCCGAACGATGGAGGGCACCAGGAAAGCCCGCTCACGCGCTCTTGGATCCTTCGACACCCGCTCGTCGCCGCCGCCGCAGTGTCATCGGCGGGGGCGGGACTGGTGCACGCGGCCGCCGCCGGGACACACAGCGCCGAGGTCGTGGCCGCAGTTCTTTTCGCGATCACGGCGGTACTCCAGGTGGCCTGGGCCTTCTACTACGTCGCCGATCCCAGACGGCTCTCGGCGATTTTCGGCATGCTGCTGAACGGGTCGTTCGCGGTGATGTGGCTGTTGTCGCGCACCGTCGGCCTACCCATCCCCGAGGCGCTGGCCGAAGTGGAACACGTGGGCATACAGGATGGGATCGCCGCCATGCTCGGCCTCGTCGCCGCTACCTGCGCCGCTGTCGCGGCGCGGCTGTCAGATCGAGTGGACCGCCACTTGGCCGGATCGGTCGTGGCCGCCAGCGTGATCAGCCTCAGCGTCGTGATACTTGCTGTTGTGGGAATCGCATCCCCCCACAGTCACGGCCCTACGACGATGGGTGCCGTCTCCGCAAGCGGGCCCGCAGGGGCGATGGCGGGGATGGACATGGGGATGCCGGGCATGGACATGGGAGCGAACCCCGGCGGGAACAACGGATCGATGCCCGGGATGGACATGGGAGCGAACCCCGGCGGGAACAACGGATCGATGCCCGGGATGGACATGGGAACGAACCCCGGTGGGAACAACGGATCGATGCCCGGCATGGCCATGGGGTCCATGGTGATGCCGCCGAACGAAACGGATCTCCGATTCGCCCAGGCCGTTGTCGTTCGCCGGAGCCAGGTCGTGCGGATCGCGGACACCGCACTCGCCAACAGTCGCAACCCCGAAGTCGTCTTCCTGGCAACGCTGATCAAGGCCGAGACCGTTCCCGAGGTGTACCAGCTGTCCGATTTGCTCCGGTACGCCAACGAGCCGGTGTCGGACTCGACCATGGCCGAGACGTCGGCCGGGGTGATGTCCGGTGCGGCCTCGTGGGACTCTGAGCTCGTCAAACTCGAGAACGCCTTCGGCCCAACGTTCGATCGGCTCTTTCTCGAATGGCTGGTCCGCCACCACGAGCAGGGCATCGCCCTCGCCGGCCAGGCCTTCGGCACGGGACAGCACCCGACCACCCGGGCCATCGCGCCCACCATGATCGCCGACTCCGCCATGCGGCGGTCGTTCCTCCAACCAATGGCCGATTCGTTTCAGGAAGGCAACTGATCGCTTCCGCGTCTCCCCGATGACGATCGACCCCTCGACGACATCCGAAGCCCGCGCTCACCCGACCCGGGCCGCTCCGGGCGAACCCACGCACGCGGCTCCCAAACGCGAAGACACTGACGTCCGAAAGGCTGACCATGACCCCCCACACCCCGATCGACCGCCGCCGGTTCCTGCAGTTCTCGGCCGGCGCCGTTCTCCTGACGGCCGGATGCACCCAGGTGACGTCGAACGGTGCCGCTCCTGAGGCCACCGGCCTGAGCAACGCGATCGGTCCCACCGACCCCGCAATCGCGGTCGCCGAATCACGCCGGGCTGTGACCGGCAACGTCACCAAGCGACAGCTCCGAGCTGCGCCAACGAGGCTCGGCGTAGGACAGCGACAGGTCGACACGTGGGCGTTCGACGGCGTCATCCCCGGAAAGGAGATACGAGCGAAAGTTGGCGACGTCCTCGAAGTCGCGTTTCGGAACGACCTCCCCGAGGAATCCACGATCCACTGGCACGGTTTGGCACTCCGAAACGACATGGACGGCGTCCACGACTTGACCCAGCCCCCCGTCAGGCCGGGCGAGACTTTCAACTACAAGTTCGTTCTTCCCCACGCCGGTACGTACTGGTTCCACCCGCACATGGGCCTGCAACTCGACCGCGCGCTCTACGCGCCGCTGGTCATCGAGGACCCGTCCGATGCGGGCCGCTACGACGTCGACCAGGTCATCGTGCTCGACGACTGGCTCGATGGCATCGGCCGGACACCCGACGACGTGATGCAGTCGCTCGCCGGTATGGGCGGCATGAACGGCATGAACGGCATGAACGGCATGAACGGCATGGGCAGCATGCCCGAGTTCGAGTCCGACGTCCTCGGCGGCGACGCCGGCGACGTCGACTACCCGCTCCACTTGATCAACGGCCGGCCCACCGCAGACCGGCCCACCATCGATGTCCCGGCCGGCGGCCGCGTGCGTCTGCGGTTCATCAACGCCGGCTCGGACACCGCCTACCGAGTGGCGATCGGCGGCCACCGCATGACCGTCACCCACACCGACGGGTTCCCCGTCGAGCCCGTCGAGGTCGACGCGCTCCTCATCGGTATGGGAGAACGATACGACGTCATCGTGCAACCCCAATCGGGAGCCTGGCCGCTCGTCGCCCTGGCCGAGGGCAAGACGGTCACCGCAGAGGCTGTCATCCGAACCTCCGATGCCCAGGCCACCGAAGCCCCTCCGGCCGGGGAACTCCCTGGGACCCTCGACGGCCGCCTACTCACGCTCGAGGACCTGCGAGCCACCGAAGCCGTTCGACTCGGCCCCAAGAAACCCGACGTCGACGAACTCATCAGGCTCACCGGATCGATGATGCCCTACACCTGGGGATTCGACGGAGCGACGTTCCCGAACCGCCCGCCGGTCGAGATCCGCTCCGGTCAGCGAGTTCGCCTGACCTTCGAGAACACCACCACCATGTGGCACCCGATCCACCTCCACGGCCACACCTTCCGCGTCGGTGGTGATCCTGCCGGTCCCCGTAAGGACACCGTCAACGTCCTCCCTGGCCAACGCGTCGCCATCGAATTCGACGCCGACAACCCCGGGCAGTGGATGATCCACTGCCACAACACCTACCACCTCGAACGGGGTATGGCGATGGTCATGTCCTACGTTCCGTAGCACCGGTGGGCGAAGGGTCGCTGCCATCAACTCGACCTCGGGCTCCAGCCTCGGTGTCCCCGGGCTCGTGGGCCGATGTCGCACCCCCTGGGGAGACTGCTTTCATGGAATCCCAACTGCGACTGCTCGCCGAGACCCGCTCGGCCGACTCCCCCAAGGCCCCCGCCTCGTGGCGCATCGACGACACCACCAGGGCCGTCGGCCGCACCGGCATCAGCAAGGCCCGAGCGGCCCTGCGGCGGGCCCGCACCACGTCCGCCGGCCTCGACCGCCACCACCCTGCGGCGGCCTGAGCCACTCTGCCCACCCTGACAGCCGCCCTCGGTAGCATCGGGCCATGACCGATGTCGTGATCGTCGATGCCGTGCGCACCCCTGTGGGCCGTCGCAACGGGGGCCTGTCCACCATGCATCCCGCCGACCTGCTGGGTGTGCCCCTCACCGCGCTGTTCGACCGAACCGGGGTCGATCCAGGAGAGGTGGACCAGGTCATCGGCGGTTGCGTGAGCCAGATCGGCATGCAGTCGTTCAACATCGCCCGCACCGCCTGGCTGGCCGCCGGCCTCCCGCTCGAGACCGCGGCCACCACGGTCGACACCCAGTGCGGCTCGAGCCAGCAGGCCACCGACATCGCCGCCGCCCTCATCGGGTCGGGAGTGGTCGACGTGGCCGTGGCGTGTGGCGTCGAACTCATGAGCCGGGTGCCCATCGGTTCCAACTCGTCGAAGAAGCTCGGGTTCGGCAGCCCGGTGCCCAAGACCTACTTCCCGCACTACGAGTACACGTCACAGTTCGAGGGGGCCGAGCGCATCGCCGAGAAGTGGGGCATCACCCGGGCCGACACCGACGCCTTCGGCCTGCGCTCCCAGCAGCTCGCCGCCCAGGCCTGGGCCGAAGATCGCTTCGCCACCCAGCTCGTCGGGGTCGACGCCCCCGACGTCGACGACGACGGATCACCCACCGGCACCCACCACCACGTCGCCCGCGACGAGGGGTTGCGTGACACCAGCCTCGAAGGGTTGGCCAACCTGAAGCCCGTGGCGCGCGAAGACGGTGTGCACACCGCCGGGTCGTCGTCGCAGATCTCCGACGGCGCCGCCGCCATCCTCATGATGAGCGCCCCCAAGGCCGCAGCCCTCGGGCTCAACCCGTTGGCCAGGATCGTCGACACCTGCCTGGTCGGCGTCGACCCCGTACTCATGCTCACCGGGCCGATCGATGCCACCCGGCGGCTGCTCGATCGCACCGGTCTCACCATGGACGACATCGACGTCGTCGAGATCAACGAGGCCTTCGCCTCCGTCGTGCTGGCGTGGGCCAAGGAGCTCGAGGTCGATCTCGACGGGGTGAACCCCAACGGAGGGGCCATCGCCCTCGGGCACCCGTTGGGTGGCACCGGGGCCGTCCTCACCACCAAGGCCGTGCACGAACTGCAGCGCACCGGCGGACGTTACGGTCTCGTCACCATGTGCTGCGGTGGTGGTCTGGGTACGGGCACCATCATCGAACGCCTCTGACCCACTGTCCCACCGAGTGTCTACGGTGGGTTCCTCGCTGCTGTGGCGGCCATCACCGGTTCACCTCAAGGACCCGCCATGGCCGATCTCCGCTCTTCTCGCTCTTCGCGTCGAGCTCCTCACCGCTTCACCGCCACCGTCTCCTCGGCGCCACCTCCGTGGCTCAGCCTTGCCATCGCCTTGGTCCTGCTGGGGTTGTTCGTCGGGCTCCTCGCCGTGTTCGTCGCCCGGCTCCGCCCACCACCGGCGGCGGCCTCGGCGGGCACCGTGGTCCGCGAGGTGGTCGATGGCGACACCGTGAAGGTCCGTATCGACGGACACGACGAGAGCGTTCGCCTCATCGGCATCGACACACCGGAGACCAAGCACCCCACCAAGCCCGTCGGGTGCTTCGGCCCCGAGGCCTCGGCCCACACCGCCGACCTGCTCCCCCCGGGCACGCCGGTCGAGCTCGAGCGCGATCACGAGGAACGCGACCCGTACGGTCGGCTCCTCGCTTACCTCATCCGTCGGCCCGACGGGCTGTTCGTGAACGTCGAACTGGTCCGCGGCGGCTACGCCGAGGTCCTCACCATTGCCCCCAACACCGCCCACACCCGCGAGTTCACGGCTGCGGCCGCCGAAGCCCGCCAACAGAGCCGGGGGCTGTGGGGCGCCTGCTCGGGGGCGGTACCGTCTGGCCCGTGACCACCCTCGCCGAGCGTCTCGGCCACGCCCCCGACGCCAAGCTGCTCATCCTCAACTGCGACGACCTCGGGCTGGCCCACGCCGCCAACACCGGAACCTACGAGGCTCTGCGCAACGGCATCGCCACCAGCGCGTCGCTCATGGTCCCCTGCCCGTGGGCCCGTCACGCCGCCGCGCAGTACCTCGGCGAGGACGTCGGCGTACACCTCACCCTCAACGCCGAGTGGGACGGCTACCGCTGGGGACCCATCACCAGGGCCCCGTCGCTGCTCGACGGCAACGGGGGGTTCCCGGCGACCCTCGACGACGTCTGGGACCACGCCGACCTCGAAGAGGTACGGCGGGAGTGTCGCGCCCAGGTGGAGCGGGCCATCCTGTGGGGGTTCGACGTCAGCCACCTCGACTCCCACATGGGCACCCTGCAACTTCGCCCCGAGTTCTTCGACGTCTACCTCGAGCTGGCCGTCGACTTCGGGCTGCCCCTGCGTCTCTCCGGCGCCTCCACCGAACGGGCCATCGGCTTCCCGTTCCGTCGCTTGGCGGCCGAAGAGGGTGTCGTGTTCCCCGACCACTTCGTGCACGTCAACGGTGTCGGCAGTCGCCGCAGCATCGAGCGGGCCCTGTTCGACCTGCCCGCCGGGGTGACCGAGCTGTACGTGCACCCGGCCATCGACACCCCTGAGCTGCGGGCCATGACCCCCGACTGGGCCGCCCGCGTCGACGACCACCACTTCGTCTGCCACGACTCCGGGCTACGGGCCATGGTGGCCCGATCGGGCGCCGCCCTCATCGGCTACCGGGCCCTCCGCCAGCTCCAACGCGCCGGCGACTGACCGCCGACGATGCTCCGGCCCACCTCGGGTCGCGTGCGAGACTCGCCGCCGTGAGCCTCTCGGTCCCGCGTCGCCACATCACGGTGATCATCGCCACGCTGCTCGTCGTCTCGTCGGCGATGGCCGTCGGCGGGTGCGGCACCGACCAGACCGGCCAGCCCGGGGTCGCGGACGCCGACTTCCGACCCCGGCTGGTGGTCACGGCCGACGACCGCGGCCTTCAGGCCAGCGTCGGCGAACGGGGCCAGGGCGACGACCGGGTGGCGGCCGACCCGGCCCGCCTACCGGCCGGGTCGGTCTTGGAGATCCGATTCACGGGCACCGGCGAGCAACAGGTGGTGGGTTTCCTCACACCCCCGGGCGAATCTCCCCCCGATGTCGGCGACCGCAACGTGGCCACCCCCTCCCCGCTGGTCGACACCGGTGGGCAGCGACCCGGTGACACCGTGACCGTGGTGCTCGCCCAACCCGGCACCCTACGCATGTACGAGGTCGCCGACCGCGGCGCGCAACTGCCGGTCGAGATCACCCCGAGAGCCGAAGTATCGGGCTGACGGCTCGCCGACCCTGCCGTCGTCGGGTCGGTCAGGCGATGCCGGCGAAGAGGTCGGACTCGGGGAGTGACGACTCGACCCGGGTACGGGCCAGGATGTAGTCCTCGAAGGGGTACACCGTCCGGGCCGCCTCCCGGGGCAGGCCGAACCAGAACGGCGAGGTGGGATCGACCTGGGTGGCATGGGCCAGCAGGGCCTCCATCCGGACGTCCTGGTAGTCATCGATGGGGACCGACGTGGTGATGCGGTCGTCCTGGTCGGGACGCTCGAACCAGTCGGAGCCGAACGGCGATTCGAGGCCCAGCTCGAGGAACTTGTCGTGCATGCCCTGGATCCGGGCTCGCGACCACACCGAGTAGTACATCTTGAGCGGGGTGAACGGCTCACCGAGCTCGGGCCGGTAGCTCGGGTCGCCGGCCAGGTCGAAGGCGGGCAGGGAGATGTCGTGCACCCGGAGATGGTCCGGGTGCGGGTAGCCGGACTGGTCGTCGCCGTAGGTGAGGATCACCTGGGGCTGCTCGCTGCGGATGATCTCGACCAGCCGGCCCACCGCCTCGTCGAGGTCGGCGCGGGCGAAGGATCCAGGATTGGCGTTGGCCTCGCTGTCGGGCATCCCCGAGTCGCGGTAGCCCAGCATGATGACCTCGTCGTAGCCGATGATCCGCGCGGCCAGGTCGAGTTCGTCGCGCCGCACCTCGGCCAGTCGGGCTCGCACCTCCGGTGTGTCCATGGCCGGGTTGAGGATGTCGCCCTCCTCCCCACCGGTGCAGGTGACGAGAACGGCGCGCACGTCGTCGGCCTTGTAGCGGGCCACGGTGCTGGCCCCTTTGGAGGCTTCGTCATCGGGGTGGGCGTGCACGGAGAGCAGGCAGCGATCAGCCATGGGGTGAAGCTACCGGGGTGAGGCTGGGGCGGCACCCACCGGGCCGTAGTCTCGTCACCTGTGCCGAGCCCGCCTCCGTCCCACACCCTCTCCCCCTCCCGGGTACCCCCCCGGTTGCGACGTCGGGCCGCCATGGCCATGGTGGCGATCGCCGCCGTGCTCCTCACGGCCTGCGGCACCAGTGGCCGGGCGCTGCGCGATCCCGCCCCCGGGGCCACGGCGCCGGCACGCAAGGCGACGGCCACGACCAAGCCCGCCGTCGTCACCCCCATCGGCCTGTCGATCACTTCACCGGCGTGGCCACCGGGCGACCCCATGCCCGCGACCTTCTCGTGCGACGGAGCCGGCGACTCCCCGCCGCTCGACATCGGCGGAGCCGGGGGCGATGTGGCCGAGCTCGTGGTGGTGGTGACCGATCCCGACGCCGCCGGACGCGTGCACTGGGTGGTGGCCGGCCTGTCCCCCGACGGGGTGAGCTTCCCGGAAGGGCTCGTGCCCCCCGACGCGGTGGTCGGCCAGAACGCCGACGGCCAGGCGCAGTGGGCCCCGGCGTGCCCTCCGCCCGGGGCCACCCACACCTACCAGTTCACGGTGTACGCCCTGCCCACACCATCCGGAATCGAGGAGAGCACCCCGGCGGCCGAGGCCGAAGCCGACGTGGCCGCCGCCTCGACCAGCGCCGCCGTCCTCACCGGCGCCTATACCGGCAAGCGCTGACCCCCTCGAGCTCGGCGAACCAGTGCTCCCAGTCGGCCCAGATCTCGTCGAAACGGTCGTTCCACCCCACGGCGTGGAGTCGGATCAGGAACGTGACCGGTGACGGCGGCGAACCGGCTGCGCACGGCATGGGAGCGGCTGGCGTCGGAATGGCGTCCGGCCAGCGTGTCGTAGAACGGACGCAAGCCGAGGAACACCAACCGTGACGACAGGACCTGTTCGCCGCGAGGGACGACGAACGTGCGCACCACGGCCCGCAAGGTGGCGACGAGCAGCAGCGCGCCGGCGACGAAGGCGACGATCCGGGCGACAAGCACGACGCGGGTCCTACGACGCTCCGCGATCGCCGGAGTCGGTGATTAGATGATCGGCAACGGGGGGTGACCGGCAGGGTCGGTGTGACCGGGCCCAGAGCTTCACGGCGTGGGAAGCTGCCGGCGTGCACCCGGCCCAGCGCATCCGCTTCGTCAACGAGACGGCCCGGGCGGTAACCGGCGATCGGCTCGATGCGGCCGAAGGGGCCGCGGCGGTGCAGATGCAGGCCCAGCAGCTCGCACCGCTCCTGCGGTCCGATCGCAACGACGTCACCCGGTCCGAGGCGGAGTCGGTGGCCACGCAACTCCGGCTGCTGGCCGAGCAGCTCAACGACCAGGCTTCCGGGCGCCCCGACAACGACGACTACCTCACCATGGCCGCCGCCATCGGCACCCTCGCCCAGGCGTTGCGCTGAGCTACCGGGTGATGCGCTAGAACGCAGGCCACCAGCCGGCACATCGAGCTCGGCGCACCAGGGGGTCAGCACATGAAGGCGTTCCAACTCATCGGTGGGTCTGCGGATGTGGACGAGACCACCTCACTCAACGAGGTGCCCCAGCCCGACCCGGGACCCGGTCAGGTGCTGGTGCGCATCGGTGGGGCGGGTGCCTGCCACAGCGATGTGAGCCTCATGGAGTTCTCCGCTGCCGAACCCCGCAACACGCCGATGACGCTCGGGCACGAGAACGCGGGGTGGATCGAAGCCTTCGGCCCCGGCACCGCTCCCACCCGGGGGCTCGAGGTCGGCGCACCGGTCGCCGTGTTCGGTGCGTGGGGGTGCGGCCAGTGCCTCAACTGCCGCAAGGGCATGGAGAACTACTGCCTGAACATCACGGCCAGCGGCCCCGGTCTGAGCGTCGACGGCGGGATGGCCGAGTACCTGCTGGTGCCCGCGCCCCGCTACCTGGTTGCGCTGGGCGACATGACGCCGGCCGACGCCGCGCCGCTCACCGATGCCGGCCTCACGCCCTACCACGCCGTCAAGGCCTCACTTCCGTGGCTGGTACCCGGCTCCTACACCGTCGTCATCGGCGCCGGCGGGCTCGGTCACCTGGCCGTGCAGTTCCTCAAGGCCCTCTCCCCGACCACCGTGATCTCCGTGGACCAACGCGAGTCGGCATTGAAGCTGGCCTCGGACCTGGGTGCCGACCACACCGTCGTCGCCGGGCCCGATGCCACCACCGAGATCCGCCAGATCACGGGAGGCCGAGGCGCCGAACTGGTGCTCGACATCGTCGGGTACGACGACACCCTCGCCCTGGCCGCCTCCGTCGTGGCGCCGCTCGGGCGCCTCACGATCGTCGGCATCGGGGGCGGCACGCTGCCCGTCAACTTCTTCACCTTCCCCTACGAGTGCTCGGTGCAGAGCACCTACTGGGGCAGCATCACCGAACTCCAGGAACTGTTCGCCCTGGCCCGCTCGGGTGGGTTCTCGGTGCACGCCACGCCGTACCGCCTCGATCAGGCCGCCGAGGTCTACCGGGCGATGGTCGGGGGCACGCTGCAGGGTCGGGCCGTCATGGTCCCGTGACCGCTCAGCGGTCGACCCCGTAGGGCCCCCGTTCGACCCACCGCGCCGAAAAGCTCGAACTGTTGAGCCCAGGGAGCGCGCTAGCGCTCCCTGGGCTCAACAGTTCGCTGGAGGGATGCAGGTCTGCGGGCGTTGACGGCCCCCTGGCCGGCCTCGCCGGCGACCGGCCGTGGAGGCCTCGTTCAGGCGGTCTTCTTCTCGGGGCGCCAGAAGAAAAGCAGGAGCAGCGCGGCGCCGCCCAGTCCGCCGATGGCGGCGATGGCGAACCCGATCGGGCCCGACACCCATTCGAGCCCCAGGGCGTTGTCGATGGACCACTGCCCGGGGCCGAGGGCGCCGAGGGCCAGACCGGCGCACATCAACACGTTCACGTACTCCCAGCCCTCACCGGGCCGGAAGATGAAGAAACCGTTCTTGCGATGGTTGGTGACGAAGGCGACGGCCATGGTGCCGACCACCCCGGCCGCGCCGAGCGGGGTGAGCAAACCGAGGGCCAACAACAGTCCGGCGGCGAGCTCGGTGATGCTGGCCAGCCAGGCGTGCAGGATGCCGGGCTTCATGCCGAGTGACGCGAACCACCCCGCCGTGCCCTGGATCTTGCCGCCCCGGAAGATGTGGTTGTAGCCGTGGGCGGCGATGGTGAGGCCGACCACCACCCGCAGGATGAGCAGACCGAGGTCGAGACCGGTCTCGTTGAACACCGGGCTGTTGATGGCTTCGGCAAGGATCATCGGATCGGGCTCCCCCACGACGTGGTCTGACGGCTCGTCACCCTAGGCGGCGCAGACCGTTGCCCCGGCGAACCGATTCTCTGGGATTCCTCCTGATTCGAGTTGCGAACATGTGTACGAGTCTGGTAGGTTGAGGTTCTTCCCCTTTCGGTGCCGCCGCCTCGCAGTGTCGGTGCCCTCCGTTGTGATCGTTCGAGATCGAGGAGCGCGGCCAT